>JAZKHY010000063.1:0-27796 GCA_040385105.1 Pseudomonadota bacterium
CGATGAACAGGTCGCGCTGGGGCACATAGGCCTCGGGCTGGTAGTAGTCGTAATAGCTTACAAAATACTCCACCGCGTTCTTTGGAAAGAACTCGCGGAACTCGCTGTACAGCTGGGCCGCAAGCGTCTTGTTGGGCGCAAACACGATGGCCGGGCGGCCCAGCCGGGCAATCACGTTGGCCATGGTGAAGGTCTTGCCCGAGCCTGTCACGCCCAGCAGGGTCTGGAACACCTCGCCGTCATTGACACCTTCGACCAACTGGCGGATCGCCTCGGGTTGGTCGCCGGCCGGCGGGTACGGCATGAACAACTCGAATGGCGAGTCAGGAAAACTGATGAACTCGCCCTTGGCGGGCTCGGCGGCCCCTTCAGGGACGACTTCAGCAACTGTATCTAGGGCTTGGGGCATGTTCTGTTTCGGCAGGGCAGTCGGGACAACCCTTAAAATCGGGGCAATCCGGCAGAGTACAACACGACCGGCAACTTAGCTACTGACAACCATCCAAGGATTTTTCATGTCTCTTTTCACCGCCGTGGAAATGGCGCCGCGCGACCCCATCCTGGGCCTCAACGAGCAGTTTGCAGCCGACACCAACCCCAACAAGGTCAACCTGGGCGTGGGCGTGTACTACGACGACAACGGGAAGCTCCCCCTGCTCGAATGCGTGCAGAAGGCTGAAAAGCAGATGATGGCCGACCCCAAGGCCCGCGGCTACCTGCCCATCGACGGCATCGCCGCCTATGACGCAGCCGTGAAGAACTTGGTGTTTGGCGCCGGCAGCGAGCCTGTCACCTCCGGCCGCGTGGCCACCATCCAGGCCCTGGGCGGCACCGGCGGCCTGAAGATCGGCGCCGACTTCCTGAAGCGCCTGAACCCGGGTGCCAAGGTCCTCATCAGCGACCCGAGCTGGGAAAACCACCGCGCCCTGTTCACCCAGGCCGGCTTCGAGGTTGACACCTACCCTTACTACGACGCCGCCAACCGCGGCATCAACTTCGACGGCATGCTGGCCGCGCTGAAGGCCGCACCGGCCGGCACCGTCGTCGTGCTGCATGCCTGCTGCCACAACCCGACGGGCTATGACATCACTGCTGCGCAGTGGGACCAGGTCATCGCCGCCGTCAAGGCCGGCGGCCTCGTGCCCTTCCTGGACCTGGCCTACCAGGGCTTTGGCTACGGCATCACCGAAGACGGCACGGCGGTGCAGAAGTTCGTGGATGCGGGCCTCACCTTCTTCGTGTCCACCTCGTTCTCCAAGAGCTTCAGCCTGTACGGCGAACGCGTCGGCGCCCTGAGCGTGCTCTGCGAGAACAAGGAAGAAGCCGGCCGTGTGCTGAGCCAGCTCAAGATCATGATCCGCACCAATTACAGCAACCCGCCGATCCACGGCGGCACCGTGGTGGCCATGGTGCTGAACACCCCCGAACTGCGTGCCCTGTGGGAGTCGGAGCTGGCCGCGATGCGGGTGCGCATCAAGGAAATGCGCAGCCTGCTGGTGGACAAGCTCAAGGCAGCCGGCGTCAAGGCCGACATGAGCTTCATCACCACCCAGATCGGCATGTTCAGCTACTCGGGCCTGACCAAAGACCAGATGGTCCGCCTGCGCAACGAGTTTGGCGTGTACGGCACCGACACCGGCCGCATGTGCGTGGCCGCACTCAACAGCAAGAACATCGACTACGTCTGCGCGTCGATTGCCAAGGTGATCTGAGCCTCCGGGCGGCTTTTTCAATGGCGTGACAGGCCCGTCACAAATCGGTCACGCCGCTGTCACAGCGTGCCGCTAACTTTGGCGGATGCAATCCGCCGTCAAAGTCACAAGCGCCAGCAAGACATTCTCTGCACCCCAGCGCGCCCTCAGCGGCGTCGGCTTTGAAGTCCGTCCCGGTGAGCGGGTCGCGCTGATCGGGGCTTCGGGCTCGGGCAAGTCCACCCTGCTGCGCAGCCTCTGCGGGCTGGAACGTCTGGATGCCGATGGCGGCAGCGTTGAAATCTTCGGCCAGGAGTTGCAGCGCAACGGCCGGCTGTCTGCCGGGGTCCGCCAGATGCGCCGTGACGTCGGCATCGTCTTCCAGCAGTTCAACCTCGTGGGCCGCCTGCCGGTGCTCACCAATGTACTGACAGGCCTGGCGGCAGAAATGCCGCTGTGGCGCGTGCTGACCCGCACCTTCCCTGCCGATGCGCAGGCCCGCGCACTGGACGTGCTGGCTTCGGTCGGCCTGCAGGCGCAGGCCTTCCAGCGGGCCTCCACGCTGTCGGGCGGCCAGCAGCAGCGGGCGGCCGTGGCCCGGGTGCTGCTGCAGGGCGCGCGCCTGTTGCTGGCCGACGAGCCGGTAGCCTCGCTCGACCCTGAATCCACCCGCCGCGTGATGGACCTGCTGCTGGAACTCAACCGCACGCAGGGCATGACCCTCATCGTCAGCCTTCACAACGTGCCGCTGGCCCGCCGCTACTGCGACCGGGCGATCGCGCTGCGCAACGGCATGCTCATCCACGACGGCCCGACGTCCGACCTGACACCGCAATTCCTGGAGCACCTGTACGGCAGCGCCGCACACGAACTGCTGGCGGAAGACGGCAGTTCCCCAGGCAGCGCCGGGCCTGCCATGCCCATTCCCGTACACGACCTTGCCATGCCTGAAGCCATGGCGGCCTGACCCCTCACCTGTCACACATCATCTTTCAAATTCTGGAGCAACTCATGAAGTACCGCACCCGCATCCTCACCCCGCTGCTGCCGCTGGTTGCCGCGCTGGCATTCAGCGCCGCCGCCCAGGCACAGGAAATCAACTTCGGCATCATCGCCACCGACTCGGCCAGCACGCAGCGCGAACGCTGGGAGCCCTTCTTCCGCGACATGGAAAAGAAAACCGGCCTGAAGGTCACCGCCTTCTATGCGCCCGACTATGCAGGCGTCATTGAAGCCATGCGTTTCAACAAGATCCAGGTGGCCTGGTACGGCAACAAGGCCGCCATGGAGGCGGTGGACCGCTCCAACGGTGAAGTGTTCGCCCAGGTCATGTATGCCGACGGCACCTTCGGCTACCACAGCCAGCTCATCACCCACAAGGACAGCCCGTACAAGACGCTGGACGATGTGCTGAAGAACTCCAAGAACATCAACTTCGGCATCGGCGACCCGAACTCCACCTCGGGCTTCCTCGTGCCCACCTACTATGTGTTCGCCCAGAACAACGTGGACTACCGCAGCGCGTTCAAGACCATCCGCAATGCCAGCCACGGCGCCAATATCCAGGCTACGCTGGCAAAGCAGGTGGACGTTGCCACGAGCAACACCGAGGAAACCATCAAGCTGCAGAACACCAAGCCCGAGCTGGCCAGCCAGCTGCGCGTGCTCTGGCAGAGCCCGCTGATCCCGAGCGACCCGTTCGTCTGGCGCAAGGACCTCGACCCGGCGGTCAAGGCAAAGATCAAGACCTTCGTGATCGGCTACGCAAAGACGGATGCAGAAGAGAAAACCATCCTCAAGAACATCTACAGCTACGGCGGCTTCCGCGAGTCGAACAACGACCAGCTCACGCCCATCCGCCAGCTGGAGCTGTTCCGCGACCGCACCAAGGTGGCTTCTGACGACAAGCTCAATGCAGACGAGCGCAGCAAGATGCTCGCAGAGATCGACCGCAAGCTGGTGGCACTGAAGAAATGAGCCTGGCCACAGCCCACGGCGGCGCAACGGGTACGAACGGCACGGCCGGCGCGGACTTTGCCACGCCCAGCGCGGCGTCGCTGGCGCTGTTGCGCCAACGCGCCGCGCAGGACCGCCCCGGCTGGCTGTACTACGCCGGCTGGGCGGCCGCCATCGCCATGCTCGCCTGGGCCTGGCGCGGCGCGGAGATCCGCCCGCTTGATTTGCTGCGCGACTCAGCCAACATGGGCACCTACGCCAAAGACTTCTTCCCGCCGGACTTCCGGGAATGGCGCATCTACCTGCGGGAGATGCTGGTCACCTTCCACATCGCCATCTGGGGCACGCTGCTGGCCGTCATAGCGGCTGTGCCGCTGGGTTTGCTCAGCGCCAGCAACATCGCGCCGCCCTGGGTACACCAGCCGGTGCGCCGCCTCATGGACGCCTGCCGCGCCATCAATGAGATGGTGTTCGCCATGCTGTTCATCGTGGCGGTGGGCCTCGGGCCGTTTGCCGGGGTCCTGGCGCTGGCAGTCCACACCACTGGCACGCTTGCCAAGCTGTTCTCCGAAGCGGTGGAAGCCATCGACCCGCGCCCGGTGGAAGGCATCCGCGCCACCGGCGCCCGCAAGCTGGTGGAGGTGGTTTACGGCGTGCTGCCGCAGGTGGCGCCGCTGTGGGTGTCGTTCACCCTGTACCGCTTCGAGTCCAATGTGCGCGCCGCCTCCGTCGTCGGCATGGTCGGCGCGGGCGGCATCGGCGTGGTGCTGTATGAGGTGATACGCGGCTTCCAGTATGCGCAGACCTGTGCAGTGCTGCTGATACTGGTGGTCAGCGTCACCTGCATCGACGTCATCTCCGCGCGCTTGCGCGAAAGGCTGATTTGAACGCAGGCTCCGGCACCGGCTTTCACTGGCACATGCCGGTGGCGGTGGACGCCGGCCCGGGTTCGCTGGACCGGCTGGCGCCGGCACTGCAAGGCCGCCGCGTGGTGGTACTGGCTTTCACGCCCGCGCGTGCGCTTGGCCTGCATGACCGCCTCTCGCCGGCACTGGGCCACCAGCTCGTGCTCTGGCAGGACTGCGACGACAGCCTGTCGAGCCTGGCCCGGGCACGCGAACTCGCCGCCACTGTCTGGCCTGCGCTGACAGCCCCCTCGCCAGCATCGTCGCCTGCCGTGCGCACCGGCAATGGCTCACCCGACACGCCCGTCCTGCTCGCCATCGGTGGCGGCACCACGCTGGACCTGGCCAAGGTACTGCGTTGCCGGCCGCTTTCCGGCGACTTCAATTCATTGCAGGCCGCGTTGCGCGGCCTGCAACCCTGGCCCGCCCTGCAACTGGCCGACCTCTGGCTGGTGCCGACCACCGCAGGCACCGGCAGCGAGGTCACGCGTTGGGCCACGGTGTGGGACACCGAGGCCGCCACTCCCTGCAAGCGGTCGCTCGACGAGCCCTTTGGCTACGCGCAGCGTGCTTTTGTTGACCCGCAGCTCACGCTGAGCTGCCCGCCTGCCGTCAGCCGCGACAGCGCCGTGGACGCACTCGCGCATGCGCTGGAAGCTCTCTGGAACCGCCATGCCAACCCTGTCAGTGACAACTTTGCGCTGCCGGCCGCAAGGCGCATCCTGCACAGCCTGCCGGAAAGCCTGCACGACCCGGCCAACGCTGCGCTGCGCGCCGACATCAGCCAGGGCGCGCTCGAAGCCGGCCTGGCGTTCTCGCAAACCCGCACCGCGCTGGCCCACGCCCTGTCCTACGCGCTCACGCTGGACCAGGGCATACCCCACGGCATGGCCTGCGCAATCTGGCTGCCGTCTGCGTGGCGGCTGGCAGCCGGGCGTGAGGCACGGCTGGACGCCTTGCTGAGCAGCCTGTTTGACTGTCCGGCAAAGGACGGCGCAGACCGGCTCGCACAGTGGCTGTCCAGCGTGGGCATAGACGCCCGGCCCGAAGCCCACGGCATCACCGATGCGCAAGCCCGCATCGACCAGGCGCTGGGCAGCGCACGCGGGCGGAATTTCATCGCAGCCTGGTAAGCCGTTGCGGTACAGCGGCAGCAGGAACCCACAACTCCCGCTAAGATAATTTGACCTTCCCCTGGACAGCCATCTTGCAGAACCCGGGGGATGCGCCGGTCATCATCATGCTCATTCGACTCATCTATGCCAGCCGCAGCAAAGGCTCGCTCACTCCCATCGACATCAAGGACATCGTCCAGACCTCCCAACGCAACAATGCCGCGCTCGGCCTGACCGGCGCACTCATGATGTCCAATGGCATCTTCCTGCAATGCCTGGAGGGTGACCACATGGCGGTCAGCGCACTGTACCAGCGCATCCTGCTCGATTCGCGCCACAAGGACGCCGCCATCCTGAGCTTCAGCGAGATTGACGTACGGCTGTACGGTTGCTGGCGAATGGGCCTTGTGCCCACCACTGAAGCCAACCAGAAGATATTCATCAAATACGCCGTGCAGGCAGAGTTTGACCCTTACCAGATGCGGCCGCGCGCGCTTGAAGCCCTGTTTGCCGAGCTCGTTCAGATGGCCCGTGTGATGCCCGGCTGAAAGCCCGCATCAGCGACACTTGGCAGTTGTGCTTGAGCCTGAAAGAACATGAAAATACTTTTGCCTGTTGACGGCTCCGAACGTGCGCTGGACGCCGTCCGTTACGCCCTGCGCCTGCGAAGCGAGGGGCTGAACGCCAGCTTCGTGCTCACCAGCGTGCAGGAGCCGGCTTTCCTGTATGAGGTCCTGCTGGCCCCCGGTTCGGACGTGCTTGAGCGCGTCAGCGGCGCAGTCGGCTCGCGCGCCATGGAATCTGCCGAAGCGATGTTCAACGCGGAAGGCGTGGCCTTTGAGCGCGAGATCGGCTCGGGCGACCCTGCAGACACGATCGTGAAAACCGCCGAACGCCTCCAGTGCGACGCCATCATCATCAGCGCGCGCGGCCTCGGTGCACTGAGCGGCGCGCTGATGGGCTCTGTGTCGCAAGCCGTGCTGCATGCATCCCGGCTGCCGGTGACCATCGTCAAGCATGTGGAGGGCGACGCTGACGCCGGTGAAGGCGAAGCGGCGTAGACGGCCATCAAGGCCTTTGCTCGTCAGCGCATCAGGTTCACCGCAGCATTTTTGTCATGAACACGCTGTTGGGGTCTTCCACATACCCCGCAAACGGGCCGCAGTAGCTGAAGCCAAAGCTCTCATACATGCGCTGCGCGGGAAGGAACTCAGCCATCGACCCGGTTTCCAGGCTGAGCCGCGTGTAAGCCCGGCGCGCGGCCTCATCCATGACCTGCTGCAGGATCGCGCGGCCCACGCCGCTGCGCCGGTGGTTGCGCGAGGTGCGCATGGACTTGACCTCGCCATGGTGAGGATCAAGCTCCTTCAGCGCGCCACAGCCCAGCAGTTCGTCGCCGTCCCAGGCAGACCAGAAGGTGATGTCGGGTTTGCGCAGCTTCTCCAGGTCCAGCGCATGCACACTCTCGGGCGGCGAGATGGCCCGCATGTCTTCCAGATGCTCTTCGAGCAGGGCGTGGATTTTGGGGTGGGTCAGGTTGTCGATTCGAATAATCATCGCGCTAATTTAACTTGCGCCTTATCCCCAAACCACCGACCGCATCGATATCGCCTGCCCCTGGAAGTTGTTGTTGAACATCCGCACAGGCTCCTTCGCATCCACCGCCCCCGCTGAATACAGCAGCGGCAGGTAGTGGTCATAGGTCGGGTGGGCCATCTGGGCCACCGCGCCCAGCTTCTGGAAGTCCACCAGCGCCTTCAAATCGCCCTTCTCCAGCTGTCCCGCCACCACCTTGTCGAACTCCGTCGCCCAGTCATAGGGCGGCACCGGGCCGGTGCGCCTTGGCATGCGCAGGTTGTGGACGATGTTGCCGCTGCCGACAATGAGCACGCCGCGTTCGCGCAGGCCCTTGAGCTGCTGGCCCAGGGCAAAGTGTTCTGCCGCCGGGCGGCCATAGTCGATGCTGAGTTGCATGACCGGTATGTCGGCCTTCGGAAACATGGGCTTCAGGACCGACCAGGTGCCGTGGTCCAGGCCCCACTCGCCGGTGTCCAGGTTGATCCGGGGCGAGGTGATGGCCTTGCTGATGTCCTGCGCCACGGCCGGCGCCCCGGGCGCCGGGTATTGCTGGTCGAACAGGGCCTGCGGGAAGCCGCCGAAGTCGTGGATGGTCTTGGGCTTGTCCATGGCGGTGAGCCACCAGCCGTTGGTCAGGAAGTGGGCTGACACGCAGAGGATCAGCTGCGGCCTGGGCAGTTTGGTGCCGAATTCCGCACCCAGGGTCTGCCAGCTGCGGCGCCAGTCGTTGTCGTCAATCGCATTCATCGGGCTGCCGTGCCCCAGAAAGAGCACCGGCATCCGCTCGGACTTTTTAAGGCTGGCGAGCTGGTTGAGCGCTGCGGCGGCGGGCTGCGGGGTCATGAGGGCTCCCAGGATGGCGGTGGCAGCTCCCAGGACGGGAGCGTGGGCAACGGCCGAAAGTGCGGTTCTTCTGTGCATGTGAATCGTTTTGGTCTATAACCACCTGATAGATACCCGTGGCCGCCGTCCGGTTCCGCCGGATTCTTCCAGAAAGCTGACTGGCTGGCTGGAATGAAAGCACTATATTGGTGTTTGTCCTCCAGCAGGATGGCAGGCCGCCTGTTATATTGCACTGCAACATATCTCATTTTTGAGAGTCATCCACGATGCTGTACCAGATCTACGAAACCCAGCGCTCCCTCATGGAGCCTTTTGCGGATTTTGCGCGAGCCGCCGCCAAGATGTTTGCCAACACCAACACGCCGGTGGGCCAGACGCCGTTTGCGCAGCGCGTGTCTGCGGGTTACGACCTGATCTACCGCCTGGGCAAGGACTACGAAAAGCCGGTGTTCGGCCTGACGACCATCGACGTGGACGGCACCCATGTGGCGGTGGACGAGCGCATCGAGATCGACAAGCCCTTCTGCGAGCTGCGCCGTTTCAAGCGCTTTACCGACGACATCCCCACGCTGACCAAGCTCAAGGGCCAGCCCGCGGTACTGATCGTTGCGCCGCTCTCAGGCCACTATGCCACGCTGCTGCGCGACACCGTCAAGACCATGCTGCGCGGCCACAAGGTGTACATCACCGACTGGAAGAATGCCCGCCTCGTGCCGCTGTCCGAGGGCGAATTCCACCTGGACGACTATGTCAACTATGTGCAGGAGTTCATCCGGCACTTGCAGGGCATCTACGGCAACTGCCACGTCATCAGCGTGTGCCAGCCGACGGTGCCGGTGCTGGCCGCCGTGTCGCTGATGGCCAGCCGCGGCGAGACGACGCCGCTGACCATGACCATGATGGGCGGGCCGATCGACGCGCGCAAGTCGCCCACGGCGGTGAACAACCTGGCCATGAACAAGAGTTATGAATGGTTCGAGAACAACGTGATCTACCGGGTGCCCCAGGGCTTCCCCGGCTCGGGCCGGCGCGTGTACCCTGGCTTCCTGCAGCACACCGGCTTTGTGGCAATGAACCCGGACCACCATGCCAAGAGCCACTTTGACTACTTCAAGGACCTGATCAAGGGTGACGACGCCAGCGTCGAGGCCCACCGCAAGTTCTACGACGAGTACAACGCCGTGCTCGACATGGATGCCGACTACTACCTGGAGACCATCCGCACCGTGTTCCAGGATTTCGCGCTGGTCAACGGCACCTGGGACGTCAAGGGTGTGGACGGCAAGGTCGAGCGGGTTCGGCCGCAGGACATCAAGACCACGGCCCTGCTGACGGTCGAGGGCGAGCTGGACGACATCTCCGGCTCCGGCCAGACGGAGGCTGCGCTCGACCTGTGCAGCGGTGTGCCCAGGAGCCGGCAGCGGCACCTGGAAGCCAAGGGCGCAGGCCACTACGGCATCTTCAGCGGCCGGCGCTGGCGCGATGTGGTGTACCCGGTGGTGAAGGAGTTCATTGCGGGGCACAACGAGCTGCCGAAGGCGCTGGCGGCGCCTGCGAAGAAAACCGCCGTGAAGAAGACTGCTTCAAGGAAGACGGCGGCCAAGGCCGCGCCTGCGAGGAAAGCCGCCGCGAAGAAGGCTGTTCGCGCAAGGTAATGTGACCCTCGCCGACCGCATCAACGCAGCGCTGCCGCAGACGCAGTGCACGCGCTGCGGCTACCCGGACTGTGCGGCCTATGCGCAGGCGATCAGCAGCGGCGAGGCCGGCATCAACCAGTGCCCGCCCGGTGGCGCGGAGGGCGTGCAGCGCCTGGCGGCCATCACTGGCCAGCCTGCCCTACCGCTCAACCCTGACAACGGCACCGAAGGCCCGCGCCAGGTCGCCATCATCGACGAAGCCTGGTGCATCGGCTGCACGCTCTGCCTCAAGGCCTGCCCGACCGACGCCATCATGGGCAGCAACAAGCTGATGCACACCGTCATCGAGCCCTATTGCACCGGCTGCGAGCTTTGCATTCCGGTCTGTCCGGTGGACTGCATCAGCCTTGAAAATGTCACGCAGGAGCGCACCGGCTGGGCCGCCTGGTCGCAGGCGCAGGCCGACGAGGCGCGCTCGCGCTACGTTTTCCATGTGGAGCGCATGGCCCGGGACGAGCTGGAGAACGGCCAGCGGCTGGAGAAAAAGGCCCGCGCCAAGCTGTCTGACCTGCCCGCCCATACCCACGGCGCCACCGGGGACGAGGCCGATCGCAAGCGGGCGGTCATAGAAGCCGCCCTGGCCCGCGCCAGGGCCCGGAGGGAAGGCCAGCCGGGCACCCAGCCACAGGACAAGCCGCCGGGCCCTGCCAAAAGCTGACGGATGTATCCGGCTCAGGCACCGGGCCTTCACGGCTGGCACTCAACCTGCTAGTCTGCACGCACAGAACCCGGAGACACGCCCTTGAGCCGCTACGACCCCACCCGCCCCCCGCCTTCCCTCGGAGAGATGCCGCTGCTCAAGCCGGCGCGCCAGCTGATGGACAGGCTGACCTACCCGCGCAAGTTCCTGCTGATCTTCCTGCTGTTTGCCCTGCCGCTGGGCATGACGCTGTACCTTCTGGTCGGCGAGATCAACAACTCCATCCACTTTGCCCAGAAGGAAATCGCCGGCGCCCGCTACCTTCGGCCGTTGCGCGCACTGCAGGAGCAGGTGGCCCGCAGCCGGCTGGCCGCTGCGGTGTACCTGGCCGGGCAGACCGACCAGCGGCCCGAAGTCGTCCGCATCCAGGCCGGCATCCAGGGCGTGCTGCGCGACCTCGACAAGGTGGAAGCCAGCCTCGGTGGCGAACTCGAGTCCGCCTCCCGGCTCGCCGTGGTGAAGGAAAACGCCGCCTTTCTTGCAAAGCGGCTGATGGAGCTGCCGCCCGTCAACACCGACGACCTGCACCGCAAGCTGCAGGACGACATCGGCGCGCTGACGGCGCATGTGGGCGACGTGTCCAACCTCATTCTCGACCCCGACCTGGATGCCTACTACATGATGGAAGGCGTCCTGCTCAAGCTGCCCGACGCGGCCGACCTGCTGCTGCAGGCCCGGCTGCTCACGCAGACATCGCGCGCGATGACACGGCCCATGCTGGACGGTCGCAACGCCGACCTGATCCGCCTGGCAGGCCTCATCGAGTCCAACGTCGCCCGCACCCACTACGGCGCCGAGACCGCCTTTGTCAACGAAAAGACCGGGCAGCTCAAGCTGCGCCTTGCCGAGCCGATCCAGACCTATGAGGGCGCCGTCAAGGACGCCCTGGCCGCCATCCGCGCGATGACGACGGAGGGCGCCTCGTCCACCACGGCCATGGAAGCGGCAAACCAGCTGCTGGCCCGTGCCCAGGCGGCCAACTACACGCTGACAGAGCGGGAGTCGGCCGAGCTGCAGATCCTGCTGGAGACGCGCATCCGCGGCTTCCAGCAGCGGGTCACCGTCGTCGCCACTTTCGTTGTGGCGGTGCTGGCCGTGGTGCTGTACCTGCTGCTGGCCTTCTACGCCGGCGTGATGCGCACCGTGACCCACCTGCGCCATGCCTCCGAGCACATGCTCAACGCATCGGCTGAAAACAGCGCCTCTGTGTCGCTGGACACGCGCGACGAACTGGGCGAGGTGGTGCTGGCCTTCAACCGGGTGGCCCACCAGCTGCGCACTGAAAAGGGCCAGGCCGAGCTGGAGAGCCAGCGCGCCCGAACGGCGGAAGAAGAAGTGCGCTCGCGCGAGTCGGAGCTTGTGCGCGCGCGCGAAACCGCCGAAGGCGCGGTTCGCGCCAAGGCCGCCTTCCTGGCCACCATGAGCCACGAGATCCGCACGCCGCTCAACGGCGTGGTGGGCATGAGCGCGCTGCTGGCGGAAACCTCGCTGGACGCCGAGCAGAGGGACTTCCTGCAGACCATCCGCCTGTCCAGCGACCAGCTGCTGGCCGTCATCAACGACATCCTGGACTTCTCCAAGATCGAATCGGGCAAGTTTGACCTGGAAAGCGAGCCGCTGTCGGTGCGCCACCTGCTCGAAGAGGCCTGCGACATTGCCGCGCCGCGTGCCCGCGAGAAGGGCCTGGAAGTCATCGTCGATGTGCCGGAGCAGTCGTCGGGCGGCCCGCCGCCGGCCATCTCGGGCGACGTGACGCGGCTGCGCCAGGTGCTGATCAACCTCATCAACAACGCGGTGAAGTTCACCGAGCGCGGCGAGGTCTCGGTGCATGCCCGGCTGCTGGACGGGCCGGACGAGAAAGGCGATGTCGTGCTGGAGTTCAGCGTGCAGGACACCGGCATCGGCATCCCGGCCGACCGCGTCAACGCGCTGTTCCAGGCCTTCACCCAGGTGGACGCTTCCACCACCCGCAAGTACGGCGGCACCGGCCTGGGCCTGGCCATCTGCAAGCGCCTGGTCGAGCTGATGGGCGGCGACATCAGCGTCAAGAGCGAGCTGGGCAAGGGCTCCACCTTCTCGTTCACCGTGCGGGTACCGCTGGCCGAGCTGCCCCCCGCCCTCGCGCCGCTGGACGCCGTGGCGCTGCAGGGCAACCGGGTGCTTGTGGTGGACGACCACCCGGTGAATGTGCGGGTGCTGTCGCGCCAGCTGCGCCAGTGGGGCATGCGGGTAGCCAGCGCCGACTCGGGCGCCCTCGCGCTGGACATGCTGCGCCAGGGCCCGCTGCCCGACGTGGTCATTACCGACATGCACATGCCGCAGATGGACGGCGTCGAGCTGGCGCGCCACATCCGCGCCATGGAAGGCGGCGCGCAGCTGCCGATGATGCTGCTGAGCTCGGGCTTCATGCCCGGTGGCACCGAGGGTGTGAGCCTGTTCAACGTGCGGCTGCTCAAGCCGGCGCGCCAGAGCCAGCTGTTCGAGGCGCTGGCCCGCTGCCTGTCGTCGGACGTGGTGTCGCAGCCGCGGCAGAACTTCGGCGTGGACGTCAAGAAGAACATCACCATCCTGGTGGCCGACGACAACATCGTCAACCTCAAGGTAGCCGCCGGCATGCTGGCGCGCCTGGGCTACGACACCATGACGGCCAATGACGGACTGGAGACGGTCGAGGCGCTGGCGACGTCCATGGATTCGGGCATGCGCTTTGGCGCCATCCTGATGGACCTGCACATGCCGCGCATGGACGGGCTGCAGGCCACCCGCGTCATCCACGAGCGGTTTGGCAAGAACGCACCGCCCATCATTGCGCTCACTGCCGACGCCTCGTCCGAGGACCGCGAGCGCTGCGCCGCCGCCGGCATGGACGACTACCTGACCAAGCCGCTGCAGGTGGCGGCCCTCACCCAGACGCTGGAGCGCTGGACCGGCCTGGAACTGCCCAAGGCCGTGGTCCCCGCAGCTGTTGCCGCAGCCGCAGCCGAAGCCGGCGAGCCCGTACCCTCAGGCTACATGGACTTCACCCGGCTCAACGAATTCCGCGAGTTCGACCCCGACCTCAGCACCACGCGCGAAGTCATCAACCTGTTCCTGTCCGACGCGCCGGGGCGCATCGAGGCGATTGCCAATGCATCCCAGTCGCGCGACGCGGTCCGCCTGTCCGAGGCCGCGCATGCGCTCAAGGGCGCAGCGAGCAATGTGGGCGCCATCACGCTGATTGCCATCAGCGCAAAGATAGAAGCCCAGGCCAGCGCCGGCGTCATCCCGCTCGACATCGAAGCCCTGAACCAGCGCCTGCGCGAATGCTGGGTGGGCACGAAGCTGGAACTACAAAGCTGGCTGGAGCCGAGCGACACGATTCCGGGCTAGGCAGGCGCACGTTAAGAAAACGCCTGTGCCTGTGTAAGCAAAATCCCTAGATACATTTTGTTGCATCCGACTAAGCTGTGGTGTATTAAAGCCGTCTGCTGCGACCATGAGGCCCAATCGACATATCCTGATCGTCGGGGACAAGCCCGGTTGTCAGGAGCCCGCGATGCGCGCGCTCCTGGACAACGCCGTGCAGGTCCGGATCGAGATTGCGCAGGGAATCTCACAGGCGCTGGCCTGGCTTCGGGGTGAAGGGGTTCACGCAGGGCGGGACATGCGGCAGATGCCTGCCGCAGTTGTGCTGGACCTGTCCCCGCCGGACTACCCGGGTCTTGGGGTGCTTGCGCAGATGCGCAGTCACCCCGGCACCCATGCAGTGCCGGTGGTCGTGCTGGCGCCGGCGGACGATGCGGCGGTGATCGCAAGGAGCTATGAAATGGGAGCCAACAGCGTGCTGCTGAAAACGGCAGACGCGGCACGACTTGCAGAGATGATGCGCAGGATGCAGGCCTACTGGCTGCAGATCAACGAAACCGTGTAAACACCGCAGGGTATGCGAAGCCACCCTTGCTGAAGAAAAGGCTTCGTATGATGAACTCGTGGGGCATTCGCCGGCGGCTGGCCCTGCTGATCCTTGCCGTGGCGCTGCCCCTGTTCGCGCTCTCGCTGTGGAGCGCCGTACACCAGCAACAGCAGGCCATCCAGCAAGCCAGCGACAAACTGCAGTTCTCGGCCTCGCTTGTCGCCACGGCGCAGGATCGCATCACCGAATCCACCAACTTCATGCTGCTGGCCGTGGCCAACGTGCCGGAGGTGCGCCACGGTACCGCTGCCCAGTGCCAGCGTTACTTTGACAGCCTGCGCGGCCAGGCGCCCATCTACGCGAACATTGGCGTTGTTGACCTGTCCGGCGACATCCGTTGCCAGACGCTGGAAGGCAGCCGGGCCGGCGGAAATGCGGCAGACCGGGCCTACTTCCGCGAGGCCATCGCAAGCCGCGGCTTTGCCGCAGGCGAGTACGCAATGGGCCGGGTGAGCAGGCGCGAGGTGGTCGGCTTTGCCAGGCCGGTGCTGGACGACCAGGGAACCATCACCGCCATCGCCTTCGCGGCACTGGACCTGGACGCGCTGGCCAAGGCGCAGGGCAAGGCAGAGTTGCCAGCGGGTGTGCGCGTCACCATCACGGACCGGAATGGCACGGTCCTGGTGACCCAGGCGAATTCACCCGAGGTCGTCGGCCAGCCGATCAGCGATGCCATGTCCCTGGAAGCCCTGCGGCGTCCGGCGGCGAGCGCCGCAACAGGCACCACCACCGGCAGGGACGACGCCGGCCAGGAGCGGCTCTACGCATTTGCGCAGGGGGACGGCGAAGCGAAGCGATGGTTCTTTGTCAGCGTCAGCATGGACCGCGCCGAAGTGACGGCAGCCAGCCACCGCGCCATTTTCCTGGAGCTCATGGGCCTGATGGTGGCCGTCATTGTCGGAATGACGGCGGCGTGGCGCATCGGCGCGCGCCATGTGCTGCAACCCCTGCAGCGCATCGTGCAGGCCGCCCGCCGTGTTGCCCGGGGGCACCTGGATGCGCGACTGGTGCTCCCTGCGGACGACAAGAGCGAGTTCAGCGACATTTCTGCCGCCTTCAACCTGATGGCCGAATCCCTGCAGCTGCGCGAGCGCCAGCACGACGACGACCTGCGCCAGGTCAAAAGCGCCTATGAGCTGCTGGAGCTCGTGCTCAACAGCATGCGCGATGGCGTGCTGGCGGTGAATGCCAGCGGCAACCTGGTGCTGAGCAATGAGTGCGCGGGCATGTTCCTTGACCTGGATGGCCCTGCTCCCGCCCCCGGGGAGTGGGCCGCACACTACGGGCTCTACCTGCCAGGCAGCGACAGGCTGCTCAAGCCGCAGGAAGTCCCGCTGGAGCGCGCCCTTGCCGGTGAGACGGTGCGGGATGTGGACATCGACATCCGGGGCGGCAGGCACAAGCCGGTACGCACCGTGCGCTGCAGCTTCCTGCCGATGCGCTCTGCCGACGGCATTGCCGGCGCCATGGTGGTGATGCACGACATCACCGACCTTCTCGACCTGCAGTCCGGGCAGGCGCGCAGCCTGCTGGCGATGACGGAACTGCAGCGCAAGCTGGTGGAAGCGCAGCAGATCGGCCGGCTGGGCAACTGGGAGCTGGACCTTGCAACCGGCAAGCTCTGGTGGTCGGACGAAGTCCATGAACTGTTTGGCGTGCCCAAGGAAAACTTTGACGGGTCACTGGCCGCCATGATGGCGGTGATGCATCCCGACGACCGCCAGGGATTCATTCGCCTGCGTTCAAGGGCGGTCCGGGCCGGCGCGGCCCTTGAGCTTGAGTACCGCGTGGTCCTGCCCGGTGGCGAAGTCCGCTGGATCCACCAGATCGGCCGGGCCTTTCCCGGGCCGGACGGCAAGCCCGCACGCCGCGCGGGCGTTGTGCAGGACATCACCTCGCGCAAGCAGTCGGACTCGGAACTGCTGCTGCTGCGCAACGCCGTCAGCCGGCTCAACGACGTGGTGGTCATGACGAAGGCGGACCCGGTAACCGGATCGGGCCCGGAAATTGTCTATGTGAACGACGCCTTCGTGAAGCTCACAGGCTACGCCACGGCGGAGGCCATCGGCCGCACACCGAGGTTTCTCCAGGGGCCCGGCACGGACCGGGCGGCGCTGGGCCGCATCCGGCAGGCGCTGGAACGCAGGCGCGCCGTACGCGAGGAACTGGTCAACTACACGCAGGATGGCAAGCCGTACTGGATCGAGATCGACATCTCCCCGCTGCGGGACGACCGAGCCGTGGTCACCCATTTCATCGCAGTTCAGCGTGACGTCACCGCACGCAAGCATGCAGAGCAGGCCCTGCTGGCCAGTGAGCGGCGGTATGCGGCGCTGTTCGAGCAGGCGCCTCTGCCGATGTGGGTGTCCAGCGAGGATGGCTCGGCGTTTCTTGCCGTCAACGAAGCCATGGAGAAACAGTACGGCTATTCAAGGGAGGAGTTCTCGCGGCTGTCGCTCTACGACCTGCGGCCCGAGTCCGAGCACGAGCGGCTGGCCCGGCGCCTGGCATTGCCCGCCAGCGAGCGTGGGATGGACGCCTACTGGCTGCACAAGCGCAAGGACGGCTCGGTCTTTGAAGTCGAGGTCATGACAACCCCCATCGGACATATGGGCAAGCCGGCGGTGTTTGCCATCGTCAATGACATATCGGCCAGGGTCAGCGCCGAGATGGAAGTGCACCGCCACGTGCTGGCGCTGCAGCGGCTTGCCACGGCGTCGGCGGCCATCGCCAGCCACCAGCATGTGCAGGAGATTGCAGGGGAACTTGCGGCGTTCGCAAAGGACATCGTGGGTTGCAGCCATGCGGAAATCCGCGCAGCGGCGGCCCATCCGCAGGAGCCGTCAGAGGTTTCATCGCTGGAGGTCCCGATGACAGGTGCCGCCGGCAACAGCCTGGGTGTATTGACCCTCTCGGGCAAGATCAATGGCAGCTTTTCGCGGCTGGACAGCTACCTGGCAGTGGAGCTGGCCAATGTGGCCTCCACCGCCATCGAGAAGGCGCAGCTGATCGATGAGGTCAGCGCACTCAACACCGGCCTGGAACTGCGCGTGTCGCAGCGGACGAAGGAACTCGAAGCCTTCTCCTATACCGTCTCGCACGACCTGCGCTCTCCCCTGGCCGCCATTGACGGGTTCACCAAGCTGCTGGCCCGCCAGCTGGGCGACAGCCAGTCGCCCAAGGCAAGGCACTACCTGGACAGGATAGGCGCCGGCGTGTTGCGCATGGGCCAGATCATTGAAGCGATGCTGTTCCTGGCCCAGATCTCGCGCACGCAGATGCACTGGGCGACGGTGGACCTGAGCGCCATGGCCCGCGAGATCGTGGCCGAGCTTCGCGAAACAGATGCCCGCCGGGACGTGTCGGTGACGATAGAAAACGGGCTTGTGGCCATGGGCGATTCGCGCCTGATGCAGGTCGTGCTGCAGAACCTGCTGGCCAACGCCTGGAAGTTCAGCTCACGCAGGGCAGGCGCCGCCATCAGCTTCACCCGCCAGTCCGATGGCATCTTCTGCGTGACGGACAACGGCGTGGGCTTCAACATGGAATACAGCGCCCGGTTGTTCGGCACGTTTGAACGCCTGCACAGCGACTCCGATTTCCCCGGCACGGGCATCGGCCTTGCCACGGTCAAGCGCGCCGTCGAGCGGCACAGCGGCCGCATCTGGGCCGAGTCAACGCCCGGCGTTCAGACCCGCTTTTTCTTCACGCTGTCGGAGACGACGCCAGCTGCAGCCGCCGAAAGCCTGGTGCCCGAGCTCAGCGAAAGCTCGCATTGAGCTTGCCCAGCGCGCCGGCACCGGGGCACAGCTGCCCCTGCCCCAGCGCATTGAGCGGTGTCGCACTGGTGTTCAACGCCGTGTGCAGGTCGCCCGCCTCCTGCTCGACATAGAGCAAGCCGGTCACCACCTCGCCCCTGGCCTGGTGCAATGCGCTGAAGTTCATGGCGGCAACGCGGTCGGTCGGGTCGTAGCCTTCATGCAGCTTGCGCAGGCGCAGGATCTTGCCGTCGTGCTGCTCCACCTCCACCAGTTCACCCGGCGCATAGCCGGTCGTGATTTCCTCCCGGCTGGTGATGAAGTCGATGCGGCTCACCGCCTCGTTGTGCTCGCGCACATAGTCGTAGCTCTTGGTGCTGCCGGCGTGGTTGTTGAAGGCCACGCAGGGGCTGATGACGTCGATGAAAGCCGCGCCGCCATGGGCAATCGCGCCCTTGATCAGCGGCACCAGCTGCTCCTTGTCGCCCGAGAAGCTGCGTCCCACATAGGTGGCGCCCAGCTGCAACGCCATGCCGACGAGGTCGATGGCGCTGTCGGAGTTGAGCACGCCCTTCTTGCTCTTGCTGCCGCGGTCGGCCGTGGCGCTGAACTGGCCCTTGGTCAGGCCATAAACGCCATTGTTCTCGACGATGTAGACCATGTTGACGCCGCGCCGCATGGCGTGGGCGAACTGGCCGAGGCCAATGGAGGCCGAGTCTCCGTCGCCTGACACACCCAGGTAGAGCAGGTCGCGGTTGGCCAGGTTGGCCCCGGTCAGGACCGACGGCATGCGGCCGTGAACGGTGTTGAAGCCGTGCGAGGCGCCCAGGAAGTAGTCCGGCGTCTTGGAACTGCAGCCGATGCCCGAGAGCTTGGCCACGCGGTGCGGTTCCACGTCCAGCTCCCAGCAGGCCTGCACGATGGCGGCGCTGATGCTGTCGTGGCCGCAGCCGGCGCACAGCGTGGAGACCTTGCCTTCATAGTCGCGCCGGGTGTAGCCGACCTTGTTGAGTTCAAGCGTCGGGTGGCGAAGCTTCGGCTTTGCAAGATAGGTCATGCAGCAGTCTCCCGGGATTTGCGTTTGGGCGACACCACCTCGGCATGCACATGCCGGGTGATGGCCGATGTGATGAAACGGGCGGTGATGGGTGTGCCGTCGTAATGCAGCACACGCACCAGTCGCGCCGGGTCGATGTCCATCTCGTTGACCAGCAGCGCATGCATCTGTGCGTCGCGGTTCTGCTCCACCACGAAGACTTCGTCGTGCAGGTCCAGGAACTCCCTGACACTGTCCGGGAACGGGAAGGCCCGCAGGCGCAGCGCATCCAGGTGGATGCCCTGCTCGCCCAGCACGTCCAGCGCCTCGTTCATGGCCGGGCTGGTGGAGCCGAAGTAAATGACGCCCAGGCGCGTCTTCTTCGCGGCCTTGCGCCACACGGGCTTGGGCACCAGGTCGGCAGCCGTCGCAAACTTCTTGAGCAGGCGCTGCACGTTGTAGATGTAGTCCGGCCCGCGCTCGGAGTAGCGCGCATAGGCATCGCGCGTGGTACCGCGGGTGAAATAGGCACCCTTGGTGGCATGGGTGCCGGGCAGCGTGCGCCACGGGATGCCGTCGCCGTCCACATCCTTGTAGCGGCCGAAGTCCTTGCCGGCTTCAAGCTCTTCGGCCGTCATGACCTTGCCGCGGTCATAGCCCCGGTCCTCGTCCCAGGCGAAGGGCTGGCACAGGCGCTGGTTCATGCCAATGTCCAGGTCGGTCATCACGAACACCGGCGTCTGCAGCCTGTCGGCCAGGTCCAGCGCCGCCGCCGCATGCTCAAAGCACTCATGCGGGTCCTCCGGGAACAGCAGCACATGCTTGGTGTCGCCATGCGAGGCATAGGCACAGGCCGTGATGTCTGCCTGCTGGGTGCGCGTCGGCATGCCGGTGGACGGCCCGCCGCGCTGCACATTGATGATGGTCACCGGTATCTCGGCGAAGTAGGCCAGGCCGATGAACTCGGTCATCAGCGACACGCCGGGGCCGGAGGTGGCGGTGAAGGCACGCGCGCCGTTCCAGCCGGCGCCCACCACCATGCCGATGGAGGCGATTTCGTCCTCCGCCTGCACGATGGCGTAGTTGTTCTGGCCGGTGCTCGGGTCCACACGATACTTGGCGCAGTATTTCTGGAAGGCCTCGGCGACTGAAGACGACGGCGTGATCGGGTACCAGGCCGCGACCGTCGCACCGCCATAGACGCAGCCCAGCGCAGCCGCCGTGTTGCCGTCCACGAAGATCTGGTCGCCCACCTTGTCTGCGCGCTTCACGCGGATCCCCAGCGGAGCCTGCAAATGCTCCTTCGCAAAATCGCGGCCCAGGTGCAGCGCCTGCACATTGGAGGCCAGCAGCTTTTCCTTGCCCTTGTACTGCTCGCCAAACAGCTTTTCAATGACCTCCGCCTCGATCTCCAGCAGCACCGACAGCGCGCCCACATAGACGATGTTCTTGAACAGCTGGCGCTGGCGCGGGTCGCTGTACACCGCATTGCAGATCTCGGTCAGCGGCATGCCGATGACATGCACATCGTCACGGAACTTGTCCTTGGGCAGCGGCCGGGTGCTGTCGTAGAACAGGTAGCCGCCCGGCTCCAGTTCGGCGACGTCGGCGTCCCAGGTCTGCGGGTTCATGGCGACCATCATGTCGATGCCGCCGCGCCGGCCCAGGTGGCCTTTCTCTGTAACGCGCACCTCATACCAGGTGGGCAGGCCCTGGATGTTGCTGGGAAAGATGTTGCGCGGGCTCACCGGAACGCCCATGCGCAGGATCGCCTTGGCAAACAGCTCGTTGGCCGAGGCCGAGCCCGAGCCGTTGACGTTGGCGAACTTGATGACAAAGTCGTTGATGGCTTCTATGCGCTTCATCGTCCTATACCTCCGCCGGCACTTTCGGTGCCTTCTTCGCCGCGTCCCGGGCATGGGGCCCGGCCTGCGTGGTGTTCAGCAGGAATTTCTGCATGTCCCACGCCCCGGTCGGGCAGCGCTCGGCGCATAGCCCACAGTGCAGGCAGACGTCCTCGTCCTTCACCATCACCCTGCCCGTCTTGAGCTCGCCGGACACATACAGGTCCTGTGCCAGATTGAGCGCGGGCGCCTTCAGCCGCTGCCTCAGGTCAGGCTCCTCACCGTTTTCGGTGAAGGTGATGCAGTCCATCGGGCAGATGTCCACGCAGGCATCGCACTCGATGCAGGCCGGCTCGCTGAACACCGTCTGCACGTCGCAGTTCAGGCAGCGTCCGGCCTCCTTGAAAGCCGTGGCTGCATCAAAGCCCAGCTCCACCTCGACCTTGATGCTGGCCAGCGCCTTCTCGGCCTTGGCCCATGGCACCTTGTAACGCAGGTCGTTGGAGGTGTCGTTGTCGTAGCTCCACTCATGGATGCCCATCTTCTGCGACATCAGGTTGGTCATCGGGTCGGGCCGCGCGGCAATGTCCTCGCCATTGAGCATGCGGTCGATCGACACGGCGGCCTCATGCCCGTGGGCCACGGCGGTGATGATGTTCTTGGGCCCGAAAGCCGAGTCGCCGCCAAAAAATACATTCGGCACGCTGGCCTGGAAAGTGGATGCGTCGAGCACCGGCAGGCCCCATTTGTCAAACTCGATGCCGCAGTCGCGCTCGATCCAGGGGAAGGAGTTTTCCTGGCCCACAGCCACCAGGACTTCGTCGCACTCCACGAACACATCGGCCTCGCCGGTGGGCACCAGCTTGCGGTTGCCCTTGTCGTCATAAATGGCCTTGACGATCTCAAAGGTCATGCCCAGCAGCTTGCCCTCGCTGTGCACAAAGCTCTTGGGCACATGGAAGTTGATGATCGGAATGCCCTCGTGCTGCGCGTCTTCCTTCTCCCAGGGCGAGGCTTTCATCTCGTCAAAACCGCTGCGCACAATGACCTTCACGTCCGTGCCGCCCAGGCGCCGGGCCGAGCGGCAGCAGTCCATGGCGGTGTTGCCGCCGCCCAGCACAATGACGCGCTTGCCGATGCTGGTGATGTGGCCGAACGAGACTGAGGCCAGCCAGTCGATGCCGATATGGATGTTCTTCGCCGCTTCCTTGCGGCCCGGCAAGTCGAGGTCGCGCCCGCGCGGTGCGCCGCAGCCAACGAACACAGCGTCGTAGCCTTCAGCAAGCAGCGCCTTCATCGACTCGATGCGCTGGCCGCTGTGGAAGGTGACGCCCATGTCGAGGATGTAGCCCGTCTCTTCGTCAATCACCGACTCAGGCAGCCGGAAGCGCGGAATCTGCGTGCGGATGAAGCCGCCGGCCTTGGCCTCGCCGTCATACACCGTCACGTCATAGCCCAGCGGCGCGAGGTCGCGCGCCACAGTGAGCGATGCCGGGCCGGCGCCGATGCAGGCAATGCGCTTGCCGTTTTTCTTCGCGACCTTGGGCATGCGCCGGGTCACGTCATCCTTCATGTCAGCCGCAACACGCTTCAGCCGGCAAATGGCAACCGGCTCCGGCATTTCAGCATTGGCCTCCTCCACCCGGCTGCGCCGGCACGCCGGCTCGCAGGGCCTGTCGCACGTTCGGCCGAGAATGCCCGGAAAGACGTTGGACACCCAGTTGACCATGTAGGCATCGCTGTAGCGGCCCTGGGCAATCAGGCGTATGTATTCGGGGACGGGGGTGTGCGCCGGGCAGGCGTACTGGCAATCGACGACCTTGTGGAAATAGGCCGGGTTTGCAATGTTGGATGGCTGCAAGCTGTCTCCTCACCCCCGCGAAGGCACGTCGTCTTGTGCGCTGCACCAGACTTGTATGCAAGCGATGGGGTCGAGTCAGTCTAAGCCCGCGCAGGAACAAAGCGCTCCCGGGTGAACCCCAAGGCGCGAGTGCCGTTCAGTCCGCGCCGGCGGCCAGCTTCGAGAAAGCCTGGACGACCTCGGGCGGCGCCTGAACAAGCTCGATCAGCACGCCCTCCCCGCCAATCGGAAGCTCGTCGCTGCCCTTGGGGTGGACAAAGCAGATGTCAAAGCCCGCAGCGCCCTTGCGGATGCCGCCGGGTGCAAAGCGCACGCCCTGTGCCGTGAGCCATTCGACGGCCACCGGCAGGTCATCGATCCACAGGCCGATGTGGTTGAGCGGCGTGGTGTGCACGGCCGGCTTTCCATTGGGGTCAATCGGCTCCATCAAGTCGACCTCGACCTTGAACGGGCCGCTGCCGATGGCGCAGATGTCCTCGTCAACATTTTCGCGTTCACTGCGGAAGGTGCCGGTCACTTCCAGGCCGAACATGTCGACCCAGAGTTTCTGCAAACGCTTCTTGTCGGCACCGCCGATGGCGATCTGCTGGATGCCGAGGACTTTGAACGGGCGTGATGAGGTCAAGATCAGGGGACTCCGGTGGCGGTGACGTTGCAGTCAACCCGGAAGGTAAGCGTTGACGGGGACACCATGGACGGCAGCGAGATGCCCGCGCCCTGCAGCGCGGCAATGGTCAGGTTGGCCGGCAGGGGGCAGTTGGCTGGGCCCGTGGTGCCGGTACAGGTGATGGCCGTGCACTGCAGGCCCGGAACAGCCGCATCCCGGAAGACGGCGTTGGACACCGTGTCCGGCCCGCTGTTGCCGACGGTGATGGTGTAACTCGTCGTGCCGCCGGCCGTCAGCGCACTGACTGCATTGGTCTTGGTGATCGCCACCAGGGCCGAACCCACGACGAGGTCCGTGTCCTGCGCGGAGTTGTTGGACGGGTCCGAATCGGTGTAGCCGACGCCGGCCACGCTGACAGCGTTGGTGACCGTACTGCCGGCCCCTGCCGCAACGGTTGTGGTGATCCGGAATACGACCGAGTCGCCTGCCTCCACGAGGGGGATGGTGAGGCCCGTGGTTTCAAGTACGCTGATGGTGAGCGGCGTCGGACAGGAACTGCCCGCCGAGGCTGTACAACTGATGGCGACCTTGATGAGGCCCGGAACCGCTGGATCGATGATCGTTGTATTGGTCGCGTTGATCGTGCTTATATTGGCGACGGTAATGGTGTAGGCCGTGGTCCCGCTGGTGGTGATGGTGGTGGCGCCGTTGGTCTTGGTAACGCTCAGGTTCGCGGCGTCCGAGCACTCGCGCAGGGTGGCTGCGGCGATGCCGGCCACACCGCCCGTGTCGGCCGCAACAGCCCCGGAAAAATCGGCGATGCTCACCGTCGTGGCGGTCGCCACCGCCGTGAATGTTCCCTGGATCAGCCGCCAGGTATCGCCGGGCGAGACGGTTTCATTGGCCAGGGCCACATTCGAGCCGGGCAGGAAGGTGGCAATGCTGGCAGTGCCCAGCCGCAGGCTCGGCAATGTCGGCGATGCGCTGTCCGGCACCGTGGCATTGCTCACATAGGCCATGAACTGGTAGGTTTTGCCCACGGTCAGACCCGTCACCGCCTGGTACCAGGGGCGATAGACCGCCGCCCCTGTGTGCCCGTTGCTGAGCAGCCAGTTGGGGCTGCCGGCAATGCTGCGCGACGGATCGCCCGGGAACGGGTTCTGCACAATGGCGCCTCCGAGGTAAGAGGAGTGCGTCACCTGCCGCGACACGGAGTTCTGCGGCGTGGGGTAAATCTCGTTGGCCAGGATGGTCGCGTCCGACAGGAAGGTGCCGGAGAAGTCGCCGTTGGTCAGCAGATTCGTCAGGTTTTCCACCTTGCCCGGACCGCACTGGTGCGCGGCAGTGATGATGTTGGTGGCGGTACCGGCGATGAGGGTGCCATCGACTGCGGTGTTGTTGGCCGGATTGCTTTCGGTCGTGTCGATGGCCGGCGTCACCGTCGCGGTGTTGCTGATGGTGGTGCCGATGGAGCCGGTGATCTGCGCATTGAGCGTGAAGACCAGCGTGGTGTCCGGCGGGAAGGTCAGCACCGGCACCCCGGCCTCCAGGCTGGAGATGCTGAGGGTGGGAGGGCACACCGCCGTCGGCGGGCCGCCGGGCGCGGAGCAGGTCACGCTGAGCTTGGTCACGCCGGAGGCCGGCGCGTCGCGCACCACGGCGTAGTTGGCGGGATAGGGCCCGCCGTTGACGACCGTGATGGTGTAGGCCACCACCGCGCCGCCTGGCGGCACGGAGGTGAGCCCGTCGGTCTTGGTGATGCGCAGGTCGGCCACGCGCGTGCCGGAGATCGGGCAGGAGGTGCCGTCGGTGGAACTGAAGCTGCCACTGAAAGGCGGGGGGCCGGTGTATGTCACCGCGGGCGTATTGACAGCGCTGGGCGTGCCGGCCTGGGGGTTGAGAATCTGCCAGAACTGGTTGGTGGTGTTGTTGAAGACGTAGAACCGGCTGGTGAATGCGTCATAGAACGCGGAACCGATGCCTCCCACGTCGGGCGCCAGCGCAAGCGTCGCGACCGTGGCCGTGCCATCGACGGGCGTCGCACCTGCCGCCAGGTTGATGCGGAAATGGCTGCTATTGACGCTGGCCAGCAACAAGCCATTGGGGCTGCCTGCGCCGTTGAAGTCGAAGTCGCCGAAGTTGATCACCGGCGTGGGTGTGATGGCGTACTCGTGCGCCACCTGCACATTGCCCGTCGTGGGAATGAAGTCGACCCGGAAAATGGCTGCCGGCGTGATGTTGTTGGGGGTGAGGCCGCTCTGGCCGGCAAAATAGAAGCGGCCACCAGCGTCAAACACCCCGGCGGTGGGTATGAACCCCGCCAGCGAGGCGCCGCCGACCGCGGTGATGATGTTGCCGACAAGCTGGTAACCCGACTGGCCGATGCGGTAGAGCTGCGGCGTACCGGTTGCAGCACGAATGCCGTAGATGTAGTTGTCCACCGGGTTGTAGCCAATGGAGTTGATCAACGTGCCCCTGACGGCCGTGTACACGGCCGTCGGCGTGACGGTGGCATTGACGGCGGCGAACTTGATCGGCAGGGAGTTGGCGCCTAGGTTGCGCATCTGGTAGAACACCACGTCACAGGTGAAGGGCGAGCCCGCGATCTGCGCCTGGGCGAGCGCAGGCACCAGCAGGCACGCAAGAGCGCACCAGCGGAGCAAGACGCACCAGAACTGCGGGATCCGGGAATACAACGACGGGCTTTCAGGAGACTGCCGCTGTTGTATCACGGCGTCACATGAATTCGATGATCGGTGTATCCACCGCGAGAGATTCGCCCTTGTTGCTCAGCACTTTTGCAACAGTGCCGTCGGCCGTGGCAAACAGCACGTTCTCCATCTTCATCGCCTCGATGACGGCCACGCGTTCGCCGGCCTGTACCTTCTGCCCCGGCTGGACCGCGATGTCCACCAGCAGGCCCGGCATCGGCGATAGTACAAAACGACTCATGTCCGGCGGCGCCTTGTACGGCATCAGCGCATGCAGCTCGGCCGTGCGCGGTGACAGCACCATGGCATCCAGCCGGGCGCCGTTGTGGGTGATACGGATGGCCAGCGGGTTCTTGCCCACGCCGCGCTCCACCTGTGCCGAGAATGGCTGGCCGTTGGCCGTGCCGCGGATGCGGGTTCCGCCCAGGTGCCAGTTGCTGCTGCAGATCTCGTAGCGCTTGCCATTGGTTTCCACCACGCTGGAGCCGGACTGGGCCTGGAAGTCGCTGACGGTTGCGGGCTGCTGCGCAGTCTTGCCTTCGGCTGCCAGGTGGACCACCACAAACTTCTCCCCTACCTTGAACTCATGGCCGCTCAACTGCCCGCTGATGCCGGCCGAGCGCTGTAGCGCCCGGCGGTTCACATATGCTGCAAGCGCAGCGAGGAAGTCCGGGTCATCATGGGTGACGTCTTCGGCCTTGAAGCCGCCGGCATAGTTCTCTGCGATGAAGCCGGTGTTGAAGTTGCCGGCGGCAAACTTCGGGTGCGCCAGCAGCGCCGCCTGGAACGGAATGTTGCTGGAAATGCCGCGGATGACAAAGCTGTTGAGTGCCTCGCGCATTTTCGCGATGGCTTCGGTGCGGTCCTTCCCATGCACGATGAGCTTGGCGATCATCGAGTCGTAGAACATCGGGATCTCGCCGCCATCCTGCACGCCGGTGTCGACCCTGACGCCCTGCAGATGCTCCCTGTCCGAGGCCCACATCGTTTCTTTTGGCGGCTGGAAGCGCACCAGGCGCCCGGTGCTCGGCAGGAAATTGCGGAACGGGTCCTCGGCATTGATGCGGCACTCGATGGCCCAGCCATCGCGCTTCACGTCCTTCTGCGCCAGCGGCAGCTTTTCGCCCGCTGCGACGCGGATCATCAGCTCGACCAGGTCCAGGCCTGTGATGCATTCGGTCACCGGGTGCTCCACCTGCAGCCGGGTGTTCATTTCCAGGAAATAGAAGCTCTCGTCCTTGCCGACGACAAACTCCACCGTGCCCGCGCTCTGGTACTTCACGGCCTTGGCCAGCGCCACGGCCTGCTCGCCCATGGCCTTGCGGGTGGCGTCACTGATGAAGGGGCTCGGCGCCTCCTCGATGACCTTCTGGTGGCGCCGCTGGATCGAGCATTCGCGCTCGTTCAGATAGAGAACGTTGCCATGGCTGTCGCCCAGCAGCTGGATCTCGATGTGGCGCGGTTCCTCGACGAACTTCTCGATGAAGACGCGGTCGTCGCCGAAGCTGTTGCGCGCCTCGTTGCGGCACGAGGTGAAGCCCT
>JAZKHY010000064.1:0-37087 GCA_040385105.1 Pseudomonadota bacterium
ACCAGGTCGTAGCGCTCGCGCGCCAGCGCCGCCTCGGCGTCGTCGCGGTTGAACCACTGGTCGATCTGGATCGCAGGGCGCGCCGCACGGATCCACCCGGCCAGCTGGTTGCTGGTGGGCAGGTCGTCTTCGATCACGGCTACTTTGGTCATGCGGGCTTCCGTTGCTGGCGTCGAGCCGATTATCAGCCGCGCACCGGCGCGGGCGGTGTGAGTTTTTCTTCCGGGGCGGGAGCAATCAGGCTGCCCGTGTAACCGCAGCCGCCCCGCCGCCGCATTGTTGCTTCCGCCCCTTGTGCGAAGAATAAGTATCCAGAGAAGGCGGACAGCAAACGCCTCTTGCAAACGCCAAACCAAACCACTTTTTCTGGAGAAGCATCATGAAAGACCGCATCAGCAAACTCAACGAACGCACCGAAGCATCGCGCAGCCTGCTGCGCTGGTTCGGCGTCATGGCCGCCGGCACCGTGTTTGCCGCCATCGCCGTCACCGGCAAGGCGCATGCCGGCCCGCAGGACGAACAAGGCCTGATGCTGCGCCCCGGTGTCTGGACGCAAGAGCCCGGCAGCTACATCCTGCCCGTTGCGCTTGGCGAGAACCCGCGCAGCTGGCCCACCACCGGCTGGTACCGCGTGACGAACAAGGAAAATGCATTGCAGGTGCAGGCCGTTGCCACGCCGGAGCGCGGCATGCCCGGGTTCCTGCATGAGATTGCGGTGCAGGTCATCAACCCCGGCGCGCCGGAGCCGACGCGCGGCGAGGTGGAAGCCGAAGCCATCGACACCCGCTATATCCGCCTGCCCGATGCCACGCTGGCCGAAGGCCGCCTGCCCACCGTGAAGTTCTCGCGCGGCGTGCTCACGCCCCGCCTGGACCATGCCTACGACCTGAAGCTGGGCGACACGCCCTTCACGCTGACCGTGCAAAACGGCCTGCGCAACAAGGCCGGCGTCGCTTACGGCCACGGCGCGGTCTATACCGTGCGCATGGGTGACGACAGCTACAGCTTCCATGTGGAAGGCAGCCGCGGCTGGGAGACCACGATCGTCTTCGCCGCTGACCTGGACAGCGACGGCAAGCCCGACTTCATCGTGCAGTCCGACGACCAGGAAACCCTGCTGATGTCCTCGCGCGCCAGGCCGGGTCTGAACCCTCCCGCCGCGGCGCTGGCCTTGATGAACGGCTGCTGAACCACACCACAACAAGGAGGAACCGTCATGAACACACGCCGCATCACCATCACCCTGCGCGCCGCCCGGCGCGGCCTGTCCCGCGCTATTACCCGTGCTGTTGCCCGCGCTTTCGGCCGTGACACGCCTGAAGGCAACGACCCCGAGCCCTTCAGCGCCGCCGAAACACTCACGGCCTTGGCAGGCGCGCGCAAGTGGCTCATCGCCGCTGCCGCAGCCGGCGCCCTCGCCTGGGTCGCCATGCACCCGCCGCTTGAGACGGTGGGCCGCGGCGAAGTGGGCGTGCGCGTCAACCAGCTCACCGGCAACGTGGACGAGTGGCGCGACGGCAAGGTCTTCGTGCTGCCCGGCCTGCACGAGATGCGGCTGTATTCCCTGCGTGAACAGACCGTGCGGCCGGCGCAGATTGCCAGCGCCAGCGGCCCTTCGCCGCTGCAGTCGGTCGAGGGTTTGTCACTCGGCGTGGACCTGTCGGTGCGCTTCGCGCTGGACCCGGCGCGCGTGGCCGGCGCCTCGAAGAACCTGCCGGACAACATCGGCACCGAAGTGGTCGAGCCCGCCATCCAGGGCGTGATCTACAAGGTGTTTGCCCGCTACACGGTGCGCGAAATATTCTCGACCAAGCGGGTGGAGATCCAGCAGGCCATTGAGAGTGAGCTCAAGAGCCGCCTGGGCGCCGACGGCATCCTGCTCAAGTCGGTCACCCTCGGCAAGGTGGACCTGCCCGCCGACTACCGGCGCGGCATGGAGGGCCTGCTGGCCGAGGAACTGGCCAGCGAGAAGATGCGCTACACGCTGGAGCTCAAGGACAAGCGGGTGAAGGAAACCGAGCTGGACGCCAACGCCGAAAAGGTGCGCCGCGAGGTCAATGCCGAGGCTGCGGCGCGTGAGCAGATCATCGCCGCCAAGGCGCAGGAAGAAGCGATGAAGCATGTGCTGCCCTTCAAGCAGCGGCAGATCGAGCAGCGCCAGCTGGAAGCCGAGGCCGAGAAGCAGTCCCGCGTGAAAGCCGCCGAAGGCAATGCCCAGGCCCGCCGCATTGAGGCCAACGGCGAAGCCGACGCGCGCCAGAAACTGGCGGAAGCCGAAGCCTACCGCGTGGAGAAAGTCGGCAAGGCCAATGCCGAGCAGATGGGTCGCGAGGGCAGGCTCGTCACGCAGCATCCGCTGCTGATCCAGAAGACGCTGGCCGACAAGCTGTCGGACAAGATCCAGGTCATCATCGCCCCGCCGCCCAGTGATGGCGGATTCATCGCCAGCACGCTGCTGGGCGGCCAGGCGCGCAACACGGCGGCACAGGAACAGGCTGCATCGAAAGAGCAGGAGTGATCATGGTTGCCACCGTCATCACTTCCATCGCGGCCGCCGCTTCGCTGACCACGGCCATCATTACCACCGACCAGGCCTCGCTGCGCGCCGCACCGCGCGACTCGGCCCAGCAGCAGGCCCAGCTCTGGCAGGGCGAGATGGTGGAAGTGCGCGGCGAGCGGCTGGACTACCTGCAGGTCTGGGACCACAAGCGCGAGCGCGGCGGCTATGTGCGCGCCAGCCAGGTGCGGCGCACGGCGCTGGCCCCGGCGGAAGCGGGCGAACTGCTGGCGGTGTTGCGCCATGTGCGTGACGCGCCCGGTGATGAGGCCCTGGGCATCGGCCTGGCTGCGGCCTGGCTCAAGGCCGCGCCGGTCGAAACGCTGCAAGGCGCCGGCGGCATTGAAGCCTTCGATGCGCTGGGCACGCTGGCCGACCGGCTGGCACGCCGCGCTTCATCGGGCGCGACGCTCAGCAAGAACGCGGAGACGATGTTGTCGGCCCACCTGGACGTGGCGGCGCGCTATGGCGTGCAGTTCAACACGTACGAGCACGACGGCCGCATGCAGGTCTGCTACAACGGCGAGGCCTTTCGCCGTGTGCTGGCGATGAAGTCCACCCCCGAACAGCAGGCCCGCGCAGCGCTGGCGCTCACGCGCCCCGAGTGCGTGGACCCGGCGCTGCGGCCGCTGGAACGCGGGCAGGTCGATGCCTGGCGCGCCGAAGTGCTTGACCGTGTCGATACCGCCGGCCTGCCGGGGTACCTGAAGAACCGCGTGCTGATGCGCCGCGCCACCACCTGGAGCAGCATCGCCTACCTGCGGTCGCGCACCGGCCAGCCGCCGGAGCAGGCCGCGCGGCGCGCGCTCGATGCACTGGCGGGCATCAGCAAGACCGAGCTGACCGACAGCGACCTGGCCGGGTACAACGATGCAGCCATGCGCGTGAGCGCATCACGCTGGGCCGCAATGCCGGCGGCAGCCGGCGTGAAGGCAAGCAGTGGCAAGGGCGTTGAGCTGGCCGTCGCGCCCGGCCAGCCCGGCGAGACCTGCGTGATGCTGGTGGACGCAAAACACGGCAGCGACAAGCCGCTCGCAAAACGCTGCACCTACGCCGTCGTCTGGCCACAGTCCGCAACCTTCAACCGCGAAGGCACGGCGCTGGCGCTGGCCGTGCAGCCGATGGAAGCCTGGCGTGAGCTCTGGGTGTTCCGCAAGGAAGCCAGCGGCTGGACCATCAACGTGCTGCCGCCCGCCGCCACGGCCGGCATCGGCTATGCGGAGTTTGCCGGCTGGGTGCCGGGCGGCGCGCAGATGCTGGTGGCACGTGAGGCGCGCGGTGAAGGTCGGTACAAGCACAACTTCGAGATCGTGCGGGTGGCGGGGCTCACGACCGAACGCCAGGCGGGCGACCCGAGCCTGCTGGGTGCGTTCCAGCGGTGGCAGGACCCGGGTTGGAAGCGGTTGTCGGTAAGTGTGCGCTAGGCATGCCAGGGCGCAAGCCAGCCCAGACCCGCCGATGTCCCCCCCGGCTGCCCGCCCAGCTTCGGCCGGTACTCGCAACCAACCCAGCCCTCCCACCCGCAGTCCTTTGACACCTCGTCGATCACGCTGAACAGGTAGGGGTAGTTCAGTTCGCCGATGTCCGGCTCGTGCCGCTCGGGCACACCGGCAATCTGGAAGTGGCCGACGCGGCCCGTCGGCAGGTACTTGCGGATCTTCATCGCCACGTCGCCTTCGACGATCTGGCAGTGGTACAGGTCCATCTGAACCTTGAGGTTGGGTGCACCGACTTCTTCAATGATTTCATGCGCATGGTCCTGGCGGTTCAGGAAGAAGCGCGGGATGTCACGGGTGTTGATCGGCTCGATCAGCACGTCGCGCCCGGCTTTCGCCGCTTCAGCGGCGGCCCAGCGCAGGTTGGCCACATAGGTCGGCCGGCAGGCATCGCGCTCCACGCCTTCGGGCACCAGGCCGGCCATCAGGTGGAGGCGCGGGCAGTCGAGCGCGTCGGCATACTGCAGCGCCAGTGTTACCGCGCTGCGGAACTCGGCCTCGCGGCCGGTGACGCTGGCCATGCCGCGGTCCATGGCCTCGACAGCCCGGGCAATCGAGGCGGTGTCGGTCCCGCCGGGCGGCGCATTGAACAGCACTTGGCGCAGGCCGTTGCCCTTGAGGCGCGCGGCAAGTTCGTGCGCCGGCCAGGCATAGGGGAACAGGAACTCCACAGCCCCGAAGCCGTCCTTCGCTGCCGCCTCGAAGCGGTCGAGGAAGGGCAGCTCGGTGTACATCATCGACAGGTTGGCGGCGAACTGGGGCATGGGGTGGACGGAGAACAGGAGGTTCAGGCAAGACGCGGCAGGCTCGGTATCCGGCCGGTCACGGGGTAGATCGGGTCGGTGTAGCCGGGGGTGGAGGCGTGACCCTGCGCCACCAGGCTGTCAACGAAGGCTTCATCCTCGCTACCGAGCTGCACCGTCATCGCGTCGATGTAGCCCTGCCACTGCTCCAGCGTGCGCGGGCCGCCGAGCACGCCCTGCACCAGCCGGTTGTTCAGCACCCAGGCGATGGCGAACTGGGTGGGTGTCATGCCGCGGGTGGCGGCATGCTGCACCACGCGCTGTGCGAGTTCCACCGACTCGGCGCGCAATTCAGTCTGCAGGATGCGCCTGTCGTTGCGCGCAGCGCGCGAGCCCTCGGGCGGCGGCGCGTCGGCCCTGTACTTGCCGCTGAGCACGCCGCGTGCGAGCGGACTGTAGGCCACCACGCCCAGGCCGTAGTGCGCGCAGCAGGGCAGCAGTTCCAGCTCGATCTGGCGCGACATCGCGTTGTAGGGCGGCTGGCACACCACCGGCTGCGGCAGGCCCATGGCGCGCGCGGTCTCGGTCAGTCGGGCCACGCGCCAGGCACGGAAGTTGGACACACCCCAGTAGTGCACCTTGCCGCTCTCAACCAGCCGGCCGAGTGTGGACAGGGTTTCTTCCATCGGCGTGGACTCGTCGTCCCGGTGCAGGTAGAGCACGTCGATCCATGGCGTGTTCAGGCGCTTCAGGCTGTCGTCCACCGCACGCAGCATGTGGCGGCGCGACAGGCCCTTGTCATTCGGGTCCTGGCTGGTCGGGTTGGCCAGCTTGGTGGCCAGCACCCAGCGGTCGCGGTCTTGCGCGATGAGCCGGCCCGTCATGCGCTCGGACTCGCCCTTCGCATAGGCGTTGGCGGTGTCGATGGCATTCACGCCGGCCTCGCGCGCAGCGTCGAAGATGCGCGCGGCCTCGGGCTCTGCGGTCTGGTCACCGAACATCATGGTGCCCAGCCAGAGCGGCGAGACCTTGAGGCCGCTGGCGCCAAGGGATGTGTAGTTCATGCTTGCGGAAGGTGTTGTCACCAGCGTGCTCCAAAGTTTGTGCGCAGCCCGGCAATCTGCGCTTCATCCAGCGCCCGCGGCGCAGGCTGTGTCATGTGCCAGAGTTTCGCGGTTTCTTCCAGCTCCTCGAGCACTGCCATCGCCGCCGCAGGCGTTTCGTGCCAGACGTTCGGACCCAGGCGCTCCAGCATGACGGCCCGGATGGGCGTGCCGCCGCCGCCGTAGCGGGCGATGGCCTGCGCCACCAGTTCGGCCGCCTCGGTTGCGCCGGGCCGGTGGTAGGGAACCAGCGGCACATGGCCGACCTTCATGACGAAGTACGGCGTGAGGGCCGGCAGCAGCTCCTCGCCCCCGGGCTGGAGCGTGAGCGCCACACAGTGGGTGCTGTGGGTGTGGATGACGCAGCGCGTCTGCGGGTCGAACCGCGTCGCCGCATCGTGGATGCGCATGTGCAGCGCCAGCGTCTTGCTGGCCTTGTCGCCACCCAGCGGCGTGCCGGTGCTGTCGGTGCGGGCGAGCCGGGCCGGGTCAAGAAAGCCGAGGCAGGCATCCGTCGGCGTGATCAGGAAGCCGTCGTCGAGACGCACGCTGATGTTGCCCGCCGTCGCATGCGCATAGCCCCGGTCAAACAGGCTCTTGCCCACCCGGCAGATTTCCTCGCGCGCCTGTGTTTCGTTCATGCCAGCATCGTAAAGGCTTTGGTGAAAAAGTCGTCGGCGCCGAAGTTGCCCGACTTGAGCGCCAGGTGCAGGCCCTCGCCGCCGGTGGAGGCAGGGTGCGAATGGCACCAGGGCACGCCGGGGTCGATCTGCGCGCCGATCTTCATCTGGCTGATGCCCAGGGCCTGCACGCAGGCACCCGATGTTTCGCCGCCGGCCACGATGAGCTGGCGCACACCCAGCCCAGCCAGGCCGCGCGCTACGGCCGCGAGCGTTTGCTCGACCATGGTGCCCGCCGCCTCCATGCCGAGATGCTGCTGCGCGGACTTCACCGCATCGGTATCGGCGGTTGAATACACCAGCACTGTATTGCCGGCCACGCGCTGCGCGGCCCAGGCCAGGGCCTCGGCGGCCGGGTCCACGCCTGCTGCGAGCTTGCCGGCGACCACCATCGGATCCAGCGCGAATGCAAGGCCTCCGGCCGCCTTGAAAGCCGCGACTTGCCGGTTGGTAGCCTGCGAGCAGCTGCCCGATACAACCGCCCGCAAGCCCGCGGCCTGCGGCAAAGCACCGGCCTGCGAGGAGGGTGCAAGGCCGAAGGTGGCCGGCAGGCCGATGGCCACGCCCGAGCCCGCCGTCACCAGCGGCATGCCCTTGAGCGCCGCGCCCAGGCGGTGCAGGTCGTCGTTCGACACCGCATCAACAATGGCAATGCCGACGCCTTCGGCCTGCAACTCGCCGATGCGTGCGCGAATGGCCGCTTCGCCCTGGGCCACCGCCTTGTGGCTGATCAGGCCCACCCTGCGCCGGCACTGTGCCTGCATCACCCGCACCAGGTTGGCGTCGGTCATCGGCGTCAGCGGGTGGTTCTGCATGCCGCTTTCGCTGAGCAGCACATCACCCACGAACAGGTGGCCCTTGAAGACGGTGCGCTGGTTGTCGGGGAAGGCAGGCGTGGCAATGGTGAAGGGCGTGCCCAGCGTATCCATCAGGGCCTCGGTCACCGGCCCGATGTTGCCGCGCGGCGTGCTGTCGAAGGTGGAGCAGTACTTGAAATAAACCTGCTGTGCGCCCTGCGCCTGCAGCCAGCGCAGCGCATCGAGCGACTGGGCCACCGCCTCGGCCGGTGCGATGGTGCGCGACTTGAGCGCCACGACCACGGCATCGACATCGACAACCGGTGCGGCAGCCGGCCCCGTACGCGGCACGCCGATGGTCTGCAGCACGCGCATGCCGCTGCGCACGAGGTTGTTCGCCAGGTCGGTGGCGCCGGTGAAGTCGTCGGCAATGCAGCCGAGCGCAAGTGTCATGCGTCCGCCCCCGGCCTCGCCGGCAACTCAATGCCCGGGAAGATCTTGATGACAGCGCTGTCGTCTTCGCGGCCGTGGCCGGACGTGGACGCCTGCATGAACATCTGGTGCGCGGTGGACGACAGCGGCAGCGGGAACTTGCTCGCGCGGGCCATGTCCAGCACCAGCCCGAGGTCCTTGACGAAGATATCCACGGCGGACAGCGGCGTGTAGTCCGCCGCGAGCACATGGGCCATGCGGTTCTCGAACATCCAGCTGTTGCCTGCGCTGTGGGTGATGACTTCATACAGCGCCGCAGGGTCCACGCCCTCGCGCAGGCCAAGCGCCATCGCTTCGGCGGCTGCGGCAATGTGCACACCCGCCAGCAGCTGGTTGATGACCTTGACCTTGCTGCCGGCGCCGGCCCTGTCGCCCAGCTTGTAGACCTTGGCTGCCATGGCATGCAGCATGGGCTCGCAGCGCTCATAGGCCTGCGCGCTGCCGGAGGTCATCATCGTCATCTGGCCGCTGGCCGCCTTGGCGGCGCCACCGGAGATCGGCGCGTCCAGGTAGAGGATGCCCTTCTCGGCGAGCCGCGCTTCCATGGCCACGGACCAGGCCGGGTCCACGGTGGAGCACATGACGAACACGCTGCCGGGCGCCATGGCCTGGGCGCAGCCGCCCTCGCCGAACAGCACGCTCTCCGTCTGCGCGGCATTGACCACGACCGATATGAGCACCCCGCACTCCCGCGCCACCTCTGCGGGCGATGCGCAGGCTGTGCCGCCCGCCGCGGCAAAGTCCCTTGATGCCTCGGGCCGCACGTCATACACAAGCAGGTCGTAACCCGCCCGGCGCAGCGACCCGGCCATGCCGCTGCCCATGGCGCCAAGGCCCAGGACCCCGACGCGCGCGCCTGCGGAAGTGTTCATCGAAGTGTCTCCATATTAGTATGGTCATCATACAACTTTGGAAGCCCGCAAGCCACAGGGACTGGCTGGCGCAGCCTGCGGCAAATGCCGCATCCCCGTTCAGATAAACAGCCGCGACACCATGCCGACACCGGCAAAACAGGCCGCACATGCCAGGCAATAGCCGGTGAAGTACAGCGACGCGCGCCAGCCCTGCCGCGGCCCGCGCGTGACGAACAGGTAGGGGAACACGGCCAGCAGGAACACCAGCAGCCAGGCGGCAGTGAACAACACCGCCAGGTTGCGCGGCTTGCCGTGGGCGGGCGCATCACGCCAGGCCCAGGCACCGAAGCAGGCCACCAGGCCGAGCCCCCAGATGACAGATGCCCCGGCGGTGTAGAGCTGCGACGGCGGCAGCACGCCCTTGACGAACAGCGGCACGAACACCAGCGGCCAGCCAATGAGCCAGGCCAGCGCAGCCAGCAGGTACTTGCGGGTGAAGTCCATGGGCGCCCTTACACCCTTGGCAGGCCGCTGACCAGGGGGCGCGCCAGGCGGTCGCCCTCCTGGCTCCAGAACGAAGGGTCCGCGCTCTCGATGCGGCGGATGGCATTGTTCATGTGGCGTGCGGCCACCTGCCGGGCCCTGGCCGCATCGCCGGCTTCAATCGCGGCTGCAATCGCCGCATGCTCTTCCCGCACCTGCGCCGCAAAGTCGGCGCGGCGCGCCTCGTTGGCCCGGGTGACGCGGGTGGCGCCGCGCAGGAACTGCGCCAGGTATTCCAGCGTGCCGATGAGGAAAGGGTTGCGCGCGGCGTCAGCTATCGCGCGGTGGAACTTCACGTCTTCCTCCACACCGTCGCCGCCCGCGTGCACCGCCTTTTCCAGCGCGCGGACGGCCTGCTGGATGCGCTTGATGTCGGCCGCATTGCGGCGCTGCGCCGCCAGGCCGGCAACCTCGGCTTCCAGTGCGCGGCGCACCTCGACCATCTGCACCACGGCCTCGCGCGAATCGGTATGGCGGGCGTCGAAGTTCAGCGGCTCGAAGGGAACGCTGGTGTTGACGTAGACGCCGCTGCCCTGGCGGGAGTCCACCAGCCCGAGCGACTTGAGTCTGGACACCGCTTCACGCAGGACCGTGCGACTGACCTGGAACTGCTCCACCAGGCGCGCTTCGGTGGGCAGCTTGGCACCCGGCGCGATCCGGCCGGCGCGGATTTCGGCTGCAAGCTGCTGCGCCACCTGGTCGGACAGGCGGGCGCCGCTGGACACCGGGGAAAATTGACTGGTCATACAAGAAACAGATTTGTATGACAAGGATACCGCCTCTCCAAGCCTGCACACGGCCCGGAACGCCGGTATTCTGGCGGGCATGAACCCGTATTACGACCCGGCCCGTCCGCACCACCGCCCGGATGGCTTCCAGAATGTCCATTCAGCATTTGAGCCGAAGAGCCTTGCCGAGGTGCTGCGCTGGAAGCTCAATGCGGCGCGCCGCGGCCTGCCGCCGCCGCCACGCGCGCCGATCCCGGCGGTGACGGCGGACCACGGCTTCATCCGCAGCAATGCGCTGGCGGCGGCACAGATGCAACCCGCGGTCACCTGGGTCGGCCATGCCACCGTGCTGGCGCAACTGGGCGGCCTGTCCATGCTGACTGACCCGATCTTCTCGGACCGCGCTTCGCCCATCGCTTTCGCCGGGCCGAAGCGGCACCAGCCGCCAGGCGTTGCACTCGCAGAGCTGCCGCGCATCGACCTCGTGCTGGTGTCACACAACCACTATGACCATCTGGACGAAGCCTCGGCCCGCGCCCTGGACGCGCAGCCCGGCGGGCCGCCGCTCTTTGTCGTGCCGCTCGGCCTCAAGCCCTGGCTTGCCGCGCGCGGCATCCACAACGCCATCGAGCTGGACTGGTGGCAGGGCCACACGCTGGCTGCGCCAGGCGGGGAGGTTGAAGTCGTGCTGGTACCGGCGCAGCACTGGTCGGCCCGGGGCCTGAACGACCGGATGCTCACACTCTGGGGCGGCTTCGCCGTTTTCGCACCGGACTGCCACCTGTTCTACGCCGGCGACACCGGCTATTCGCGCGACTTCACCGACATGCGCGAGCGCTTTGCGCACCGGCAGCGCGCTGCTGACGGAGGCGGTTTCGACATCGCACTGCTGCCCATCGGGGCCTATGAGCCCCGCTGGTTCATGACCCACCAGCATGTGAACGTCGAGGAGGCCGTGAAGATCCACCACGACCTCGGCGCCAAGCGCTCCCTGGGCGTGCACTGGGGCACCTTCGAGCTGACCGACGAGGCGCTGGACGAACCGCCGCGGGCACTGGTGGCGGAACGTGAGAAGCACGGCCTCACGGAGGAACAGTTTTTCGTGATGCCGATCGGAGGCACCAGACAACTCGCTGCACGAGGCGAGTAGCGCTTGGGCGGGCGTCCTATTTCTCGAAACGGAACACGGCCGTACCGGCCCGGGCGTTCGGCAACCAGGTAACTTCGCGGCCGTCCTGCAGGCCGAAGGCGTCAAGGATGCGCAGCTGGCTCTTCATGGCCAGCACCTCGAAGTCCTTGAAGGTACCGACGCGGATATTGGGCGTGTCGTACCACTGGTAGGGCAGGCGCCGCGTCACCGGCATGCGCCCGCGCAGGATGCTGAGCCGGTTGGGCCAGTGCGCAAAATTGGGGAACGCGACGATGCCGGTGCGGCCCACGCGCGCAGTCTCCACCAGCATGGTCTCGGTATTGCGCAGGTGCTGCAGCGTGTCGACCTGCAGCACCACGTCAAAGGAGTTGTCGTCAAACATCGACAGCCCTTCGTCCAGGTTCAGCTGGATGACGTTGACGCCCCGCTTCATGCAGGCCAGCACATTGGCGTCGGCAATCTCGATGCCATAGCCGGCGCAGCCGCGCTCACGCTGGAGGTAGTCGAGCATGGCGCCGTCGCCGCAGCCCAGGTCGAGCACTCGCGAGCCGCGCGGCACCAGCTTCGCGATGGATTGCATGGTTGCGTTGTCGCTCATGTGGCCGCCCCCGTTTCCTGCCCGATACGCTCGAAATACGACCGTGCCACCCCAAGGTAACGCTCATCCTCCAGCAGGAAAGCGTCATGCCCGTGCGGCGCGTCGATCTCGGCGTAACTCACGTCGCGCCCGTTGTCCAGCAGGGCCTTGACGATCTCGCGGCTGCGCCGGGGCGAGAAGCGCCAGTCGGTGGTGAAGCTCACGAGCAGGAACTTCGCGCTGGCCCGCGCCAGCGCTTTGGCGAGGTTCCCGTCGAAGCGGCCCGCCGGGTCGAAGTAGTCAAGCGCCCGGGTGATCAGCAGGTAGGTGTTGGCGTCAAAGTATTCGGCAAATTTGTCGCCCTGGTAGCGCAGGTAGCTCTCTATCTGGAACTCGACGTCCTGCGTGGTGTACTGGTAGGGGCTGCCGCCGCCTTCCACGGACTCCGCCACCGCGCTGCGCAACTCCCTTCCGAACTTTTCGTTCATCACGTCGTCGCTGAGGTAGGTGATGTGGCCGATCATCCGGGCAATGCGCAGGCCGCGCTTGGGGATGACGCCGTGCTCGTAGAAATGGCCGCCGTGGAAGTCAGGGTCGGTCACGATGGCGCGGCGCGCCACTTCATTGAAGGCGATGTTCTCTGCGGTGAGGTTGGGCGCACTGGCGATCACCACCGCATGGCGCACCCGGTCCGGGTATTGCAGCGCCCAGCCCAGCGCCTGCATGCCGCCCAGGCTGCCGCCCATGACGGCGGCGAGCGTGCGGATGCCCAGGCCATCGAGCAGCCGGGCCTGGGCGTCCACCCAGTCTTCCACGGTGACCACCGGGAAGTCGGCGCCGTAGACCTTGCCCGTGTCCGGGTTGACATGCATCGGCCCGGTGGAGCCGAAGCAGGAGCCCAGGTTGTTGATGCCGATGACGAAGAACCTGTCGGTGTCCACCGGCTTGCCGGGGCCGATCATGTTGTCCCACCAGCCTTCGGAATTTTTCTGGCCCGCATACACGCCCGCCACATGGTGCGAGGCATTGAGCGCGTGGCAGATCAGCACGGCGTTGGACTTGTCCGCATTGAGGGTGCCGTACGTCTCGTAGCAGAGGTCGTAGGCACGGATGGCCGAGCCACTCTGCAGGGCCAGCGGCTCGCTGAAGTGCATGGACTGGGGCGTGACGATCATCTGTTGGCGGACCCAAAAAACAAAACCCGGCGTCGTTGCTAAAAACGAGGCCGGGCCGGGCGTTCGGTCTTTAGCTGAATTTATTGAGCGCCCGCAAGCTGGGCAAATCGGCGCTGAAGGAAGTATACGCCCCCCGAAGCGCGCTTGCGCGCGCCTCCCCCCACTGAGGGGCGGAGCCAGTGGCCCGGCAAAGCCGGTTCCACGGCTCCCACGAAATGGGCACCTCCACGCATTCCCTGTTCAGAGCAAGGCGTACACGCCCAAGCCCGCGAAGATCAACGCCGACACAAGGTGCACCGCCCGGATCGGCACGGCGCGGGTGATGCGCTCGCCCAGCCAGACCACCGGCGCATTGGCCAGCATCATGCCCAGGGTGGTGCCGGCGACGACTGCCGCCCAGGCGTCATACCGGGCCGCCAGCATCACGGTGGCGATCTGGGTCTTGTCACCCATCTCCGCCAGGAAGAAGGCGACGAGGGTGGTGGCAAAGACGCCAAAGCGCGGCGTGGTTGCGGCGTCTTCCGCATCCAGCTTGTCAGGTATCAGCATCCAGGCGGCCATTGCGATGAAGGATGCACCGAGCACCCAGCGCAGCACGTCCGGACCCAGCAGCGTGGTCACCCATGCACCCACGGCGCCGGCCAGCGCGTGGTTGGCAAGGGTGGCAACGAAGATGCCCGCGACGATGGGCCAGGGCTTGCGGAACCTGGCGGCGAGAACGAGCGCGAGCAGTTGCGTCTTGTCGCCCATTTCGGCGAGGGCGACGATGCCGGTGGAGATGAGGAAGGCTTCGATGATGAATCCGTGGGGATGAGTGTTGATTCTAGGGTTGTCCCTAGATTGCACGCTTCTGGCGCGGTTTTTGCATGCTTTTGGTGCGTAATCTGGTTTTCAATTGATTACGCACCAATAAACAGCAATTCATCCAAGAGGCAAGACATGGAAGCACTAAAACAGGGCTCAGACGCGCTATTCATATTGTTGGGCGGCATCATGGTGCTGGCCATGCACGCCGGTTTCGCATTTCTGGAGCTCGGCACGGTCCGCAAGAAGAATCAGGTGAATGCACTGGTCAAGATCCTGGTGGACTTCTCGGTGTCCACCGTCGTGTACTTCGCTGTGGGTTACGGCGTGGCTTATGGCACCAGCTTTTTCGTGGGCGCCGAGCAGTTGGCCGCAAAGAACGGCTACGAGCTGGTCAAGTTCTTCTTCCTGCTGACTTTTGCGGCGGCCATTCCCGCGATCATTTCGGGCGGCATTGCAGAACGGGCGCGCTTCTGGCCGCAATTGATCGCAACGGCGGTCATCGTTGGCTTTATCTATCCACTCTTCGAGGGCATTGTCTGGAACCAGGGCTTCGGCATCCAGGCCTGGATCAAGGCTGCTACCGGCGAGGAGTTCCATGACTTTGCAGGCTCCATCGTCGTCCATGCGGTGGGCGGCTGGCTGGCGTTGCCGGCGGTCATCCTGCTGGGCGCCCGCAGCAACCGCTACCGCAAGGACGGGGCGATCTCTGCGCATCCGCCGTCAAACATCCCTTTCCTCGCACTGGGCGCCTGGATCCTCACGGTGGGCTGGTTCGGCTTCAATGTGATGAGCGCGCAGACCATCGACAAGATCTCGGGGCTGGTTGCCGTCAACTCGCTGATGGCCATGGCCGGCGGCACGCTGGCCGCACTCGCCTTCGGCCGCAATGACCCGGGCTTCGTGCACAACGGCCCGCTCGCCGGCCTGGTGGCCGTGTGCGCCGGTTCGGACCTGATGCATCCGCTGGGCGCACTGGTGGTCGGCGCAGTGGCCGGCGGCATCTTCGTGCTGATGTTCACGCTGACCCAGAACAAATGGAAGATCGACGATGTGCTCGGCGTCTGGCCGCTGCACGGCCTGTGCGGCGCATGGGGCGGCCTGGCGGCGGGCATCTTCGGCAGCAAGGCGCTGGGCGGCCTGGGCGGCGTGAGCTTCGGGGCGCAAGCCATCGGCACCCTGATGGGCGTGGCCTGGGCACTGGTTGGCGGCTTTGTCGTCTACGGCCTGATCAAGGCCGTCATGGGCCTGCGGCTGTCACCGGAGGAAGAATACGACGGCGCCGACCTTGCCATCCACAAGATCGGCTCGACGCCGGATCGCGAGGTGAACTGGTAACAGCAGCGCGCGGGGCCGGGGCACGTCAGGCCGCGGCGCCGCGTGCCAGCTTCGGCCAGACAAAACGCTCCAGCGACCAGGGGCCCGGGCCAAAGACGGCCAGGCCGGCCAGCAGCGAACCCCAGAAGATGTGTTGCTGCAGGGCGGCGGGCGGGATGTCGGCCAGCGAAATCACCGCGACGGCATTCACCACAAACAGGCCCAGCGCCGCGAAGCGGCCGCCCAGGCCCAGCACCAGCAATACCGGCAGCACCAGCTCGCCGGCCGTGCCCATGAAGGCCGCCATGGCCGGCGGCAGCAGGGGCACCTTGTATTCGTCGGTGAACAACGCGACGGTGATCTCCCAGTCGCGCAGCTTGGTCAGGCCGGACAGGAAGAACACCTGCGCGACGTAGATGCGTGCGGCAAGGGCCGCAAGCGGCTGGAGGCTGTCCAGCGCCGCGCTCAGGCGGCTCCAGATCATGCAGCCGCGTTCGACGAGGCCTGGGTTGTTCATGGTGTTTCTCCTTGGGTCATGAGTCTTGCGCCCAGCACCAGCGCGCTTTGCACGGCGGGGGCGAGCCAGTTGTTGAAATCGATGCCATCCGCTGCTTCCAGCGCGGCGCCCAGCCCATGGCCGGCTTCAATCGCGGCCAGGAAATCCGCCTCGGCACGCGCCGCCTGCCGCAGCATGGGCTTGAAGCCCTGGCGCCAGACCAGCGCGGTCTCCGCAACGCCGGCGCGCAGCCGCTCGCCGGCCAGGTCCAGGCCGGGCACACCCGTCACATGCGCATGGATGATGCTCACCACCGGCCAGCGGCTTTCGATCACGCTGACCCCTGGGGCCAGGACGAGCGTGACGGCAGCGGGCTCCTGCTCCACCAGCAGCCGGAAGCTGCCCGGGTCGGCCACGGCGTCGGCGGCGGTCGCCGCGCTGTGCAACGCCCATTCAACCCGCGCCATATCCGCCAGGTACGGCTCATCCGCGAGCTGCGCGGACTGCCCGGCAAAGCCGGGCAGCTGGTCGCCCCACAGCGCGATGTCGCCATGCACGGGCGGGTGGCGTTGCCAGAACGCGCGCGCGAAGCCCGCAAAATTTTCTTCGCCGAGCAGCTGGTTCAGGACCGGGAAGGCCGCAGCCAAGGCGCGCTGCGCCAGTGCATGGCCATTGCTGCGATAGGCCTGCAGGCCGCGGATGCGCAAGCTGTCGTCCTGCGCGGCCAGCCCGCGCAAGGCAGTTTCGTCCCAGCGGCCGAACACGGCTTTGAGCATGGCCTGCTGCTGGCGCGCGAGCGGCGTCATGGCATCACCGCCCTTGCGCGCGCCACTTCTTCCAGCAACACCTCAAGCGGCGGGATGTCCGTGTCCCACTCAACCAGCGCCGGCACCGCGCCGAAGCGTTCCCGCGCATGGCGGTACAGCGCCCACACATCGGCGCAGACGCGGCTTCCATGGTCGTCGATGACGATGCCGTCAGCCACGCAATGGCCCGCCAGGTGGATCTCGCCTGGCGCCTGCGGCGCAATGCGGTCCAGCCAGCCGCTGCAGGCCTGCAGCGGGTCTTCGCACCGGCCGGCGATCCGGTCGTTCAATGCATTCACATAAATGTTGTTCACGTCCAGCAGCAGCTTGCAGCCCGTGCGCCGGACCAGTGCCGCCAGGAAATCTGTCTCACCGTACTCGCTGTCAGCCCAGCCAATGCAGGCCGACAGGTTCTCCACCAGGATGGGCCTGCGCAGGCGCTCCTGCACCCGCTGCACATTGGCGCACAGCACATCCAGCGCTTCATTGTTGAAAGGTATCGGCAACAGGTCCGCAGCATGGATGATGCTGCCACCGGGGCCGGGACCGCGTGCGAAGCAGGCATGGTCGGACACCAGCGCCGGCTCGATGCGTTCCACAAGCGCGGCCAGCTGGTCCAGGTGCCGCATGTCGATGCCGGCCGCCGAACCGAGTGCCAGGCCCACGCCATGCAGGCTGATGGGCCAGGTTTCGCGCGCCTGCTGCAGAACGGCCAGCGCGGCGCCGCCGGCGCCGAAGAAATTCTCGGAATGGACTTCAAGAAAGTCCGGTGCCGCCCGTTGCGGCGATGCCGCCTGTTCGAGCAGCTCGCCGTAATGGGGATGCCGCCAGCCGATGCCGGTGGAAGCGGGGCTCAGGGATGTCATGGCGGGCAGGGCGAAGGTCTGGTTGTGAATGGTTTCAGGTTCCGTCTTTCACCGCTGCCCTCCGGGGCAATGGCATCAGCCCTTTCAGCTCTTCTTGACCTTCATCTTGGCCTGGTCGGCCGTCATGCCCTTCATGCCGGCGCAGGTGCCCTTGGCAACATATTTCCATTCACCGGCATCGTCGCTGACCTTGGACTGGCCTGCACAGGAGTGCGTGCCGGACAGGTTGGCGCAGTCATTCTGGCCGGCCTTGGCGATGCCGTAGCATTTTTCCTTTTCCTGCGCGGCGGCGGGCGTGGCGACAAGCATGGTGGACAGCAGGGAGGCCGCAGCAGCGGCGACAAGTGCGCGTTGGTTCATTTGGAAGCTCCTGAAAGTTGCGTTGATGGATAAAGCTGTTTGAAGTCAACCCGGCGGGATTTATTCGCGGTCCCTGCCTGGCTGGACGTTCGTCTGCGCCAGCCCCGGCTTCTTACATGCGCATTGCGCAATTTTTTATGATGCCGGGTTTTCCCTGAGCCAGGCCCCCGCCTCAACCGCACCTCAAAGCAGGTCGGCAATGCGGTCCCATGTTTCGGCGGGAATGCGCCCCTGGTACCGCTCGACCACCTTGCCGCTCTTGTCCAGCAGGAAGCTGGCCGGCAGCTGGCCGGGCGCGCCAAAACTGTCGCTGTAACCCGGCGCCCCGGACCACAGCTGGATGAAGCGCTGCCGGACCGGCACCATGCGCGAGATGATCTTCTCGTAATCATTGAGGTCCTGGACCCGGCTGTCCACGCTTACCAGCACCAGCTCGAAGGGCTTGCCGGCCCAGCCTTCGTAGTTCTGGCGCAACTCGGGCATCTTGTCGCGGCAGACCGCGCAACCGGTGGACCAGAACATCACCAGGACGACCTTGCCCTTGAGCGTGGCCAGCCTGAACGGCTTGCCTTCAATCGTGCTGCCCTCAAGCACCGGGAAAGCGGGTGCGCGGGAGGGCTGCTGCGCATGCGCAGCAGGCACAAGCAGCACGGTGGCAAGAATGAGGACACGGGCAAGGGCGGCGGGGAGTTGGGCGTTCATGCGCCTTGAGTCGTATGCGATGATCAAAGTCTTACAGGCTCCCCCATGACACTGCAAAGCGAAATCGCCGAACACCAGGCCTACCTGATGCGCTTTGCGCGGCTGCAGCTGCGCAACGACGCCTGGGCGGAGGATGCGGTGTCGGAGACCATGCTGGCCGCGCTGTCCAAGCCCCAGTCTTTCGGCAACCGGTCGCAACTGAAGACCTGGCTGGTCGGCATCCTCAAGCACAAGGTCATCGACATCCTGCGCCAGCGCAAGCGCGAGGTCAGCCTGGACGAAGGCGACGGTGACGGCAGCGAGGAACTTGATGCCCTGATGTTCAAGGCGGACGGGCATTTCGCTTCCCGGCCCTCTGACTGGGGCAACCCCGAGCAGGACCTCAACACGCGCCAGTTCTTTGCGGTGATGGAGGCATGCACCGAGAAGCTGCCGGCTGCCATGGGCCGGGTGTTCCTGATGCGGGAATGGCTCGAAATGCCATCGGAGGACATCTGTAAGGAACTGGGCCTCAGCCCGACCAACCTCTACGTCCAGCTTCACCGCGCCCGATTGCGGCTGCGTGAATGCCTGGAACTCAACTGGTTTGGCCGGGCCTCCACCGGCAGCTGAAGACATGATGATCCTGCGCCGTACCTGCAAGCAGACCGCCCAATTGCTGATCGCAAGGGAAGACCGCCGCCTGCCCTGGAACGACAGGCTGGCTCTGCGGTTGCACCTGGCGGCCTGCAAGGCCTGTCCGCGCTTTGAGCGGCAGCTGCTGACCATGCGCAATGCCATGAACCAGTGGCGAAACTACGCCGAATAACCTGCCTTCGCGGCCTGGCAGGCGACAGTGCCGCCTTTATGTCTTTGAATCATTTTGAAAACTTTCTTCGTTATGTCTGGAAATATGCCGCATAATGCCCAAGCGTCGCCTTAAAACAGCGACGCATATTTGCGGTGATTGGTCAGTTTCGCGTCTCTGAAGTCTTCATGGGTTTGTTGATAGCGTTTTCCAGACTCCCATCGCGTTTTGAGTCTTTTTGAGGAGTCCCAAGATGGGCAACAAACTTTACGTGGGCAACCTGCCCTATTCCTTCAGCGACAGCGACATGCAACAGGCCTTCGGCCAGTTCGGTACCGTCTCCAGCGCCAAAGTCATGATGGAGCGCGACACCGGCCGTTCCAAGGGTTTTGGCTTTGTCGAAATGGGCAGCGATGCCGAAGCGCAAGCCGCAATCAAGGGCATGAACGGCCAGTCCATGGGCGGCCGTGACCTCGTTGTCAACGAAGCCCGTCCGATGGAAGCCCGTCCCCCGCGTAGCGGTGGCGGCGGCTACGGCGGCGGTGGTGGTGGCGGCGGTTACGGCGGTGGTGGCGGCGGCCGCAGCGGTGGCGGCGGCGGTTACGGCGGCGGCGGCGGTGGTGGCCGCGGCGGCTACTAAGCCAGTCTGCCGGAGCGGCTTGACTGCCGCTTCCACAGCAAAACAGGGCCCTTCGGGGCCCTTTTTCATGCCCGGGCCGGGTTTTGGGCGCCTGATGCAGGGCAAGCCACTTGCATGTTTTTGCGATATATGCTTCATAATAATCATGTGGGGGTTAGAGCTTTCTGCCCCACTTGGTTTGCGGTGAACAGGTCGCTACTCGCTTCTATCCGGTTTGTTGAATGCGTTTTCGGACTCCATCGCTTCGTCAATGTTTTTTTGAGGAGTCCCTTCATGGGAAACAAACTGTACGTCGGCAACCTGCCTTACTCGGTACGCGACGGTGATCTGGAGCAGGCCTTCGGCCAATTCGGTTCCGTGACCAGCGCCAAGGTCATGATGGAGCGCGACACCGGCCGGTCCAAGGGATTCGGTTTTGTCGAAATGGGCAGCGATGCCGAAGCACAGGCCGCGATCAACGGCATGAATGGCCAGCCCCTGGGCGGCCGCAGCGTGGTGGTCAATGAAGCCCGCCCGATGGAAGCCCGTCCCCCGCGCAGCGGCGGCTTTGGCGGCGGCGGTGGTGGTGGCTACGGCGGTGGTGGTGGCGGCGGTGGCCGTCGCGAAGGCGGTGGCGGCGGCTACGGTGGCGGCGGCGGCGGTGGCCGCCGTGAGGGCGGTGGCGGCGGCGACGGCGGTTTCCGCAGCCCCTACGGCCCCGGCCCGCGCAGTGGCGGCGGCGGTGGTGGTGGTGGCGGCCGCGGCGGCTACGGTGGTGGTGGCGGCGGCTACTGAGCGCTCCCGCATACTGAACAAAAAAGGCTCCTTCCGGAGCCTTTTTGCTTTCGCGGCGAGCTATCCGCCCTTGCGATGTTTTCTTGGTCGTCCTGCCAGGACCTTGTCGAACAGGGGATTGGGCAGAAACCGGAGGAGCTTGGCCACCACGCCCATCTGCCAGGGAATGACGCGGTAGCTCACGCCGACCGTGATGGCAGCAAAGGCCTTGTCGGCAAAATCGCCTGGCTGCATCAGGAAAGGCATCGAGTAGCGGTTTTCCTTTGTCAGCGGCGTGTCGATATAGCCCGGGCAGATGGTCACGACCTTCACGCCCGAGGGGCGCAGTTCCCCGCGCAGGCTTTCGCAATAGCTGATGACCGCCGCCTTGCTGGCGCAGTACGCGCCATGGCCGGGCAAGCCGCGGATGCCCGCCACACTGCCGATGCCCACCAGGGTGCCCGAGCCGCGCCGGGTCATGCCTTCGACAAAAGGATGGAACGTCGCGGCCATGCCGGTGTTGTTGGTGGCAAAAGTCTGCGCGATCACCTCGATGTCTTCCAGCACGGCCGTATCGACGCCCACGCTGATGCCGGCATTGGCGACCACCACGTCAGGCACGCCCTGCGCGGCGTTGCAGGCCTGGCCTGCGGCCACAATGCTGGCCGTGTCGGCCACGTCGGCGCTGTAGATGCGGAACCGTGCCGCGTCCAGCGACTGCCGCTGCGCCCAGGCCTCAATCTCGCCAGTGCGCCGCGCGACCAGCGCCAGCGAATAGCCCGCCTCATAGAAGCGCCAGGCCAGCGCCTGGCCGATGCCGCTGGAAGCGCCGGTGATGAAAGCCAGTGGCGGCGTCATGGAGGCTCCTTTCAGTTTTTCGGCGGCCTGGGCGCCAGGTAACCCCTGACCCGCCCCTGCAGGTTCATCACGCGGTCAAGGTTGTCGAATTCCATGGAGTCGCCCGCAAATTCGTCGCTGCCGCGCGTCATGACGACGGGCAGGTGCGACTTGATCCGTTCGGTGTTCATGAAAACATGCAGGAACTCCCCGCGCACGACAAACCGCGGCACCGGCTTGCCCGAAGCATCGACGGCGGCATCGCGCACGACGACGGCATTGCCCGAAAGCTGCACCTCCGAACCGTCGCCATTGGACAGTGCGCGCTCCGCCGTCGCAACGGTCAGGCGGCCGTCTTCAGCAAAAGAGCGGATGCGCGCCTTGTCAATCTCCAGCGTGTCGGTATCGGGATAGTGGCGCGCCTCGGCGCCGAACACCTCGCTTTTGAGCCGGCCGGAGGCGTCGAAGGTTTTCACCTCGAACTTGCGCATGAAGTAGTCCGGCTCGTGGCGCTCGGCCTTCTCGGCTTCGGGCGCGCTGAAGATCGGCGTGTTGCTGGCCAGCCAGTAGGTGCCAAGCGCCAGCAGGCCCATCAGGATGACCGGAAGGTAGATCGACAGGCGCTCCCAGCCGGCGCGAAGCACGGCAACCGGCTTCATGCGGCCGCATCCTGCAGCAGCGCCGCATAACGGCCGGAGGCCACGAGCAGCAGGTCGCAGAACTCGCGCGCTGCGCCTTCACCGCCGCGCGCAAGCGTGATGTGGTGCGCAATCGTGCGCACTTCGGCATGGGCATTGTGCGGCGCGCAGGCAAAGGCGCAATGCCGCATCACCGCCAGGTCCGGCCAGTCGTCACCGATGGCTGCCGCCTCGTGCCAGCCCAGGCCAAGGGCCTTGAGCGTTTCCTCGGCGGCGGGGCGCTTGTCTTCCGTACCGTAGTGCACATGGGTAATGCCCAACGCCTCCAGCCGCATGCGCAACGGCCGCGAATCGCGGCCGGTGATCACGGCAGGCGTGATGCCGGCCCGCTGCAGCAGCTTCAGGCCGTGGCCGTCCAGCGTGTTGAAGCGCTTGAGTGTCTCGCCGCCTTCGGAGATGTACAGGCCACCGTCGGTCAGCACGCCATCCACGTCAAAAAACGCAACGCGGATGCCTTGCGCCCTGAGCAGCAGTTCCGGCGGGAAGTTCATGGCGGGAATCATGGCGCAGTCATCCCTAGATAACTTTTGCGCGCAGAAGGTCGTTGGTGTTCAGGGCACCGGTGAGCTTGCCGGCGGCATCGACGACCAGCACGCTGGTGATGCGATGCTGTTCCATCAGTTCCGCAGCTTCCACGGCCAGCGCGTCGGCACGCATGGTGCGCGGGTTCGGGTGCATGACCTGCCCGGCCGTCATCGCACGGAGGTCCACGCCTTTCTCGATGAGCCGCCGCAGGTCGCCATCGGTGAAGATGCCCAGCACCGCGCCGGCGCCGTCAACGACGGCCGAGGCGCCCAGGCCCTTGGCACTCATCTCGCGCATCAGGTCGCTGAACGGCGTGGCGGGGCCCACGCGCGGCACTGCGTCGCCGGTGCGCATCACATCGGCCAGGTGCGTCAGCAGCTTGCGGCCCAGCGCGCCGCCGGGGTGCGAGCGCGCAAAGTCTTCCTCGCGGAAGCCGCGCGCATCCAGAAGGGCGACGGCCAGCGCATCGCCCAGCGCGAGCTGTGCCGTGGTGCTGGCGGTGGGTGCCAGGTTCAGCGGGCAGGCCTCCTTGGCCACACTGCTGTCCAGGGTCTCGTGGGCATGCCGTGCCAGTGTGGACTGCAGGCCGCCAGTGATGGCAATGAGCGGAACACCCTGGCGCTTGAGCACCGGCAGGATGGAGGTGAGCTCCTCGCTCTCGCCGCTGTTGGAGATGGCCAGCACCAGGTCAATGGGCTTGATCATGCCGAGATCGCCATGGCTGGCCTCGGCAGGGTGCACGAACATCGCGGGCGTGCCGGTGGACGAAAGCGTGGCAGCGATCTTGCGCCCCACATGGCCGCTCTTGCCCATGCCCATCACCACCACGCGGCCGCGCACGCCCAGCATCATCTGCACGCAACGGGCAAAGCCCTCGCCGGTGCGCGCCTTCAGCCCGAGAACTGCCGCAGCCTCGATGTCGAATGTCTCCTGGGCCAGACGGATGGCCTGCGCAGCGTCGAATGTCATGCAATCATTCTATGCGGCACGGGATGGGCCCGATGGGCCGGGGGCATGCGGCTTGCTAGCATCGGGGGATGACCTCGCTTGAACTCACGCTGCTTTACCTGCTGGCCGCCGTGCTGGGCGTGGTGGCGTTCCGCTCGCTGAAGCTGCCGCCCATGCTCGGCTATCTTGCGGTCGGGGTCGTCATCGGGCCGAATGCACTGGCGCTCGCCGAGAACTCCGGGGGCATCAAGCACCTGGGCGAGTTCGGCGTCGTTTTCCTGATGTTCGTGATCGGCCTGGAGTTCAACCTGTCCAAGCTGCGCGCCATGCGCCGGCATGTGTTCGGCCTGGGGATGCTGCAGGTGGTGCTGACCATCGTCGTCGGCACGGCCGGCTCGCTCATGCTGGCCGCCATGGCGCCGGGCCTGTGGCAGATGAACTGGCAGACATCGGTCGCGCTGACCGGTGTGCTCACGATGAGCAGCACCGCCATCGTCGTCAAGCTGATGTCCGAGCGGCTCGAGATGGAGTCCGAACACGGCAAGCGGGTGATGGGCGTGCTGCTGTTCCAGGACCTGGCCGTGGTGCCCCTGCTGGTGCTCATACCGGCGCTGGGCACCTCGGGCGAGCAGCTGTTCACGGCGCTGGCGCTGGCGTCGCTGAAAGCGGCCGTGCTGATCGCCGTGCTGCTGGTCGGCGGCCAGCGCGTGATGCGCTGGTGGCTCACCATCGTGGCCCGGCGCAAGAGTGATGAACTCTTCGTGCTGAACCTGCTGCTCATCACGCTGGGCCTGGCCTGGCTTACCGAGCTGGCGGGCCTGAGCCTGGCACTGGGCGCGTTCATTGCGGGCATGCTGATTTCCGAAACCGAATACAAGCACCAGGTGGAGACCGACATCCGGCCCTTCCACGACGTGCTGCTTGGCCTGTTTTTCATCACCATCGGCATGCTGCTGGACTGGCGGCTGGTCATCGAGCGCTGGCCACTTGTGCTGCTGCTGGTGACACTGCCGGTGCTGTTCAAGCTGGTGCTCATCACCGCGCTGGCCAAGGGCCTTGGCGCGACGGCCGGTGTATCGCTGCGCACCGGGCTTTACCTGGCGCAGGCCGGCGAGTTCGGCTTTGTGCTGCTCACGTTGAGCACCGACAACGCGCTGGTCCCGCCCGAACTGCTCAACCCGGTGCTCGCGAGCATGGTGCTGTCGATGCTGGCAACGCCGTTCATGATCATGTACAGCAACCCGATCGTGATGAAACTCGTCTCGACCGAATGGCTGCAGCAGTCACTGCAGATGACCACCATCGCCCGCAAGTCGATCAATGCCAACAAGCATGTGATCATCTGCGGCTACGGCCGCTGCGGGCAGAACCTGGCGCGCATGCTGGACGCCGAAGGCATTCCCTACATGGCGCTCGACCTGGACCCGGACCGGGTGCGCAAGGCTGCGGCCGCCGGTGACTCCGTCGTGTTCGGCGATGCGGCGCGGCTGCAGGCCCTGATGGCCGCCGGCCTGGCGCGCGCCAGCGCCGTGGTCGTGACCTACCTGGACGTGCCGGGTGCGATCCGGGTGCTGGCCAACACGCGCGCCCATGCGCCGCAGGTGCCGGTGATCGTGCGCACGCAGGACGACCTGGACCTGGACAGGCTGCGCGAAGCCGGCGCCACCGAGGTGGTGCCCGAGGCGATCGAGGGCTCGCTGATGCTGGCCAGCCACGCGCTGGCACTGGTGGGCGTGCCGATGCGGCGCGTGATCCGCATCGTGCAGGACCAGCGCGATGCGCGCTACAACCTGCTGCGCGGCTACTTCCACGGCGCCGACGACGACTCGGTCAACGATCTGGACCACGAGCGGCTGGCCACCGTCACGCTGCCCCTGGGCGCCCGTTCCATCGGCAAGCCGCTGGAGCACCTGGCGCTGCATGCGGTGGGCGTACGCGTGGTGAGCCTGCGGCGCACCAGCGGCAAGACCGTGAAGCTCGATACCGACCCGCTGCTGGAGGACGGCGACACGCTGGTGTTCTCCGGGATGCCGACGGCACTGGCACTGGCGGAAGAAAAGCTGCTCAAGGGTTAATGCGGGGCGTCACGCGGGCCGGGCCGCATGCACAATCCGCTCATGCAGAACCTCAGCGTCAACGACTACCTCAAGGCCAACATCCGCACCGTGCCCGACTGGCCTGCACCGGGTGTCCAGTTCCGGGACATCACGCCGCTGCTGCAGAACCCCAAGGTGTTCCGTGTGCTGATCGACGCATTCGTGCACCGCTACATGGATCCGCAGATGCGGCCCGGCGTGGTGGCCGGGCTGGACGCGCGGGGCTTCATCCTGGGGGCGGTCGTGGCGTACGAACTGAACGTCGGCTTCGTACCCATCCGCAAGAAGGGCAAGCTGCCGTTCACCACCGTCGAGGAAACCTACGAACTGGAATACGGCAGCGCGACCGTCGAGCTGCACACCGATGCCGTCAAACCCGGCGACCGTGTGCTGCTGATTGACGACCTGATCGCCACCGGTGGCACCATGATGGCCGGCAAGAAGCTGCTGGAGAAGCTTGGCGCCACGGTCATGGAAGGCGCGGCCATTGTCGACCTGCCCGAGCTCGGCGGCTCAAGGCGGCTGCGCGAAGGCGGGCTTGAGCTGTTCACGCTGGTGGACTTTGCCGGGCATTGAGCGCCGGCGGGCCCGCCGTTCAGGTGAACTGACCGACCAGGATTGCCTCGCGCATGCGGATCGCCAGCACTGCGGCCAGCCCCTTGGTGAGGTCCAGCGCCAGGCGGGGCTGCTTCTGGGACATGGCGTCGAACCTGTCCCAGCTGAGCGCCCATGCGATGCCGGGCTCTGACGCCACCACAGTCGCGCTGCGCGATTGCCCGGAGAAAAACGCACCCTCGCCCACCACCGAGCCGGGCCGGAGGGTGGAGAACACCGAGCCCTGGATCGTGACCTGGAGCTCGCCTTCGGCCAGGATGTAGAGCTCCCGCTCGGCATCACCCTCGCTGATCAGCGGGTCGCCCACCTTCAGGAAGCGGATCGACAGGTACGGCGCCAGCTTCTTCCACTCTTCGACCGACAGCTTGCATTGCAGCGCATCGTTGGCGTCCAAGTCGGCGATTGCCGTCACCAGTTGTTGTACGTTCATTGATTCCCTCCTGACGACTCGTCTCGGGCCTGCGCGGGCAGTTTCCCGCACGGTACCTCTTCATGAATTGCGCTGCCCGCCGCACGGTGTCGCGCACCCTCAGTTCAGTTCGCCATACTGGGTTGTGCTGAGGGCGGGCGCGCGGACATCCGGATCGGGCATCTCGGTGTCCTCGTAGCCAGTGAGCAGCGTAATGTTGCGCGGGCCGTGATGGCGTTCGGCCGGGGCCGCCGCCCTGGCCTTGGGCGCGGCTGCGGCAACGGATGCCGCCGCAGGCACGCCGGCCGCCAGCGCGCGCTTGAACGCGGCGACTTCGTCGTCCTGGATCGGCTCGAAACGCTGGGCGGGAAGGGTGTGGTGGCTGGGCGCGGCCAGCGGCGCAGGCTGAGACTCCAGCGGCATCGGCCCGGAAGAGCGCGCCGACGGGACGCCAACCGCCACATGCTCGTTCATGCGCCAGTAAACGGCGGTCACCAGGATCTCGTACCGGGCCTTGGCGCTTTGGGCAATCATGGCCTCGATCTCGGCAAGCCTGTGGGTCTCGCCGCCAAATTCGCTTGCAAGGTCCATCATCACCAGGAACTGGCGGCCGCGCTGGTCCAGCGACAGCACCTTGAACTTGTAGCTCTGTGACAACACACCGGCACGGACCATGGATTCGCGCACGACGCTGTAAAGCAGCTCGCGGCGTGCCATCCGTTCGGTTTTACGGTTCCCCGCATGCTCTGAACCGCCCGACGCCGGCTTGGCCTGCCCGTTTCTTGCACCATTGACCGGGCGGGTCGCCTCCATGCGCGACAGGCCCGAGCTCTCCGGGGGAATGGTTTTTGTAGGCTTTTTGGTTGAAAACCAGCTGAGCAGGGACATGATGGTGGAACTTCCGTATGTTTGCTCCGTCCGGGCCGGCGCCTGACGTCACATCAGGGACAGTTTATAAGGCGGCTCGCGGAATTACACGTGCCGTCTGGCGGAAATTAACGCCCTTTGGCACCTGCCCGGCGCTGAAATGTGTATTAGTTGTCAGAAAAACGGTCCCTGACGGCACATGGCCCCATAAGCCTTGCCTATGGATTTCACCCCGGTCAGGTCACTGCGATGCGTTTGGGCTTGTTCACCAGGCGGCGCGACAAAACGGTTCCCAGCGCCATCGAGATCTCCAGAGCGAGGCCGGACTGCCGGTTGGCAAGCTCGGTAAACCTGAGCGGGGTCATGCACCAGACCTTGGCGTTGCTGGCTGCCTGGACTGTCGCCGTGCGCGGAAGATGCGAGAAAAAGCTGCCCTCGCCCACCACGGAGCCAGGGCCCACAATGGCCAGCCGCACCCGCCCCTTGTCGTCTTCATAGTGGACGCTGAGCGTGCCGCTCTCGAGCAGGTAGAGCGTGCGATCCAGCGCGCCCTGCTCGATCAGCACCTGTCCCTGCTGCAGCGCGAACGGCTGCAGGTAGCTCGCCACGATGTCCCACTGAACGGGAGTCATGTTGAGGTTGAGCCGGTCGTTCGAGTGATTGTGGGCGATCGCCATGATCAGGCCCTGGATGTCGAAACGGACGTTGAGCGGGAGTGGTGCGTTCATGGTGGCGCAACAGTAGCCGGGCGCATCGGCCTGCACAAGGGCCGTTAACGCACGCTTACCACTGATACAAGACACGCACCGCCTAGGGCGGGCTTATCGCCGCCTGTCCGGCGGCGCGGGCTTCGAGCGGAACGCCGAAGCGCCGTATCGCCATCACGGCCTGGGTGCGGTTGACGACATGCAGCGACTTGAAAACTGCCGACAGATGGGTTTTCACGGTAATTTCAGCCAGGCCCACCCGCATCGCGATCTCCTTGTTGGACATGCCATGGCTGAGCAATGCGACGATCTCCACCTGCCGGGGCGTGAGGCGCAGGGGCAGGTCCGTGGGCAGCGCGCGCGCGCCAGGCGGCGTGACCCACTTCTGGCCTTCATGCAACCCGCCGGACAGCGCCTGGACGACGATGGCGCGCAGGGCTTCCATGTCGGCGCCCTTGGAGACGACCGCGTTGGCGCCACAGCGTGCCGCCGCCATCGTCTCCTGGCGGTTGTCCGATGCCGAGACGATGACGATGACCGCGAGCGGGCAGGCCCGGCGAAACGCGCGGACCGACTCGGCGCCCGTGATGCCGGGCAGGCTGAGGTCCAGCAGCAGCAGCGCGGGCTGGTCCCGCTCGCGCAGGATCCGCAAGCCTTCCTCGGCGCTGTAGGCCGTCCATACCTCGTCGGCCAGGCCGAGTTCGCTCACCAGGCCGGCCAGCGCCTTCTGGTACCGTGTGCGGCTGCGGCCCGCGCCGCACAACCGCGTGTCGATGACCGCACCGCTGCTGACGCTGCCGCCGCAGGAAGACCCGCGCTGCGACCAGGCGGTGCAGCGCCTGCTCAAGCTCGCCGCCGGCATGCTGCGCGAGCATGCCAGCACACTGTGCCTGGACCCGCGCCAGCAGTCGCTGCAGCTGCAGCAGACTGTGCCGGCCAATGCCGATGCAGCGGCGATGGAAGAGGCCCTCGCCGATTTCTCCAACGCCCTCGCCTTCTGGTCCAAGCTGTGCCGGGCCGAGGCATTCACCTTGCAGGGGGACTGACATGGCCGCAACACCCACACCCGTTCCCACCCCCATACCCACACCTGGCCGCATCTGCCGCGCCGGCGCCGCAGCGCTGCTGCTGGCCTGGGCTACACCCGCGCTGCCCGGGCCGGTGCCGTGGCCCGACGCGCCTTACAGCTACTACGCCACCAACACCCGGCTTGAAGCCGTGCTGGCCGACTTCGCCGCAGGCTTCAGCCTGTCGCTGAGTATGGCGCCCGATGTCGGCGGCGTGGTCAACGGCCGCTTCACCGCAAAGAGCCCGACGGAATTCATCTCGCGGCTGGCCGGCGTGTACGGCTTTGTCTGGTACAGCCATGCCGGCACGCTGTTTGTCAGCAAGGCCAGCGACATCACCACGCGCGGCATCTCTGCGCCGGGCACGAGCATCGGCAACATGCGCAAGGCACTGGCCGACCTGGGCGTGCTGGAGCCCCGCTTCGGCTGGGGCGAGCTGGGCGAGCAGGGTGTGGCGCTGGTTTCGGGCCCGCCGAGCTATGTGAACCTGGTGGAGTCCACCGTGCGCAACCTGCCGGCGCGGGCGCAGCAGCTCTCGGTGTTCCGGCTGCAGCATGCGTCGGCCGACGACCGCACCATCACCTGGCGCGACAAGGAGATCACCACCCCCGGCATGGCCACCATCCTGCGCGATGTGGTCACCGGCCGCGCGCGCAGCAGTGACACTGTCACGGCCGCCATGGCGCCGCCGCGCACGGCGCAGGCGCTGGGCGGCGAGGGCGGCGATCCGCCCGCGCCGGGCGGCAATGCGGGCACCGCAAGCCAGCGAAGCGCCGGGCAAGGCAGCGGCCATGCGCAAGGCGGCACGCGCCCCACCGCGTCCATCCAGTCCGACCCTCGCCTCAATGCCATCATCATCCAGGACGTGCCCGAGCGCATGCCGCTGTACCAGCAGCTGATCGCGCAGCTCGACGTGCCCACCGCGCTGGTGGAGATCGAGGCGGTGATCATCGACATCAACACCGAGCGGGCGAGGGAACTGGGCATCAACTGGGCCGGGCGCTCGGGCAACACGGCGGCCGGCTTCGGCGTGGTCGGCGGGCCGGCGAGCGGCAGCCTCACGCTGGCGCACGGCAGCGGCGTCTCGGCCAGTTCGCTGGTGGTGCCCGCCGGCAACTACCTGCTGAGCCAGCTGCGCCTGCTGGAGACCGACGGCGACGCGCAGATCCACAGCCGGCCTTCGGTGCTCACGTCCGAGAACCTCGGCGCACTGCTCGATCTGTCAGAGACGTTCTACATCCGCAGCACCGGCGAGCGCGTGGCCAGCGTCACGCCCATCACCGCCGGCACCACGCTGCGCGTCACGCCGCGCGTCATCCGAGAGGGCGGGCGCAACATGGTGCAGCTGAAGATCGACATCGAGGACGGCACCATCCAGGACCGACAGATCGACGCACTGCCCACCGTGCGGCGCAGCTCGGTCAGCACACAGGCCATGGTGATGCAGGACGAGGCCCTGCTCATTGCCGGCTACACATCTGACCAGCACCTCGTGGCCAACCAGCGCGTGCCGGGGCTGGGCGACCTGCCAGCCATCGGGGCCTTGTTTTCGACCAGGACGCGCACTGTACAGAAGCGCGAGCGCATGTTCCTGATTCGCCCCAAGGTGGTGATGCTGCCCGCGCCGGTACCGGCAGCGGCAGCGCCCGTCGTTGGCACACGCACCGGCACGACGGTACCGGTGGAAGCTCAACCCTGATTCCCCACTGAAAGCCACATCATGCTGAACAGTATCCGTAGCGCATTGGGCTGGAACCCGCCGATTGCCCGTCCTGCTGTGCCTCCTGCCGCCAATCGCCCGGCTTTCGGTCCGCAATGGCCGGCGCACCTTGGCACACCGGCATCACCACGCCGGCACGACGTGCCATCAGCGCCATCGGCATCTGTGCGCAGCGGCCATTGGCCAGGCGAGCGCCACGTGCAGGTTCAGGACGCAAGCGGCTCGCGTTTGTCGCAAGCGGGCTTGGTCCCTGCTCATGTCTCTGGCCCCAAGCCCGGGGACGGGCCAGCGGCCGCCTTTGAAGCGCATGCGGCGCAACTGCTGAAGTCACGCGGTGAGGTCACTGACCCGGAGGCTTTTGCAAAGTCGTTCCTCAAAGCTGCGGGTTCGTGTGCAGAGCTGGTGCAGCGCGAGGGCGAAGCGGGCCGCACCCGGATAGGGCCGCGCCTTGCTGAACTCCAGACATCGATGAAAGCGCTCCTGACGGGCGACAAGGTCCTCGGAAAATTCACAGTAGCCCAACTCACGTCCATGACGAGAGCCGCAGCGGCGCTGGGCATGGACCTTGATGCCAATGACAACATCAGCAATCACTTCATCGCGCGGCAACGGGTGTCATATGAACTTGGTGGCGCCATGCTGGCTGTCGTCGCGTACGCCATTGCGGACAATGAAGCCGGGAGTGCGCTGGCGACACTCCGCGACTTGCGTCAGCTCCATGCCGACCATCTCCGCATGAACCGCTTTATCGCCCGTGATGATGCCCCCCATGCAGCCACCGGACCCGCGCTGGCCAGGAGCCTTCTGGAGGGCTCGCTTGCAGAGATGGCACGCATTGACGACCGGCCAACGCCTGAGGTCATCCTGACAGGGCTGGACCAGGACAACTGGACTGCTCTGGCCAACAGGCTGGAGAGCGCGGGCAAGGCCCTCTCATCGCGTTCCGGCGCGATAGACAAGGAAATGGGTGCGGCCATGACAGCCGACGCTCAGTTGCTCCATGGACTGCGGGCATGGGCCTGCGACCAGCCGCTGGCAGAGGACGTTTCGCCCAAGCCGGACGCTGCACGCGCCACGGTTGCGCATCTGGACATGCGCTCACGCAATGCGCTGCAGGAACGCTATGGCATGGTACCCGGCTCCGACGGCCGCCCGATGCCGGAAAGTGGCACCACCACGAAGCAAGCGAAGCACGAGACGGCAGCGCTCACACTGGACCAGGCCCTTGCCTTATCTTCAGAGCGCCAAGCGTACCGCGCCTGGTTGAAAACATCGAGCGGCGGCCACTTCTTCAGCCCTGGCGGCGACAAGGCAGCAACGCGAAGCCTCGATCTGCTGCTCGCGTTGCGCAGCATGGCGACGGAAGAGGAAGACAACCGCCTGATACCGTGCGAGAGCGCACTCCAGTTGCTGGAAAGCGGCAGCGGCCTGGCCATGCCAGACAAGGAGCGCAGCGCGTTGCGCCAGGCGCTCATCACGTGGCGCGATGGGGATGACTACCTTCCCCGGAACCTTCCCCCAATGGTCCATGAGCAGCTGAAAAAACTTGAAGCCTCTGAAGCCAGTTCGTTCGCCAGCTATGCAAGCGCATCCGCCCACCGGACGGCCGACAGAGGCTGAGCCCGGCTCGCACCCACACCCATCTTCATGACCGGCATCAGCTGGATTCAAAGGACACATTCATGGACGCCAACCAACTCCTCACCTCTCTGGGCCTCGCCGTCGGCCTGCCTGACCTGGCGTTTGACGGCAACGGCTGCGCGCGGCTGCTGTTCGACCAGCGCATTGCGGTGAACCTGGAGCACGATGCCGACGCCGGCTGCATCCATGTGTATTCCGTGCTGGGCGCCGTGCCGCCGCCGGGCACGGGCGAGGCCTTGTTCCGGCGACTGCTGGAGGGGAATCTTTTCGGCTCGCAGACGCATGGCGCCGCGCTGGCAGTGGACGGGAGCAGCCATGAGATCCTGCTGTCCCGCAGCCTTGATGTGGAGTCTGCGTCGGCAGAAGGCTTCGGGCGCATGGTGGAGAAGCTTCTGGCCGCCTCAGACCACTGGACGCAGGAGCTGTCTGGCAGCGCGGCGGGCCATGCGGTGCAAGCGCCGGACAGCACGGCGCAGCCGGCCCATATGCCCGCTTACATGATGAAAGCCTGAGGATCAGGCCGCTTCAATCAGGCGCCGGTACATCGCCGCATGAAGCTCAATCGATGCACCCGCCGCCTGCAGGTCGATACCGCGCAATGCCGAAGCAAAGGCGCTGGCGGTGTCAAAGCGGTCACGGGCATCGAGTGCCAGTGCGCAACACAGCACCTGGCCCACCGGGCTCATGCGCAGGCCCGGCGGCAGCCGCAAGTCGCCGCGGGCATGGGCAAAGGCGATCGTGGCGAATGGCCCCTCTGCCACCATCGCCCAGCCAAGCAGGCATTCTGCGAGCACCAGGCCCATCTGGTACACGTCGGACGCGGGCGTCACGGCGCCGCTGGCGAAGTACTCAGGCGGTGTGTACCTGGGGGTGCAGGCCATGCCGCCCTCTTGCGTCACACGCGAGCGCTGCATGTGGTGGGCAATGCCGAAGTCGGTGATACGCAGGCGCACCGCCCCTTGCCCCTTCTGGTCGAGAAACAGGTTGGCGGGCTTGATGTCCTTGTGGACGATGTTGCGGCGGTGCACCGCGTCCAGCCCCTCAAGCGCATCGATGAACAGGGGAATGAACCAGCCCGCCTCACAGCTGCCGTGCAGGTTCAGGTATGACGCGAGGTCGGAGCCGCTGAGCAGCTCCATGACAAAGAAAGGGCGCCGCGACGAGGCGGCAACCCCGAAGTCGAGGATGGCCACCAGGTTGGGATGCGCGACCTGCGCGGTTGACAGCAGCTCCTGCAGCAGGCGCCGGTCCAGCGACGAGTCTTCAAGGGCCTGGTGCAGCACCTTGACGGCCACCGTCTCACCGGTCTCCAGGTCGTCGGCAGCAACCACATGTGCCATGCCGCCGGTGCCGAGCATATGCTGCACGAGATACCGCCCGGCAATCACCGGGTCCACGCCGGACAGGGTCATGCGGCTCAGCGCAGCGCATTCACCGCCAGGGCAGCCACCGCCACAAGCAGGACCACCACGCCCACGGCCAGGGCCGCGACCAGGCCCCGGGAGGCGCCAGGTTCGGGCTGCGCAGGCCTGGAAGCCGACGCATTGCGCTCGTGCTGCGCCAGCGCCAGGCGCAACTCGGCGGCCACCAGCGGCGGCAGCGACTGCAGGCGCCCGTCCACGGTGTTCAGGGTCTGTGCCTGGGCCTGCACCTGCGCCCGGAGCTGCTCCAGCGCGGCCGCAATTTCCTCGCGCATGATCGGCTGCAGCTGCGCCACCACCGCCTTGCCCAATGCTTCGGGCGTCACCTGCGGCGGGATCCCACCAAACGGGCCTGTCGCGCCCGGCTGGGTAAACGGCTGCGCACCAGACATGCTCCCGCGCTGGCCCACATGGGAAGCCGGGTTCCCGGTGGGCACATCGACCAGCCGCAGCGTCGCGTCCTGGCCGGCAGCGGCCGCCTGTCCGGGCGCCGCAAATGCCGGCGCTGCAGCACCCTTGCGCCCAGCCTTCACACGCTCATACACCTCCTGGAGCCGGCACCGCGGCATCGGGAACGGGCCGGTTGGCTCCGTGTGATAGACCGCAAACGACAGGCCCGATCCATGGACGGCGGTGCCGAACAGGGCGCTGAACACGTTGTCCGGGTCGGACGATGTGGGCATGCGGGCCTCGAGCACCTGCCCTGCCTTGAGCAGGACCTCGCTCAAGGCGACTTCGCCCTTGCGGATCATCAGCCGCAGGCACTGCCGGCTCAGACCCAGCACCTGGACAACGTCGTCAAAGGAAAACTCGTCAAAGGTACCGGCCATGATCTGCACGTCGTTGGCGCCGAAACCGGTGGGAACAAAAACAGCCTGGTGTTGCATGGTGCTTCTCCTGCCTTCAGGCTTTGATGGCCTGGCGCGTCGCCATCAGCATGATGGACGACAGCTGGCTGTAGAGCTTGGACCAGGCGGCGCGCGCCTCGTCGGTGAATGCCTGGCCCAGGCCCATGTTCAATGTCCAGATCAGGGCCTCGCCCACGGCCGGATAGGCATCTTCCGGAATCCTGTAGAGCAGGGCGTGGCGCCGCCCTAGCGCCAGCACCACCAGGAACAGGTCATCGTCCTGCGCCACTTCGTCAGCCCAGGACTCCGGCGCCCACTCGGCGCTCTTGACCACAAAGGCCAGCGTGACCATCAGCTTGCGTTTTTGCGCGCTCATGTCCGGCGGGAACAGATCGCGATAAGCCGGCTGCAACTCGAACAGGCGCCGGTAAAAGAGATCGGAGGCCGTCTCCATGATGGGCACGACCAGGCGCCAGGTGTCCTTGAGCAGCCGTTTTTCCGCGTCAGTAAGCATCGCGACTCCACCTTTATGCGTTGTTCGTGTTCCCGGGCAAGGCCAGAATGCGCGGGCTATGGCGCGGGATTATTACAGCTTTATGCCGGTTTCAATACTACTTTCCAATGCAGAAGCTGGAGAAGATCACCCCCAGCAAGTCATCTGAAGAAAACTCGCCGGTGATCCCGTTCAATGCGTTCTGCGCGAGCCGCAGTTCTTCGGCCAGCAAATCCAGCGACTGGGCCTGCGCCGCAATATGCGCCGCCGCCTGCTCCAGGTGCCCGCCGACGCGGCGCAGGGCCTGCACGTGGCGCTCGCGGGCGATGTAAACGCCCTCGGGTGCGGACTGCCAGCCGGCCACGTCGAGCAGAGCCTTGCGCAATGCATCCAGGCCCGCGCCGGTCCTGGCAGAGAGGGTGACGCTTTGATGGGACACCTGGTCGCCGGCAGGCGGCGCGGTTCCCGCTCCCGCCGCATCGCTCTTGTTCCACACATCCAGCACCGGGATTCCACGCGGCAGCGTGGCTTCAAGCTGCGCGGCAATGGCCCGGTCGGCGGCCTGGTGCGCCGGCTCGCCGGTGCGGGTGAGGTCGTGCAGGAACAGTACGGCGTCTGCGATGGCAATCTGCCCCCACGCGCGTTCAATGCCGATCTTCTCGACCTCGTCATGGCTGTCGCGCAGGCCGGCGGTGTCGATGACGTGCAGCGGCACGCCCTCGATCTGGATGGTCTGCGTGACCACGTCGCGCGTGGTGCCGGCGATCGGTGTGACGATGGCCAGCTCGGCGCCGGCCAGTGCATTGAGCAGTGACGACTTGCCCGCATTCGGCTGCCCTGCAATCACCACCTTGATGCCTTCGCGCAGCAGCGCGCCCTGCTTCGCACGGAGCATCACCGCGGCGAGCGTCTGCTGCAGCCGCTCCAGCTGCCCGGTGGCATCGGCCTTTTGCAGGAAGTCGATTTCCTCTTCAGGAAAGTCCAGCGTCGCCTCCACCAGCATGCGCAGGTGGATCAGCGCGTCGCGCAGCTGGTGGATCTCGGCGGAGAACTCGCCGGCCAGCGAACGTGAGGCGCTGCGCGCAGCCGCCTCGGTGCTGGCGTCGATCAGGTCGGCAATGGCCTCGGCTTGCGCGAGGTCCATCTTGTCGTTCAGGAAGGCCCGCTCGGTGAATTCGCCGGGGCGCGCCACGCGCATGCCGGGCATGGCTTCGAGACAGCGTGCCAGTAGCAACTGCAGCACGACGGGGCCGCCGTGGGCCTGGAGCTCAAGCACATCTTCGCCGGTGTACGAATGCGGCGCCGGGAAATGAATGGCCAGGCCCTGGTCGATGGTGCTGCCGTCACCAGCCAGGAAGGGCAGGTACGTTGCTTCACGCGGCTTCAGCGCCCGCCCGCAAAGGGCGGCAATAACTGGCGTGACGGATACAGCTGACACGCGGACGATGCCAACAGCGCCACGCCCGGGAGCAGTGGCGATGGCAGCAATGGGGTCGTTGTGCTGTGAAAGCATTGCGCAATGGTAAGCGGCAATGAAAAAGGGCCGCGAAGCGGCCCCGATTCAGATTTTCCCGCTGTTATCCACAGGATATCAACGCGAAGCCCACCTGTTACCCAAAGACTTCAGGAGAACTTCGGCAGGTTGAACTGCGGCGGCACACCCATGCGGGTGTTGATGACCCACTGCTGCGCAATCGACAAGATGTTGTTCGTGATCCAGTACAGCACCAGGCCGGCCGGGAAGAAGAAGAACATCACGCTGAAGGCCA
>JAZKHY010000065.1:0-14370 GCA_040385105.1 Pseudomonadota bacterium
TCACGGCCTTGTTGTCGTCGGTGATGAAGATGTTGGCCGGCTTGATGTCCAGGTGCAGCATCTTGTGCTGGTGCACGATGCGCAAGCCGCGCAAGATCTCGTCAAACAGCGAGCGGATGGTGGACTCGCGGAAGACCTTCTGCTTTTTGAGTTCGCGCGCGGTGATGATGAAGTCCTGGAGCGTGGCGCCTTCCAGGTAGTTCATGACCATGTAGACGGTTTCGTTCTCGCGGAAGAAGTTCAGCACGCTCACCACCGAGGCGTGGGAAATCTGGGCCAGCGAGCGGCCTTCTTCAAAGAAGCTCTTGAGGCCGAGGCGGTAGAGGGAGAGCTTTTCGGGCTGGACCTGCGGCAGCAGCTCGCCGGGCGCCCGGGAGGCCAGGGAGGACGGCAGGTATTCCTTGACGGCGACCTGCTGGCCCTCGTTGTCCACCGCAAGGTAGACCACGCCAAAGCCGCCAGCCGAAAGTTTGCGGACCACGCGATAGCCGCCAATGACGGTATCCGGTGGCAATGGCGCTGGTTTAACCTTGGACATAATTTGGAATGGGCCGGCCTTGGTTGGGGGTTAACCCGGTTATTCTCTGCAGTCCTGCAACGATCCGCGAATCTCAATGCCAGTTTACAGCATGACCGGCTACGCCAGCGCCCAGCACAGCACGGGTGCGCCCGGCGCCGACCAGGACGCAAAAGTCGCGGCACCCAGCCGGCTTGGCCTGGAAATACGCTCGGTCAACAGCCGCTTCCTCGACCTGACCTTCCGGCTGCCCGAGGAGCTGCGCCAGCATGAGCCCGCCCTGCGCGAGCTGCTCACCGGCAAACTCAAGCGCGGCAAGGTGGAGGTACGGGCCTCGCTGGAGAGCAGTTCTTCCAGCGCCCTGCCCGAGCTGCCCGCCCGGCTGTTGCAGCGCCTGAACGCCCTGCAGGACAACGTCAAGGCCTGGCTGCCGACGGCAGCGCCCCTGAGCGTGGCCGACGTGATCCGCCTTTCCGCCACCGAAAGCCCGTCCAGCCACGACTGGACGCAGGACTTCAACACCCTGGCCGCCAAGGCGCTGGCCGACCTGATGGCCTCGCGCGAGCGCGAAGGCGCCCGCCTGGCCACCATGCTGCTGGGCCACCTGAAGCAGCTGCGCGAGCTGGCCAGGCAGGCCGGCCCGCTGGTGCCGCAGGTGGTGGAGCAGCAACGCGCGCGCTTTGTGGAGCGCTGGAAGGAGGCCATGGCCCTGGGGACGGCTGCCGGTGCGGGCGGCGCCACCGGCAATGCCACCCTGCCGGAGGCGGCCCAGGACCGGGCCCTGACCGAAGCGACGGCCTTTGCCATCCGCATCGATGTGCAGGAAGAACTGACGCGCCTGGGCTCCCACCTGGACGAAATCGAGCGGCTGGTCAAAAAAGGCGGCGACATCGGCAAGCGGCTGGACTTTTTGATCCAGGAACTGCACCGGGAGGCCAACACCATGGGCTCGAAGTCGGCCGCGCTGGAACTCACCCGCATATCGGTTGATATGAAAGTCCTGATCGAGCAGATGCGCGAGCAAGTGCAGAACATCGAGTAGCAGCCCGCCAGCCCACCCCCACACTACGTGAATGCGCGGAACCGGCTTTGCCGGGCCGCTGCATTGCCCCCCCTTGGGGGGAGCGGCCGAAGGTCGGACGGGGGGTTTTACAATCATTCATGGACTACCCAGGAAACCTCTTCGTCGTTGCGGCCCCCAGCGGGGCCGGCAAGTCCAGCCTGGTCAAGGCGCTGCTGGAGCTGGACTCCCATGTGCAGCCTTCGGTGTCGCACACCACGCGGCCCCCGCGCGGGCAGGAAAAGCACGGCCGCGAGTACTACTTTGTGTCTCAGCAGGAGTTCGATGCAATGGTGCTGGGCGATGCATTCGTCGAGTGGGCCCATGTGCACGGCCAGCGCTACGGGACGTCCAAGAAAGCCATCGAGGACCGCATTGCCCAGGGGGCGGATGTCATCCTTGAGATCGACTTCCAGGGTGCCATCCAGATCCGCAAGGCCTTCTCCAACGCGGTGCTGATCTTCATCCTGCCGCCCAGCTGGGAAGAGCTGCGCTCGCGGCTTGAGCGCCGGGGCGAGGACGCGCCGGACATCATCGAGCTGCGCCTGCAGAATGCCGCCCTTGAGATGGCCCAGGCCCGGGAATTCGACTTCGTTATAATCAATGAGTTGTTTGACCGCGCGCTTTTTGACCTGAAAGCAATCGTTCATTCCCAACGGCTCAAGTTTCTGGCCCAGCGCCGCGCCCGAGCCGACACATTCAGAGCACTGAATATTCCGTAACTGGATCACGTTTTTTCCCGGAGAGTTTCATGGCCCGTATCACCGTTGAAGACTGCCTCGTGCAGATCCCGAACCGTTTCCAGCTCGTCCTCGCCGCCACTTACCGCGCGCGCATGCTGAGCCAGGGCCATGCCCCCAAGATCGAGAGCAAGAACAAGCCCGGCGTGACCGCCCTGCGCGAGATCGCCGAAGGCAAGATCGGCCTGGAGATGCTCAAGAAAGTCCCCGGCTGATTGCCCTTCGGACCCGATGCAGAAAGCACCGCACCGCGGTGCTTTTTTTATGGGCGCGTGAAGGTTATCGGGTCCGCGCTACATTTGAGGCATGGCCCTCGTGGTGAAGTCCCCTTCCGCAAAGGCAAAACCCCCGGCTTTGCCGATGCCCAGCCCGGCCGCTGCCAACGCAGCGGCTGCGAGCTTTGCCGCGCTCACTGCCAAGCTCGATTACCTGGACGCGTCCGAGATCGAGCAGGTGCGCCTGGCCTACCGCTTTGCCGACGAGGCCCACCTGGGCCAGATCCGCGCCAGCGGCGAGCCCTACATCACCCACCCTATCGCGGTCGCGCTGCAATGCACCGAATGGAAGCTGGACGCCCAGGCACTGATGGCGGCGCTGCTGCATGACGCCATCGAGGACTGCGGTGTCACCAAGCCGGAGCTGATCGAGCGCTTTGGCGCGCCGGTGGCCGAGCTGGTGGACGGCCTGACCAAGCTGGACAAGATCCAGTTCCACACCCGCGAGGAGAACCAGGCCGAGTCGTTCCGCAAGATGCTGCTGGCCATGGCGCGCGATGTGCGCGTCATCCTGGTCAAGCTGGCGGACCGCACCCACAACATGCGCACGCTCGATGACGTGCCGCGCGAGAAGTGGACGCGCATCGCCTCCGAGACGCTGGAGATCTACGCGCCCATCGCCCACCGGCTGGGCCTGAACCAGACCTACCGCGAGCTGCAGGACCTGTCGTTCCGCCACCTGCGCCCCTGGCGCTACGAGATCCTGTCCAAGGCCGTGACCAAGGCGCGCAACCGCCGCCGCGACCTGATCCAGAAAGTCCAGCGCGAGGTGGAAGCCACCTTTGCCGTAGTCGGCATGAAGATACGCATTGCCGGCCGCGAGAAGACGCTGTACTCGGTGTACCGCAAGATGGACGAGAAGCACCTGAGCTTCGCCCAGGTGACCGACATCTACGGCTTCCGCATCATCGTGCCGACGGTGACCGACTGCTACACCGCCATGGGCCTGCTGCACCAGATGTACAAGCCGGTGCCCGGCAAGTTCAAGGACCATATTGCGATTCCCAAGCTCAACGGCTACCAGTCGCTGCACACCACGCTGGTCGGCCCGTCGGGCGTGAATGTCGAGTTCCAGATGCGCACCGAGGCCATGCATGTGGTGGCCGAGTCCGGCGTGGCCGCCCACTGGCTCTACAAGGCGAGCGACCCGGACAGCTCCATGGCCGACCGGCTTGGCACCAAGTGGCTGCAGTCGCTGCTGGACATCCAGCACGAGACGCGCGACGCTGCCGAGTTCTGGGACCATGTCAAGGTGGACCTCTTCCCCGACGCGGTCTATGTGTTTACGCCCAAGAGCCAGATCATGGCCATGCCGCGCGGCGCGACCGTGGTGGACTTTGCGTACGCCATCCACAGCAATGTGGGCGACCGCACCGCCGCCGCGAAGATCAACGGCGAGCAGGTGCCGCTGCGCACCGAGCTCAAGAACGGCGACGTGGTGGAGATCATCACCGCGCCGGTGTCCACGCCCAACCCGGCCTGGCTGGGTTTTGTGCGCACGGGCCGGGCCCGCTCCAAGATCAGGCATCACCTGAAGACGCTGGCCCAGTCGGAGTCGCAAGGGCTCGGCGAGAAGATGCTCACCCAGGCGCTGCGGGCCGAGGGCATGGAAAAGCTGCCTGATGAAGACGGTGTGCACCAGGCCATCTGGGAAAAGCTGCTGCGCTTTACCGGCAACCGGACACGCGGTGAGCTGCTGACGGACATCGGGCTGGGCAAGCGCATCGCCAGCATCGTGGCCAAGCGCCTGATGACGCTGCTGACGGAGGGCGGCGAGAAGCCCGATGCGCTGCTCATGTCGCGCGAGCGCTTCACGGCCCATGAGTCGGTCTCGCAGGGCCTGGTGACGCTGGACGGCAGCGAGAATGCCTCGGTGCAGTTCGCCATGTGCTGCCGGCCCATCCCGGGGGACTCCATCGTTGGCTACCTCGGCCGCGGCGAAGGCCTGGTGGTGCATGTCGGCGAATGCGCGACAGCCCGCCGCCTGCGCCACAAGGACAGCGAGCGCTTCATCGGCGTGGAGTGGAGCGACGAGCCGGTGCGTGCCTTCGAGACGAATGTGATCGTCACCGTGAACAACGGCAAGGGCGTGCTCGCCCGGGTGGCCGCCGCGCTGGCCAGTGCCGAGGCAGACATCACCCATGTGGACATGGGCGAGGAAGCCGCGCAGGACACGATGGACATGCGCTTTGTGGTCGCGGTGCGCGACCGGATCCACCTGGACTCCGTGCTGCGCAACCTTAAGCGCACGCCGTCGGTGCTGCGCGCCACGCGGGCCATGCCGCTGTCACCCGGCGAGCATTGAGGCCGCCCGGCCTCAGGCCGGCGCCGGGTAGCGGACTTCCAGGACCTCGATTTCCTGCACGCCTGCGGGCGTGACCAGCTTGACCGCATCGCCCTCGTGGGCCTTGAGCAGTGCACGCGAGATGGGGGAGATCCAGCTGACCTGGTTCTGCGAACTGTCCGCTTCGTCAATGCCGAGGATGGTGACGGTCTGCTCCCGGCCTGATTCGTCGGCGTAGGTCACGGTTGCGCCGAAGAAGACCTGGCCGCTGCCATGGTGCACGCTCGGGTCGGTTACCTCGGCGATTTCAAGGCGCTTGGTCAGGAAGCGGATGCGGCGGTCGATCTCGCGCAGGCGCTTCTTGCCGTAGATGTAGTCGCCGTTCTCCGAACGGTCGCCGTTGCGGGCCGCCCAGTGCACCGCTTCCACAACCTTCGGGCGCTCGTTGTCCATCAGGTCCAGCAGTTCAGCACGCAGGCGTGCGTAGCCTTGCGGCGTGACGTAGTTCTTGCCGCCTGCGGGCAACGGCGGCAGCGCGAGGTCGTCGTCATCGTCTGAATCGGATTCTTTGGTGAAGGCTTTGCTCATGGGGTGATGGCCGGCAGCGCCATGGCCCCATTTTCAACGATGTCACGAACAGGCTGCGTCGCTGCGGGCGAGTGCCCTTGTACGCCCGATGATGCTCACGCAAAGGGTGCGGCCGAGCGCAGGGTCCAGCTGGGCCTCTGCGGACCGGGGCAGGAACCGAAGCGTTGCCGTGGCGCCGGCGGCCCAGCCGTTGGGGCGGTACCTGATCTGGTTGTAGGCCGCGCCGCTGCCGCGGTGAATGCCGCCGCTGTCGGGCATGGCGGGCTGGACACGCAGGAGGTCCTCGCCTTCGGCGCGCTGGTTGTTCGCATCTTCATCCGCGAATATGATCCACCCGCCTTCCCAGCCGCCCGGGTTCTTGGCGCCTGCACATGCAGGAAATGCAGCTTCGGGGTCTTCCGAGCGGCACATGGTGACGCTGACGCCCCGCCTCAAGGCTTCGGAGCTGGCAAAACGGCTGTCTGCCAGGAAGGTGTTGACGTGGCCCGACACCGCCGAGCCCGCGCGTAACCGGGCAAAGGACGGAGCGGCCAGCGAGGCCAGCAGCGCCACGATGCCCACGGCGACCAGCAGTTCGACAAGTGTGACGCCCTGGAGGGCTGCGCCGGCGCCGCGATGGCGGGGCTGCGCGGGATTTCTGGAGGGCTTTTTGCCAGGGATCATGGCCGCAAAATTCCGGAGTTGTAACCGGGCAGAAGTTTGGAGCGCGGCCAGCCTCCCTTCAATCGGCCACAAAGCCAGAACTTGAACCTATCGATGTCGCTGCGCTACAAAGTTAGATAGTCCATTTGGCCTAGTCCTCTTGGACATTCCGTGCATCAAAAACCAGTTTCACTGGGGGATTCGGGCATGTGCGTGAGAAACGCACGCGCACTCGAAATATGTTGTTACATCCAACAAAGCACCATCTGTAAAATAATATTTAGTTACAAGTTTTGAAGCAAAGTAGTACCACCATCACGGGACTGCATTTCAGGATATTGCTCACCCACCACTGCGAGGCGCTTGATCATGAATGGTGAATACGACACGATGCCGGCCAGCACGCCGGCCGGCACATTCGATGGCCAGGGGCTCAGGATCCTGATTGCCGATGACCACCACCTCGTGCGCGAAGGCCTGAAGATGGCAGTGCAGCAACTGGAGGAAAACGTCGAGGTCGTCGAGGCTGATACCCTGGGCAAGGCCATCGCCGCCTACCGCGCCGCTCCCGGCTTTGACCTCGTCCTGCTGGACCTCAACATGCCGGGCAGCACAGGCCTGATGGCGCTCGACGGGTTCGAGCAGAGCTGCCCCGATGCCCGCGTCGTCGTGGTGTCCGCCTCCTATGACATGAACACCGTGCAGACGGCCGTGCGCCGCGGCGCGCTGGGCTTCATTCCCAAGCTGTCGGGCAAAGGCACGCTGCTCAGCGCCCTGCGCTTTGTCCTTGCCGGCGGCGTCTATGTGCCGCCGGAAATGTTCATGGGCGACTCGATGCCGGCCGCGCCCGATGCCCAGCCTGCGGCCACAGGCGCCACGCGCACGCCGCAATCGGCCGGGCTGACCTCGCGCCAGGTGGACGTGCTCCGCCAGTTGCTCGAAGGCAAGTCGAACAAGCTGATATGCCGCGACATGAACCTGGCGATGGGCACCGTCAAGGGCCACGTCGCCGCCATCCTCCATGCGCTGGGCGTCAATACGCGCGCCGAAGCCATCGCCGCTTCCGACAAGCTGGGCTGGAGGGCGCTGCTCAAGAACACACCGGCTCCCGCACGCACCGAAGCCAGGATGTTCTGACGCGGGGCCGCCTCACTGCGAGGCGGCGAGCCTCAGGAAGCCTGCTTGAGCAGCAACCGGACGTCTGAGGCCAGCGCCTGTGCGCCCGAACCGTACCGCGTGTACAGGCGCACATTGCCTTGCGTGTCGTACACGTAGCTGCCTGCGGAGTGGTCCATGGTGTAGCTGCCGGGCGTCTTGCCGTCCACCTTCTTGTAGTAAACCTTGTAGTTCTTCGCCATCTCGGCGAGCTTGTCGGGCGGTGCGCTGAGCGCAAGGAAGGTCGGGTCGAAATTGGCCATGTAGGCCTTGAGCACCGCAGGGGTGTCGCGCTCCGGGTCAACCGTGACGAACAGGCCCTGCAGGCGTTCGCCATCCTTGCCCAGCAGCTTCTTCACTTCAGCCAGTTCAGCCATCGATGTGGGGCAGACATCCGGGCACTGGGTGAAGCCGAAAAACACCACCACGACCTTGCCCTTGAAGTCCTTGATGCCGCGAGCCTGGCCGTTGTGGTCGGTGAGCTGGAAGTCCCGCGCATAGTCCGCGCCGGTGATGTCAATGGCCTTGAACTGCGGCTTCTCGCCAAAGCATCCGGCCAGCGCCACCGAGAAAGTTGCGGCGGCGGCGATCTTGAGGGCATCACGCTTGTTCATGGGGTCTCACAGGATGTAGTGGTCCACCAGCAGCGCGGCGAACAGCACGCTCAGGTGGATAAGTGAAAAACGGAATGTCCGGCGCGCCAGCTCGTCAGAGTAGCTGCGCCAGAGCTTGAAGGCATAGCCGGTGAAGCCGATACTCAGGGCAATCGCAGCCACCAGGTAGATCCACGAGCTCATGCCGTAGATGAAGGGCATGAGGCAGGCCGCGAACAGGATGAGGGTGTAGAGCAGCACCTGCAGTCGCGTGAACTCGTTGCCATGCGTGACCGGCAACATCGGCAGGCCCGACTTGCGGTAGTCCTCGACGCGGTACAGGGCAAGGGCCCAGAAATGCGGCGGCGTCCACAGGAAGATGATGAGGAAAAGGATCAGCGCCTCGGGCCCGACGTCACCCGTCATCGCGGCCCAGCCAAGCACCGGCGGCATCGCGCCGGATGCGCCGCCGATGACGATGTTCTGCGGCGTCAGCGGCTTGAGGATGACGGTGTAGACCACCGCATAACCGACGAATGTGGCAAAGGTCAGCCACATGGTCAGAGGGTTGACCCACACATAGAGAAGCCAGGAGCCGGCGGCGCAAAGCACGGCCGAGAACAGCAGCGTCTGGACATTGCCCAGCTCGCCCTTGGCGGTGGGCCGCCATGCCGTGCGCTTCATCTTGGCGTCAATGCCCTGCTCCACAATGCAATTGAAGGCGGCCGCCGCACCGGCCACGAGCCAGATGCCCAGGCATGCAATGGCCGCGAGCTTGATGTCGCCCAGCGTGGGCACACCCGGCACGGCCAGCACCATGCCGATCAGCGCGCAGAACACGATGAGCTGGATGACGCGCGGCTTGGTCAGCGCGTGGAACTGCCGGAACACCGACGGGACGGGGGCGTGGGAAGCGGTGGTCATGCAGACAGTCTCGATGCACTCATTCGGGAAGCACTCACGGTATCCATGGCGCTGCGGCTGGACAGCAGCGCCCAGGTCAGCACCACAACGAGCGCTGCCGCGCCGCCGGTGTGCGAGACGGCGGCAACGACGGGCCAGTCGAGCACGACATTGCTCAGCCCGGTGGCGAACTGCCACAGTGCAATGCCCGCGATCCAGCGTGCCTGGTCTCGCATCTGCTCGATGCGGTACAGGCGCAAGGCCAGCAGGCCCAGCAATGCAAGCACCGCATAGGCAAACAGCCTGTGCGTGTAGTGGATGGCCGTGAGGGCCGCAAAGCCGATGTGCTCGCCATCAGCCGTCATGCCGAGCTTGCGCCACAGCTCAAAGCCCTGCTGGAAGTCCATGTAAGGCCACCAGCTGCCCTGGCATGTGGGGAATTCGTTGCAGGCGAGCACAGCGTAATTGGTGCTCACCCAGCCCCCCAGCGCAACCTGGACTGTGACGGCAGCGAAGGCAATGCCCAGCAGCCAGCGTGTGGCACCGGCCACGGGAACGGGCGTGCGCTCGCGCCAGGCCTGCGCATGGCGCACGGCCTGCGCGCAGAGCAGCACCAGCAGTCCCAGCCCGCCCAGCAGGTGCAGCGTAACGATGGCGGGGAAGAGTTTCATGGTGACCGTCAATGCCCCGAAAGCGCCTTGCACGCAAACCCAGACCAGCGTCAGCGTCGGCCACCAGGGGCTGACCGGCACACCGCCCTGGTTGCGCCCGCGCTGCAGCCAGCTTGCCGCCGCCAGCGTGAGGATGAGCACGCCCACACCAGTGGCCAGGTAGCGGTGGATCATCTCGACCCATGCCTTGCCGTGCGTCACCGGCCCGGTGGGCATGGCCTCCTGCGCCGCAGAAATTTCCTTCGCTGCACCCAGAGGGCTGGCATTGCCATAGCAGCCCGGCCAGTCCGGGCAGCCAAGCCCCGAGTCGGACAGGCGGGTGAAGGCGCCAAAGAGCACCAGGTCAAAAGTGAGGAACAGCGTCAGCACCGTCAGCGCATGCAGGCGACGGGCCGGCGCGGCATCCTTATTGCGCAGCCAGACCCAGGCCAGGGGGCCCATGGCAATCACCACGCCCATGAGCATCATGCGGGCGGCGGGTGCCAGGTCGTACAGCGCTTGGGTTTCCATGATGTGCGGGTCAGCGCCCCGCCTGGTCCCAGGAAGAGGAAGCGCGCAGCAGGCGGTCCAGGTCGCGCTTGGCTCTGGCGGCGCCGGCCTTGTCCAGGCCCGGCGGGAAGCGCATCATCCAGTTGCCCATCGGGTCCACCACATACAGGTGCGCGGGCAGCGGCTGCCCCGCAGCCGGGGCCAGCCACTGCGCAAGTTGCGCCGGGGGTACGCGCAGCACCGTGGCGCCCTTGAGCGCAGGCAGGAGCGGCGCAGCGATGGGTGCGTCGTCGTTGACCAGCCAGACCCAGTCGAGCCGCTCCTTTTCCTTGCCAAGGCTTTCGCGCACCTGGCGTTGCAGGTAGAGGTGGTTCTGGCAAGCCGCGTCGCAGGCACCGCCCGCCACGCTGACGAGCAGCCACTGCCCCTTGAGCTCGCGCAGGTTGACACGCTTGCCGTCCAGCGCCACGGCGGCCAGGTCTGGCGTGGTGCGCTGTGGGTCAATCAGTTCGCCGAAGTTGCGGCGCCCTTCCGGGCGGATCACGTAGTAGGTGAAATAGGAGGCGATCACCGGTGCGGCACAGACCAGCATGACCGCAATCATTTTCCAGCGCCCGCGCACAGTGCGTTGCACGTCCGCGCCCACCGCCTCCTGCAGCGTCGGCATGGAGTGCACGGTCAGGCCCAGCGGCTGGTCGCCCGCGCCTGAAGGATCAGGCGCTACGCCGGTTGCGGATGCGTCGGACAATTTGGAACCAGACATAAAGAGTTGCGATCAGGGCGGCGAGGCCCCACCATTGAAATGCATAGCCGTAGTGCTTGGCAACGCCCAGATTGGCCTCGGGCCAGTCGCGCTGCAGCCCGTCGGCTTCCACCCCGGTCTTGCCGGTCTGCAGCAGGGAGACGTCCAGCAACGGCAATCCGGTTTCGGCCCTGAACCCGGCCAAGTCGAGATTTTGCCGGATGGGGCCGGCCGCAGCCGCATTGAACTCGTAAAGCTTGGAAGGCGGGGGGGCAATGCGGCCCGCCACCTCCACCACGCCTTGCGGTGTGGGTACCTGCGGCAGCTGCGCGCGGTCGGTGAAATTGCGTTGTACCCAGCCGCGCTGCACCAGCAGCACCCTACCTGAGGATTCAAGCCTCAGGGGCGTCATGACAAAGAATCCCGGCTTGCCATCCATCTGTCGGTTGTCCAGGAACACGGTATGCGCCGCCAGCCAGGTGCCGCGCAACACGGCTTTGCGGTGCACCAGCGGCGCCAGGTCCCGTCCCGGGCCGAACGCGCTCATGTTCAACGCCGGCAAGGCGTTCTGCGCCTTGATGGCCGCCTGCAAGGCCTCCTTCTGGGCGGCACGGGACAGCTGCCAGAAACCGAGCGACAGGGTCACGGCAAACCCTGCCAGGGCGGCCAGGCTCACCAGCCAGAAGCGCAAGCCGGGACGGTGCTGCGTCACGGGTTCAGCCACGGGATAATGCCTCCATGAAATACGTCGTCATCCTGGCTTTTGTGGCCATTCTTGCAAGCCTCGGCTCCGCGCTTTTCTTCATGCTCAAAGGCGGGGGCAAAGACGAGGACGGCCAGGCCAGGAAAAGCCGCATGGCGCGCGCCCTGGCATTCCGCATCGGTTTCTCGGTCCTGCTGTTCATCTGCATCCTGCTCGCATGGAAGCTTGGCTACATCCAGCCTACCGGTATCCAGCCGGGGCGTTAAGCCCGGCGCACGCTAACAAAAAAGCGCCTCGCGGCGCTTTTTTGCTTTGGCGAGCCGGCTTCATCAAAGCCAGTACACGAGGATGTAAAGGCCCAGCCACACCACGTCCACGAAGTGCCAGTACCAGGCAGCGCCCTCGAAGCCGAAGTGGCGCTCGGGGGTGAAGTGGCCTTTCATCAGGCGCAGCGTGATGAACAGCAGCATCAGCATGCCGACGAACACGTGGAAGCCGTGGAAGCCGGTCAGCAGGAAGAAGGTCGAGCCGTACATGCCGGAGCTGAGCTTGAGGTTCATCTCGGCATAGGCATGGTAGTACTCATAGCCCTGGACAAACAGGAAGATCAGGCCGAGCAGCACCGTCATCCACATGAAAGCGATGGTGCGGGCGCGGTTGCCGGCAATCAGCGCATGGTGGGCAATGGTGATCGTCACGCCGGAAGTGAGCAGCAGCGCCGTATTCACCGTCGGCAGCGAGCCCATGATGGTGGCCCAGATGCCATCGGCCACCAGCAGCGGCTTCATGGCGGTGAACGGCTCGATGATGCCTGCAGGCGACGTCGTGGCGCCGGCCACGATGGAAGGCCAGGCGGCCTTGAAGTCGGGCCAGAGCAGCGCGTTGTCGAGACTGCCCAGAGCCGGCACCGAATGCGCGCGCGCCCACCAGAGGGCCGAGAAGAAGGCGCCGAAGAACATCACTTCCGAGAAGATGAACCAGCTCATGCTCCAGCGGAACGAGAGGTCGATCTTGCGGCCGTACATGCCGCCTTCGCTTTCGCGCACGGAGTCGCTGAACCACTGGTAGAGCACGAAGAGCCACCAGACCATGCCGGCGGCGAGGCACCACTTGCCCCAGTCGACCCCGTTGATCCACTGGCCCGCGCCAAAAATCACCAGCAGCAGGCCAAAGGCCGCCATGGCCGGGTGGCGCGATGGCTGGGGCACGAAGTAATAGGGCGTTGCGCCGTGTGATGTTGCACTCATTTCAGCTCCTGGCTCTCTCAGATCTTCTATCAGTTAATTCAATATGCGGGCGGGCTACTTCGCCACCACCCAGTTGACCAAAACCATCAGGCCCACGATAAACAGCACCACGCCAACAATGGCGACGGCCACGACATGCAGCGGGTTCAGCTTTGCCAGGTCTTCCTGGTAGCCGCTGTTCTTCCGGATACCCAGGAACGCCCAGGCTATGGCACGCACGGTATGCAGCAACGAACCCTTGCGTTCCACAGCCGGCGCGCCCACTGGTGCGCTCATGAGCCCGCTCCCGCTGCAGGAACGTGCGGCGCGGCCGTTGCCAGTGGCGCGGCCGGCGTCTTGCCGCCGACTTCAAAAAAGGTGTAGGACAGTGTGATCGTCGTCACGTCTTTGGACAGCCTGGGATCGATCACGAAGGCCACCGGCCAGGTCTTTTTCTCGCCGGGCTCCAGCACGTACTGGTTGAAGCAGAAGCACTCCAGCTTGTTGAAGTGCGGCGCAGCCTGGGCCGGCGCATAACTCGGGATGGCCTGGGCGGCCATGCGGCGGTTCTGGATGTTCTGGAACTCGTACATCACGGTGGTCAGCTCGCCCGGGTGTACCTTGACCGAGCGCTGCGCCGGCTTGAAATCCCAGGGGCCGCGCGAATTGGCGTCGAACTCGACGGTGATGGTGCGGCTCCTGTCCACCTGTGTGTTGGCAAGCGGCTTCGCGGCCTGCCCCGCCGCGCCGTTGCCGGGCACCTGGCGCTCGCTGAGCGACAGGATGTTGATGCCGGTCATCTCGCAGATGTGCTTGTAGATGGGAATGAGCGCATAGCCGAACGCAAACATGCCGACCGTGATCACGGCCAGCTTGCCTACCATTTTGACGTTTGCGCTCTTGATGCTCATGTCGGCGATGACTGCGGTTCAGCGGCTGCTCAGCAAGATCATCTTGACCATGAAGCCGACAAAGAACACCGCAGCGATGGACGCGAGGATCAGCCCCATCCGCAGGTTGCTCTTTTTCTGTTCAGGCGTCATGGCTGCGGCTTTCAGCCGATCACCTTGGTGGCGGTCGCGTCCAGCTTGGGAGGCGTTTCAAAGGTGTGGAAGGGAGCCGGCGACGGCACTTCCCACTCCAGGCCTTCAGCGGCTTCCCAGGGCTTCTGCGGAGCCTTTTCACCCTTGCCAAGCATCGTGGGCAGGACAATGGCCACAAAGAAGTACACCTGCGCCAGGCCGAATCCGAAGGCGCCAACGGTGGCAATCGCGTTGAAGTCGGCAAACTGCATGGGGTAGTCGGCATAGCGGCGCGGCATGCCGGCAAGACCCAGGAAGTGCATCGGGAAGAAGGTGACGTTGAAGAAGATCAGCGAGGCCCAGAAGTGGATCTTGCCGCGCGTCTCGTTGTACATCACGCCCGTCCACTTGGGGGCCCAGTAGTAGTAGCCCGCGAACATCGCGTAGAGCGAGCCGGCCACCAGCACATAGTGGAAGTGGGCCACCACGTAGTAGGTGTCCTGCAGCTGGATGTCGATCGGCGCCATAGCCAGGATCAGGCCTGTGAAGCCGCCCATCGTGAACACGAAGATGAAGCCCACGGCGAACAGCATCGGCGTTTCAAACGTCATCGAGCCCTGCCACATGGTGGCGATCCAGTTGAAGATCTTCACTGCGGTCGGCACGGCAATCAGCATCGTGGCGTACATGAAGAACAGCTGGCCCGTCACCGGCATGCCGGTGGTGAACATGTGGTGCGCCCAGACGATGAACGACAGGA
>JAZKHY010000066.1:0-14465 GCA_040385105.1 Pseudomonadota bacterium
CCGGCCCACATGTAGGTGAAGATCAGCGCCCAGAAGTGGACGATGGACAGGCGGTAGCTGTACACCGGCCGCTCGGCCTGCTTGGGCACGAAGTAATACATGATGCCCAGGAAGCCTGCCGTGAGGAAGAACCCCACCGCGTTGTGCCCGTACCACCACTGGACCATCGCATCCTGCACGCCCGCATACGCAGAGTAGCTCTTCATCCAGCCGGCCGGGATGGCCGCGCTGTTCACCAGGTGCAGCACCGCGACAGTGAGGATGAAGGCGCCGAAGAACCAGTTGGCCACATAGATGTGCCTGACCTTGCGCATGCCGACGGTGCCGAAGAACACGATGGCATACGACACCCAGACCAGCGTGATGAGGATGTCGATGGGCCATTCGAGCTCGGCGTATTCCTTGCCGCTGGTGTAGCCCAGGGGCAGGCTGATGGCGGCCGCGACAATCACGGCCTGCCAGCCCCAGAAAGTGAAGGCCGCCAGCTTCGGCATGAACAGCCGCACCTGGCCCGTGCGCTGCACGACGTAATAACTCGTCGCGAACAGCGTGCAGCCGCCGAACGCGAAGATCACCGCATTGGTATGCAGCGGCCGCAGGCGGCCATAGCTGAGCCACGGGATTCCGAAGTTGAGTTCGGGCCAGGCCAGCTGGGCGGCGATGATGACGCCGACCAGCATGCCCACCACGCCCCACACCACGGCCATGACGGAGAACTGCCGCACGGCGGTGTCGCTGTAGACGGCTGCTTGTGTGTTTTCCTGATTCATCGAGGCACCTTTTTACGTATCGGTGCCAGTGTGTCCGCCAGAGGCTTCCGGCCACTTGACTCAGGTCAATCAGCGTTGTTTTGGATGATGCGTTCGCCTTCCGCCTCGATGCCGTCAAACTGGCCGCGCCACACCGCCCAGCACAGCGCGGCCAGGATCAGCAGTGCGAGCGTGACCGACAGCGGCACGAGGAGGAAGAGGATGTCCATGGTTTTCTTCAGTCCTGCGGCACGGGCTCAAGACGGGCAAGGCGCGCCGCATTGAGGATGACCAGCAGCGAGCTGGCGGCCATGCCCAGCCCGGCCAGCCAGGGCGGCATCAGGCCTGCGATGGCAAGCGGCACGCAGACGGCGTTGTACAGCGCCGCCCAGGCCAGGTTCTGGCGCACGATGCGCCGCGTGCGCCGCGCCTGGCGCAGCACCGCGGCCACCGGCACGAGCTGGTTGCCGAGGAAGATGAAGTCGGCCCGTGCGCGGCTGACCGGCGCCGCCTGCGCAAAGCTCATGGACACATCGGCCAGCGCCAGTACCGGTGCATCGTTGATGCCGTCACCCACCATTGCCACCCGGTGGCCCCCGGCCTGGAGAAAGCGCACGTGGGCCAGCTTGTCTTCGGGCGAGCGGCTGCCATGGGCCCACTCGATGCCCAAACGCCAGGCCAGCCGCTCGACGGCGCGGGTCTGGTCGCCCGAGAGCAGCTGCACGCGCAGGCCCATGGCCTTGATGGTGTTGATGGTGGCCAGTGCATCCTCGCGCACGACTTCGTCGAGGTCGAAGCTGGCGAGCCAGCCCTGCCCGTCGGACAGGTGCACCTGCAGTGTGTCGGCCGGCCGCGCCTGTGGCGGCGCGCCGCACCAGGCGGCGGAACCCAGGCGCAGCTCTTCATGGCCGGACGCGGTCACCGTGAAGCCCGAGACGCCCTGCCCCGCAAACTCCGCGATGCCGGTGGCAGGCGGCACGCCGGCCGGGGCCGCCGCAGCCACCGCGCGCGATGCCGGGTGCAGCGAATGCTGTGCCAAGGAGGCAGCAAGCCGCAGTGCATCTTCAGTGCCCGTGCCGGCCCGCGTGTGGATGGCGCTGACCGACATGCGGTCATGGGTGAGGGTTCCCGTCTTGTCGAAGACCACGGTGTCAACCGCCGTGGCCGTCTCCAGCGCCTGCAGCCTGCGCACCAGCACGCCGCCGCGGGCCAGCGCGCCGGCCGCGGCCAGCATGGCAGCGGGTGTGGCCAGCGACAGCGCGCAGGGACAGGTGACGATCAGCACCGCAATGGCAACGCCGATGGCCTGCGCATGGCCCGCGGGCCACCACCATGCAGCAGCAGCGGCGCTGGCTGCAATGACGGCCAGCAGGAACGGTCCCGCAACGCGGTCGGCCAGCCGCGCGAGTTCAGGCTTGTCCGCAGCGGCGCTTTGCATCAGGGCCACGATGCCGGCGTAGCGGGTGGCGGCGCCGGTGGTGGCCACCCGCGCCAGCACCGGTGCCGAGAGGTTGTAGCTGCCTGCCAGAACGCCCTGGCCCGGGCCGCGGTGCAGCGGCATGGATTCACCGGTGAGCAGGGCTTCGTCCACCTGGGTCATGCCTTCGATGATCCCGCCGTCCGCCGGGAAGGCCTCGCCCGCCAGCACGCGGACCACATCACCCGGCACCAGGCGGCGCACGGCTACACGGGTGAAGCTGCCGTCGGCGGCGCGGCGCTCCACGCTGTCAGGCAGGCGGCGCGACAGCGCTTCCAGCGCACCGGCGGTGCGGTCGCGCAGGCGCTGCTCCAGCATCCGGCCGCTGAGCAGGAAGAACACGAACATGGTGATGGAGTCGAACCAGACTTCGCTCCCGCTGCCGTCCGCTTCAATGCCACCGAAGGTGGCGGCCGAGCTGGCCGCGAACGCAATGAAGATGCCCAGCGCCACCGGCACATCCATGCCAACGGACCCGCGCCGCAGGTCGCGCCAGGCGCCGGCCCAGAACGGCTTGCAGCAGAACAGCAGCACCGGCAGCGTGAGCACCCAGGAGGCCCAGCGCATCAGCTGCGTGATGTCGCCGGTCATCTCGCCCGGCGCCGCCACATAGGCCGGCACTGCATACATCATCACCTGCATCATGCAAAAGCCCGCCACTAGCCAGCGCCACAGCATCAGGCGGGCCTGCGCGGCACGCTCCTGCGCCTGGCCGGCCTCGGTGGCGGGCACGGCGCGGTAGCCCGCGCGCGCCAGCGCGGCGAACCATTCGGACGGGCGGGTGCGCTCCTGCACCCACACCACACGCGCCATGTGGCTTGCTGCATTGACCGACACCTCGCGCACGCCCGGCACCGACTGCAACGCCTGCTCGACCGTCAGCGCGCAGGCGGCGCAGTGCATGCCTTCCACGCCCACATGGGACTCCCAGGCATCGCCCTGGCGCAGGCTGAAGGTCTCCCATTCCTCGCGCTCGTCCAGCACCGCATGGGCGGCCTGCGCGGCAGCGGCGTCAGGAACAGGCATGGGAGTGGCGATTGACATGCCGCAAGGCTATAGCCGCCCCGCCCGCCCGCGCTTGACATGGATCAAGCGCGGGGGAAGCCCCCGCACCTAAGCTTTGCCCACCAACCCCCAAAGGAGATTCACATGTATGACCGCATCCTCGTTGCCACCGACGGTTCGCCGCTGTCGAAGAAGGCCGTCAACAGCGCCATCGCCCTTGCCGCACTGAGCGGCGCGGAGCTGGTGGCCATGAAGGTGGTGCCGCGCTACCCGATGAGCTATTTTGAGGGCGGCATGTCCGTCTCGCCGGCGGACGTGGCGCGCATCGAGAAGCAATGGAGCGACGACGGCCAGGCCGTGGCGCAGGCAGTGGTGGACGCAGCGAAGAAAAAGGGCGTCAAGGCAAAGCCCGTCATTGCGCGTTCCGACCTCGTGGCCGAAAGCATCGTCTCCGCGGCGAAGAAGCACAAGTGCGACCTGATCGTGATGGCGTCGCACGGCCGCAAGGGCATCAAGCGCCTGCTGCTGGGCAGCGAGACCCAGCATGTGCTGACGCACTCGACAGTGCCGGTGCTCGTGCTGCGCTGAGATTCCGTCGCAATGCGCAGGGACAAGCGCCGTTGGCTTATGCTTCACTCAAACCACCCAGGAGATCATCCATGAAAGTACTACTCGCAGCCGATGGCAGCAGCTACACCAAAAAAGCCCTGGACTGGCTGATGAGCAGGCATGCCGCTGACGAGATCGTCGTTCTGCACGTCCAGGCCGCCCTGCCCCCGCGCGTGCGTGGCTCGGTAGGCGCAGAGGTTGTCCAGGACTACTACAAGGACGAGTGCACCAAGGTGCTCGCCCCGATCGAGCGGACGCTGAAGAAGGCCGGCATTTCCCACACAGCCCGCTGGGTGGTGGGCACGCCTGCCGAGGAAATCCTCAAGGCCGCCAAAAAGGACAAGGTGGACCTTATCGCCATGGGCACCCATGGACGCGGCCTGCTCGGCACCGCCGTCATGGGCTCGGTGGCCCAGCGCGTGCTGGCGGACTCCGCCGTCCCGGTACTGATGATCAAGTAAGGCCGGATACCGGCACGGGCGATCAGGCCGTGGCGGCCTGCTCCACCTGCCGGCTTGCCGGGGCGCCCAAGCCGATGCGGTCCAGTGCGCCGGCAAGCTGCGCCACCGTGCGGTCCACGTTCTGCCACTTCTCAAGGCCAAACAGGCCGATGCGGAAGGTCATGAAGTCCGCGCCCTCGTCGCACTGCAGCGGCACGCCGGCGGCGGTCTGCAGGCCTTCGGCGAGGAACTTGCGGCTGGACTGCACCTCGGCATCGTCGGTGTAGCTCACCACCACGCCCGGCGCCTTGAAGCCCTCGGCCGCCACGCTGGCCAGGCCCCGGCCCTCGAAGAGCGCGCGCACCTTGCGGCCCAGGTCTTCCTGGCCGGCGCGCATCTTCGCAAAGCCCAGCGCGCGCGTCTCCTGCATCACGTCGCGCAGCCGGGTGAGCGCGTCGGTCGGCATGGTCGCATGGTAGGCATGGCCGCCGCCTTCGTAGGTCTCCATGATCTGCAGCCACTTTTTCAGGTCGCAGGCAAAGCTGGAGCTCGTGGTGCCGTCAATTGCCTTGCGGGCGCGCTCGCTGAGCATGACCATGGCGCAGCAGGGCGAGCTGCTCCAGCCCTTCTGCGGCGCGGAGATGAGCACGTCGACACCGGTCTTCTTCATGTCCACCCACATCGCGCCCGAGGCAATGCAGTCCAGCACGAACAGGCCACCGGCTTCATGCACCGCGTCGGCCACGGCGCGCAGGTAGTCGTCCGGCAGGATCATGCCGGCGGCGGTTTCAACATGCGGCGCGAAGACGACGGCGGGCTTCTTCTCGCGGATGGCTGCCTGCACTTCGGCTACCGGTGCGGGCGCCCAGGGGGCTTTGGGCCCGCTGCCCACCTTGCGCGCCTTGAGCACGGTGGACGATGCAGGAATGTTGCCCATGTCGAATATCTGCGTCCAGCGGTAGCTGAACCAGCCATTGCGGATGACCAGCACATCCTTGCCGCCGGCAAACTGCCGCGCCACCGACTCCATGCCGAAGGTGCCGCTGCCGGGCACCAGCACGGCCGAGTGCGCGCCATAGACTTCCTTGAGGATGCCGGAGATGTCCTTCATCACGCCCTGGAAGTTCTTCGACATGTGGTTGAGGGCACGGTCCGTGTAGACCACTGAAAATTCCAGCAGGCCATCGGGGTCGACGTTGGGCAGGAGTCCTGGCATGGTGTGTCTCGCTCTGGTTATGAAAACAGGGCGGTCAGATTACCACGCAGCGCAATCCGCTGCTGCGGGCAAGGTTTGTCAGGCAAACAATGCCTTGTGCTGCTCCCGCAACACATTCTTCTGCACTTTCCCCATCGTGTTGCGTGGCAGCTCGGGCACCACAAAGCACTTCTTGGGGATCTTGAAGTTGGCCAGTTGCGACTTCAGGGCCGAGATGATCCTGTCGCCATCCAGCGCCGCGCCCGGCTTCGCAATCACCACCGCCACGCCCACCTCGCCGAAGTCCGGGTGCGGCACGCCCACCAGCGCGCTTTCGGCCACGCCGTCCATCTCGTTGATGTAGCCCTCGATCTCGGCCGGATAGACGTTGTAGCCGCCGCTGATGATCAGGTCCTTGCTGCGGCCGACGATCGTGACATAGCCCCGCCCGTCAACCTTGCCCACGTCGCCTGTCCTGAAGTACCCGTCGGCGGTGAACTCTTCCTTCGTCTTCTCCGGCATGCGCCAGTAGCCCTTGAACACGTTGGGGCCGCGCACCTCGATGCCGCCGATCTCATCGGTGGTGCAGGGCTCGCCCTGCTCGTTGCGCACCCGCAGGCTCACGCCCGGCAGCGGGAAGCCGACGGTGCCGCCGCGCCGCTCGCCCTGCACTTCTTCGTACGGGTTGGAAGTGAGCATGACGGTCTCGCTCATGCCGTAGCGCTCGAGGATGGTGTGGCCCGTCCGCTCCTTCCACTCATTGAAGGTCTCGATCAGCAGCGGCGCCGAGCCGGCGATGAACAGGCGCATGTTGGCTGCGGCCGCACGCGTGAGACCGGGTTCCTGCAGCATGCGCACATACAGCGTGGGCACGCCCATGAACACGGTGGCCTCGGGCATCCTGCGCACCACCAGGGCCGGGTCGAACTTGCCGAGCCAGATCATCTTGCTGCCGTTGATGAGCGCGCCGTGCAGCGCCACGAAAAGGCCATGCACATGGAAGATCGGCAGCGCATGGATGAGCACATCGCCCTCCACCCAGCCCCAGTAGTCCTTGAGCACCAGCGCATTGCTCAGCATGTTGCCGTGCGTGAGCATGGCGCCCTTGCTGCGGCCGGTCGTGCCGCTGGTGTAGAGGATGGCCGCCAGGTCGTCGGCGCCCTTTTGCGCGGCCGTGTGCCTGTCGCCCTGGCGGGCCGCCTGCTCCAGCAGGGTGCCGGTGCGGTCGTCGTTGAGGGTGAAGACGTTCTTCGTGCCGGCCTTCTTCGCGATCTGGCTGACCCAGGGCAGGTTCTTCGTGCTGCACACCACCACGGACGGCTCGGCATTGCCGATGAAGTACTCGATCTCGGCGCTCTGGTAGGCGGTATTGAGCGGGAGGAACACATAGCCTGCGCGCAGCGTGGCCAGGTAGAGCATGGCGGCTTCAACCGACTTTTCCACCTGCACCGCCACACGGGCGCCTTTGGGCAGCTTGAGCGAGGCCAGCAGGTTGGCCATCATGGCGGTCGCGCGGTCGAGGTCGCGCCAGGAGTAGTTCAGGCCGCTGTCGGTTTCGATGGCGGTGTCGTCCAGCCGCTTGGGGAATGCAGCGCGCAGGGCCGCGAAAAGGTTCTGGTTGCTCATGGATGATGCGGGTTCAGAAAGCAGGTTTGCGTTTTTCAATGAAGGCATTGATGCCTTCGCGGTGCTCGGCACTGTCGGCGTAGCGGTAGGCGGTGGCCGCCAGCTTGGCTGCCGCGCTGGCCGGGTAGGCCTTGATGGCGCGGATGGTCTTCTTGTTCATCCTGGCGGCAATGGGGGCCAGCGTGGCGATGCGCTGTGCGGCGGCATACGCCATGGCCTGCACGCCGGCATCGGGCACCACGCGCGTGAGGAAGCCGCGCTGCTTCATCTCGGCAGCGCCCAGCACGGCGGCCTCCAGCAGCATCTCGCGCACGGCGACCTCGCCCACCGCCTCCATCACAAGCTGCGCCTCGCGCGGCGCCATAGGGAAGCCGAGCCGCGCGATCGGGGCGCCAAAGCGCGCGCCCTCGCCTGCAATGCGGATGTCGCAGCAGCTGGCGATCTCCAGGCCCGCGCCCATGCAGGTGCCCTCGATCTGCGCGACGATGGGCACGTCGCACTTGAGCATGGCCTTGAGGCCTCCCCACACATCCTCCTCATGGAAGGCCGCAAGGCTGGCTTCCTCAAAGCGGAAATCCGGGTACTCGCTGATGTCGCCGCCGGCGCAGAAGGCACCGGCCTCGCCGCGCACCACCACGCAGGACACGCCGTCGCCGGCCTGGATGGCGGTGAAGATGACGCTCAGCTCGCGCCACATCGCCCGCGACATGGCATTGAGCTTGCCGGGATGGGACAGTTCGACGAAAGCCAGGCGGCCGTCGTAGGAGAGCTTGACGAGTCCCGGCATGGATGGATCTTATTCGAGCTTGGCGCCGGAGGCTTTGACCACCGCCGCCCAGCGCTTGACTTCGGCGCTGACGAAGCCGCCGAACTGGGCCGATGTGATGGCCGGGAACTCCGCGCCGTTGCTGGCCCAGATCGCCTTCATTTCGTCCGCGCTGATGGCCTTGCGCAGCTCGTCTGCCACGCGGGCCTGGACATCGGCCGGCGTACCCTTGGGCGCCCAGAGGCCATACCAGGTGGTGACGTTGTAGTCCGGCAGGCCGACCTCGGCCGCGCAGGGAATGTCCGGGAAGGCGGCGTTGCGCTTGCTGCCCGAGACCATCAGGCCCTTGATGCGGCCGGCCTTGATGTGGGCGGAGCTGGAGCCCAGGCCGTCGAACATGATGTCCACCTGCCCGCCGACCAGGTCGCGCAGCGCGGGGCCGGCGCCGGTATAGGGAATGTGGGTGATGAAGGTTTTGGTCTGCTGCTTGAACAGCTCACCCGCCAGGTGGTGCGAGGTGCCGGCACCGGCCGAGCCGTAGTTGAACCGGCCCGGGCTCTTGCGCACGAGCTCGATGAAGCTCTTGTAGTCGCCGGTGGGCACGTTCTTCGGGTTGACCACCACGATCTGCGGCACGCTCGCGGCCAGCACCAGCGGGACGAAGTCGGTCTCGATGTTGTAGTCGAGCTTCGGGTACATCGATGGTGCGATGGTGTGGTGAACGGCGCCCATGAACAGCGTGTAGCCATCGGGCGCGGCCTTGGCCGCCAGGCTTGCGCCCACGGTGCCGCCTGCGCCGCCCCGGTTCTCGATGACCAGCGACTTGCCCGTCTGTTTGGCGAACTGCGCCGACAGCGGCCGGCCGAATGCATCGGTGCCGCCGCCTGCCGCGAACGGCACCACCAGCGTGACCGGCTTGGCAGGCCATGCCGATGCCTGCGCGCGGCTGAGCCCGGACCAGGCCACCGCGCTGGCGGCCGCCACCTGCAGTACTTCACGCCGCTTGAGGCTGTAAGTCATGTCTTGTCTCCTGTCGTTGTTGAAATCTGAAAATCGGGAAGCGTCAATCCAGGTCAAATGTACAAAGCTTCCACATCGCCCGATACAGGGACTTTTCCCTGTGCAAGCAGTTGCCGGTGGCGGTCCAGGCGCTTGAGGTCGTAGAGGTAATTGACCATTAACCCATAAGACTGCTTCAGGCCCTTGGGCGAAGGGTCGCCGGCCCAGTTCAGGCGCTCCACACGCGCGCCGTTGCCAAGGTGAAACCTCGCCACGGCATCAACCGGCTTGCCCTCCTGCAACTCGCGGCCGAGGTAGTGGGCCGCGCATTGCATCAGCAGCTGGCGGGGCAGCGACTTCGGCCCGAAGTCCAGCGGCTTGTCCACGGCGGCAAGAAAGTGCTCGGGCGTCGGCGGCTCAAAGCCAACTGCGCGGCCCAGCGCCGACAGCTCCTTCTCGCTCAGGCGCGCCAGCATGTCGGCCGCGTTCCTGCCCAGCCAGGTCCGAAAACCCGGGATCGGCGAAAGGGTCGCAAATGTCCTGAGCTTCGGGAACTCCGCGCGCAGGGTTTCGACCACGCGCTTGATCAGCGAGTCGCCGAAACTCACGCCGCGCAGGCCCGGCTGGGTGTTGCTGATGGAATAGAAGATGGCGGTGGTGGCCTTCTTGAGGTCGGCGGCAGCGGCTGACTCATCAAGCAGCGGCGTGATGCTGCCTGCCATCTCGTCCATCAATGCCACTTCCACGAAGATCAGCGGCTCATCGGGCAGGCGCGGATGGAAGAAGCCGTAGCAGCGGCGGTCGCTGTCCAGCCGGTTCTTCACATCAGCCCAGCCCTTGATGTCGTGCACCGCCTCGTACTTGATGAGCTTTTCAATCAGCGAGGCGGGCGAGTCCCAGCTGATGCTGCGCAGGTTCAGGAAGCCCACGTCGAACCAGGTGGAGAAAAGGCTTTCCAGCTCGGCGTCGAGCGCGAGCAGGCGCTTGTCGGCCTTCAGGTGCGGCAGCAGCTCGGCGCGCAGGTCCACCAGGAAGCGCATGCCCTCGGGGTAACCGGCAAAGCGCTGCAGCAGCCGGGTGCGCGGCGAGACAAAGGCCTTGCGCAGGCGGATCTCGGCCTGGCCTTCGTCCTGGGTGCCCTGCGCCACCTCGTACTGTTCACGCGCGGCCTTGACCTTGGCCGGGTCGGGCGCGAACTGCTCGCTCATCAGCAGCCAGGCATCACGCCGCTGCGCGGGCGTGGCCGAGGCATACCACTGGGCCACCCCGCGCGCGCGGCGGCCGCCCTCCACCTCGCTCACCTGCGGGTCGACGATGGCTTGCAGCTCGGTGAGCGTGCGGCGCAGCACGCGCGGCGACAGCGCTTCCTGCTTTCGGCCCAGCGTGGCCTGCAGGCGCTCGCGCGTGGTGCGCGCTTCAACGGCTTGCGCCTCTGCAACTGGGCGCAGGCGCGAGACGCTCCGGGTGATCCACTCGGGTGCGTTCATGCGAGCCTCGACGCCTGGTTGCGGGCCAGTTCGCGCAGCGCCTCGCGCTGGCGCGTGAGGTGGGTACGCATGGCGGCCTCGGCGCCCTCGCTGTCGCGTGCCTTGAGCGCGGCAAAAACCGCCATGTGTTCCGACAGGCTCTGCTCCAGCCGCCCTGGCGCATGCAGCTGCTGCAGGCGCGCCAGCCGCAGGATCTTGCGCAGGTCGTCTGTCACCTGGGCCAGCCAGCGGTTGTTGGCCAGAACGATGATCGCTTCATGAATGGCGTGGTTGGCGGCGTAGTAGTCGGTGATGCGGCGGGCCCGGGCGTGCCGGTTCAGCTTGTCGTGCAGCACTTCCAGCGCCAGCAGGTCGGCGTCGCTGGCATTGCGCGCGGCCTCCCAGGCGCTGCGGCCTTCCAGCAGCGCGATGACGGGGAAGATCTCGTCAAGGTCCTTCTCGGTCACCTCGTTGACGAAGCAGCCGCGCCGCGGCTCGTGGCGCACCAGGCCTTCGGCCGTGAGCACCTTGAGGGCTTCGCGCAGCGGCGTACGGGAGATCTTCAGGCTCTCGCACAGCGTGGCTTCGTCAACGAAGCTGCCGGGCGCCAGGTCGCCGGCGAAGATGCGTTCGCGCAGGGTGCCGGCCACCTCGTCATGAAGTGATTGGGGGGCTGTGTTGCTGGTGACGAGTTTCATGATTACTGGTAATTAACCGTAATTATGAGAAATTACAAACCCCGCTGCAAGCACTTTTCACAAAGGAAAACCCTTGCCCCGGGGCTTCTACCTGAAGGCAACCTCCGGCTGCGCAAAACTCACCGCGCCAGGCGTATTGCCCTTGCTGCTGCCGAGCCGGCACTTGTCGGGCGCGAGGTCAGCGGCCCACTGGCGGAACCGCAGCACCACGGGCGGCGTCATCAGGCAATGCCGGTTCTCAAACGGGTGTCCCAGGTGCAGCAGCTGGTGGCCCAGCTCATGCGCCAGCAGCAGTGCCATGTAGTTCTCCGCCTCTGCCGGCGCAGGCGTGTCGCCGCCGCGCAGGCGCACCGTCTGCGCGGAAGCATCCAGGAACGGGAAGCTGCTGAGCACCGACACCAGCTTCCATCTTGCGGCGCGGCTTTCGGTGGTCACGCCATTGCTCACGCCGCCGCGCAGGGCGCTGTGCACCGAGCTGCCTTCCCACTCGGCGCTGGCAATCAGCTGGTTGGTGACCAGCACCTCATAGGGCAGGCTGGTGGAGCCGATGAGGTTCCAGTACGCATACTCGTTGTAGCGGTCGGTGCCGATCAGCGGCTGGCCGTCAGCCCCCTTGAGCTGCTGCCAGTTGCGCAGCAGCGCATGCTGGGTCTGCACCAGCGCGCGGGCAAAGGCGATGTCGCTGGCGTCGGCAGGCTGCTGCACCAGCCAGGCCGAGGCAAAGCGCTTCTGCGCGGCAAGATCGCCCTCGCGCGTGAGGTCCTTGAGCAGTTCGCGCGACAGCCGCTCAAGGCCGAATTCGTTGACGCCCGGGTCGAGGCGCTGCGCCTCGGCCACAGCCGCCAGCCGCGGGCTGAGCGCGGAAAACACCCTGGCGACCGGCAGTTCCACCGGCTGCCCGAAAGCCACTGCCAGGCCGAAGTGGCTCTTGAGGTGCGCCGCCGCCAGCGCGAGCACGCGGTCCAGCTGTGCCGCAGGCAATGCCGGGAAGCGGGGGTTGTGGACATAGGCCACGCGCAGTGCAACGCCCTTGCGGACATCGGGCAGCGGCAGCGGCCTGGACGCCTGTGCCTGCGCAGCAGCGGCCAGTGCGGCAAGGGCACAGAAGACCCAGGCCGCAAGCGCATTCATTTGGCCGGGCCCTGCTTTTCCGCCCAGAGCCACAGGCCCACGCCGCCCAGGATCATCGGGATGCACAGCCACTGGCCCATGCTCATGTTCAGCGCGAGCAGGCCCAGGAAGTTGTCCGGCTCGCGGAAGAACTCGGCGATGAAGCGGAACACGCCATAGCCCACCAGGAAGGCAGCCGCCACCTGGCCCTGCTTGCGCTCCTTGCGTGCGTAGAGCCACAGCAGGACAAACAGCAACAGGCCTTCCATCAGGAACTGGTACAGCTGGGAAGGGTGGCGCGGCGCCAGCGTGCCGCTGTGGCGGAACACCATGCCCCAGGGAAGCTCCGGGTCGGCCAGGCGCCCCCAGAGCTCGCCGTTGATGAAATTGCCGATGCGGCCGGCCGCCAGGCCCGTGGGCACGCAGGGCGCCACGAAGTCCGCCACCTGCATCAGCGGCCGCTTGCGCGACCGCGCGAACCAGAGCATGGCCACGATCACGCCGAGCATGCCGCCGTGAAAGCTCATGCCGCCCTGCCACACCGCAAAAATCTCCAGCGGATGCGTGAGGTAGTAGCCCGGCTTGTAGAACAGGCAATAGCCCAGCCGCCCGCCCGCAATGACGCCCATGACGCCAAGGAACAGGATGTCTTCGACATCCTTGCGCAACCAGGCGCCGGCACCCCTGATGGAGGCAAAAGGCTCGTGGCGCAGGCGCAGGATGCCCAGCAGGATGAAGAAGCCGAAGGCAGCCAGGTAGGTCAGGCCATACCAGTGGACAGCGAGGGGCCCGAGTTGCAGGGCGACGGGGTTGATTTCCGGGTGGGTCAGCATGGGGGGCTATTGTGCCTTCTGGCCCCGCCCGCGCTTTGTGCCCTGGCTCACATCCCCCTGCAAACGGGCAGCCTGTTCGCGGGCAAATGCCACAAAACGTTCCAGTGACGGGCTGCTGGCGCCGGCATTCCAGACCAGGCTGGTTTCGCAGCCGGGCACGTGCCCTGCCCTGCGCCCGGTGATGCTGCGGTAGACCACGCCGGGCCGCTGGAACTGCATCACGCTGCCGGGCACCCAGGCCACCCCGAGGCCCGCCGACACGAGGTTCACGATGGTCTGCATCTGGATTGCCTCCTGCGCGACCTGCGGCGAGCGCCCAGCGGCGTGGTACAGCGCGAAGACCGCGTCATAGACCGAAGGAAGGATGCGCCGGGGGAAGATCACCAGCGGCTCGGCCAGCACGTCGTCCAGAAGGAGCCTCTCCTTCGCGGCAAGGGCATGGTGCTCCGGCAAGGCGACGACCAGCGGCTCCCGCGCGATCAGGCTGCGCACCAGGCCCGGCGGCTCGAACCCCGGCGAGTGGAGCATGAAGCCTGCGTCGATATCGCCGCGCGCGAACGCCTGCAGCTGGACGTCGCCGGTGGCTTCAAGAAGGTCGAACTCCACACGCGGGAAGAGCGCCCTGAACGCCCTCAGCCACTGCGGCAGCAGGGCAAAGCCCACGGTGGACACGAAAGCCAGGCGCAGCCGCCCCGTCTCGCCGGCCGCCGCCGCGTGCGCATGCGCGGGCAAGGCCTGCGCCCGCGCCAGCAGGTCCACCGCCCCGGGCAGCAGGGCCTGGCCGGCCGGGGTGAGCGCCACGCTGCGGCTGGTGCGCTCAAACAGCATCAGGCCCAGGCGCTTTTCCAGCAGCGCAATTGCCTGGGTCAGCGGCGGCTGGCTCATGTGCAGGCGCAGTGCGGCGCGGCCGAAGTGCAGTTCTTCGGCAACCGCCGTGAACTGGCGCCAGAGCCTCAGTTCAATGATCGGGTCACTCATACTCCCTGCATATTAATACAGGACGATAAATATATTGGAAAGATGAAAGCCGGCGGCGCATACTCATGGCTCCAAAAAACCAGTCACCCCCCACGAGAGAGACACCATGGCCGAGACCAAAGTCATCCAGATCAACCGCCGCAGCAAGAACATCGTCGAGGGCAAGTCGCGCGCGCCCAACCGCTCCATGTTCTACGCCATGGGCTACCAGGAAAGCGACTTCAAGAAGCCCATGGTCGGCGTGGCCAACGGCCACAGCACCATCACGCCGTGCAACTCCGGCCTGCAGAAGCTGGCCGATGCGGCCATCGAAGGCATCGAGGAAGCCGGCGGCAATGCGCAGGTGTTCGGCACGCCCACCATCTCCGACGGCATGGCGATGGGCACCGAAGGCATGAAGTACTCGCTGGTCAGCCGCGAAGTGATCTCCGACTGCATCGAGACCTGCGTCGGCGGCCAGTGGATGGACGGCGTGCTGGTGGTCGGCGGCTGCGACAAGAACATGCCCGGCGGC
>JAZKHY010000067.1:0-43467 GCA_040385105.1 Pseudomonadota bacterium
TGCTGCGCGCCATCTTCGGCGAGAAGGCTTCCGACGTGAAGGACACCTCGCTGCGCGTGGACCAGGGCTCGCAAGGCACCGTGATCGACGTGCAGGTGTTCACCCGCGAAGGCATCCAGCGCGACAAGCGCGCCCAGCAGATCATCGACGATGAACTCAAGCGCTACCGCCTCGACCTGAACGACCAGCTGCGCATCGTGGAAGCCGACGCGTTCGACCGTATCGAGAAGCTGCTCAACGGCAAGGTCGCCAACGGCGGCCCGCAGAAGCTGGCCAAGGGCACCAAGATCGACAAGGCCTACCTCGCATCGGTTGAAAAGTTCCACTGGTTCGACATCCGCCCGGCCGACGACGAAGTGGCCTCGCAGCTCGAGTCCATCAAGAACTCGCTGGAGCAGACGCGCCACAGCTTCGACCTGTCGTTTGAAGAAAAGCGCAAGAAGCTGACGCAGGGCGACGAGCTGCCGGCCGGCGTGCTCAAGATGGTCAAGGTCTACCTGGCCGTCAAGCGCCGCCTGCAACCCGGCGACAAGATGGCCGGCCGCCACGGCAACAAGGGTGTTGTGTCCAAGATCGTTCCGGTCGAAGACATGCCCTACATGGCCGACGGCACGCCGTGCGACATCGTGCTCAACCCGCTGGGCGTGCCTTCGCGCATGAACGTGGGCCAGGTGCTGGAAGTGCACCTGGGCTGGGCCGCCAAGGGCATCGGCCAGCGCATCGGCGACATGCTGCAGCAGGAGGCCAAGCTGGCCGAACTGCGCAAGTTCATGGACCAGTTGTACAACAGCTCCGGCCGCAAGGAAGACCTGGCGCAACTGTCCGATGCCGACGTGCTCGAGATGGCCGACAACCTGTCCAAGGGTGTGCCGTTCGCCACGCCGGTGTTTGATGGCGCTTCGGAAGAAGAGATCCGCGCCATGCTCAGGCTGGCCTACCCGGACGACATCGTCAAGGCCAAGGGCCTGACGGCCGCCCGCACCCAGGCCAACCTGTTTGACGGCCGCACCGGCGACGCCTTCGAGCGCCCGACGACCGTCGGCTACATGCACGTGCTCAAGCTGCACCACCTGGTGGACGACAAGATGCACGCCCGCTCCACCGGCCCGTACTCGCTGGTTACGCAGCAACCGCTGGGCGGCAAGGCCCAGTTCGGCGGCCAGCGTTTCGGCGAGATGGAAGTCTGGGCGCTGGAAGCCTACGGCGCCGCCTACACGCTGCAGGAAATGCTGACGGTGAAGTCCGACGACGTGCAGGGCCGTACCAAGGTGTACGAGTCCATCGTCAAGGGCGAACACGCCATCGAAGCCGGCATGCCGGAATCGTTCAATGTTCTGGTCAAGGAAATCCGTTCCCTTGGCCTGGACATCGAGCTTGAGCGCTCCTAATTCGAAAGGAAAGAGTCAATATGAAATCGCTACTCGACCTGTTCAAGCAATTCACGCCCGATGAGCATTTTGATGCCATCAAGATCGGCATGGCTTCGCCCGAGAAGATCCGTTCCTGGTCTTTCGGTGAAGTGAAGAAGCCCGAGACCATCAACTACCGCACCTTCAAGCCCGAACGCGACGGCCTGTTCTGCGCCAAGATCTTCGGGCCCATCAAGGACTACGAATGCCTGTGCGGCAAGTACAAGCGCCTGAAGCACCGCGGCGTGATCTGCGAGAAGTGCGGCGTTGAAGTCACCCAGACCAAGGTTCGCCGCGAGCGCATGGGTCACATCGACCTGGCCGCACCCTGCGCCCATATCTGGTTCCTGAAGTCGCTGCCGTCGCGCCTGGGCCTCGTGCTCGACATGACGCTGCGCGACATCGAACGCGTGCTGTACTTTGAAGCCTACGTGGTGACCGACCCCGGCATGACCCCGCTGAAGAAGTTCAGCATCATGTCCGAGGACGACTATGACGCCAAGCGCAAGGAATACGGCGACGAGTACGTCGCCAAGATGGGCGCCGAAGGCATCAAGGACCTGCTCGAAGGCATCGACATCGACATCGAGATCGAGAACCTGCGCGGCGACCTGACCGGCTCCGAAGTCAAGGTCAAGAAGAACGCCAAGCGCCTGAAGGTGCTGGAGGCCTTCAAGAAGTCCGGCATCAAGCCCCAGTGGATGGTGATGGACGTGCTGCCCGTGCTGCCGCCGGACCTGCGTCCGCTGGTGCCGCTGGACGGCGGCCGCTTCGCCACGTCGGACCTGAACGACCTGTACCGCCGTGTCATCAACCGCAACAGCCGCCTGCGCCGCCTGCTGGAACTCAAGGCTCCCGAGATCATCGCGCGCAACGAAAAGCGCATGCTCCAGGAAGCGGTTGACTCCCTGCTGGACAACGGCCGCCGCGGCAAGGCCATGACGGGCGCCAACAAGCGCGCGCTCAAGTCGCTGGCCGACATGATCAAGGGCAAAAGCGGCCGTTTCCGCCAGAATCTGCTGGGCAAGCGCGTTGACTACTCCGGCCGTTCGGTCATTACCGTGGGCCCGACGCTCAAGCTGCACCAGTGCGGCCTGCCGAAGCTGATGGCGCTTGAACTGTTCAAGCCCTTCATCTTCTCGCGCCTGGAAGCCATGGGCATCGCGACCACCATCAAGGCTGCGAAGAAGGAAGTCGAATCCGGCACGCCGGTGGTGTGGGACATTCTTGAAGAGGTGATCAAAGAGCACCCCGTCATGCTGAACCGCGCGCCCACGCTGCACCGCCTGGGCATCCAGGCCTTCGAACCCATCCTGATCGAAGGCAAGGCCATCCAGCTGCACCCGCTGGTCTGCGCCGCCTTCAACGCCGACTTCGACGGCGACCAGATGGCCGTTCACGTACCGCTGTCGGTGGAAGCACAGATGGAAGCCCGCACCCTGATGCTGGCCTCCAACAACATCCTGTTCCCCGCCAACGGCGAGCCGTCCATCGTGCCGTCGCAGGACGTGGTGCTGGGCCTGTACTACACGACCCGCGAACGCATCAACGCCAAGGGCGAAGGCCTGATCTTCTCCGACACCGGTGAAGTCCAGCGCGCCCTCGACGCCGGCGAAGTGGACCTGACCGCGAAGATCAACGTGCGCCTGACCGAGTACGCCAAGGACAAGGTCACGGGCGAGCTCACGCCGTCCACCAAGCTGTGGGAAACCACGGCCGGCCGCGCGCTGCTGTCCGAGATCCTGCCCAAGGGCCTGCCTTTCTCCAACATCAACAAGGCGTTGAAGAAGAAGGAAATCTCCAAGCTGATCAACGTGTCTTTCCGCAAGTGCGGCCTGAAAGAAACCGTCATCTTTGCAGACAAGCTGCTGCAAAACGGTTTCCGCCTGGCCACCAAGTCGGGTATCTCCATCTGCGTGGACGACATGCTGGTGCCCAAGGAAAAGCACGGCATTATCGAGCGTTCCGAGAAGGAAGTGAAGGAGATCGAACAGCAATACGTGTCCGGTCTGGTCACCTCCGGCGAGCGCTACAACAAGGTGGTGGACATCTGGGGCAAGGCCGGCGACGAAGTCTCCAAGGTCATGATGGCCCAGCTGGCCAAGGAAAAGACGATCGACCGTCACGGCAACAGCGTGGACCAGGAGTCGTTCAACTCCATCTACATGATGGCCGACTCCGGCGCCCGCGGTTCCGCAGCGCAGATCCGCCAGCTGGCCGGCATGCGCGGCCTGATGGCCAAGCCCGACGGCTCCATCATCGAGACGCCCATCACGGCCAACTTCCGTGAAGGCCTCAACGTGCTGCAGTACTTCATCTCCACCCACGGCGCCCGGAAGGGCCTGGCGGACACGGCGCTGAAGACGGCCAACTCCGGCTACCTCACCCGCCGCCTGGTGGACGTGACGCAGGACCTGGTGGTCATCGAGCAGGACTGTGGCACGCACGACGGCTCGCTGATGCGCGCCATTGTCGAAGGTGGTGAAGTCATCGAGTCACTGCGCGACCGTATCCTCGGCCGCACCGTTGCTGAAGACGTGCTGCACCCCGAGAACCGCGCGGTGCTGGTCAAGGCCGGCGACATGCTGGACGAAGACATCATCGACGAGCTCGAAGTCATCGGCGTGGACGAAGTCAAGGTCCGTACGGCCCTGACCTGCGCCACCCGCTTCGGCATCTGCGCCAAGTGCTATGGCCGCGACCTGGGCCGCGGCGGCCTGATCAACATCGGCGAAGCCGTCGGTGTGATTGCCGCCCAGTCCATCGGCGAACCCGGCACGCAGCTGACGATGCGTACCTTCCACATCGGCGGCGCCGCATCCCGTGCGGCTGTGGCCTCCAGCGTGGAAGCCAAGTCCAACGGCGTGATCGGCTTCAACGCCACGATGCGCTATGTGACCAACAGCAAGAAGGAGCTGGTCGTCATTGCCCGTTCCGGCGAGATCGTCATCCATGACGAGCATGGCCGCGAGCGCGAGCGCCACAAGGTGCCGTACGGCGCCATCCTGGCCGTGAAGGCAGACCAGCAGATCAAGGCCGGCCACGTGCTCGCCAACTGGGATCCGCTGACCCGCCCGATCATCACCGAGTTCGCCGGCAAGGTGAACTTCGAGAACGTCGAGGAAGGCGTGACGGTTGCCAAGCAGGTGGACGAAGTGACGGGTCTCTCGACCCTCGTCGTGATCGACCCGAAGCGCCGCGGCTCCACCAAGGTGATCCGCCCGCAGGTCAAGCTGATCGACGCGTCCGGCAACGAAGTGAAGATCCCCGGCACCGACCACTCGGTGACGATCGGCTTCCAGGTCGGCTCGCTGGTCCAGATCCGCGACGGCCAGGACGTGGGCCCCGGCGAAGTGCTGGCCCGCATCCCGGTCGAAGGCCAGAAGACGCGAGACATCACCGGCGGCCTGCCGCGTGTGGCCGAGCTGTTCGAAGCCCGTTCGCCCAAGGACAAGGGCGTGCTGGCCGAGATGACCGGTACCGTGTCGTTCGGCAAGGAGACCAAGGGCAAGATCCGCATGCAGATCACCGACCCGGAAGGCAAGGTCTGGGAAGAGCTCGTGCCCAAGGAAAAGAACATCCTGGTGCACGAAGGCCAGGTGGTCAACAAGGGCGAGTCCGTGGTGGACGGCCCGGCCGACCCGCAGGACATCCTGCGCCTGCTGGGCATGGAAGAGCTGGCACGCTACATCGTGGACGAAGTGCAGGACGTGTACCGCCTGCAGGGCGTGAAGATCAACGACAAGCACATTGAAGTGATCGTGCGCCAGATGCTGCGCCGTGTGGTGGTGGATGCCGTGGGCGACACCAACTACATCTCCGGCGAACAGGTCGAACGCAGCGAAATGCTCAACACCAACGACGCCCTGCGCGCCGAAGGCAAGATCCCCGCGACGTACACCAACCTGCTGCTGGGTATCACGAAGGCATCCCTGTCGACGGACTCGTTCATCTCTGCCGCATCGTTCCAGGAAACGACGCGCGTGCTGACCGAAGCCGCCATCATGGGCAAGCGCGACGAGCTGCGCGGCCTGAAGGAAAACGTCATCGTCGGCCGCCTGATCCCCGCAGGCACCGGCATGGCCTACCACCAGGCACGCAAGGCCAAGGACCTGATGGACGAGGCCGAGCGCCGCGCCATCGCCGAGGCCGAAGCCGCCGACCTGGCCAGCAGCTCCAGCGGTGCTGCCGAGACCAGCGAAGGTGCCGTCGCCGAATAAGCGATACGCGCTCCCGCCAGAACGCCCCATGCCTTCGCCGGCATGGGGCGTTTTTTATGGGCGTGATGGTGTGACAATGACCGGATGTCATGGACCCTTGGTTTCTGGATTGGCGCGGCCGTGCTGCTGTTCTGGGCAGTGGGCGCCTACAACCGGCTGATCCGGCTGCGCGCCGCGGCGCTCCAGGCTTTTGTGGCGCTGGAGGCGCGGCTGCGCGAGCAGACCGAGCTGGTGCAGGCCTGCCTGCCGCCGTCAGCCGTTCCGCAGGCGGCCCAGGAAGACGACCTGCTGGACGACATGGCAAGCCTGTGGAACGGGCTGGGCGGTGCGGCGGCGCAGTTCAATGCCTCGCTCGCCGCAGCGCGCGCCCGGCCGCTGGATGCAGAGGCCATCGCCGCCCTGCAGGCAGCCCAGGGCGTGCTGTACATGGCCTGGCACCGCCTGCAGCAGGACGATGCGCATGACCTGGCCGGCGCCGCATTGCCCGAGACGCTCCAGCTGCGCTGGCAGCAGATCGAGGCGCATGTGCAGTCCGATGCCGCGCTGTTCAGGCAACAGGTGGAAACCTACAACGACGCCATCGCGCAGTTCCCGGCGCTGGTGCTGGCGCGGCTTTTCTCGCTCAGGCCGGCACGCCCGCTCTGAGGCATAAACTCATTGCCACAAATTGGTTGCGCGCATCCGCCGCTCATGGATACTACTGAGCGCGCCCCACACCGTGCACCCTATATTGGGTGTACCCCGCAAGAACTACATGGAGAGAAAAGCATGATGCTCAAATGGACACTTGCCACAGCACTCGCGGCTGCGGCCTTCGCCACCCACGCGCAGTCGCAGGACGCGCTGTATGTGAAGAGCCTTGCCGCCACCTGCGCGGCCTGCCACGGCACCAACGGCAGCGCCTCCGCCGGCTCCGGCGTCCCGGCGCTGGCCGGCATGCCGCGCGACTACATCATTGCGCAGATGGCGGCCTTCAAGGCCGGCACCCGCCCCGCGACCATCATGCACCAGCTCAGCAAGGGCTACAGCGACGCGCAGATCGCGCAGATGGCCACGTACTTTGCCGCGCAGAAGAAATAAGGAGACACCACCATGATGCAACGCCGCTCCTTCCTCCAGACCTCCGCCGCGCTCAGCCTGCTGGGCCTGTCCGCCTGCGCCACCACGTCCGTCCCGTCGCGCGCCAAAGTCGTCGTCATCGGCGGCGGCTATGGCGGCGCCACGGCCGCCAAGTACGTGCGCCTGCTGTCCGACTACAAGATCGACGTCGTGCTGATCGAGCCCGAGGCCGCCTTCGTCTCCTGCCCCATCTCCAACCTGGTGCTCGGTGGCAGCAAGCAGATGGCCGACATCACCACCCCCTACACCGGCCTTGGCAAGAACCACGGCGTCACGGTGGTGAGGGACCGTGCCCAGTCCATCGACAGCGCGAAGAAAACCGTCACGCTTGCCGGCGGCCCCACCATTGCGTATGACAAGCTCGTCGTCTCGCCCGGCATCGACCTCATCTGGGGCAGCATCGAGGGCCTGCAGGCGGCCAATGCCTCCGGCCAGGTCCTCCAGGCCTGGAAGGCCGGCCCCGAAACGCTCGCGCTGCGCCGCCAGCTTGAAGCCATGCCCGACGGCGGCGTGTACGCCATCACCATCCCCGAGGCGCCGTACCGCTGCCCGCCCGGCCCGTACGAGCGCGCCTGCCAGGTGGCCTCGTACTTCAAGCAGGCCAAGCCGCGCAGCAAGGTGCTGATCCTCGACGCCAACCCCGACGTCACCTCCAAGGGCCCGCTGTTCAAGAAGGTCTGGGCCGAGCAGTACAGGGGCATCGTCGAATACCGCGGCCAGCATAAGGCCACGGCGGTCGATGCCCGGGCCGGTGTCATCAAGTTCGAGCTGCAGGAAGACGTGAAGGCCAGCGTCATCAACGCGCTGCCGTCCATGCGCGCAGGCGCCATCGCGGTGCAGGCCGGGCTGAACAATGTGGCCAACAACCGCTGGTGCGGCGTGAACTACCTGAACTTCGAGTCCACCGCCGCGAAGGACGTGCATGTGCTGGGCGACTCCATCCAGATCGCGCCCGGCATGCCCAAGAGCGGCCACATGGCCAACAGCCAGGGCAAGGTCGCGGCGGCGGCCATCGTGGCGGAGCTGTCGGGCTGGCAGATCAACCCCTCGCCGATGCTCAACAACACCTGCTACAGCTTTGTGGACGACACAAACGTCGTGCATGTGGCCAGCGTGCATGAGTATGTGGTGGCCGAGAAAACCTTCAAGACAGTTGCCACCTCGGGCGGCGTCAGCCCAGGCCCGACCGCGCTCGAAGGTGTCTATGCCATGAACTGGGCACAGAACATCTGGGCGGACACGCTGGCTTGACGGCCACCCCCATCCCCCTCTGGCGGCAGCTTCAGGCTGCCGCTGGCGTTCTGGCGTCCGTGCGCGGCGGCGAGTCCGCCACAGCAGCCATCGCCAGGGTGGATGGCAAGCTGCGCCCCGGCGTTCAGTCGCTGGTATTCCATGTGCTGCGCAATCTTGGCCGCGCAGAAGCCCTGCGCCACCAGCTGGCCAGCCGCGCGCCACCGCCGCAGGCCGATGCGCTGCTGTGCACCGCCCTTGCGCTGGCGGCGGGCGAGGGCGATGCACCCTACGAGGCGTTCACCCTGGTGGACCAGGCCGTCGAGGCTGCCAAGCGCAGCCCCGGCACCGCCAAGCAGGCGAGCTTCATCAATGCCTGCCTGCGCCGCTTCCTGCGCGAGCGCGACGCGCTGGTGCAGGCCGCCAACAAGGACCCCGTCGCACAGTGGAACCATCCGCGCTGGTGGATCAACCGCCTGCGCCAGGACCACCCGCAGAACTGGCAGGCCATCCTGCAGGCCAGCAACACCCAGGCACCGATGACGCTGCGGGTGAACGCCCGCAAAGCCACCCAGGCGCAGCAGCTGGCCGTGCTCGCGGCGGCCGGCATCGATGCCGAGCCCGTGGGCACGCAAGGCATCATCCTGGGCAAGGCGCTGCCGGTGCAGGACATACCGGGCTTCAGCGACGGCGTGGTGTCGGTGCAGGATGCTGCGGCGCAAATGGCCGCGCAGATCCTGCTGGGGCGTGAGGTAGATGCGCCCCTCCGCATCCTCGACGCCTGCGCCGCCCCCGGCGGCAAGACAGCGCACCTGCTGGAGCTGGCCGACTGCGACGTCACCGCGCTCGATGTGGACTCCACCCGCTGCGAGCGCATCCACCAGAACCTGCAGCGCCTGGGCCTGACGGCAAAGGTGGTCGCGGCCGACGCAGCCAAACCCGCCGCCTGGTGGGACGGCCAGCTGTTTGACGCCATCCTGCTCGACGCGCCCTGCACCGCATCGGGCATCGTGCGCCGCCACCCCGACGTGCGCTGGCTGCGCCGCGAAAGCGACATCGCGCAACTCGCCGCCATACAGGCCGCGCTGCTCGCCGCCCTGTGGCCGCTGCTGCGGCCCGGCGGCCGGCTGCTGTACTGCACTTGCTCGGTATTCCGCGCCGAGGGAGACAACCAGATACAAACGTTTGTTACACACAACACCGGCGCCGTTTTGCGGCCGTCGCCCGGCCATTTAATGCCCCGATTCGGGGCAAACGGCGATGCCGTCCCGGACAATCCAGAAGGTGATCACGACGGTTTTTTTTACGCGCTGCTGGAAAAAAGCGCGGCTTGAGCTGGCCGCCTGGCTCAGGTGCGTGCTGGTTGTCATGTCTGTTGCCCTCGCGGCCGCCGAGGCTGCCGCGGCCGACGTCGCCCCGGCCGAGCTCACCCAGCTGCGCGTCGAGCGCACCGAAGAAGGCGTTTACCTGTCGGCCGCCGTGCGGTTTGACCTGCCCCCGGTGGTGGAAGACGCCCTGGTCAAGGGCGTGCCGATGTTCTTCGTGGCCGAGGTCGAGCTCAACCGCGACCGCTGGTACTGGTACGACAAAAAGGTGGTCACCGCCGCCCGCCACTTCCGCCTGGCCTTCCAGCCCCTCACGCGGCGCTGGCGCCTGAATGTCTCGCCCACGCCCATCACCAACGCGGGCCTCGGCGTCACGCTGAACCAGAGCTACGAGTCCCTGCCCGACGCGCTGGCCGCCATCCAGCGCATCTCGCGCTGGAAGATCGCCGAAGCCGGCGAGATGGACCCTGATTCCCGCCACAACATCGACTTCCGGTTCCGGCTTGACGTGTCGCAGCTGCCGCGGCCCTTCCAGATAGGCGCGGTGGGCCAGGCCGACTGGAACGTCTCGGTCAGCCGGAACCAGCGCCTGATCTGGGAGAACGGCAAGTGAGCGAGCCGGCTACCAAAGATGCCCGGGACCGCCTGTCGATGCAGAACTCGCGCGCCGTCCGCTGGACGGTGGGCATCGGCGGCGCGGCCATGGTGGCCATCGGCCTCGTGCTGTTGCTGCTGCTGACCCAGGCCACCAACAACCGCGAGCTCTACGAGCGCAACTACACCCGGCTCTTTGCCGTCAATGTGGCGGTGGCCGGGCTGCTGCTGGCCGTCATATTCTGGATCGGCGTGCGGCTGGCGGTGCGGCTGCGCCAGGGGCGCTTTGGCAGCCGGCTGCTGGTCAAGCTGGCCATGATCTTTGCGCTCGTCGGCTTTGCGCCGGGGCTGCTGATCTACGTCGTGTCGTACCAGTTCGTGTCGCGCTCGATTGAAAGCTGGTTTGACGTCAAGGTCGAGGGCGCGCTGGATGCCGGTGTGAGCCTGGGCCGCGCCACGCTCGACACCCTGGCCAACGACCTGGCCAACAAGACGCGCGCCGCCACCGCGCAGCTGGCCGACATGCCCGACGCCGCCGCTGGCCTGGGCCTGGAGCGCATCCGCGACCAGCTTGCGGCCAGCGACGTCATCCTCTGGACTTCAGGCGGGCAGCTGATTGCCAGCGCAGGCCAGTCCAACTTTCTGCTGAACCCCGAGCGCCCCACGCAGCAACAGCTGCGCAACACCCGCGCGCAGCGCTCGCTGGCCGTCATCGAGGGCCTGGAAGACCCGGGGCTGCAGGCGGTGGCCAATGCCCGCATCAAGGCGCTGGCCGTGGTGCCCAGCTCCAGCTTCGGCCTGCTGGCCGAGCCGCGCTTTTTGCAGGTGACGCAGCGGCTGCCCGAGACGCTGGTGGCCAACGCCATAGCCGTGACCGACGCCAACCGCGAATACCAGGAGCGGGCCCTGGCCCGCGACGGCCTGCGCCGCATGTACATTGGCACGCTCACCCTCAGCCTGTTCCTGGCGGTGTTCGGCGCCATCTTGCTGGCCATCTTGCTGGGCAACCAGCTGGCGCGGCCGCTGCTGGTGCTGGCCGCAGGCGTGCGCGAGGTGGCCGCCGGCGACTTGAGCCCCAAGGCCGCCCTGCAAGGCAAGGACGAGCTCGGCGGCCTGACGCGCTCGTTTGCCGACATGACGCAGCAGCTGGCCGACGCGCGCGGCGCCGTCGAGAAAAGCATGGAGCAGGTGAGCGCCGCCCGCGCCAACCTGCAAACCATACTGGACAACCTCACCGCCGGCGTCGTGGTGCTGGACGCGCGGGGCGCCATTTTGTCGTCCAACCCCGGCGCCACCCGCATCCTGCGCGCGCCGCTGGCCGCGCATGAGGGCAAGCTGCTGTCGGAGCTGCCCGGCCTGGAAGACTTCGGCCAGAAAGTGCAGGCGCAGTTTGACGAATTCATGGGCGAGCGCGCCGAGCATGGGCTGGACCACTGGCAGAAGTCGTTCGAGCTGAACGCCACCGAGCCCGGCCTGCCGCAGAACGCCACCACCCTGGTGGCACGCGGCGCGCAGATGCCCGGCACCGCGCGCCTGCTGGTGTTTGACGACATCTCTGAAATCGTCTCGGCCCAGCGCGCCCAAGCCTGGGGCGAGGTGGCCCGGCGGCTGGCCCATGAAATCAAGAACCCGCTCACACCCATCCAGCTGTCGGCCGAGCGGCTGGAGATGAAGCTCGCCGGCAAGGTGGCGCCGCCCGAGCAGGCCATCCTGGCCAAGTCGGTCAAGACCATCGTGGACCAGGTGGACGCAATGAAGCGCCTGGTGAATGAGTTTCGCGACTATGCGCGCCTGCCCGCCGCCGAGCTCAAGCCGGTGGACCTGAATGCGCTGGTGGCCGACGTCATGCAGCTCTATGGCGGCAGCCACGACGAAAACCCTTCAGGTCATGCGGGTGTGCCCATCCACATGGAGCTGGACCCGCGCGCCCCGCAGATCATGGGCGACGCCGAGCAGCTGCGCCAGGTCATCCACAACCTGCTGCAGAACGCGCAGGACGCCACCGAGGGCGCGCCGGTGCGCAAGGTCACCATCCGCACCCAGTGCAACGAGGCTGCGCAGCGGGTGCGCCTGAGCGTGCTGGACACCGGCACCGGCTTCCCCGACAACATCCTCAAGCGCGCCTTTGAGCCCTATGTGACCACCAAGGCCAAGGGCACCGGCCTGGGCCTGGCCGTCGTCAAGAAAATAGCCGACGAGCATGGCGCCCGGGTGGACTTGTCCAACCGCATGGCAGATGGGGCCGTGCAAGGCGCCCAAGTATCGCTATCATTCGCCATGGCCCAAAACGTGGCGGCCTGACAACACAGCCGGTTACATCTTCCGAACGAGGCATCTCTCAAATCATGGCAAACATACTGGTGGTCGACGACGAGCTGGGCATACGCGACCTGCTCTCGGAAATCCTCAACGACGAAGGCCATAACGTCGAACTGGCAGAAAACGCCGCACAGGCCCGCGCCGCCCGCGCCCGCACCCGGCCCGACCTGGTGCTGCTGGACATCTGGATGCCCGACACCGACGGCGTGACACTGCTCAAGGAATGGTCCACCACCGGCGCGCTGACCATGCCCGTCATCATGATGAGCGGCCACGCCACCATAGACACCGCGGTAGAAGCCACCAAGATAGGCGCGCAGGCCTTCCTTGAAAAACCCATCACCCTGCAGAAGCTGCTGAAGGCTGTGGAGCAGGGCCTGGCCCGCACCCCCGCCGGCGGCCCGCGCAAGCCCAACGCGCCGCTGCCCATTGCCCCCGCAGACCTCACGGTAGAAGCCGCGATGACCGGCGGCCAGAGCCTGCCCCCGCCCATGGACATGGGCCCGCAAGGCCGCCAGAGCTTTGACCTGGACAAACCCCTGCGCGACGCGCGCGACGAGTTTGAAAAAGCGTACTTCGAATTCCACCTGGCCAAGGAAGGCGGCTCGATGACCCGCGTGGCCGAGAAGACCGGCCTGGAGCGCACCCACCTGTACCGCAAGCTCAAGCAGCTGGGCGTGGACCTCTCCCGCGGCAAGCGCTCCGCCGCCTGATATATAATTGCCGACTCACGGCCCGGTAGCTCAGTTGGTAGAGCAGCGGATTGAAAATCCGCGTGTCGGTGGTTCGATTCCGCCCCAGGCCACCAGAATGGAAGCCCTTGATCAGAAATGGTCAGGGGCTTTTCTACAGGAGCGACGGTCTCTTACTAAATTTTGGTGGCAGACTGGAACGTTAAGGGGCTGAACATGGGGACAGCGATCACGACTGAGGTTGAAAATATCGCAAACGCTGTGGAAGCGTGCGGTGATCTGGCGAAGAGGCATCGCCTATCTGCGCAAAAAGTTCTTGCGCTTGTGTTTGCAGTCTCTACGTTATTGATTGCCGTTGCCTTGTTGGGGTTCATCCTTCCTGCTGTGGGCGGGTTTGGTCGGGAACTTAAGGCCAATATTCCGGACACATTGACATATGCCTTTCTTGCGATCTATGTCTTGACATTCAGTGTGTTGATGGCGGTTTATCGCATGCATATTCGAGAGGCCACTCGCTTCGAGCACAGTCAAGTTGCGTTCATGCGGATCAGAGTTGCGGGTAGCAACAACACTGCCGGATACCAGTCAGAGGTGCGAACCGCGCTCACTTCAGGTGCATTTGATTTTCCCGACGAAAAGGCGATGGCGGGAAGGCTGAAGAGTCCTGTGCCTGGGTATCCCGGGAGTGACTTTGGCACAGCAGTGCTCAACAAAGTCCTCGATGGAATCGACATCGCGAGGAAGCCGGCGCGCGTAGCAAAGAAGAGTACGCCACGCGACGCTGCCTGAGCTGCTCTAATATTCGCCTTTGCACTCGGAACTCTGGCGTTTCTCTTTCCGTCCCCAGAGCGTGATTTCAGTGATGATGCTACTTGAACGCCTATTCTTAGATCGTAGAATCGGCGCTAGGGAATTCGGCTAATCAATGAAAGCAAAGTATGCCGGCGATCTTCGTTCATGTCTCTGATATTCACTTTGGACAAGAGAAGGATGACGTTGTTCATATCCACTCCGATGTCAAAGAGCAACTAATTGCCGATGCAGCATCGGTAGTGGTTGGCTTACCCGGATCAAAGGCCACTGGCATCTTGGTCACTGGTGATATTGCTCAGGCTGGGAAGACTGAGCAATATCAATTGGCAGGAACGTGGTTAGACCGTCTGGCCAATGCCATCGGATGCGACATTGTCGATGTCCAAATGGTGCCCGGAAACCATGATCTGGATCGAGACAGAACCTCTCAAAGCCTTGAGCATCTTCTCCCAAAACTGCGAGAGGGCGGCCCGGCAGAATACGAGAAAGTCCTAGCAAATGACACTGATCGAGCGGCTCTCTTTTCTCGCTTCGCTGATTACATAAATTTCAGCGAGGGCTACAACTGCCCACTGAATACGCTCGGCAAGTTCAGCGAGAAGATCGTTCAACTCGCACCCGGCCGTAAGATTCGATTCGTACGAATGAATTCAGCTCTTGTGTGCACCGATACGGACCGGCACGACAAGCCAGAGTTGTTCATTGGAGCGCGGCAGTTCTCCAATATACCTCGCGTCGACGGAGAAGAAAATGTACTTCTCATCCATCATCCGCTTAGTTGGTTCAAAGATGCCGAAGTTGCGACGACATACATTCGAAGTCGAACTCGCGTTTTCATCGCGGGGCATGAGCACAATCCCAAAGTGACAGTCGAACGTGTCGAAGAAGGCAGTGATCTCATGATGCTTGCTGCCGGCGCGACTGTCCCGTTCAGGTCCAACGCGGTCTATACGTACACGTACAACATCCTCGTGTTTGATTGGGATGAAGAACAGGATGCGCTATCTGTGAATATCCTTCCAAGAGCTTGGAATCCAACTCACACGCGATTTGAAGCCGATAATGTGCGCTTAGGTGGTGCCAATCCCCACTATGTCCTCCAGTCGCCTAACTTTAGAAAGTGTCCCAAGCCGGTGCGGCCAGTATCTCCGGAGGAGCGCCCGTCGACTGATGGACTTATTGCCGAAGAAGCCGAACAAAACGCGTCAGGGAATGCAAACCTCTCAATTGACCCATCTGCGCACGTAGACATGCCACAGTCAGAGCCGGACGGCTACCGACAAGCTCTACTCCGGTTCTTCCGCGATCTTTCGGAGGGCGAGCGGCTTCGAATATTGATTGATTTGGATGCTGTCCCAGAAGATTTCGACGAGCCCATCACACACAACATTGAGCGTGAACTTCTAGACTACCTCGTGAATGAGGGGCGGTTGAGCGAAGTGTCTAGAAAGATAGATGCATTAGTTTCTGCACGTCAAATAGGAGAAGTTGATGAGTAAAGTTGCCCTGCACATGCGGATTGCCAATCTGAATGTGACGAATGAAGAAGTTGTCTCTCGGATGGAGGCTGTTACGTCGCTTGCGACTGCATGGCTGCAATTGGACGACTTGGACCTTTTGATCGCAAAGGCCAATGAAATTGCTGTCGCCCTAAACGGCGATGGAACTCCTTCAGCCGCGCTGGCTGCGGAGATTGAAGCCGCCATACAAAAGCAGGCCCCGGCATATGTCTATAGTGAACGCCCGCTCGACGTAAGCATTTGTGCGGGGGTGGCTGCGCTTAACGTGGTCACATTTGATGAGCCACCGGAAAAGGTGACTCGTGACATCTTTGCCGCCATACTTTGGTCGGCTCTGGCCTATCAGCCTGCGCTGGAGGATGCGCGTCGGGAGGCGCTGCGAGTTGAGCTGCTCGATGCTTGTCGCAAGCAGTGTGCAGACGCGGCTGAATCCGCTCGCGAGAGGGAAGATGTTGAAGAATTCAACGATTTGACCTCGGACGATGAAGAGGAAGAAGCCGAAGTCGACCTTGAAGAAGTCAAGCGCGTGGCTGCTAGTGCCATCTCTTCTTTGAATCGGAACGCCGTTCTCGACAGAGAGGAGCTGAACTTCCTTTGGTGGGCCCAATTGAATCGAAGCCGTCTGCTTAAAAAGCCGCTTGCTGGTATCCCAGAGCCAGTCAGATTGGTCGCTTGCGCGATCGAGGGAGCCCAGTACCTCACTGCGTTGCCAGCAGAAGTGCACCGCGACTTGGTTTTAAGAACCCTGGATGCTGACCCGAATCTCAATCACGAAGCTATGCTGAAGAAATTCGGCACAGATCGAGAAGCATTGAATGGCGTATTTGGCGAGATCGAAATCGTGAAGAGATTTCCAACGGCCTTCCCGTTGCTGCACTCGCTCAGAACAGGCGAAGCTTCGGAGGATGGTGCGAAGGTTGTCAGGTCAAGTTCCGAGTGGGCTTCGCGGGCTCTGCTCGAAGGGGCTATCGTTAGGTTGTACCTGTCCGAATTGGTGGAGTCGTGAGCTCCTCCTGTAGTTACGCAGGGTGCACGGTTGCAGAGACAAGGATCTGCGCGCTGGAGAATGACCCGGAAACCTGTCCTCGTCGCGTGCCCGGCGAAGCTGGGCAGGAGGCGGAGCGCCCTCAAGCCAAATTGGCGCTGATGGACCCGGGCGGTGCGGTTCTTGCGGCGCCAGTTGAGGCTCGCACGTTCCCGACTAGTACCACGCTAGGTCCGGACTCTATTGCCAATCTCATGGGAAAGCGCTACGTCACCGTCGTCGGCATACTTGGAGAGCCTGAGTCGGGAAAGACGGCAGCGCTTGCTAGCCTCTATCTGCTGGTCGCCAACGCAAAGCTAGCAGGCTGGTCGTTTGCTGATAGTCACAGCCTGTTGGGTTTCGAGGATATAGCTCGGGGGAGCCGTCAATGGAACCTCGGGAATCCTCCCGATCAGATGACCGTGCATACCCATTTGCCCGACGAACGACGGCCTGGCTTCCTGCACTTGCGCCTTCGCAGAGACACCGATCACAGACGCGTCGACCTAGCGTTGCCCGACCTGCCGGGTGAGTGGACACAAGGGCTTGTGCGAACTTCGAAATGGGAGAGGCTCAACTTTCTGCAGTCTGCCGACGCGATATGGATTTTTGCGGATGGTCGTGCACTTGCGGACAAGCAGAAGAAGCAAGCACTAATCTTGCGCCTTGGTCAGCTGGCGGGGCGCCTCAATGCGTCAATGCCGGAAGGCGTGCCCAAACTGATTCTCGTCATGACGCATCGAGACGCGGTGGAAGTGCCTTCGGCGACGATTGATCGTATCCGCGATGTGTTCGCAAAGGACGGCTTGAAGTTCGAGTCGGTGGCGATCGCGTCGTTCGCGAAAAGGGGGGCGGGCATAAAGCCCGGCCATGGGCTTAAGGAGTTGATCGACGCCACCACTGCTGCGTCGAAGCAGGCCTTGCCTTTTTGGCTCCCGTCCGAACCGACTGAGGGACAACGCTCTTACCTCGCCTATAGGAGGAATCGATGAGCAGCAGTTCCATCCTGGTTCTAGGTGGCCCTGACTGTGGGAAAACCAACTTCATTGGACGCCTCTGGCTTTCTCTGAACTCCCGCCGTCATGCTTTGGTCGCCATCGAAGTTCCACCCAACATCGACTACGTCCTCGACACGGCCGAACACCTTTGTGCAGGTCGCTTCGCACCTAGGTCTGAACACACAGAAGCGCGCCGAGACTTCGAGGTCGTTGTTGGCCGTACGGACGGTCGGTCTAGAGCTAAAGTGGTGATCCCTGACATCTCTGGTGAGCTTTGGAAAAACGCAGTCGAATCGGCGGAACTTGACGCGGCATGGATGGAGGCCATGGGGAACGCTGACGGCGCCCTTTTGTTCGTCCGAGTCGGCTCTGAGGAGAATATCGAAGCGCTAAATTGGGTTACGTCAGGACGCCTTCTCGCTAAGTTGGGTAAAAGGGCTAAGTCTGGTATTCCGACACAGGTAATGTTGTGCGAACTGCTCCGCTTTCTCGAACTCAAGCTAGCCCGTCGCACCAACGGCAGTGCGCCAAAGGTCGCAGTTGTGGTTGCCGCTTGGGATTCTGTTGATCCCGCGACGTCGGCTAAAGGCCCGGAGCGATTCCTTGCCAAGAACTATCCGTTATTCGCTGGGCGATTGCAAGACACGACTCTGTCCACTAAGGTTTTCGGTCTAAGCATCGTAGGTGGCGATCTGCAACACGATGACGCCTACCGGGAACAGTTCTTGGAAGGGTCGATCGACGAGCATGGTTGGATTTCTGCTTGTGACCAAGGCGGCGACAATTGGGTCAAGAATTCTGACCTGACGTTGCCCATTGCATGGGTTGCCGACTTGTGAGAATCGCCGGTGATTAAGGTCGAGGCGCAACTTCACGGATACAGCCACGGGCACGAGTTGCTCGTCGCCTCCGCGCCATTGCCTAAGGCCGATCAAACGGTCGTTGACAGGTTGTCGGACGTTGCCGGCCCTTTGCGGTCCGGAGAGACTTTCCAGCCGTACCTGTCGTCGTATCCGCTGCCTAGCGGCAACTGGAATGTGCTTGCTCGGACCTGGCCGGATAGCACAGTTAGCAGACCGGGTTGTGTCCGCACCCTCAGCCTCCTGATTCCTTCAGATGATTGGTCCCATTCGGCGAGTCTATTGCCATTCCTGAAGTTGCTCTCCACGTCCGAGTTTCCTTCAGAAGCTAAGTCAGAAAGCTTGCCATCACCGCAAGCTATGGCGCTCCCTCCGGCTCCTTTGTTCAGCTCAACTGAGTTGCTAGAAGCTTTGTTTCTTGAGGAGTATCGACCTGTCGCGGTCTTCGACGCGCCCGAGCCCGAACTCATTGCTATACGACTGCTTACCGCAATGTGGCCTTCGATTCGCCGCAACTTCGCACTTTCCACCTTGGCGTTTTCGCCTCGGCGTATAGAAGGACGCGATTTCAACCTTGTTTTTGCCCCCAAAAGCGCGCGGCAAAAGTTTTCTGACTGGTCGGGCCGGCGAGTTGATGGCAACGCCAGATCGTTGGCACGGCATCGCTGGACCGACTCAATCGTTGACCGTGTTTTCAGCGCGCCGTTTCCGCGCTTGCTCGATGAAGGCGAGCTGCAAAGTGGTGATGTCGAGGAACGTTCTACTGGTGCCCTTCTACGCATCTCGTTGCTATGGGACGAGCTTCTGGAAAGACTTGATGAAACGCCATCTGCTGCGCTGGGCCTACTGGACATCGCGAGAACGCGTCCCGCGCTTGCTCCTGCTGCAGAGTCCACTTTGCGGGCGGCAGTCTCGGGCGCTGCGCGGCGAGCTGTAGTTCAGTTGGCACATGAAGATGCTTGGGATCTGATCGGCGCGATGACGCGGAAGTTGCGAGGCACCACGTTGGTGAGCGAGGTCAAATCACTGCAGACGGCTGCCAATTCGCTCGCTTGCATTGACCCAATTGGTGGGCTGGCGTTACTAGCACATGACGAGCCGTCGGGGCCCCTAGCGGATCTCGTCGCACCGATAGCTCATGGAATCGCCAAAAGTTTGGACCAGATTCCATTAAACACATTCGCGAGTCTTCCGGCTCCGACAGTGGCTCAACTCTTAATTCAGGGGCCGCCACTCGCCAAAGCCGTGGCCGCGTCCACTAGGTTCCAGCAGGAGTTTGCAGGAATCTTTGATGAGCTCAAGGCTAGGCTTGCAACCAGGTCAGATGCGCTCGATTCTGATCAGTACACCGGATTCCGGGATGCGCTACTGCCGTTTCTGCGCAAGGATTTTCAGGCCCCCCTGGCCGACCGCTTTATCGCGACGCTAAATGCAGATGAGCTTGTGCGCATGGCGCGAGGATTGATTGAAGCTGATGGGTTCGTGACGCAGTCGTTCATCGCCCCGATGGCGGCCCGAGCGCACGCATTAGATTCGATGGGCTCGCTGCGTGACGAACTGCTAGTGGTGGGGGATGGAGCGCGACGCCGTGAGCTGATTCGGTGGACACTTGAGCCGCGCGCCGACGACTTCGAATGGCTTATTGGCAGCTGCGTCCTCGATGCGGAGTTTGCGGACGATCTACTCGTCGACCTGCTCCAGTCAGCAGACGAACGCCAGTTCCGGGATTTGCTTCGCAAAGAGGGCCTCACGGAGAAGATATTGAATCGAATTCCGCCGACCGAAACTCAGGCACTTCGACGGTTCCTGTCGGAAGGTAATTTACCCCTCGATCTGTTTGTTTCGACGTCGGAAAAAGCACTTTCTGTCTCCGCCAACGGAGACCGGATAGATATCGCATTTAAAACGCTTGAGCGCTGCCTTCAAAGCCGATTCTCGGGCAACGAGATAGCAACTATCGCGGGGTTGCTGGATGTCGTCGCGCCGGTACTCAATCCAGTTTGGGTGATTTCGCACGGCGTCGACAGTAGGCTTCATAGCACCTTGATCAGCCGTAATCTCGTGGCTTTTGACCGCGCAGATTCGAGTGCCCGATCACTCATCGTGGGATCCGTAGATGCCATTGCCGCAGCGATTGAGGGTCGATGGTCGCTAGATTTCGACCATGAAGGGGCTCAGGCGTGCGCAAATCTCTTAGTCAGCGCAACACAACAAGGCGCGCCAAATCTACTTTCCGCGTGCGGGCGACTCATGCGGATGTTGCTACGGTCGAAGGCGTGGCCCGTCTCGTCGATGATTCCCGCGACGTTCCCGGTGGTTTACCGCGAGCTTGCCGCCCATGCTGACGTGCCGGACATTCTCAAGATTGTTCCTTTCTTCGAATGGGATAAATGCAAATCGGCAAGAAGCGAACTCGTTGATGCATTCGTCTCATCGCAAGTTTGGAAGGCTTCGGATTTTGCATTGACGGCTTGCCTGTGCCCGCACACAGAGAGATTTCTGCGGCGAGCTGCAAGCGCCTACGGGGGCATTCGGCTTCTTGACGAGGTGGAGCGATCCCTTGGCGAACTGCCCGAGGCCTACCGGGAATCGGTTAGGGTGGGTGTGCGTGATGTTCGATCTAAGCAACGGTAACGGTTGTGCGTGAGTAAGCGTCCAGAAAACTGAATCGACCCGGAGTCTGGAGAGGCGCATCGTTTGGCCCAGGGCGCTCAAATCTCGTGGACCTCATGATCTCTGGCGTCAATCTCAAGCGGTGCATTTGTATACCCGTTCGTCAGGACCTGACGCAAATACTCGGTCAAGAATCCTTCAATCGATCCGAAGTTCTCGTACTGATGAACATGACGGCATTCATGGGATAGAAGACGAGCATCCGCTCTGCCTGTCCGCAGCAAAATGCTATACCCCAATGTCAATCCACTGGTGCCCTCGTTCAGGGCTCCAGTGGAAAGTGCCGCCTCCTTAAGTAGCGGATCGTCGGGAATCGGTATATGTTCAACATACATGACGCGGATCTGGTCAGGGTGCTTAACCCCCACCTTTCGCGCGAGATCCTGATCCGGCTTCGCGAGCGGTCTGCCAATTCGCTGCACCATTTCGTTTTGCTCGTTCGCCCAAAACACTGCTGCAGGGAGCAGTTGAGACAGCAGGCCATTTATGTCCATATCTCGGGATTCTGCATCTGAAGCTGGCTTTACGCACATTTTCATCGCGCTACGCTGCAATTTGGAGCGATATACTCGTTCCCGTCGCGCGCATTTACGCGCGATCGGGATTGGCATCTCGTGAACGCGGTCTAGAGCCGCAAAACTTCGTTGCAAGCCTTGCGGCTTTTTCTTGTCTGTACTTACCTTTTTGGTGGTCCGGATGGGGAGCCGCAAGGCTCGCCGAATCGCTCCGCGTTCACGGTATGCCAACCCTCCGGGCCACCGCCCCTCATCCCGAGGGTCGGGGTCAAACAACATGACCCAGGAGAGACAGTGCATGACCGCAGCCACAGCCACACCCGCAGTACCCGCCACAGCCACCCGTCCCCGTCTTGCCGTACTCATTGACGCTGAAAACGCCAATGCCGCCCATGCCCCCGCGCTGATGCAGCGCATCAGGGACTCTTTTGGCAACCCCACCATCCGCCGCGCCTATGGCGACTGGACGACGCCGCAGCTCACGCCGTGGAAGAAGCTGCTGCTGCCGCTGGGCCTGCGGCCGTACCAGCAGTTCCCCCTGGGCCGGGGCAAGAACACGACGGACTTTGCGCTGGTGATGGACGCCATGGAGCTCATCTACTCGGGCAAGGTGCAGGGCATCTGCATCGTGGCGTCTGACTGCGACTACATCGGCCTGGCCGGGCGCATCCAGGAGGCGGGGCTGTCGGTGTACGGCTTTGGCCAGCGCGGCTGCACCATGGCGGGGTTTGTGGCGGCTTGTGATGCGTTTGTGTTTCTGGATGATGAGGTGGGGCCGGCGGCGTAGGGCGGAGAAGGCCGGAGGCAATCTATTCTGATTTCATTGTCAGAAGTTCGCCATTGCCTCGCAGCAGGATGAGCGTGCCGGGTGAAAGTTCCCGCACTTCGTTGCATGGCGTCGGGTTGGTCGTCTTTTGCCAGTCGGCACACAACTTTTCACCATCGACCCGCCATTTGCCGGTGTCCCGGTACCCGTTCGCGACATCGAGGTAGGCGAAGCCGTTGTCACGGTACAGGACCTTCCATGCCGGGCCGCTCGATGGTTGCGCGCGAAAGGTTTTGCCACTCACGAGCGCCTTGAGGCCCTCGCCAGTCACCACCTTCGCCTCGGGCGGGAATGTTGCTGGCTGCTGGCCATAGCTTGGGCCGGCAAGGCAGGTCAGCAGGCAAGGAACGATGAACGCGAGTTTTTTCATGGGAGCGCTCCTGGTGAAGCTGCCATTTGGCCCTGATGCCTGCCGGCCCGCAGCCCCTTGTTCACCCGATTGCCAATCATGCGCCGGCATGTTAGCCCGAAAATACCGCCATCTGGAGCCGCGCAAGAACACGACCTGGGTTCATTTTGCCGACGCCCCAATGAGGAAAGGGTACGGGTTGCGAGCGCCACCACCCACATAAATTCCGTAGTGAAGATGGCACGGTGTGGTGCGCGCGTTGCCGGTGTTGCCAACGGAGCCGAGGATGTCGCCGGGCAGCACTTGGTCTCCCGCGCGGAACGCGCCGTAATCAGCGAGGTGGGCGTAGTAGTGCATGGATCGGCCCGGCCCCAGCACGCGGACGGTCATGCCGCCCAAGGTGTTCTCGCCCAGGCTCAGCACAATGCCTTCAGTTGCACTGACGACAGGGTGTCCGCACCGCGCAAAGATGTCGATGCCCTCGTGCTTGCGGCCCTCGCCCCGGCTGGCGCCCCAGGTGTCCGCCAGGGCGCTCGGGCGCACTTCCTTGACAGGGACCACCAGCGGCCCCTGCAGTGGCTGTGTCCAGAGCCGGTAGAGCACAGGCAGGTTCTTGAAGGGGCCGTAGTGCCAGAGGACCACAGCCACGCCGGCAAAGAGGGTGAGCCAGACAAGGCGGGAGGCAACGCGTCGGATGTGCACGAACCATGGTAGCAAGGCTCAAAGGGATGGCTATGGAAGCCCCGTATGCTCCAGAGGTTGTTTTCTATTATGGACAATATATAGATAATTTGTCTATAATAAAGAAATGCCACGCAAGCCCCCCATCATATTCCCGCAGGAGCAGTTGCTTCTCTCTCAAATGGGAGCGCGGCTCAAGCTTGCGCGGTTGCGGCGCAAGCTGAGCAACGCCGTGGTTGCGCAGCGGGCAGGCATTTCCCGCACGTCTCTGTACAAGGTCGAGGCGGGAGACCCAGGCGCGACGATGGGAACCTACCTTCGCGTCATGGCCGTATTGGGGCTAGAAGCCGACGTCAACGGCCTGGCTGCGGACGACAAAGTCGGCCGCAAGCTGCAGGACCTGGCGCTTGAAGCGCCGGCGGCCAGGCCGCGTCGCGGGCCCGCCAGCAAGCCGGAATCCGCGCCTCCCGTTGAATCAGGAGGCGCGTCATGAGCGGCCACGACAGCGTTCTTGAAGTGTGGCTCGACTGTGACCTCGGGCCGCCGTGCCAGGTGGGAACGCTGGCGCACGACCGCGGCCAGACCCGCTTCCGTTATGAGCGGGCCTGGCTCCAGGATGCTCGTGCGTTCGCGCTGGACCCTGACCTGTCACTCGACGATGCCCCTTTCTTCCCCAAGCCGGAACTTGGCAACTTCGGCATCTTCCTGGACTCTTCGCCAGACCGCTGGGGCCAAACGCTCATGAAGCGCCGCGAGGCCCTGCAAGCCAAGGACAAAAAGCGCACGGCGCGTACGCTCTACGCGTGGGACTTCCTGGTCGGCGTTCAGGACTTCACGCGGCAAGGCGCATTGCGGTTTCGCTACCCTGGCACCGGGGAGTTCCTCGGCAATGAAAAAATGGCGGCGCCACCCGTCACCACACTGCGTGAACTCGAGTCTGTCGCCTACCAGCTGAGCAGCAAGCGCATTGACGACCTCGATGCCCTGCGCAAATGGCTGGCTGTGCTGGTTGCGCCAGGCGCGTCCCTGGGTGGGGCGCGGCCCAAAGCGAACTTCACCGAGGCCGACGGTTCCTTGTGGATTGCAAAGTTTCCAGCAAGGGACGATGACCGGGACGTGGGCGCATGGGAACACCTGGTGCACAGCCTGGCTGTGAAGGCGGGCATCGACGTGCCGCCCGCCAGGCTTGTACGCATGAACAACGACTTCCACACCTTCTGCGTGCAGCGCTTTGACCGCACGGGTGGCGCTCGACGTTTTTACGCTTCGGCAATGACGCTGCTTCGCAAGGAACACAGCGAGGGCACCAGCTATCTTGAGCTGGCCCAGTTCCTTCGCGCCAATGGAGACGGAGTCCATGTCGCTGCAGACCTGGAGCAGTTGTTCCGCAGGGTTGCGTTCAACGTGGCGTGCGGCAACAGGGACGACCATTTGCGCAACCACGGTTTCGTGCTGGGTACCGCCGGCTGGCGGCTTGCGCCTGCCTTTGACGTCAACCCGAACATCGACAAGGACGAGCATGTCCTGAACATCGACGACTCGGACAACCGCCCCAGCCTGCAGACGGCTCTGGCCTCAGGTGCGTTCTATGGCCTGACGCCGGAACGGGCGAAGCAGATCTTTGAAGATGTGGCTTGCGCGGTGGACGGTTGGCAGGATGCAGCCAGGCGAGCCGGTATTGCACGCGCTGATGTGGAACTCACGGCAGGGGCGTTCTCGGCCCATTCAGAATTTCGGGCTTGAACCTCCTGGCGCAGGAGCCATGCGTCGTAGCGCTATCGTCCACGCTCACCTCAGAATCACACCCCGCAGCCGCGCCCGCTCCACAGCCTCCTTGACCAGCCCGCTGCGCCGCGCATCTTCGAGAAAGCTCACGACGAACGGAACACCTGCGTCCCTGCCCTTGGGAATTGCCACCGACTGGTGTTCGGTGCTGAAGCTTCCGGGCAGCACGCGCGAGCCGGGTATGCGGTCCGACAGGTCGAACAGGATTCCCTTGTTCGTCGCATATGCCTCGAGCTGGCCCGATGCAAACATCTGGGGGACGCCCTGCAGGTTTGGAAGCGGCACCACCGTCGCCGCCTTGAAGGTGCGCGTGAGCAGCCCCTGGGAGGAGCTGTTCTGCTGCACGCCGACGCGCACACCGGCGCGGTCAATGTCCGCGGCGGAACCAAGCGTCGAGCTTGCAGGCACCAGGTAGCCGGACTCCTGCGAAAGAACCGGTTGTGCCACCCAGACCTCCGAAGCGCGGGGAGAGCTGGCGTTGAATGCCCCAAAGTCGGCACGTCCCGAAGCGATGGCTGTGGCCACGTCCCCGAAGGCGCCGAATTCCATCACCTGGAGCGGCACGCCAAGGCGTGCGGCCAGGGCTGTTCCCAGTTCATAGCCGACGCCGCCCATCTTGCCTGTCACCGGGTCGCGCACCATGGATGTTGGGGACCCGCTCAGCACGGCAATCCGCAATGTGCCGGTTGGCGCAAGCGCCTGGCGTACCTCGGCGCCGGGCTGCGGCGCTGTTGGTGCCGATGCGCATGCGCCAAGCAGAGCAACAGAAGCTGCAGTTACGCAGGCCCTGAGGCAGGCGTTGAGATTAGGCAGCATGGGAGCCTTTCAGGGTTGATGTATCTGGCTTTCAGCGTACCGGGCCCGCCGCCCGCTGCCCTTGGTGCTTGTCTGGATTGACCGCGCCTCAGCTTCCACGGGCGTATGCCATCAGCTCGGTCACTGGCACAAACGGGTTGTTCGGCAGCGGGCAGGCCATGCGGACGGGCACGGGAAGCGACGAGGTGATCCAGAAATTGCACTCTGTGGTCTTGGTCAGGTCCGGGCGGGTGGGCGTGCTGATGGTCATTGTCCGGCGGATCTTGAACGTGTCATACGTGCCTGCGGCCACGGTCACTTTCTCGCGCGCCATCACCCTGCCTTCGCCCACCAGCGTCACCACCAGGCCCTGTACCTGGAAGTCATAGCCGAAGTTCCAGCGCTGGCCGGGCTGAAGCGGCCCGGCGGGCGCGTGTGCCAGGGGCAAATGCCGCATGGTCGAGGTGCCCAGCTCAGCGCCCTCCAGCGTATGGAAGATGGTTTCGCCTTTGGTGAAGCCGCTGCCTTCCTGGATGGTGACTTCGTCGCCCTTGATGGCCTCCACCTTCATGGTTGACGGCCGTCCGTTCCTGTCCTTGCGGGCGGAGCCTGTCTCGGTAATGAAGGCCTGCATCGTGAACTGGTCGCCCAGCCTGTGCCGCGCCGGCACATAGGGCGCAGACCCGCCGTCCGCTGCACCGCCCTGCACAACCAGTGCGGGTGTGTTCAGGAAGTTCAGCCGTGCATGCGCCACTTCGGCCAGCGGGCCGCCCGGGTACTTCTGCAGAAACGCATAGACATCGTCCACGCTGGCGCTGTCCTTGATGCGTTCCCACTCCAGCTTCTCCTTGCCGAACTCGGCCTGACGCTGCACCTGCGTCGGCCGGGCCACGGCCACGACCTTGCCGTCGTTGAACTGGAAGTCGTCTTCAAGGCTGGTGCTCTCCCACGGGATCTGCTGGCCGTTGCTGGCCTTGCGCACCGCAAAGCGCACCCGCTTGAACATGCTCTCGATGCCGGCCTGCGGCTTCTTCAGCTCTTCCAGCAGGTACTGGGTGTACAGGCCATTGCCGCTTTTCGCATCACCGTCGCCGGCCACGTTGCCCGGGGCTGTGGCATAGGCCAGGAAGGTGCCGCTCGGCGCATCCAGCGGCGCCAGACCCTTGCCCGTGGTGATGCCGCCAAACGGGTTGTCGCGGCAGGCGTCCAGCACCACGATGTTCATGCGCGTGCCCGCCGACTTGAAGGCCTGGATGACGCTGCCGACGTCCACCGTCTGGGTGGGTACATCAGCGGCCTTCGAGATGTTGGCGTCCACCGGCACCATGAAGTTGCGCGCGTCCATCTGCAGTCCGTGGCCGGCGTAGTACAGCATGCCGACCCCCTGCTTGCCCTTGAGGCTCTCGCCGATCTTGCCGACCGCCTCCGCCATCTGCGCCTTGCTGCCGTCGCGCAGCTCGATCACGGTAAAGCCGATGCCGCGCAGCGTCTCGCCCATGGCCTTTGCGTCATTGGCCGGATTGACGAGCGGTGCGCCGGCATAGGACGAGTTGCCGATCACAAGCGCCACGCGCACGTCGCCGGGCGCCTGCGCCAGGGCTGAAAAAGTACACATCGCCACGGCGGCGAGAAAGGGTTTGGCGAAGCTGAGGTTCATGGTGCGTGCGCAGGAAGGATGTTCCCCATTATGAGTACGGCGCCGCAGGCAGTGCGCCCGCCTGCGCGTTCAGCAGCGTGGCAACTCGCCGCTTACGCCGGCGGCTCGCCATCAATCGGCTTGCCCGTCCGGTCCCGCATTGCCAGCAGCGGAAGGCTCGACACCATGAGCGCCGCCACCAGGTAGAACGCCGGTACCAGCTTGCTGCCCGTCAATGCAATCAGCCAGGCAACCAGCAGCTGCGTGGTGCCGCCGAACAGCGACAGGCCGATGCCGGCGCTGATGGAGGTGCCGGTGGCGCGCACGCCCCGGGCCATCATCTCGGGCAGCATGGTGAGCGTGGGCACGGCGTTGAGGGTGTACAGGATGCTGAGCACCGCAACGATGAGCAGCAAGGCGGGCAGCGACGGGTGGCTGGACAGCCACAGGAAGCACGGGTAGATCAGCACGATGGACGCGATGCGCGCGCCGATGATGAGCGGCTTGCGGCCCCAGGCGTCGGCCATCCTGCCCGCCAGCGGCGCCAGCACCATGCTGATGCCCGACGACGCCACGCCCGCCAGCAGCGCGGAACTGGCCGGCAGGCCGAGCTCGCGGATGGCATAGGTGGGCATGTAGAGGATGACATAGGCCGACACTGAACTGCCCATGATGAGCAGCACGCCGCGCAGGATGTCAAGCTTGTGGTGCCGCAGCACCGTGGCCAGCGGACCCGGCATGGCAGGTGTGGCAGGCGTGGCAGGTGCTGTGGCCGGCGCGCTGGCCAGCGTCTCATGCAGCCGGCTGCGGATGTACAGCCCCACAGGCGCGATGGCCACGCCCAGCAGGAACGGGATGCGCCAGCCCCAGCCTTCCAGCTCGGCAGGTGTCAGGGCGAATGCCAGCAAGGCCGCCAGGCCCGCGCCGAACATGATCCCCAGCCCCTGGCTGGCAATGAACCAGCTGGTCAGGAAGGAGCGGTCGCGCGGCGTGCCGTTCTCGATGAGCAGCGTCACGGCCGCGCCCATCTCGCCGCCGGCCGAGAAGCCCTGCAGCAGGCGCGCCGTCACGATGATGAGCGGCGCCAGCAGGCCGGCCTGCGCATAAGTCGGCGCCAGGCCGATCATGGCGCAGCCCGCGGCCATCAGCATGATGGTGAGCGTCATCGCCGCCTTGCGCCCGTGCCGGTCCGCATAGCTGCCCACCAGCACGCTGCCCAGCGGCCGCACCACAAAGCCCACGCCGAAGGTGGCAATCGACAGCAGCAGCTGGTTCTGCGGGTCCGCCGCCGGGAAGAACAGCTTGCCGAAAAGGATGGCGTAGAAGGTGTAGACGGTGAAGTCAAAGGCTTCCAGCGCATTGCCGATGGTCAGGGCGGCAATGGTCCGGTTGCGGCCGGGCAGGGCGGGGCGGGCGGCGTCCATACCCGTCAAATGCTACCAATAAGTAGCACTTCCGGCTGGCTCGGGGCGTTGGCTATTGACAGCATCGGTGGTTGGTCGTTAAATTGTGCTACCGGCAAGTAGATAAATGCAAAAATCGCGGCGGCGGCACAGCCTGCCGCCGGGCGGGAGCCCCCATCGGGTGCGCGCTTTCCTTGCCCGGGAATCTACTTCAAAAAAACGATCGGAGACGCAATGAAGTTCAACAGGCACACCACCGCCAGCCAGGTGGTCGAGGGCATCGACCTCAAGGGCCGCACGGCCCTGGTCACGGGCGGTGGCGCCGGCATCGGCCTGAGCACCGCGACGGCGCTGGCGGGCGCGGGGGCCCGGGTGTATGTGGCCGACGTGAACGACGCCGCCGGCCGCGAGGCCGTCGAGGCGTTCCGCCAGTCGCACCCGGGTGCGTCCATCGAGGTGCTGCGGCTGGACCTCGGCTCGCTTGCCGGCGTGCGGGCCTTCGCACAGGCCTTCATGGCGCGCGAGCCCCGGCTGGATATCCTGGTGAACAACGCCGGCATCATGGCCTGCCCCCAGGGCTATACCGAGGACGGGCACGAGCGGCAGTTCGGCGTCAACTTCCTCGGCCACTACCTGCTGACCCGGCTGCTGGAGCCGGCGCTGCGCGCGGCCGGCCGGGCGCGTGTGGTCTGCATCAGCTCCATCGGCCACCGCCGCACCGACATCCACTATGAGGACATCGACTACCGCACCCGGCCCTACGAGCGCTGGGAGGCCTACAGCCAGTCCAAGACGGCCTGCGCACTGCTGGCCATCGGCGTCGATGCGCTGTGGAAGGACAAGGGCATCCGCAGCAACACCATGAACCCGGGCGGCTCGGCCACCGGCCTGCACCAGTACCTGGACGACGACGAGCGACGCAGGCTCGGCTTTCTGGACGGCGACAACAGGCAGCCCGACCGCTGGCGCCCGCCCGAGCAGTGCGCCGCCACCTCGGTGTGGCTGGCCTGCGCGCCGGAGCTTGAAGGCGTGGGCGGCAAGTACTTTGAAGACTTTGCCGAGTCGCCGCCCTGGCGCGAGGAAGACCCGATGAAGGGCGTGCGCCCCTATGCCATCTCCCAGGGCAACGCCCTGAAGCTCTGGGCCGTTGCGGCGGAGATGACGGGCCTGCCTGCCGGCACGCAGGCATGAGCTGACGCCGCCACCGCAAGGCCGGGCGCCATGACGCCAGCAGGATACTGGTCACTGGAGACCGTTCCCAGCACCAAGCTGCATCCGCCGCGCCTGCCGCGCCATGTGATCACGCGCGACGAACTGCTCGCCCGCCTGATGCAGGCGCGGGAGCGCCGCTGCATCGTGCTGCAGGGCCCGGGCGGCAGCGGCAAGACGGTGCTGGCCGTGGCCTGGCGCCAGGCGCTGGGCGCGCTGGATGTGGACGTGGCCTGGCTCAGCCTGATCCCGCAGGACGACGAGCCGCACCGCTTCTGGGCCTGCGTGCTCGCCAGCCTGGCGCGCATCGACCCGGAGCTGGTGCGCGCCGGCGCGCAGCTGCTGGACCGCGACGACGACACCGACTCGGACGAGCTGTGGGTGATCACCCTGGTGCAGTCGATGAGCGCCCGGCCGCGCGAGCTGGTGCTGGTCATCGACGATGTGCAGCTTGTGACGGATGCGCGCATCGGCCGCATGCTGCACTGGCTGCTGGACTACGCGCCGCCGCAGTTCCACCTGGTGCTTGCCACCCGCAACAGCGTGCCGCTGGTGCTGCAGCGCTGGCGCGCGCAGGGCCAGCTGGCCGAGTTCGACCTGAACGACCTGCGCTTTACCGCCGGCGAGTCGCTGCGCTTCCTGCGCGAGCAGATCGCCGGCATACCGGCCGAAGAGGCCACCCGCCTGCACCGCATCACCGACGGCTGGGTGGCCGGCCTGCAGCTGCTGGCCATCAACCTCAAGGCCGGCCAGGGGCACGGTGACGCGCCAAGCCGGATGCAGGACGCCAGCGCCTTTGCCGGCTACTTCGGGCGCGAGGTGCTCCAGCGGCTCCATCCGGACGACCTTGAAGTGCTGATGCATTGCGCCATCAGCCACCGCTTCTGCGCGCCGCTGTGCGCCGCGTTGCTGGGGCGAGCCGATGTGGGCGACGTGGCCCGCAGGCTGCGCGACCTGCAGCGCGCCGACCTGTTCGTCAGCCGCGTGCCGGGCGACGATGGCGAGGCCTGGTTCCGCATCCACCCGCTGCTGCGCGAGGTGCTGATGGACCGGCTGGAGGCACGCTCCGGCGCGGCGGTGCAGGAGCTGCACCGCATTGCCTGGCGCTGGTTCGACGCCCGCGGCGCCATCGACGAGGCCGTGCGCCATGCGGTGCTGGCCCATGAGGCAGAAGCGGGGGCGGACCTGATCGAGGCCAATGCCGAGCGGGTGATCGCCCGCAACGGCATGGCGCAGCTTGGCGTGCTGGTGCGCCTGCTGCCTGCGGAGACGGTCAAGCGGCGTTTCGGCCTGCGGCTGCTCATGGCGCACCTGGGCCTGGCCGTGCGCAACCTGGCCGCGGTCGAGGCCGAGAGCCGCGAGATGGAGCGCGACATTGTTCAGTCATCCTCCCGCGCCGCCGCCGCCCGCATGCGCCAGGGCCTCACCGTCCTGCGCGCAGGCCTGGCCATGCAGCGCGACGACTCGGACGCCATCCTCGCCTTGCGCGCCGAACTCGAGGCCATCCCCGACAGCGCGCCCGACTTTGAGGTGGCTCGGCGCGGCCAGGCCCTGGCCTGGATGCACATGAACCGCGGCGACCATGGCGCAGCGCGCAAGGCGCTGGACGACAGCGAGCCGGCCCGCTCCAGCGACGAATACCGCCTGACCGGCGATGCCTTCCGCGGCATGAGCTTTGCCTTCGAGGGGCGCCTGTCGGATGCGGAAGCGATGCTGAGCTCGGTGCTCGAGCGCGCGCAGCGGCAGCCCGACATCGACGGCTCGGTCGTCTGCATGGCCGCCGGCCTGCTGTGCGACCCGCTGTACGAGGCCAATGCGCTCAAGGATGTGCGCGGCCTGATCGAGCCGCGCATCGAGCTGCTGGAGCGATCGGTGATCCCGGACATCCTGCTGCGCTCGATGACGGTGCTCTCATCGACGCACTGGATCCTGGGCAACCGGCTGGAGGCGCTGTCCATTGCCCAGCGGCTGGAAGACCATGCGCTGCGCCACCAGCTGGACCGCGCGCTGGCGCAGGCGCTGCTGCTGCAGATGCGCTGGCAGCTGCGCGAGGGGCGCACCGACGCGGCCAACACCCTGCTTCACCGCATCGAGGCGCTCGGCCAGCGCCACCGTGACGCCGCGCCCGGCACCTTCACCCATGTGCTGCGTGTGGCGGGCCGCGCGCGCGCCACCATGAGCCTGCACTGGAACGACTTCGCCCAGGCGCGCACGCTGCTGCGCGAGGCGCTTGCCGGCGCGGAAGGCGCGGGCCGCTGGCGCGACGTGGCGGCCACGCGGATGCAGCTCGTACTGGCGTCGCTGGGTGACGGGCGCGAGCAGGAGGCCCAGGCGCACCTGCAGGCGGCGCTGGAGCTGGGGCACCGCATGGGCCTGCTGCGCAGTCTGCTTGATGCGGGCCCGGCCGTCCCCTCGCTGCTGCGCGAATGGCAGGCCCGCCAGGCCGCCGGCGGCGATCCGGTGCTGGCCTTCTACGTCCGCCGGCTGCTGGCCGCAGCCGGGCAGGCATCCGCCCTGGCCCGGCCTGCGCGCGGTGCCGTGCCGCAGCCGGGCAGCATCAGGCTCAGTGAACGTGAAAGCGAGGTGCTGGCCCTGGTGGCGCGCGCCATGCCCAACAAGAAGATTGCCCGCGCGCTGGACGTGACGCCGCACACCGTCAAGTTCCACCTGCGCAACATCTACCTCAAGCTCGGCGTGAGCGAGCGCGACCGCGCGCTTGCGCGCTGGCAGGAGCTTCAGGCCCCGGCCACGGCCGGCTCCGCCAGCACCGAGAACCGCTCGAGGTGATGGTCGCGGTCGCCCAGCGCCGATTCCATGGCGACCAGGCGGCGAAAGAGATGCGCCACCGCATGCTCCATCGTGATGCCGATGCCGCCATGCAGCTGGACGCCCTGCTCGCCCACAAAGCGCCAGGCCTGGCAGCTGAAGGCCTTGGCGCCGGCGATCCAGCGGCTGCGCTCCGGCGACGGCGGCTGGACCAGCAGCGAGGTCGCCAGGATGGTCATGCTGCGCGCCTGCTCCAGGTGCATCAGCATGTCCACCGCGCGGTGCTGCAGCGCCTGGAACGACGCCAGCGTGCGGCCGAATTGCCGGCGCGTCTTGAGGTACTCGACCGTCATCTTCAGCAGCTCTTCCATGCAGCCGGTGGACTCCGCCAGCAGCGCCACCACGCCGGCCTCACGCGCGGACTCGAGCAGCGCCAGTGCCTGGCCCGGCTCGCCCAGCAGCGCTGACGCCGGCACCTGCACGCCGCGCAGTTCAACATCGGCGGCGCGGTGGCTGTCCACCTGCGTCACCCGGCTGCGGCTGAGCCCCGGCGTGGCCGCATCGACGATGAACAGGCTGATGCCCGCGCTGTCGCGCTGCCCGCCCGCCACCCGCGCGCTCACCAGCAGCAGGTCGGCACTGTCGCCGTGTGGCACCAGGGTCTTGCGGCCGTCCAGCACCCAGCCGTCGCCTGCGCGGCGCGCAGTTGCCGCCACGTCATGAAGGTCAAAGCGCGACTGCCGCTCCAGCGCGGCCAGGGCCAGCACCAGGTCGCCCGAGACAATGCGCGGCAGGTAGGCCTGCTTGTGTGCGGGTGAGCCGCCCGAGAGCAGCAGGTCGCGGCAGATCACCGCCGTGCAGGCATAGGGCTCCAGCGTCAGGCGCCGGCCCATCTCCTCCATCACCACCATGGTCTCGAACGCGCCGCCGCCGGTGCCGCCGAACTCCTCCGGTATCCCGATGCCGAGGAAGCCGAGCTCGGCATACTGCCGCCAGATCGCCTTGCTCCAGCCCTGGTCGGCCACCATGTAGGCCGAGCGCTGCTCGAAGTCATAGGCATCGGCCAGCAGCCGCGCGGCGCTGTCCTTGAGCATCTGCTGTTCCAGTGTGAGGGTGAAGTCCATCGGTGTTGCCTGTGCCTCAGAGCCCCAGCACCGCTTTGGCCAGCACGTTGTGCTGGATCTCGCTGGAGCCGCCGTAGATCGAGAGCTTGCGGTTGTTCAGGTAGGCCGCCGTCGCCAGGCCCGCCCAGTGCGGGCCGCAGGCGTCATCCTCCTGGCCGGCAGACAGGTCGAGGCGATGCGCCGCCGTGCCCGCCACATCAAGGAACAGCCGGCTGATCTCCTGGCGCACCTCGCTGGCCCGCAGCTTCAGCACCGACGACAGCGGGTTGGGCGCGCCGCCGCGCGGCGTGCGCGCATCGGCGTCCAGCAGGCGCATCGTCGTGACCTCATGCGCTTTCACCGCCAGCTCCACCGCGAGGAAGCGGCTGCGGAACGCCGGGTCGTCCATCACCGGCCTGCCGTTCTTCTGCTCCTGCTGCGCGCGCTCCCGCAGGCGCTGCAGGCGCTCCACCGTGGCGCCGATGCGGGCCGAGCTGGTCCGCTCGTTGCCCAGCAGGAACTTGGCGCAGTCCCAGCCCCTGTTCTCCTCGCCCACCAGGTTGTCCACCGGCACCCTGACGTCGTCAAAGAAGCACTGGTTGACCTCGCGGCCGCCTTCCAGCAGCTGGATGGGCCGCACCGTCAGGCCCGGCGAATCCATCGGCAGCAGCAGGAACGAGATGCCCTCCTGCTTCACCGCGGCCGGGTCGGTGCGTGCCAGGCAGAACATCCAGTCCGCATACTGCGCGTGCGAGGTCCAGGTCTTGCTCCCGTTGAGCACATAGTGGTCGCCCGTGCGGCGCGCAGAGAGCCGCAGCGATGCCAGGTCCGAGCCGGCCTCGGGCTCCGAGAAGCCCTGGCACCACCAGTCGTCGGCATTGGCCATGCGCGGCAGGAAGCGGCGCTTCTGCTCCGGTGTTCCGAACTGGATCAGCACCGGCCCGCACAGGTTCACGTTCATGCTGATCGGCAGCAGTGCGGGCCAGGTCTCCAGCTCCTCGCGCAAGATGAAGCGCTGGATGGCGGTCAGCGGCTGGCCGCCCCATTCGGCGGGCCAGTGGGGCGTGGCCCAGCCGCGCGCGTTGAGCTTGCGGTGCCAGTCCACCTGGTCGCTTTTACCCGGCGCCTCGCCGTTGCGCAGGCGCTGGTGCAGGCCCTGCGGAAAGCCGGCGCGGATGAAGGCGCGGACTTCCGCGCGGAAGGCGAGCTCTTGCTCAGTGAAGCTCAGGTCCATGCAGGCGCATCACTCCAGCGTCGCGCCCGACATCTTCACCAGCCGCTGCAGCCGCGGCTGGCTGGTGTCGAACAGCTTGCGCGCGTCTTCAGACGAGCCACCGACCGGCGTGGTCCCGAGGCTCAGGAACTTGTCGCGCACCTGCGGCGAGTTCACCGCCTTGCGCACGGCCGACTCCAGCTTTGCCAGCACGGCCGGCGGCATGTTGGCCGGGCCGACCAGGAAGTTGCCGGCCACCACGTTGAAGTCCGCATCGGTGAAGCCGGCTTCGAGCATCGTCGGCACATTGGGCAGCGTGGGGTGGCGCTGCGGCGTGTACACCGCGATGCCGCGCAGGCGTCCGCCGTTGATGTGCGGCGTGGCCGTCCACAGGCTGCCGATGCCCAGCGGGATGTGCCCGGCGATCAGGTCGGTGACGAAGGGCGCCTCGCCCTTGTAGGCCGCATGGGTCATGCCCAGGTCGCGCGACTCGCTGAGGTAGGCCGACAGCAGGTGGCTCACCGTGCCGATGCCGTAGGAGCCGTAGTTGACCTTGCCCTTGCCCTGTGCACGGATCCAGGTCACCAGCTCGGCCATGTTGTTGGCGGGCACGTCCTTGTTGGCCAGCATCAGGAAGCCGCCGTCGGTCACCTGGCTGATGTAGGTGAAGTCGCGCTTGGGGTCATAGGCCAGCTTGTCCGTCATGTGCGGCGAATAGAACAGCGGCGCCGTGGTGGTGAACAGCACGGTGTAGCCGTCGGGCGCGGCCTTGGACAGCGCCGTCGTCGCCAGGATACCGCCGGCGCCGGGCTTGTAGTCCATGACGATGGTCTGGCCCAGCTCCTTGCTCATCACGTCCACCACCATCCGGCCCATGGTGTCCGCCGCACCGCCTGCCGTGGACGGGATGATCATGGTGATCGGCTTGTTCGGGAAATTGCCCGCACCCTGCGCCGCCGCCAGGCTCGGGAATGCGAGGGTGCTGCCGCCGGCCAGAAGACCTGCCGCACCCCTGATCAGTTTGCGCCTTTGCTTGTCCATGTTTGTCCCCGTTGTGGTCCGCATTGATGACCGTTGCATCATCTGCCGCCGGGGCAACCGGCTCGCCTACCCGTATTGGCTAGCTCGGGACACTACCCATGCTCACCAGCCCTGCAGCGCGAGCTTGCCGGTCATCGTGCCGGACGCCAGCCGCGCATGGGCCAGGCGCAGGTTGGCCGCATTGATCGGGCCCGGCGTTTCCCGCAGCGTGGGCTGCAGCCGGCCCTCGTCCATCCAGGCGGCCACCTGGCTCAGCAGCCGGTGGTGCTGGATCATGTCGCGGGTCTTGTAGCGCGGCCGGGTGAACATCAGCTCCCAGCTCAGCGATGCGCTCTTGGCGCGCAGCGCGTCCATGGCCAGCGGTGCGGTGTTGCCGACGATGCTCACCAGCCGGCCCTGCGGCGCCACCAGCTCCGCCATGGCGGGCCAGTGCGCATCCAGGTCGCCGCTGAAGTTGGCCACGTATTCCACCTGCCGGCCCAGTTGCCCGGCGAGGTCGCCGCGATGGTCCACCACCTCGTCCGCACCCATCTGCCGGCACCAGTCGATGCTCTCGGGGCGCGAGGCGGTGGCCACCACCTTCAGGCCCGCCAGCTTCGCGAGCTGGATGGCGATGGAGCCGACGCCGCCGGCGCCGTTGATGACGAGCAGCGTGTCGCCGCGCTGCGCACCCTGCACGTCAATGCACATGCGGTCGAACAGGCTTTCCCAGGCGGTGATGGTGGTCAGCGGCAGCGCTGCAGCCGCGGCAAAGCCAAGCGACGCGGGCTTGCGCCCGGCCAGGCGTTCATCAACCAGGTGGTATTCGCTGTTGCAGCCGGGCCGGGTGATGTCGCCGGCGTAGCAACAGGCATCGCCCGGCTTGAACAGCGACACCTCCGCACCCACGGACACCACCGTGCCCGCAGCATCCCAGCCAAGGACCTGCGGCGGCCCGCCGGCGGCGATGCCCGCGCGGCGCTTGGTGTCGATCGGGTTGACGGAGATGGCCTCGACCCTGACCAGCAGGTCCTGCGGCCCCGGCACGGGTTGCGGCAGGTCAATGTCGATGAGCGCATCGGTTGAAGGGCCGGTGGCGGCAATGGCTTTCATCGCATCAGGCCTCCAGCGCCTGCCGGGCGGCACGGTATTCCCGCTCCAGCCGGTCCACCAGGGCGCTCACCGGCACCACCGCGTCGATCACGCCGATGCCGTGCCCGGCACCCCGTATGTCGCGCCAGGCGGTGGGCTTGGAACTGCCGCCTTCCTTTGAAAACTTCATGCCTTCCGCGTCGCGCGCGGGCAGGTTGTCCGGGTCCAGCCCGGCGGCGCGGATGGTGGGCTTGAGGTAGTTGCCATGCACGCCGGTGAAATAGTTCGAGTACAGGATGTCCTCGCTGCTGCTGTCGATGATGACCTGCTTGTAGGCAGCCGGTGCATTGGCCTCGTCGGTGGCAATGAAGGCGGAGCCGATGTAGGCCAGGTCCGCCCCCATCGCCCGCGCGGCCAGCACACCGCGGCCGGTGGCCATGGCGCCCGACAGCGCCAGCGGCCCGGGGAACCAGCGCCGGATTTCCTCTACCAGCGCGAACGGGCTCGTGCTGCCGGCATGGCCACCGGCGCCTGCGGCCACCGCGATCAGGCCGTCGGCGCCTTTCTCGATGGCCTTGTGCGCAAAACGGTTGTTGACCACGTCATGGAAGGTGAGGCCGCCCCAGGCATGCACCGCGTCGTTGAGTTCGGTGCGCGCGCCCAGCGATGAAATGATGAGCGGCACCCTGTGCTTCTCGCAGACCTTCACATCGGCCTCCCAGCGCTCGTTGGTCTTGTGCACGATCTGGTTGATGGCGAACGGCGCGGCCGGGTTGCCCGGGTGCGCGGCGTTGTGCTGCGCCAGTGTTTCGGTGATCTCGGCCAGCCAGTCGTCAAGCTGCGCCGAGGGCCGGGCATTGAGCGCCGGCATCGCGCCCACGATGCCGGCCTTGCATTGCGCAATGACCAGCGCCGGCGAGCTGACAAGGAACATCGGCGAGGCGATGACGGGGAGTCTCAGGTCTTTCAGCAGCGGCGGCAATGCCATCGTCTCATCCTTCAAAGGCGGTACGGCTGATTGAAGCGGCAATGCGGGTGCGCTGTCAATGCGCATCGGGGGTGGCTAGCCAATACGGGTAGGGCAGGCAGGCCCGCCAACAGGGATGATCGGGCACAGACCCTGAGGAGACTTCCCTTTGCCCGTTTCAGCCGAAGCGAACATCGTTGGCCTGGCCCTTGCGCCGCACCGCGCGGTGGTGGAGGCCGGTGCGCTGCGCTTCTTTGCCAAAGCCACCGGCGAGACGCGCGCCGAGTATCTGGACGATGCTGCGGCGCGCGGGGCCGGGCACCGCGCGCTGCCGGTGCCGCCTTCCTACTTCTTCTGCCTGAACAGCCTGCGCACCGACCATGCCGAGTGGCGCGACAGGGCGGGCTTCAGGCGCGAGCGCCTGCTGCATGGCGAGCAGGCCTTCAGCTACCACCGCATGGCGTATGCCGGCGACACGCTGGAATTCGCCACGCAGGTGGCCGACCAGTATTCGAAGAAGAATGGCGCGCTGTCCTTTATCGTGCTTGCCAGCCGCATCTCCAACCAGCATGGCGAGCATGTGGCCGACATGCGCACCACGCTGGCCCACCGCAATGCCTGAGAGCCGTCCGCCCGCGACCGCAGCACAGCCTCGCTGGGACGACATCAACGTGGGCGACACCCTGCTCCCGCTGACCCTGCCGCCCATCGACCGGACGATGCTGGCCCTGTATGCCGGTGCGTCGAACGACCACAACCCGATCCACATCGACATCGACGCCGCCCGCCGCGCCGGCATGGACGACGTGATCGCGCACGGCATGCTGTCCACGGCCTGGCTGGGCCGGATGATCACGCAGTGGGTGGACCAGCGGCAGCTGCGCGCGCTGGACGTGCGCTTTGCCGGCATCACCCCGCTGGCCAGCCAGGTGACCTGCAGCGCCAGGGTCGTTGAAAAATTCACAGAAAACGACGAGGCGCGGGTGCGGCTTGAAGTGCAGGCCGGCAACCAGCGCGGCGAGATCAAGTTGCTGGGCAGCGCCGTGGTTGCGCTTTCCTGAACGCACGGGATGAAAGCAAAGGAAAAAATGTGAGCCAGAAAATCATCGTTGCCGGCGTCGGCATGATCCCCTTCGCCAAGCCCGGCGCGAGCGCCAGCTATGTGGACATGGGCGCGCAGGCCACCCGCCTGGCGCTGGCCGACGCGGGCGTTGACTACGCGCGGGTGCAGCAGGCGTATTGCGGCTATGTCTATGGCGACTCCACCTGCGGCCAGACGGTGATGTATGAGGTGGGCCTGACCGGCATCCCCATCGTCAACGTCAACAACAACTGCTCGACCGGCTCGACCGCGCTGTACCTGGCGCGCCAGGCCATCCTGTCGGGCGAGGCGGAGTGCGTCATCGCCGTCGGCTTCGAGCAGATGCAGCCCGGCGCGCTCAAGGCCCATTGGGACGACCGGCCCCGGCCCCGCGCGCGCTTCACGCCCATCATGCAGAAGCTGACGGAAGACGCGGCCGGGGTGCCCTCCGCTTTGCGCACCTTCGGCGGTGCCGGGCGCGAGCACATGGCGAAGTACGGCACCCGCATGGAGACTTTTGCCGCGATCCGCGCCAAGGCCAGCCGCCATGCTGCCAACAACCCGCTCGCGCTGTTCCGCAACGTCGTCACCACCGAAGACGTGATGAACGACAAGGCTGTCTGGCCCCGCGTGATGACGCGCCTGATGGCCTGCCCGCCCACCTGCGGTGCCGCAGCGGCTGTGCTGGTGAGCGAGGCATTCGCCAGGCGCATGGGCCTGGATGGGGCGGTGCAGATCGTGGCCCAGGCCATGACCACCGACCCGCAGACCTCGTTTGACCCGCCGTCGATGATTGCGTATGCCGGTTTCCACATGAGCCGGAACGCCGCGCAGCAGGCGTATGAGAAGGCGGGTATCGGCCCCGGCGACATCCGCGTGGCCGAACTGCACGACTGCTTTGCCCACAACGAGCTGCTCAGCTACGAGGCGCTGGGCTTCTGCGGCATCGGCGGGGCGGAGAAGTTTGTGGGCGACGGCGACAACACCTATGGCGGCCGCGTCGTCACCAACCCGTCGGGCGGTCTGTTGTCCAAGGGCCACCCGCTGGGCGCCACCGGGCTGGCGCAGTGCTTTGAGCTGACGCAGCAGCTGCGCGGCCGCGCCGACAGGCGCCAGGTGGACGGCGTGAAGTTCGCGCTGCAGCACAACATCGGCCTGGGCGGGGCCTGCGTGGTCACGATCTACGGCCACGCATGATCAACAGATAAAGGAGCGGGGCCATGAGTGAAGAGGGACGCAAAGAGGGAAGTGTGAAGGGCAAGGTGTTCGTCGTGACCGGTTCGGGCCGGGGCATCGGCAGCGAGATCGCGCTGCTGGCGGCGCGCGAGGGCGCGAAGGTGGTGGTCAACGACCTGGGCTCCACCGCCGACGGCCAGGGCGCGGACGCCACGCCCGCGCAGGACATCGTTACCCGGATCCGTGCCGAAGGCGGCGAGGCGGTGGTCAATGGCGACAGCGTGGCAGATGCTGCCGGTGCCAGGCGCATCATCCAGACCGCGCTTGATGTATTCGGCCGGGTCGATGTGGTGGTCAACAATGCCGGCATCGTGCGCGACCGCATGTTCCACAAGATGTCGGAGGAAGAGTGGGACGCGGTCATCAAGGTCCACCTGTACGGCAGCTTCCACGTGGCCCGTGCGGCGGCGCCTTATTTCAAGGACCAGGAAAGCGGCGCCTACATCCACATGACGTCCACCTCCGGCCTGATCGGCGGCGTCGGCCAGGCCAACTACGGCGCGGCCAAGCTCGGCATTGTCGGCCTGTCCAAGCTGATCGCGCTGGACATGAAGCGCTACAACGTGCGCTCCAACTGCATCTCGCCGGCTGCCTTCAGCCGGCTGATCGGCACCATCCCGACCGATACCGACAAGGGCAAGGCGCGGGTGGAGCGGGTCAAGTCGATGACGGCCGACAAGATCGCGCCGCTGGCGGTGTACCTGGGCAGCGATGCGGCCAGCGGCGTGAACGGCCAGATCTTCGGCGTGCGCAAGAACGAGATCACGCTGTACAGCCAGCCGCGCCCGATACGCTCTGTGCACCGCAGCGAGGGCTGGACCATCCAGAGCCTGATCGACCACGGCATGCCGGCGCTGATGGACAGCTTCATCCCGGTCCATTCCACCGGCGAGGTGCTGCGCTGGGAGGCGATCTGAGCGCGGCCGGCGCCATTGCCGAAATTGCGCAACTGAGGCAGTCGCTGCGGCTGCCCGTCATCTGCGCGCCGATGCACCTGGTGAGCGGGCCGCGGCTTGTCACCGAGGCCTGCAAGGCCGGCATCATCGGCGCGCTGCCGGTGCAGAACGCGCAGGGCTTCGAGCGGTTGGAGAGCTGGCTCACCGGCATCCGTGACGCGCTGGACCGCCACACGGAGGGGGGCGGCACGCATGTGGGCGCCCTGGCAATGAACCTGAACGCGAAATTTCCTGACGACGAGGTGGACAGGCACCTTGCCCTGTTCCGCCGCACCGGGGTCAGGCTGCTCATCACCGTGGGGGGCGACCCGACGGCGCTGATTGCGCGCGCCCATGACGCCGGCTTCCTGGTGTTCCATGACATCACCAGCCTGCGCTTTGCGGAGAAGGCGATCGGCGCGGGGGCCGACGGCCTGATCTGCATCGGCGCCGGCGGCGGCGGGCATTCGGGCACGATCAGCCACCTGTCCCTGCTGCGCACGCTGCGCGCGCAGTACGGGGGTGCGCTGGTGCTGGCGGGCGCGGTGTCCGACGGCGCCACCGTCCGGGCTGCTGAAGTGCTGGGCGCGGACTTTGCCTACATGGGCACGCGCTTCATCGCCACCGCCGAGTCCGATGCGCCGCAGGATTACAAGGACCTGCTGGTCAGCCAGACCTCGGCAGACCTCGCCTACACCGGCAAGATCACCGGCGTGCCCGCCAACTGGCTGGTGGCGTCGGTCCGCCGCGCGGGCATTGACCTGGACGGCATTCCCGAGCTGCCCGGCGTCAGGCGCCGCCATGACCACCTGCCGGAACATGCCCGGCCGTGGAAGAATATCTGGAGCGCAGGCCAGGGCATCGACCTGATCCATGACATCCCCACGGTCGCCGACCTGGTGCTGCGCCTGCGGCGCGAGTATGTGGCCGCCTGCCGCACGCCAGACATGGCGCCATCCGCCGCGCTGGACTGACCCTCTAGCCGGCGCCCATTTTTCAAGGACAAGCAGATGCAGCCTTCCACCTACGAAACCATTCTGTATGAGCTTGAGGACGGCATCCTCACGCTGACGCTGAACCGCACCGAGCGGCTGAATGCCTTCAACACCCAGATGCGGCTGGACCTTGCCGATGCGCTGGACCGCGCGGACCAGGACGACGCGGTGCGTGCCGTCATCCTTACCGGCGCCGGCCGCGCATTCAGCGCCGGCGCGGACCTGTCCTCGGCCTCGTTCGCCCAGGGCGGCGGCAAGCAGCCGCCCCCGCTGCTTGAAGACGGCAGCATCGACTATGCCAATGACGCCGTGCGCGACGGCGGCGGCCGCCTGACGCTGCGGATGTTCGAATGCCTCAAGCCGCTGATCGGCGCCATCAACGGCGCGGCGGTGGGCATCGGCGCCACCATGCTGTTGCCGCTGGATGTGCGCATTGCCTCCACCCAGGCGCGCTTCGGCTTTGTTTTCTCGCGGCGCGGCATTGTGCCGGAGGCAGCATCCAGCTGGTTCCTGCCGAGGCTGGTGGGGATTTCACAGGCGATGCAATGGGCCTGCTCGGGCCGGGTGTTCGACGCCGGCGAGGCGCTGGCCGGCGGCCTCGTGAGCCAGGTGGTGGAGCCTGATGAGCTGCTGGCAACCGCCCGGCGCATCGCCAGGGACATGACCGCCGAGAGCGCCCCGGTGTCGGTGGCCCTGACCCGCCAGATGATGTGGAGGATGCTCGGCGCCGACCACCCGATGGAGGCGCACAGGATCGACTCCCGCGGCATCTTCGAGCGCGGCCGCTCGGCCGATGCAAAGGAAGGCGTTGGCGCGTTCAAGGAAAAGCGCCCGGCGAACTTTCCCGACCGGGTGAGCCGCGACATGCCGCCGTACTTCCCGTGGTGGAAGGCGCGGGATTACGGTTGAGAATCTTATGTTGCGCTTGGGTCAATAGCAGCGCCTGCGGCGCTGAGAACTACGAACCGCGCGTTGCGCGTCTTTTCACGCATGCTCTGTAGCCTGCGGTGAGCGGTGTATGCGCCGTGCCGGCCGACGTCACCGGCCGCCTTCGGCGGCTCCCC
>JAZKHY010000068.1:0-6699 GCA_040385105.1 Pseudomonadota bacterium
GGTTCACCTTGATCTGCAGCTTCATCACGTCGCCGCAGGCGGGCGCGCCCACCATGCCGGTGCCGACGGTGTCGTCGCCCTTGTCAAAGGAGCCGACATTGCGTGGGTTCTCGTAGTGGTCAACGACTTTTTCTGAATAGGCCATGATTTTTCTCCGGTGGGATCAGTGAGCGGACCATTGAATGGTGCTCAGGTCGACGCCGTCCTGGAACATTTCCCAGAGCGGGCTCAGGTCGCGCAGCTTGGCGACGTTGTGTTTGATGGTGGAGATCGCAAAGTCGATCTCTTCCTCGGTCGTCCAGCGGCCGATGGTCATGCGCAGGCTGCTGTGGGCCAGCTCGTCGCTGCGGCCCAGGGCGCGCAGCACATAGCTGGGCTCAAGGCTGGCCGAGGTGCAGGCCGAACCGGACGACACCGCCAGGCCCTTGATGCCCATGATGAGCGACTCGCCTTCAACAAAGTTGAAGCTCATGTTCAGGTTGTGCGGCACCCGCTTGTCGGCATGGCCGTTGATGAACACCTGCTCGATGTCCTTCAGGCCATTGACCATGCGCTCATGCAGGGCACGGATGCGCTTGTTCTCTTCATGCATCTCCTCTTTGGCGATGCGGTAGGCCTCGCCCATGCCGACGCACTGGTGCGTGGGCAGCGTGCCCGAGCGCATTCCGCGCTCGTGGCCGCCGCCGTGCATCTGCGCCTCGATGCGGATGCGCGGCTTGCGGCGCACGAACAGTGCGCCGATGCCCTTGGGGCCGTAGGTCTTGTGGGAGGTCAGGCTCATCAGGTCGATGGGCAGCGTGGCCATGTCGATGTCCACACGGCCGGTGGCCTGGGCGGCATCCACATGGAAGATCACGCCCTTCTCGCGGCAGATCGCGCCGATGGCGGCGACGTCCTGGATGACGCCGATTTCATTGTTGACGAACATCACGCTCGCCAGGATGGTGTCGGGGCGGATGGCCGCCTTGAACACTTCCAGGTCCAGCAGCCCGTCTTCCTGTACATCAAGGTAGGTCACTTCAAAGCCCTGGCGCTCCAGCTCGCGGCAGGTGTCGAGCACGGCCTTGTGCTCGGTCTTGACCGTGATGATGTGCTTGCCCTTGGTCTTGTAGAAGTTGGCAGCGCCCTTGAGGGCCAGGTTGTTGGACTCGGTCGCGCCGCTGGTCCAGACGATCTCGCGCGGGTCGGCGTTGATCAGGGCCGCGATGTGTTCGCGGGCCTTTTCAACGGCGGCTTCAGCCTCCCAGCCCCACGCATGGCTGCGTGAAGCGGGGTTGCCGAAGTGCTCGCGCAACCAGGGGATCATGACGTCCACCACCCGCGGGTCGCACGGGTTGGTGGCGCTGTAGTCCATGTAGATCGGGAAATGCGGTGTCGTGTCCATGGCTGGCTCTGTGCTGCTGGCTTCTAAAGAAAGCGGGAAATCAAACTCCGGGGGAAACTCCGGCCGGTCAGGACTTGGCAAAGACATTGCCCAAGGCAAAGACCGAGTTCGGCGCATTCACCCGGATCGGCTTGACCACCGGCTGCGCCGAAATCGCGCGTTTGACTGCTGGCTTGTCCTCGACCTGCACGCCCTTGGCAAGCTGCTCGTCCACCAGCTTCTGCAGCGTGACGGAGTCCAGGAACTCGACCATGCGGGTGTTCAGCGCGGCCCACAGTTCATGCGTCATGCAGCGGCCTCCGTCGCCCAGGCAGTTTTCCTTGCCGCCGCAATGCGTGGCGTCGATCGGCTCGTCCACCGACACAATGATGTCGGCCACCGTGATGTCGGCAGCCTTGCGGCCCAGCGTGTAGCCGCCGCCGGGGCCACGGGTGGACTCGACGAGTTCATGCCGGCGCAGCTTGCCGAAGAGTTGCTCGAGGTAGGAAAGGGAAATCTGCTGACGCTGGCTGATGGCAGCCAGCGTCACGGGGCCGCTGTTTTGGCGCAGGGCCAGATCAATCATTGCTGTGACCGCGAAACGGCCTTTGGTTGTGAGACGCATTGCAAGCTCCTTGAAGGCTAGGCTTACCGTTAAATCACCCCAAAGCCTTTGCAGGCTGATGGGGCACCGTCTCCGCCCTGTTCCCCGCACTCCCTGTCGAGTGGTAAGGGGCCCTCGCCGGCTACCTGGGGTGCCGGCTTCATCGTATTTGGGTTGTTCTTGACTAATTAACTCAAGTATAGCCGAAGACCCATTATTTTGCTCGGGTAACTATACCGCGTGGTCACCATTTGCCCTGTGCGCCACCGCACGTTGGAGCAGGCCGCCGCCGGTACGTTCCCTCCTGTGCAATGCACATGAGGCCGGAGGGGCCATTAGTCAACCGCTGCCGGCCGGTTTCCCGCAAAACGGAAATGAACCCGGGTGCCCGGCCGGGCATCCTCGAACCGGACGGTCGCGCCGATCTCGGCGGCCCGCAGGCGGATGTTGTTCAGCCCGCGCCCGCCGTCGCGAAAGCCCTCCCCCAGACCCTTGCCGTTGTCGGTGACGCTGAGCATGGCGCGGCCGTCCTCTTCCCAGGTGCGCACGGCCACCCGGCTGGCGCCCGCATGTTTGAGGATGTTGGCAAACACCTCCTGCAGGCAGCGGAACAGGTGCATCACGCCGCGCGACTCCATGCCCTTGCCATGCACGGTGACGGGCGGCACCTCCTCCACCTGCCACTCCAGCTCGATGCCCGCAGCCTCCAGCGCGGGCGCGATGCGCCGGCGCAGCGTGCCAAGAATGGCCGGCAGGTCGCCCTCCAGAGGCTCCAGCGAGTCCAGCGTCATGCGCAGCTCCTCCAGCGCATGGTTGAGCATGCCGGCCACGACCACCGGGTCGGTGCGCCCGGTGGTACGCACCACATTCAGCGTCTGCACCAGCTGGCTGCCCAGGCCGTCGTGCATGTCGCGGGTCAGGCGCTTGCGCTCCTCCTCCAGCACCTGCCGCCGCTCGGCATCGCGCAAGAGCTCGAAGGCGCCGCGCAGCTCGCTCTCCTTTTCCAGGACCCGCTGCTCCAGGTCCTGGTTGAGGCTGCCGATCTGCTGCAGGTAGCTGGAGGTGCGCTGCACCAGCACCCAGCCCAGGGTCAGCATGAAAACCAGCGAGCCGGGTGTCATCCAGCGCAGGTCGCCGTCGCCGGGGAAGTTCAGCTGCACCACCAGGAAGTCGCGCAGGCCGGTGATCACCGTCACCATGCCCACCACCACCATCAGCCGCTGGTTGCCATCCAGGCCCCAGCGGGCGCGCATGAACATCATGGTCATGGTCAGCGTGGCAACGCCGACGAGTACTGCCGTCCAGGCTCGGTACAGGTTGTAGTTTTCCGTGAGCGTCACCAGGCCCAGCCAGAACGGCCCGACCCACAGCAGCGCCACCACGATGCGCCGCGCCACCCCCTGGCGGAAGTCAAACAGGTCCCAGAGGAACAGGTACAGGAAGCCGCAGTACATGGTGAATGACAGCTTGTGCAGGTAGAACCACAGCTCGAACGGCATGTGCGGGTTGACGGCGGGCGTCAGGACGAGGCGGACGGACCAGGCCACCGACGCACCGGCCAGCAGCGCGAACACCCGCTCGCGGCCCTGCCGCCACATCAGCCCCGACATGATGGCCAGCAACGCCGAACAGGCAGCCACCATCCAGGTGGCGCTCACCTGCCACCAGTGAACGCGCTCAAAGCGCGCCGTCATGGCCTCGCGCGGGCCGATGCTCGGCGGCGCCAGGCCGCTCTTGCGCAGCAGCTTGCCGCGCACCTCGATCACCAGGCGGTTATCGCCGGCGCCGGGCCGCAGCAGTTCAGCCGGCAGCGTTACGAGATGGGGCACGACGCTGGTGTCCACATAGCCCGGCGTGTCCCAGTGCTCTTGCGCGACCAGCTTGCCGTTGAGCAGCACCCGGAAGCGGGCGCCGATACGCGGCAGGTACAGGGCCAGCGGATGGGCCGGGTCAGCCGCGAGCGTCTCCGGCCAGCGCAGCGAATACAGCGCGTCGCCCTCCCACTGCGGGCGCTCGTCGTCCCAGATGTGGGGCAGGTTCACCATTTTGGGCGGCAGCCCGGGCCGGCTCTCCAGTACAACCTCCGCCTGCTCGATGGTGAACGTGCCCGGTATGGGCTGGGGCTGCGACACGATGACCAGCCACACCAGGATGACCGCCAGTGCAGCTGCCACCCATGCCCACGCCTGGACGCGCCCAAGCGCGCTCAGCAGCCGAGCGATCAAACCAGCCCCCGCTCCTGCGCGATGCGCACCACCTGCACGCGGGTGTGCACAGCCAGTTTGCGGTAAAGGTTCTTGATGTGGGAGCCCACGGTATGGCCGGAAATGTCGAGCTTGCGGGCGATTTCCTTGTTGACGTAGCCCTGGGCGACGAGCTTGAGCACGTCGGTCTCGCGCTCTGAAAGGATCACGCCGGCGTCTGACGCCAGGTCGCTGGCCTGCACCGGCGGAAACGAGTCCTGCACCGAGCGCAGCCGCTTGAGCAGCAGCCGGGCCAGCAGCGACGAAATGGGAGCCCCGCCCTCCTGGATCTGCTCGATGGCGCTGACCAGCTCTTCAGGGGCACAGCCCTTGAGCACATAGCCGGTGGCGCCCGCCTCGATCGCGTCGATCAGCCGCGTCTCGTCGCCGAACACGGTGAACACCAGCAATTCGGAGCCGGGGTTGCTTTTGGAGAGCGACTTGAGGATGTCTTCCCCCCGCCCGTCCGGCAGGCCCAGGTCCACCAGGTAAACATTGGCCGCCGCGTCGGCCGCATGGGCCTGGGCATGGGTCAGTGAGCCGGAGTAGCCGACCAGCTTCCACTCGGGCCGGGCTTCGAGCGTGCGCACCACGAAATCGCGCACCGTGGTGTCGTCTTCGATCAGGTAGAGGGTGGTGTGCATGAGAGGCGGATTGTTGGCTTCTGCCCCGATTATGTACATCCCGTAAACGCGGTACATCCCTCAAGCCGCTTTATTTACGCTCGACAACAGCACCACGTTGTCCGTCCCCGGCGCGCCGAATGCCTGCTGCTTGAGCAGGTGGAGCTGGTCGCGCACCCGTGCGGCCTTTTCGAACTCGAGGTTGCGGGCGTGCTCCAGCATCATCTTCTCCAGCCGCTTGATTTCCTTCGACACGTCTTTCTCGCTCATGTCCTCGACCTTGGCGCGCTGCATCCGCTCCATCTCCAGGCGGTCGGCTTCCTTGCCGGCCTTCTCGCTGTACACGCCGTCGATCAGGTCGCGCACCTGCTTGACGATGCTGCGCGGCGTGATGCCCATGGCCAGGTTGTGCGCGATCTGCTTCGTGCGGCGGCGCTCCGTCTCGCCGATGGCTTTGGCCATGGAGTCGGTCATGCGGTCGGCATACAGGATGGCGCGGCCGTTCAGGTTGCGCGCGGCGCGGCCGATGGTCTGGATCAATGAGCGCTCGGCCCGCAGGAAGCCTTCCTTGTCGGCGTCCAGGATGGCCACCAGCGACACCTCGGGTATGTCCAGCCCCTCGCGCAGCAGGTTGATGCCCACCAGCACGTCAAACTCGCCCAGCCGCAGGTCGCGCAGTATTTCCACCCGCTCCACCGTGTCCACATCGCTGTGCAGGTAGCGCACCTTCACGCCGTTGTCGGCCAGGTAGTCAGTCAGCTGCTCGGCCATGCGCTTGGTCAGCGTGGTGATGAGCACCCGCTCGTTCTTGTCCACGCGGATGCGGATCTCCTGCAGCACGTCGTCCACCTGGTTGGTGGCGGGGCGCACCTCCACCTCAGGGTCCACCAGGCCCGTCGGCCGCACCAGCTGCTCCACCACCTGGCCGGCATGCTCCTTTTCATACGCAGCGGGCGTGGCCGAAACGAAGATGGCGCGGCGCATGCGCTTTTCAAACTCCTCGAACTTCAGCGGCCGGTTGTCCAGCGCCGACGGCAGGCGGAAGCCGTACTCCACCAGCGTGGTCTTGCGGGCCCTGTCGCCGTTGTACATGGCGTTGAGCTGGCCGATCATCTGGTGGCTCTCGTCCAGGAACATCAGCGCATCCTTGGGCAAGTAGTCGGTCAGCGTGCTGGGCGGGTCGCCGGGCGCGGCCCCGGAAAGATGGCGGGTGTAGTTTTCAATACCCTTGCAGTGGCCGATCTCGGTGAGCATCTCCAGGTCAAACCGGGTGCGCTGCTCCAGCCGCTGCGCCTCCACCAGCTTGCCCATGCCGACCAGCTCCTTGAGCCGCTCGGACAGCTCGAACTTGATGGTCTCGATGGCCGCCACCACCTTGTCGCGCGGCGTCACATAGTGGCTCGACGGGTAAACCGTGAAGCGCGGGATCTTCTGGCGGATGCGGCCTGTCAGCGGGTCGAACAGCTGCAGCGTCTCGATCTCGTCGTCGAACAGCTCGATGCGGATGGCCAGCTCGCTGTGCTCGGCGGGGAACACGTCGATGGTGTCGCCGCGCACCCGGAACTTGCCGCGCGAGAAGTCCTGGTCGTTGCGCTGGTACTGCATGTGGATGAGCCGGGCGATCACGTCGCGCTGGTTCAGCTTGTCGCCCACCCGCAGCGTCATGATCATCTGGTGGTAGCTCTGCGGCTCGCCGATGCCGTAGATGGCCGACACCGTAGCCACGATCACCACGTCGCGCCGCTCCAGGATGCTCTTGGTGCACGACAGGCGCATCTGCTCGATATGCTCGTTGATGGCCGAGTCTTTCTCGATGAACAGGTCGCGCTGGGGCACATAGGCCTCGGGCTGGTAGTAGTCGTAATA
>JAZKHY010000069.1:0-3691 GCA_040385105.1 Pseudomonadota bacterium
GGTGACCTTGCCCTTTTCGCCGATGAACTCCTTGGTGGAGATGGCGAACTCGCGGTCGCAGCCTTCTTCATGGCTGGAACTGGTGCGCAGCTTGTACGGCCAGTAGGGCCATGTCATGGGCCTGTTCTCTTCAACAGGGGGCTGGGGCATGAGCTCGAACTGGGTGACGCTCACGGCGCCATGGCGGTTGCTCGTGCCCACGCAGTCGGAGCCGGTGTCGCCACCGCCGATCACGATCACATGCTTGCCGTCGGCGCGAAGCTGGCCCTTGACCTTGTCGCCCGCATTGACCTTGTTCTGCTGCGGAAGGAATTCCATCGCAAAGTGGATGCCGTCCAGGTCGCGGCCCGGCACCGGCAGGTCGCGCGACTGCTCGGCGCCGCCGCTCAGGATGACCGCGTCAAAGTCCTTTTGCAGTTGCGCCGGCTCAATCGTCTCCCTGGCCCAGTTGGTGACCTTGCTGTCCCTGGGCAGGCTGCCCACCATGACACCCGTGCGGAAGGTGACGCCTTCAGCCGTCATCTGCTCGACCCGGCGGTCGATATGCGACTTCTCCATCTTGAAGTCGGGAATGCCGTAGCGCAGCAGGCCGCCGACGCGGTCGTTTTTCTCGAACAGCGTCACGTCGTGGCCGGCGCGCGCCAGTTGCTGGGCAGCGGCCATACCGGCGGGGCCGGAGCCCACAACCGCCACCTTCTTGCCGGTCTTGTGCTTTGCAATCACCGGCTTGACCCAGCCCTCGGACCAGGCGCGGTCAATGATGGCGTGCTCGATGCTCTTGATGCCGACCGGGTCGTCATTGACGTTCAGCGTGCAGGCCGCCTCGCAGGGTGCGGGGCAGATGCGGCCGGTGAACTCGGGGAAGTTGTTGGTCGAATGCAGAACGGCAATGGCGTTCTGCCAGTCGGCGTTGAACACCAGGTCGTTGAAGTCCGGAATGATGTTGTTGACCGGGCAGCCGTTGTTGCAGAACGGCGTGCCGCAGTCCATGCAGCGCGCGCTCTGCTTCTTCGCTTCCGCGTCGTCCAGGCCGATGACGAATTCCCTGTAGTTCTTCAGGCGCTCGGGAACGGGCTTGTAGCCCTCCTCGACGCGCTCGAATTCCATGAAGCCGGTGATTTTTCCCATGATCTCAATCCTCGTGGTTCCTGTTCTGGTCGCGGCTTACTTCGCCGGCGCCGGTTCCCTGTTGGTCGCGGCAGCGGCCATGTCGGTCTCGGTGGCGGCAAGCAGGGTGCGCTCATGGATCTCGCCGAGAGCGCGCTTGTACTCGCTCGGGAACACCTTGATGAACTTGCCGCGCGCCTCCGTCCAGTTGTCCAGCAGTTCGCGGGCGCGCTTGCTGCCGGTCCAGCGGTTGTGGTCTTCCAGCAACTTCTTCAACTGCGCTTCATCAGTCTGCTCGCGGTGCCAGACGGCCTTCGGCAGGCTGGCCTGCTGCTCGGTGGCGCTCACCACTTTTTCCAGCGAGACCATGGCGGTGTTGCAGCGTGAGGCGAACTGGCCGTCTTCGTCATACACATAGGCGATGCCGCCGCTCATGCCGGCGGCGAAGTTGCGGCCCGTCTTGCCGAGCACGGCCACAGTGCCGCCCGTCATGTATTCGCAGCCATGGTCGCCCGTGCCTTCGACAACCGCCGTAGCGCCGGACAGGCGGACGGCGAAGCGCTCGCCGCCCACGCCGCTGAAGAAGGCTTCACCGCTGGTGGCGCCAAACATCACCGTATTGCCCACAATGATGTTCTCGTGCGCAACGCCGCGGAAGTCGATGCTCGGCCGCACCACGATCCGTCCGCCCGACAGGCCCTTGCCGGTGTAGTCGTTGGCTTCGCCGATCAGGTACAGCGTGATGCCCCTGGCCAGGAACGCGCCGAATGACTGGCCGCCCGTTCCTTCCAGCTGGATGCGGATGGAGTCATCAGGCAGGCCCTCGGGATGAACCCGGGTCACCGCGCCCGAGAGCTTGGCGCCAACGGTCCGGTTGACGTTGCGCGCGACCTCGATGAACTGCACCTTTTCGCCCTTGTCGATGGCGGGACGCGACTTTTCAATGAGGCGCGTGTCCAGGTTGTTTTCAAGGCCGTGATCCTGGTTCTCGACGTGGTAGCGCGGCACGTCGGCCGGGACCTGGGGCTGCGCGAAAAGGCGGCCGAAGTCCAGGCCCTTGGCCTTCCAGTGTTCGATGCCCTTGCGCGTGTCCAGCAGGTCCGAGCGGCCGATCAGGTCGTCGAACTTGCGGATGCCCAGCTGCGCCATGATCTGGCGCACCTCTTCGGCAACAAAGAAGAAGTAGTTGACGACATGCTCGGGCTTGCCCGAGAACTTCCTGCGCAGCACCGGGTCTTGCGTGGCCACGCCCACCGGGCAGGTATTGAGGTGGCACTTGCGCATCATGATGCAGCCCTCGACGACCAGAGGCGCCGTGGCAAAGCCGAACTCGTCGGCGCCCAGCAGCGCGCCAATGGCGACGTCCCGGCCGGTTTTCATCTGGCCGTCAGCCTGCACACGGACTCGGCCGCGCAGGCGGTTGAGCACCAGCGTCTGCTGGGTTTCGGCCAGGCCGATTTCCCAGGGCGACCCGGCGTGCTTGATGGACGACCAGGGCGAGGCACCGGTGCCGCCATCGTGGCCGGCAATCACGATATGGTCGCTCTTGCACTTGGTCACGCCTGCGGCGATGGTGCCGACACCGACTTCCGACACCAGCTTGGTGGAGATGGAGGCATGCGGCGCGACGTTCTTCAGGTCGTGGATCAGCTGCGCGAGGTCTTCGATGGAGTAGATGTCATGGTGCGGCGGCGGCGAGATCAGGCCCACGCCGGGCACGCTGTGGCGCAGCTTGCCGATGTAGTTGGTGACCTTGCCGCCGGGCAGCTGGCCGCCCTCGCCTGGCTTGGCGCCCTGCGCCATCTTGATCTGGATCTGGTCGGATGAAACCAGGTATTCGGCGGTGACACCGAACCGGCCCGAAGCCACCTGCTTGATGCGCGAGCGCAGCGAGTCGCCGTCCTTGAGCTGGACGTCCACCTCGACCTGCTCGGCACCGATCACGCTTTTCAGCGTGTCGCCCGTCTTGACCGGGATGCCCTTGAGTTCGTTGCGGTAACGCGCCGGGTCTTCACCGCCTTCGCCCGTGTTGCTCTTGCCGCCGATACGGTTCATGGCCACCGCCAGCGTGGCATGCGCCTCGGTGGAGATGGAGCCGAGCGACATGGCGCCGCTGGCAAAGCGCTTGACGATTTCTGCTGCGGGCTCGACTTCCTCGACCGGGATGGCCCGCGCCGGGTCGATCCTGAACTCGAACAGGCCGCGCAGCGTCAGGTGGCGGCGGCTCTGGTCGTTGATGAGCTGGGCGTATTCCTTGTAGGTGTTCCAGTTGTTGGCACGGGTGGAATGCTGCAGCTTGGCAATGGCGTCGGGCGTCCACATGTGGTCCTCGCCGCGCACGCGCCAGGCGTACTCGCCGCCGGCGTCCAGCATGTTCAGCAGCACCGGGTCGTCGCTGAACGCGGCCTTGTGCGTGCGGATCGCCTCCTCGGCAATCTCGAACACGCCAATGCCCTCGATGCGGCTGGCTGTGCCGGTGAAGTACTGCTGCACCGTGCTGTTGTTCAGGCCGATGACCTCGAACAGCTGTGCGCCGCAGTAGCTCATGTAGGTGCTCACGCCCATCTTGGACATGATCTTGGAC
>JAZKHY010000070.1:0-40440 GCA_040385105.1 Pseudomonadota bacterium
GCATGGCGGTGTGCATCTCGTCGCCGGTGCGGTCGAGGAAGCCGGTGTTGATGAAGGCCACGCGCTCGGCGGCCTCGGCGATGCAGGCCTTGAGGTTCACGCTGGTGCGGCGCTCCTCGTCCATGATGCCGAGCTTGACGGTGTTCTTCGGCAGGCCCAGCAGCGCTTCGACGCGCGCGAACAGCTCGGAGGCAAACGCCACTTCCTTGGGCCCGTGCATCTTGGGCTTGACGATGTAGACCGAGCCCTTGCGCGAGTTGCGGATCCCGCCCTTGCCCTTCTTCTGCAGGTCATGGATGGCAATGGCCACGGTGATGACCGCGTCCATGATGCCTTCCGGGATTTCCTTTACGCTCTTGTCGCCGGCCGTATAGAGAATGGCCGGGTTGGTCATCAGGTGGCCGACATTGCGCACGAACATCAGCGAGCGCCCGTGCAGCGTGACCTTCTTTTTGCCGTTCGGGCCGGTGTAGGCGCGGTCGGGGTTCAGGCCGCGCGTGAATGTCTGGCCGCCCTTGCTGACTTCTTCGGTCAGCGTGCCCTGCAAAATGCCCAGCCAGTTGCTGTAGGCCAGCACCTTGTCCTCGGCATCCACGACCGCCACAGAGTCTTCCAGGTCGAGGATGGTGGACAGCGCCGATTCCATCACCAGGTCGCTCACGCCGGCTGCATCGGTCTTGCCGATGGGCGTGTTGCGGTCGATGCGGATGTCGATGTGCAGGCCGTTGTGCTTGAGCAGCACCGACGACGGCGCTGCGGGCTCGCCCTGGAAGCCGATGAACTGGTCCGCGTCCTGCAGCTTCGTGGTGGACCCGTCCTTCAGCTTGACCGTGAGCTTGCCATCCTTCACCCGGTAGCCGGTGGAGTCGACGTGCGAGCCCTTCCTCAGTGGCGCGGTGCGGTCCAGCACATGGCGCGCGTATTCAATGACTTTGGCGCCGCGCACCGGGTTGTAGCCCTTGCCCTTGTCGGCACCGCCGGTTTCGGCAATGGCGTCGGTGCCGTAGAGCGCGTCATACAGCGAGCCCCAGCGTGCATTGGCGGCATTCAGCGCATAGCGCGCATTCAGGATGGGCACCACCAGCTGCGGGCCGGCTTGCGTGGCCAGCTCGTCGTCCACATTCTTCGTGGTGGCCTTGACCTTGGCCGGCTGCGGCACGAGGTAGCCGATGGTCTCCAGGAACTTGCGGTAGGCCGCCATGTTGCTGACCGGGCCGGGGTTGGCCTTGTGCCAGGTGTCCAGCTCGGCCTGCAGCCGGTCGCGCTCGGCCAGCAGGGCCAGGTTCTTCGGGGCCAGGTCGGCCACGATGGCATCAAAGCCGCGCCAGAAGGTGGCCGGTGTCACGCCGGTGCCGGGCAGGACTTTGCTTTCAATAAAGCTGTGCAGTTCGGTGGCAACTTGCAGGCGGTGGGCGGATGTACGGGCTGTCATGAAGACCTCGGGCAATGAAATGGGGTTGCGTGGGCGTTGCGGCTGGGCTGTCGGTGCGTGCGAGAACCATACCAGTCCATGCCCTCTACTCTATTTGATACCTGGTTGCGCATTAAGTCGTTGTTTTGCGATTTATCCATGACTAAATTGAATCTAATAAAGTGGCGCAATCCATGGTTCCAGCCGATTGATTTTTAACTTCCATGCAACTAATCTACCGCATGGACAAATTGAAACAACTTGAGTCCTTCGTCTCCGTCGCCACCCGCGGAAGCCTGACGGCGGCTGCCAATGCAGAGGGTGTGGCGCCCGCGATCATGGGCCGCAGGCTCGACGCGCTGGAGGAGCGGCTGGGCGTCAAGTTGCTGATCCGCACCACGCGCCGCATCACGCTGACCCATGAAGGCAGCGCATTCCTTGAGGACTGCCAGCGCCTGCTGGCCGACTTTGCCAATGCCGAGGCCAGCGTCAGCGCCGGCGGCGTCAAGGCCAGCGGGCACCTGCGCATCACCGCGCCGGCGGGCTTCGGGCGCCGCCATGTCGCGCCGCTGGTGCCGAAATTCCGTGAACTGCATTCGGACGTCACCATTTCGCTGAACCTGTCCGACCGCGTCGTGGACCTGGCCGGCGAGGGCTACGACTGCGCCGTGCGGGTGGGCGACCTGCCCGACTCGTCACTGGTCAGCGTGCGCATGGCCGACAACCGCCGCCTGTGCGTGGCCACACCCGACTACCTCAAGCGCCGCGGCACGCCGCAGCATCCCAATGAGCTGGCAAAGCATGAGTGCCTCAGCCTGTCCAGCGACGCATCGCAGACGCGGGGCTGGGCCTTCAAGGTCAAGGACGAGGTGGTCTACATGAAGCCGGCAGGCCCGCTGGACTGCTCCGACGGCCAGGTGCTGCACGACTGGTGCCTGGCGGGCTGGGGCATTGCCTGGCGCAGCACCTGGGAGGTGGAGTCGGAAGTGGCGGCCGGGCGGCTGGTGGCCATGCTGGAGGATTTTGCGGCGCCGCCCAACGGCATTTACGCGGTGTTCCCCCAGCGCAAGCACCTGCCGTTGCGGGTGCGGCTGTGGATCGATTTCTTGAAGCATAGTTATGGCCAGCCCGAATTCTGGAAAAGCCCGTGACTGTTGACGCCCTGCTTGCCTATGCCCACCTGCTGGCCATCCTGACGATGGTCGTGTTCCTGGCCAGCGAGGCGGCGCTGTGCCGCGGCGAATGGCTCAACGCGGCCGTGGTCGAGCGGCTCGCGCGGGTGGACATGATCTACGGCATCGCCTCTGTCGCCGTGCTGCTGACGGGCTTGCTGCGCACCTGGCTGGGCGCCAAGGGCATGGGCTGGTACTGGACCAACCCGCTGCTGCATGTGAAGCTCACCATGTTCATCGTCGTGGGCCTGATGTCCATCAAGCCGACGATCACTTTCATCCGCTGGCGCAAGGCCTTGCGGGCCAGCGGTGCGCTGCCCGACGCGGCGCAAATAAAAGCCACGAGGCGCCTGGTCATGGTCCAGGCGCACATCGTGGCTGTGATTCCGCTGGTTGCCGTCTTCCTCGCGAGAGGCTACGGCAAGTAGCGCGGCGTCTTACTTCTTCGCGACCGGCTTGGCGTCGGCTTCGCACTTTTTCAGGAAGCTGGTCTTGGCAGCGCCGGCCAGCTTTTTGTCGGCGGCTGACGTTTCGCAGGCCGATGGGCCGGCAGCGGCCATGGGCTTGGCGGCGGCATCGGCGTTGCACTTCTTGAGGAAGCTGGTCTTGGCGGCGCCCGCCAGCTTTTTCTCGGCGGCACCGGCATCGCAAGCGGGGGAAGACGGCGCGGCGGCAGCGGCGTCGGCATTGCACTTCTTGAGGAAGCTCGTCTTGGCGGCGCCGGCCAGCTTCTTTTCGGTCGCCTTGGCGTCGCAGGCAGCGTCGGCTGCGTAGGCAGTGCCCATGGTCAGGGCAAAACCGAGGGTCAACAGGCTGAGGAACTTCTTCATGGGGTACTCCTGGAACAGATGGTGGGTGAATCCGGTATGGATTCCAGCACATAACGCAAAAGGCAACAAGGCGGCTGACCCGGCCCCGTAAAATCTGCGCATGCTCCTCGTCAAACAAGAATTGCTCGGCGCGCTCGCCGCCGAGCTGGAAAAGCTGCAGCCCGGTGCGGGCGCCAAAGCCGCTTTCGAATCGCCCAAGGTGGCCGCCCATGGCGACTTTGCCTCCACGGCCGCGATGCAGCTGGCCAAGCCGCTCAAGCTCAACCCGCGCCAGGTCGCCGAAACGCTGCGCGCCGCGCTGCTGGCGCTGCCGGTGTACCAGCAGTGGGTGCAGGACATCGACATCGCCGGGCCGGGCTTCATCAACATCCGCCTGAAGCCCGCAGCGAAGCAGCAGATCGTGCGCGAAGTGCTGGCCGGCGGGGAGGCCTTTGGCAGCCAGCCCGGCAACGGCCGGCGCGTGCTGGTGGAGTTCGTGTCGGCCAACCCCACCGGGCCGCTGCATGTGGGCCATGGCCGCCAGGCCGCGCTCGGCGACGCGATCTGCAACCTGTTTGCGACGCAGGGCTTCAGCGTGCACCGCGAGTTCTATTACAACGACGCGGGCGTGCAGATCGACACCCTCAAAAAGAGCACGCAGCTGCGCGCCAAGGGCTTCAAGCCCGGCGACGACTGCTGGCCTACCGACCCCGACAACCCCGAAAGCAAGGCCTTCTACAACGGCGACTACATCCAGGACATCGCCGACGACTTCCTGGCGAAAAAGACGGTCAAGGCCGATGACCGCGAGTTCACCGCCAACGGCGACGTGGACGATGCGGACAACATCCGCCAGTTCGCCGTGGCCTACCTGCGCAACGAGCAGGACAAGGACCTGCAGGCCTTCAACCTGCACTTTGATGAGTACTACCTGGAGTCCAGCCTGTACACCAGCGGGCGCGTTGATACGGCGGTGAAGAAGCTGGTGGACAACGGCCACACCTACGAGCAGGACGGCGCGCTGTGGCTCAAGTCCACCGACTACGGCGACGACAAGGACCGCGTCATGCGCAAGCGCGACGGCAGCTACACCTACTTCGTGCCCGACGTGGCGTACCACATCGCGAAGTGGGAGCGCGGCTTCACCAAGGTGGTGAACATCCAGGGCACCGACCACCACGGCACCATCGCCCGCGTGCGCGCCGGCCTGCAGGCGGCCAACGTCGGCATTCCGCAGGGCTACCCCGACTATGTGCTGCACACCATGGTGCGCGTCATGAAGGGCGGCGAGGAGGTGAAGATCTCCAAGCGCGCCGGCAGCTATGTGACGCTGCGCGACCTCATCGAGTGGACCAGCAAGGACGCCGTCCGCTTCTTCCTGCTCAGCCGCAAGCCGGACACCGAATATGTGTTCGATGTGGATCTTGCGGTGGCCCAGAACAACGACAACCCGGTTTACTACGTGCAGTATGCGCATGCCCGCATCTGCTCGGTGCTGCGCAGCTGGGCCGACAAGGATGCGGGCGATGTGGCGTCGCTGAAGGACGCCGGCCTGGACGCCCTGCAAAGCCCGCAGGCCCAGGCCCTGATGCTGCTGCTGGCCAGGTACCCGGCCATGCTCACCGCCGCAGCGGAAGACTTTGCGCCGCATGATGTGACCTTCTACCTGCGTGAACTGGCCGCCAGTTACCACAGTTACTATGACGCCGAGCGCATCCTGGTGGATGATGAGGCGGTCAAGCGCGCGCGGCTGGCGCTGGTCGCCGCCACGGCGCAGGTGTTGCACAATGGCCTGAAGGTGCTGGGTGTGTCTGCACCCGAAAGAATGTGAGCGGAGCAATGAACAAACAGTCTGGCGGAACCGTCATCGGCTTCATCATCGGCGTGGTGGTGGGCCTGGGCGCCGCATTGGCGGTGGCCGTCTATGTGACGAAGGTGCCGGTGCCCTTCATGAACAAGGGGCAGAGCCGCACCGCTGAGCATGACGAGGCCGAAGCCAGAAAGAACAGGGACTGGGACCCGAACGCCCCCCTGTATGGCAAGAACCCGGCTCGCCCGGCGCCCGTGGCCTCCGGCCTGGTCGGCGCCGACCCGGCAACTCCGCCTGCCGCTGCCGCATCCGCCGCCCGGCCCTCCGCCAGCGCTGTCCAGGCGGCCAGGGCCGCCTCCGCCCCTGCGGCCACCCCCGCACCGGCGACCAGTGCCGACCCGCTGGGCGACCTGGCCAAGGCGCGTGCCGCTGCGGCCGGCGGGGCCGACCCGTTCAGCTATTTTGTGCAGGTGGGCGCCTACCGCACCGCCGAAGATGCCGAGGCCCAGCGGGTGAAGCTGTCGCTGACCGGCGTCGAGACCAAGATCACCGAACGCGAGCAGGCAGGCCGCACCGTATTCCGCGTTCGCGCCGGCCCCTTTGACAAGAAGGAAGATGCCGACCGGATGAAAGAACGGCTGGACGCCTCGGGGCTGGAAACCGCGCTTGTGCGCGTGCAGCGCTGAACTTTTCCGGGCCGGCCCGCTCAGACCCCCACAGGAGTGAAATCAAATGAAACGACGTGAGTTTTCCATCAGTGCCGCATCTGTCATGACGGCATCCGCACTGGCCGTTGCTGCCCCCGCCGCGCTGGCGCAGGGCAAAAAGCCCGAAGAGGGCGTTGACTACATCAGCATCGGCAAGCCTGCCGCCGTCGAGGCGCCTGCCGGCAAGATTGAAGTCGTGGAGTTCTTCTGGTACTCCTGCCCGCACTGCAATGCCTTCGAGCCCAAGCTGGAGGCCTGGATCAAGAATGCCCCCAAGGACGTGGTGGTGCGCCGCGTGCCCGTGGCCTTCCGCGACGACTTCGTGCCCCAGCAGCGCCTGTTCTACACCCTCGAAGCCCTGAACAAGGTCGACGAAGTGCACCGCAAGGTGTTCACGGCCATCCACATGGAGCGCCAGGCACTCAACACGCAGGACAGCATCGCCAACTGGGCGGAAAAGCAGGGGATCGACAAGGCGAAGTTCCTCGAGCTGTACAACTCTTTCTCCATCTCCAGCAAGGCGCGCCGCGCCAGCCAGCTGCAGGAGGCGTTCAAGGTGCAGGGCGTGCCGGCGCTCGGCATTGCCGGCCGGTTCTACACCGACGGCTCGCTGGCCCAGAACATGGACAAGGCCCTGGCTGTCACCGACTACCTCATCGCCGAGGTCCGCAAAGGCCGCTGAACGAGCCCGGCCGGCCGCTTGAAAAGCCCGCGAAAGCGGGCTTTTCGCTTCTGGGGCCGGCGTCTGTGGCTACAATGAATCGACTGAATCAGCAAGATTCGTGCCTTTATGAAAAAACCACACTTCTCCGTTCTGGCCTCCCTTTTGTTCACCCTGGCCGCCTGCCTGGCCGCCGGCACTGCCCTGGCCGAGCGGGCCGACCGCAACAAGCCGATGAACATCGAGGCCGACGCCCTGCGCTACGACGACCTCAGGCAGACCAGCGTCTTCACCGGCCGGGTGGTTGTGACCAAAGGCACCATCATCATCCGCGGCGCCCGCATGGACGTGCGCCAGGACCCGGAGGGCTACCAGTTCGGCGTCATCACGGCCGAGCCGGGCAAGCTGGCCTTCTTCCGCCAGAAGCGCGAGGGGCTGGACGAATTCATCGAGGGCGAAGGCGAGGTCATTGAATACGACAGCAAGGCCGACAACGTCAAATTCATCAAGCGCGCCGAAATGCGGCGCTACCGCGGCGCCGCCATCAACGACGAGATGACCGGCAATGTGATCGTTTACGACAACAGCACCGACGTTTTCACGGTGGACAGCGGCGCAGCCCGTGGCGCCCCCGCCGTGGCCGGCGGCCGCATCCGGGCCATGCTCACGCCCGGCAGCGCGGCTTCGGCGCCTGCCGTGCCGGCGCCAGCGCCCACACCGTCGCCCCAGTTGCGCCCCAGCACCACCATGGGTGGGGAGAAAAAGTGACGGACAACGCAGTAGCGGGCATCGCCAAAGGCGGCGACATCCAGCCTGACAGCCCCAGCCGGCTTGAGGCGCGCCACCTGCAGAAGTCCTACGGCAGCCGCAAGGTGGTCAAGGATGTGTCGCTGTCGGTCCAGAAAGGCGAGGTTGTCGGCCTGCTGGGCCCCAACGGCGCAGGCAAGACCACATCGTTCTACATGATCGTGGGCCTCGTGCGGGCCGACGCTGGCGAAATCACGATTGACGGCCAGTCGGTCGAGCACATGCCCATCCACCGCCGCTCCCGGCTGGGCCTGAGCTACCTGCCGCAGGAAGCATCCATCTTCCGCAAGCTCACGGTGAGCGAGAACGTCCGCGCCGTGCTGGAACTGCAGCGCGACGGGAAGGGCAATTCGCTCGGCAGGGACGAAATCGAAAAGCGCCTGCTGGAGCTGCTGCAGGACCTGCGGGTGGACCACCTGAGCGACTCGCCCGCGCCAGCGCTGTCCGGTGGCGAGCGCCGGCGGGTGGAGATTGCCCGTGCCCTGGCGACGCAGCCGCGGTTCATCCTGCTGGACGAGCCGTTTGCCGGCATCGACCCGATTGCCGTCATTGAAATCCAGCGCATCATCGGTTTTCTCAAGTCGCGCGGTATCGGCGTGCTCATCACCGACCACAACGTACGCGAGACGCTGGGCATCTGCGACCATGCCTTCATCATCAGCGACGGCGAAGTGCTCGCGCAGGGCACGCCTTCTGAAATCGTGAACAACGCAGATGTACGCCGTGTGTACCTCGGCGAACACTTCCGGATGTAGCCGGATGGTGTCCATCCCATGAAGCAAGGCCTGTCGCTTCGCGTCTCACAGCACCTGGCCCTCACGCCACAGCTGCAGCAGTCCATCCGGCTGTTGCAGCTGTCCACGCTGGAGCTGAGCCAGGAAGTCGAGCAGATGCTGGACGACAACCCGTTCCTCGAGCTCAGCCTGGAAGACGCGCCGCGCGAGGAGTTCGGCCTGGCGCAGGCGGATGCGCCGGTGCGCGAGGATGACCGCGACGCTGAAACGGCGGCGCCTGCCGAGCATGTGGCCGACTACACCGACAGCAGCGTGTCCACCACGGCCACCGAGGCCGACGCCGCACCCTCGTCGGCCGACGACGTGCCCGACTGGGAGGGCGACGGCACGGTGGACATGGCGCCGGACGACAGCGAGTGGGGCGGCGATGCCCTGCCGCGCAAGAACAATGACAGCGACGGCGAGGTCGATGCCACCGACCTGGCGCGCGGCCAGGAGTCGCTGCAGGCCCACCTGCACCGCCAGGCCCTGTCGCTGCGCCTGTCCGAGACCGACAGCGCCGCGCTGCGCTTCCTGATCGAGTCGCTCAACGACGACGGCTACCTGGAGGACTCGCTGCAGTCCCTGGCCGAAGGCCTCTCGCGCGGCGACGTGGACGAGGTGGATGAGCTGGTGCACCGCTTCACCATGGCGCTGTCGCTGCTGCAAAGCCTGGAGCCTGCCGGTGTCGGGGCCCGCTCGCTCGGCGAATGCCTGACGCTGCAGCTGAAGGTGCTGCGCGCCCAGGCCGGCAAGGACGAATCGCGCACCGCCGTGCTTGATGTCGCGCTGCGCATCTGCGCCCAGCCGATGGACCTGCTGGCCCGCCGCGACGTCAAGCGCCTGGTGCAGCTGTGCAGCGACAGCGAGGCCAACATCAAGGCCGCCATGACGCTGATCACCCGCCTCGAACCCAAGCCCGGCCGGCGCTTCGTGGACGTTGAGCGCAATGTGGTGATCCCTGACGTGCTGGTGGTCAAGGTGGGGCGCGGCGCCCAGGCGCGCTTCCAGGTGCGGCTCAATGCCGACGTGATGCCGCGCCTGCGCGTGCACGACATCTATGCCAGCGCGCTCAAGCAGCACAAGGGCGAGGGCGCGCAGGCCCTGCAGCAGCGGCTGCAGGAGGCCCGGTGGTTCATCAAGAACATCCAGCAGCGCTTTGACACCATCCTGCGCGTGTCCAACGCCATCGTCGAGCGCCAGAAAAACTTCTTCAGCCACGGCGAGCTGGCCATGCGGCCGCTGGTGCTGCGCGAGATTGCCGACGAGCTGGGCCTGCATGAGTCCACCATTTCGCGGGTGACCACGGCCAAGTACATGTCCACACCCTTCGGCACCTTCGAGCTGAAATATTTCTTTGGCTCGGCGCTCTCCACCGAGACCGGCGGCAATGCATCCAGCACGGCGGTGCGCGCGCTGATCAAGCAATTCGTCAGCGCCGAGAGCCTGAAGAAGCCGCTGTCGGACAACCAGATCTCCGAAATGCTCAAGGAGCAGGGCATCGAATGCGCGCGGCGCACGGTGGCCAAGTACCGCGAGGCGCTCAGGATTGCGCCCGCAAACCTCAGAAGAACACTTTGAACCAGCTGCAGCTTTTCCTGCCTTGCGCCGCAGGCGTCGAGGACTACCTTGCCGAAGAAGTGCACGGCCTCACCGGCTTGCAGGGCGAAGACTTGCGGACCTTGCGCGGCGGTGTGCTGGTGCGCGCCTCCTGGCGGGACGCAATGCTGCTCAACCTGCACAGCCGGCTGGCGCAGCGGGTGCTGGTGCAACTGTCGCTCACGCAGTACCGCAGCGAGAACGACCTGTACGAGGCCGCCAGCGCCGTCGCCTGGGAAATCTGGTTCACCACCAAGCAGACCTTCAAGGTGGAGATCACCGCACAACACAGCCCGCTGACCAGCCTGAACTTCGCGGCGCTGAAGATCAAGGACGCGATTGCCGACCGCTTCCGCAACAAGCGCGGCGAGCGCCCCGACGTCAACACCCAGTGGCCCGACGTGCGCGTATATGCCCACCTGACCACCGACACCGCCACGCTGTACATCGACACCTCGGGCGAGCCGCTCTTCAAGCGCGGCTGGCGCGAGGACAAGGGCGAGGCGCCGCTGAAGGAAACGCTGGCCGCCGCGATGATCGCCGCCAGCGGCTGGGACCCGCTCGGCCGGCTTGGCGAGGGTGCCCCCGTGCCGCTGTACGACCCCTGTTGCGGCAGCGGAACCATTGCCATCGAGGCCGCGCAGATCGCCTGCAACATTGCGCCAGGCATGCTGCGGCGCTTCGGCTTTGAAAAGCTGCTGCCCTTCCAGGAGCATGTCTGGTCGGCCCTGAAGAATGAAGCGAAGGCGGCGGAGACAAGCGCTGCCGTACCGGTTTTCGGCAGCGACGTTGCATTCCGCATGGTTGACTTTGCCGAACGCAACGCCGAGCGTGCCGGCGTCAAGGGTGTGGTGCAGCTGCGCGGCGGCGATGCCCTGCAGCGCATGCCGCCCTCCGACACGCCTGGCGTCATGCTCGTCAACCCACCGTACGGAGAACGCATCGAAGCCGCAGGTATTGCCGGCGCCAGGTCGGGCGCAGGCCGCGGAATGCGCGGCACCGAACGCGGAGCCGCACTTGGCCAGGGCCGCGAAGAAGCGCAGACCGAAGACGGCGGCGAATTCTTCAGCCAGCTCGCCACCCACTGGAAGAAAAACTACAGCGGCTGGACTGCCTGGGTCCTCACCCCCGACCTCAAGCTCCCCACCCGCATGCGCCTGAAAGAATCCAGGCGCGTCCCCATGTGGAACGGCCCCATCGAATGCCGCCTCTTCAAGTTCGACATGATCAAAGGGTCAGCGCGCGCGAAGCCCAACGAGAGCCCAAAGGATAAATTGGGGTCAGATTCCAATTCAGGACAGTGATGCCACCGGAGCGCGTAGCGGCGAACGAAATTGGACTCTGACCCCAATTTGTCCGTTCTCCCGAATTCTTTCGCACTCGTCATCGACACCAACATCGTCCTCGACCTCTTCGTCTTCAACGACGAAGCCGCACAACCACTGAGAGACCTGCTCCTGACCGGCAAGCTGCAATGGCTCGCCACAGCCCCGATGCGCACAGAGCTCGAACGCGTCCTCGGCTACCCCCAGATCGCCCCGCGCGTCGCTTTCTACAAGCTCACGGCCACCGACGTGCTGAAGCAGTTTGACCACCACACCCGCATCGTCCCGCCCGCCCCCAAATCCCCCATCACCTGCTCCGACCCCGACGACCAGCTCTTCATCGACCTGGCCACCGCACACCGTGCGCCCCTCATCACCAAGGACCGCGACATCCTCTCGATGAAAAAGCGCCTCCTGGTCCACGGTGTCAGGACCGGGCGCACGCTGCAGGACGTTACAGGGTGAAGCTCTCGGCCCGCGCCTTGTTCCAGTAGTACTTGTAGACGTTGTGCAGCGCGCTGGTGTCCGAGTCCAGCAGCGCGCCTTCCTCCACCTGCGGCACCAGGTTGGCCAGCAGCTTGACCTCGTTCTCGTTGACGCGGCGCACGATGTGGTGCGCGGTGATGTCGCCGGGGTGCTTCAGCCCCGCGGCCTGCACCAGTTCCTTCAATGCATGCATGGTGTTCTGGTGAAAGCGGTACACCCGCTCCGTCTTGTCCGGCACGATCAGCGCCTGCTGGCGCAACGGGTCCTGCGTGGTCACGCCGGTGGGGCACTTGCCGGTGTGGCAGGTCTGGGCCTGGATGCAGCCGAGCGCAAACATGAAGCCGCGCGCCGCGTTGCACCAGTCGGCGCCCAGCGCCATCATCCGCGCAATGTCAAAAGCGCTGACCACCTTGCCGGCGCAACCCAGCTTGACCTTGCCGCGCAGGCCCGCGCCCTTGAGCGTGTTGTGCACCAGCAGCAGCCCCTCCTGCAGCGGCGCGCCCACATGGTCGGTGAACTCCAGCGGCGCCGCCCCCGTGCCGCCCTCCGCGCCATCCACCACGATGAAGTCCGGCGTGATGCCCGTCACCTGCATCGCCTTGACCATGGCAAACCATTCCCAGGGGTGGCCGATGCACAGCTTGAAGCCCGTGGGCTTGCCCCCTGACAGCTCGCGCAGCCGGGCGATGAACCGCATCATCTCGATGGGCGTGGAGAACGCGCTGTGCGATGACGGCGAGATGCAGTCCACATTGATGGCCACACCGCGTGCCGCCGCGATCTCCGGCGTGACCTTGGGCGCGGGCAGGATGCCGCCGTGCCCCGGCTTGGCGCCCTGGCTCAGCTTGAGCTCGATCATCTTCACCTGTGCCAGCGTCGCGTTGGCGGCAAAGCGCTCTTCATTGAAAGCGCCCAGCTCGTCGCGGCAGCCGAAGTAGCCCGAGCCGATTTCCCAGATCAGGTCGCCGCCATGGGTGCGGTGGTGCGCCGAGATCGAGCCCTCGCCCGTGTCATGCGCAAAGCCGCCGCGCTTTGCACCTGCATTGAGCGCGAGCACCGCGTTGGCCGACAGCGAGCCAAAGCTCATCGCCGAGATGTTGAACACGCTGGCCTCATACGGCTGGCTTGCCGATGCGCCGATGGTGATGCGGAAGTCGTGCGACGCAATGCGCGTGGGCGCGACGGAATGGTTGATCCACTCATGCCCCTCGGCATTCACATTCAGCTGGGTGCCGAAGGGCCGGTTGTCCGGCTCGCCCTTGGCGCGCTGGTACACCAGCGAACGCTGCGCGCGCGAGAACGGCGTGGCCTCGCCGTCGCTCTCGATGAAGTACTGGCGGATTTCGGGCCGGATGTACTCCAGCATGAAGCGCAGGTGGCCGATGACCGGGTAGTTGCGCAGCAGCGAGCTCCGTGTCTGCCGCAGGTCGTAGATGCCCAGCCCCAGCAGCAGCGCAAACAGCAGGAACATGAGCAGCCCCACGCCGAAGGCCACGAGGCTGAACAGGGCCAGCAGCAGGCCGAAGCCGCAGAGCCCCAGCACGGTGTAGCGAACGGGGTAGTGGGTGTCGAGGTAAGACAGCATCGTGTGTCCTGATATTTTTTTGAATTGTCGAGCGAGGCTACACTGGCCATCATAGAAGCCTGCGGCCAGTTTGCCACCCCCCGATGAACACCACCTCCCTGCCGGCGCCCATGGCGCCCGAAGACTTTGACGAGCTCGACGCAATTCTTGACGAGCTGAGGACCCGCTACGACGAAACCCCGCAGTGGGAGTTCTGCGAGGGCTTCATGGCGGCGCTGGTCTGCAGCCGGCGCGTGATCATGCCAGGCGAATACCTGCCGGTCCTGCTCGGCATCGGGGGCGGCCAGCCGGAGTCGGAGGGCGAGTCGGGCGGCGAGGAATCAGGCTCCTTTGCAGACGAAGCCCAGGCCCATCGCTTCATGGAACTCTGGACGCGGCGCTGGAACGAAGTTGCCGCCGCACTCGACCTCCAGGTTGAAACCCTGGACGACGAACGCTGCTACCAGCCCGAGGTGATGGACGTGCGCGGCGCCATAGCCGCCCTGCCGCAGGAAGAGCGCGATGCCCTGGGCAATGAACCGGTGCCCGCCTTTGCCCAGGTCTGGGCGCTTGGCTTCATGTATGTGGTGGAGAACTGGCCCGAGGAGTGGATACCCCCGCGCGACAAGGAAGCGGCCGAGTGGCTGGATGCGTCGCTGGAAGCCATCGTCATCATGACCGAAGACGACGAAGGCAAGCCCACCATCTCGCCCCTGGGCGACGACGGTCCGCCCAGCGTGAGCCTGGGCCGCCTCAATCATTTCGGCGACGCCATCTGGGCCGTGTACGACCTGCGCGAGCTATGGCGCAGCATCGGGCCGAGGGTGGAGCAGGTGTTCAAGGCGAACACGCCGGGGCGCAATGACCCGTGCCATTGCGGCAGCGGCAAGAAATACAAGAAATGCCACGGGGCCGGCTGAAGCCGCGTCACCCCTTCATGAATTCCCGGAGCGCCTCGGCCGTCGCATCCGGCAACTCCTCCGGGATGAAGTGACCCGCAGCCACTGCTTTGCCTTCAACGCTGGCGCTGCACTGCGCCTGCCATAGCTCCAGCGGTTTGAACATGCGGTTGACCACGCCCCGATCACCCCACAGGACGAGCATGTCGCAAGCCACCTTGCCGCCCTGCTCACGGCTTGCGCGGTCGTGCTCCAGGTCCATGCCCGCGCTGGCCCGGTAGTCCTCGCACGCAGAGTGAATCGCCTCAGGCCGGCAGAAGCACCGCTCGTACTCCGCCAGTGCCTCCGGCTCGATATAGCCAAGCCCGCCGGAACCCCAGCCCCCCAGCTTGGCATGCAGGTAGGTCTTTGCATCAGCGCCGATCATCTTCTCGGGCAGCGGTGCGGGCTGGATCAGGTGGAACCAGTGGTAGTAGGCGCGTGCAAAGGCCATGTCGGTGGCGGCATACATGTCGAGCGTCGGCGCAATATCGATCACGCAAAGTTTCTTCACCCGCTGCGCATGGTCCACCGCCAGCCGGTGGGCCACCCGGCCGCCGCGGTCGTGCCCGCACAGGTAGAACTGCGCAAAGCCCAGCGCCTGCATGACATCCACCATGTCCTGCGCCATGGCGCGCTTGCTGTAGTTGCTGTGGTCCGGCAGGCCCGGTGCATGCGACGAGTCGCCATAGCCGCGCAGGTCAGGCATCACCAGGAAGAAGTCGTCCTTCAAACGCTGGGCCACGCGGTGCCAGATCACATGCGTCTGCGGAAAGCCATGCAACAGCAGCAGGGGCGGCTTCGCCGCATTGCCGCCCAACCGCGCAAAAATCTCCGAGCCGGCCAGCGTGAATCGGCGCGCCTCGAACCCGGCAAACCAGTCTGCACTCATGGCGCGCTCACGTCGCGGCCTGCGAGGCCAGGTACTTCTTCAGGTTTGCAGCAGCAGTCGCACGCACCTTGCTGCGCAGGAAGGGCGTCCAGCCCAGCAGCAGCCCCGGTGCGCCCAGCGCCTGGCGCGACCAGGTCCAGAAGTCAAAGCGGTCGCGCTGCGTCACGATCAGCCCCTGCGGGTTGAAGCTGAACTGGCTGTCGATGCGGTTGAGCACGAGCCGGCCGGTGGTGCTGAAGCGGTAGTTGGCGTCCCAGTGCGCCTTGCCCGTCTTGTCGTCAGCCTCAATGCCGCTGAACGCCAGCTTCCAGTCATCCCGCGCCTTGGCCTTGGTGGCATTGCACAACATGCTCCACATGCCCGCCACCTCGCGCTTGCCACGCAGCGAGAAAGCCTCGTCGTCAAACACTGCGTCGTCGGCATAGCACTGCGCCATGGTGTCCGGGTCGAGGTTCGCGAAGGCGGTGTAGAACTTCGTGAGGGTTTGGGCGTTGGGGTGCATGGTGGGCTTTCAATGACTCGGTGCTGAAGATTATGCCCAGCCGGCATGTCATCCAAGCGCCTCAGGCACCGCCTCCGCCAGAAAGTCATACACCGCGCGGATGCGCTTGCTGGTGCGGATCTCCCGGTGAACGGTGAGCCAGATGGGCAGCGGCGGCACCTTGAGCATGGGCAGCACCTGCACCACGTTGCTGTCCGTCCGCGCCAGGTAGTCGGCCACAAAGCCAATGCCCACGCCCGCGCGCACCGCGCCCCAGTACGCCACCAGGTCGTCGGTGCGAAAGCAGAACGACTCCCGGGTCACAGGCAGCCCCCAGGCGGCCATGCCGCCCAGGACGGCGCCGGTGCGGTCGTCGCTGATGAGTTCATGCGCCACCAGGTCTTGAGGCTGCTTTGGGGTGCCGCGCCGGCGCAAGTAGTCTCGGTGGGCATAGGCGCCCAAGGTGATCCTGGTGATGCGTTTGGCCACCAGGCTGGCCTGGTCGGGCTGCACCATGCGCAGCGCAATGTCGGCCTCGCGGCGCAGCAGGTTGCTTACTTCGTTGCTTGACACAAGCTCCACCTGTACCTCGGGCAGGGCCAGCCGCATGCGCGCCAGGATGGGTGGCAGCAGAAAGCAGGCGACGGGCTGGCTGGCGGTGATGCGCACCGTGCCCGACACGCCCGTTTCAAAGCCCGATGCGCTGCGCGACAGCTCATGCGCGCCGCTTTCCATGGTCCGCGCGTAGTCGGCCAGCCGCAGCGCCATCGGGGTGGGCACCAGGCCCCGGCCCGTGCGCTCGAACAGCACCGCGCCCAGTTGTTCCTCCAGCGTGGCAATGTGGCGGCCCAGTGTGGGCTGGCTGGTCTTGAGCACACGCGCGGCGCCCAGCAGGCTGCCGTGGTCCAGTGCTGCAAGGAAAGCGCGGATGAGGTTCCAGTCAAAGCTCCTGGGCGGAGCGGCAGGGGCAGACGGTGCGGTGGGGGTATTCATGTGTGAATAGCTGGTATGGATATTCAGGCAATTGTCGAATACCTCGCTTCTTTCCACAATCGATCCATCGCAACAAATTTTCAAGGGGCCAGCACCATGAACACCAGCAACTCCGTCCTCATCCTCGGCGCCCGCGGGCGCTTCGGCAGCGCTGCGGTGCGCGCCTTTGCCCAGGCCGGCTGGCGCGTGCATGCCCAGGCCCGGCCTGGCGCCAGCGGCCCTGCGCTGAACGGCGTGCAGTGGGTGTATGCCGACCCGGCCGACACCGCTGCGCTGGCGCACGCAGCGCGCGGCGCCTCGGTGGTGGTGCAGGCGCTCAGCCCCGCCTATACCCACAAGGCCTGGCGCGCCGAGGTGCCGCGCCTGACGCGAGCGGCCATTGCCATCAGCCGCGAACTTGGCGCAACCATGCTGCTGCCCGCCAGCGTCTACAACTTTGGCGCAGGCATGCCGGCGCAGCTGCGTGAAGACACGCCGCAGCAGCCCACCACCTTCAAGGGCCGCATGCGCATGGCCAGCGAGGCAATGATCCGCGAGGCGACGCAGGACGGGCGCATGAAGGCGGCGGTCATCCGCGGTGGCGATTTCTTTGGCAGCGGCACCGGCTCGTGGCTGGATGAAGTCATGGTGAAGAACCTGCGCAAGGGCAAGCTCACCTACCCCGGCAGTTACGGCGTTCCCACTGCATGGGCTTACCTGCCCGACATGGCGCGCGGCCTGGTGCGGGTGGCCGAGGCACGCGAGCGCCTTGAGGCCTTTGAGACCCTGCACTTCGGCGGCTACAGCCTGACCGGCCAGGATTGGGCCAACGTGCTCACCGACATTGCCTGGGAAGAGGGCTGGCTGCCGCTCAACGGGCAGCTGCGCAAGGCGTCGCTGTCGTGGCCGATGATGCGCGCCGTGGGCCTGGCCGTGCCGACGGTGGCCGCACTGTGCGAGATGCGCTACCTGTGGGCCACGCCGCATGCGCTGGTGAACACACGCATGCAGGCGCTCATTGGCGAGGAGCCGCACACACCGTTTGACCAGGCGGTGCGCGCATCGCTGGCCGGGCTGGGCCTGCTCAACCGCTTTCACCTTTCATCAACACCCGCGCTGCACAGCGCCTGACAGGAGCCGCTCATGGATCGCAGAAACTTCATTCGTCTTGCCGGTGGCGGCATTGTGGTGGCGGCAGCCGGTGCCACAGCCGTCACGGCTACGTCCCTGTCAGGCGGCTTTCCGGCTGAGGCCGTAGAGGCCTGGCAAGGCCCGGGCGCAGAAACCGAGCCGCGCCGCCGCGCGCTGGCCTATGCCATCACAGCACCCAACCCGCACAACCTGCAGCCGTGGCTGGTAGACCTGCGCGAGCCCGGCGTCATCACTGTGCTGACCGACCCGCAACGCGTCCTGCCCGAGACCGACCCGTTTGGCCGGCAAATTCTCATCGGGCATGGCGCCTTCATCGAGCTGCTGGTCATTGCACTCGCAGAGCAGGGCCTGGCTGCAGACGTGGCGCTGTGGCCGCAGGGCGAGTTGCCCGCAGGGCTCAAGCAGTGGGACCAGCGGCCGGTCGCGCGCATCGCGCTGCGGCCTGGCGCCAGGGCCGACCCGCTGTTCCGCCATATCCTGAACAGGCACACGCCCAAGAGCGACTTCGACCCGGCACGGCTGGTGAGCGCGCAGACGCTCGGGACGCTGCTGGACTCCGTCTCGTCATCTGCAGCATCCGGTATCAAGGCCGGCGGCACGGTCGATGCGGCCCGCCTGCCTGCCATGCGCGAGCTGTGCTGGCAGTCGGCCAAGGTGGAGATCCTCACGCCGCGCACGATGATGGAAAGTATTCACCTGATTCGCGTGGGCCCCGAGGAGATCCTGCGCCACCGCGACGGCATCTCGATGAACAGCGCGTTCATCCGCGCCGTCAATGCTGCTGGCATGTTCGACCGCAGCGCGCCGCCGGCTGAGGGCAGCCCGGGCTACAAGAATGCAATGGCCCGCTTTGAAGGGCACAGCCGCACCGCGATGGGATTCGTCTGGCTCAGTACTCCGGGCAACACCCGCACGCAGCAGGTGGACGCCGGGCGTGCCTATGTACGCATGCAGCTGGCCGCCACGCAGGCCGGCGTGGGCGTACACCCCATGAGCCAGGCGTTGCAGGAGTTTGCGGAGATGAGGCCGCACTATGAGAAGGCGCACCGCCTGACGATGGATGCCCCGGCACCCGCTACCGCTGCAGACGCGACATTGCAGATGTTCTGCCGCATTGGCTACACGCCGGGTGAGGTGCCCGCCACGCCGCGCAGGCCCATGGCGAAATTTGTGCGGGCCTGAGACGGTGTGACGCGGCGCGCCGGTGCGGCCTGGTTTCAGCGCGCAGCCGGCAGCAGCGCAAGGAGCCGCTGCAATGCGTGCTGCACCGTCGCGCTGCGAACCGCCGTACGGTCGCCATCAAAACGCATGCGTTCGGTGGTCAGCTGCCCGTCCACATTCCAGCAGAACCAGACGGTGCCGACCGGTTTGTCCTTGCTGCCGCCGGTGGGGCCGGCAACACCGGTGACGGCGACTGCCGCCTTTGCCCGTGACCGGGCCACGGCACCCGTGGCCATGGCGGCTGCGACCGGCTCGCTGACCGCGCCATGCTGCCTGAGCAACTCCGCATCCACCCCCAGCATCGCCATCTTGGCCTCGTTGGAGTAGGTGATGAATCCGCAGTCAATCCAGGCACTCGAGCCGCTCAGGTCGGTACAGGCGCCGGCAATCAGCCCTCCTGTGCAGCTCTCGGCCGTGGCCATCATCCAGCCCCTGGCTTGCAACTGCACCGCCAGCTGTTCGCAGATGCCGCGCGTGCTCATGCAAACCTCCAGAAGGCGATGACGAGCAAGGTGCAGAAGGCCGCCACCAGGTCGTCAAACATGATGCCGAAGCCGCCTTTGGCATTGAAGCCGTGGAACAGCTCGTCGGCCCAGGCCACAGGCCCCGGCTTGACCGCGTCAAAGAACCTGAACAGCGCAAAGGCCACCAGCTGGCCCCACCAGCCCATGGGCATGGCCAGCCACAGCACGATCCAGAAGGCGGCGACTTCGTCCCAGACGATGTTGCCCGGGTCCATGACGCGCATGTTCCTTGCGGTGACCGTGCAGGCCCACCAGCCGACAACGAGTGACGCGGCAATGATCCAGCCCAGCTGCGCAGCGTTGAACCATTGCAGCATCACCAGCCAGGCCAGCCAGGCCCACAGCGTGCCGGCAGTGCCGGGCGCCACCGGGCTCAGGCCCGAGCCAAAGCCCAGCGCGACGATGTGCGCCGGGTGCGACAGCATGAAGCGCGCGGTCGGCCGCCGCACGGAAGGTCGCACCAAAGGGTTGCTGGGTGGGTTCAGGGGGGCGGAAGGTTCGATGGTGATCACCTGGGGATGTTACCGAACCACTGCGCCCAGTAGTCGATGCAGGCCTTGATCTTCGGCAGGCGCTGGCGGCCGGTCAGCGTCACCGCAAAAATCGGTACCGGCTCGTCCACCCAGTACTTGCCCAGCAGCGGCACCAGCAGGCCGCGCGCAGCCAGCGGGTCACCCACCAGCGTGGCGATGCGCGCAATGCCCAGTCCCTGCAGGCACAGCTCGGCCACCATGCTGGTGTTGTCGGTGCGCCAGTGGCCGTCGGCCACCATCAGCACCTTCTTGCCCTTGACCATGAAGGGCCAGCGGTTGAGCTGAGTGGCCACGCTGTTGGCGATCAGCGGGTGCTCGCGCAAGTCGTCCGGATGCTTGGGCTCGCCGTGGGCCTTGAGGTAGTCAGGCGTGGCATAGATGCGGCGCCCGAGCGTGCCGATCTGCCGTGCCACCACCGTGTCGGTCTGCGGCAGCCCGGTGCGGATGGCAATGTCGGTGCCGCTGCGCGACATGTCCACCAGCCGGTCCTCCACCTGCAGCTCGATGCGCAGGCGCGGGTGGCGCCGGCTGAGTTCCGGCAGGCTGGGTACCAGCTGGTACTGCGCAATGATGGGGCTGACCGCCACGCGGACCTGGCCACTGGCCTCGCGCGACTTGCTGGCGAACTCGCCCTGCAATTCATCGAGCGTGCCGCCCAGGCGGCGGCAATAGTCCAGGAAGATGTCGCCCTCGGCGGTGAGCGACAGGCCGTGGGTCGAGCGGTGGATCAGGCCCACGCCGCAGGTCTTCTCGATGCGGCTGAGCGAGCGGGAGATCTGGCTCACCGGCACGTCGCGCTCGCGCGCCACGGCCGACAGGGTGCCGAGCTCGGCCACCCGCAGAAACAGGTGCATGTCGTCGAAGTCCAGGTCGCGCATGGGGCCGATGGTAGCCGTACCGGTGTTGCAGCGCATGCAACACCCATTTGCGGCCTGTGCCGTTTCCGCCGGGCGCTGCTTTTCCTACAGTTCATCCACGGTCAATCCTGATCGAAGGGCCGACTGAAGAACTGATTGAAAGGAACCTCACCATGCACACCCGGGCATCCCTGCAACCCACTCTCCACCCTGACTATGACGCCATCATGGCGGCTGCCAGGGCCCGTGCCAACCAGCTTCGCGATGAGGCCATGGACGACGCCTGGCAAGGTGCCCGGGATGCGTCGTCGCGCGGCATGCGCACCGTGACCCGGCTGGCCCACGCCCTGGCCCGCCACGCCCGTTTGCGCCAGCGCGCAGGAGCCTGAGCCATGCCTACACTCCAACTCAAGATCGCCGGCCTGCAGAACCCGCGCCGTTACCAGGCCCTGGCCGGTGCATTGACCCGCCTGACGGCGCAACACCTGGGCAAGCGGCCTGAAGTGACGGCCGTGACGATAGAAGACCTGCCGGCCGCACGCTGGTACATCGGCGGCGAGGCGGTGCAGCGCTCTGCGGCGCTGCTGGAGATCAGCATCACGCAGGGCACCAACACGCCGCAGGAAAAGGCTGCCTTCATCGAGGCCGCCTTCGCCGAGTTGCAGCGCCAGCTGGGCGACGGCCAGCCGCTGGAGCCGGCCAGCTATGTGGTCGTGCACGAAGTCCCCGCGACCGACTGGGGCTACGCCGGCATCACTCAGAAGGCGCGGCAGCTGGCACGCGAGAAGGCGGCGGGCACTGTGGCGGCCTGACCGCCGGCGCGGCCCTGCGGCGCCGCGCTCAGGCTGCCAGCTGCATGGCCTGCGGCCGGGCGCCGCACAAGACGTCCACGAGTGCCGGCAACTTGGCAGGCAGCTGGTCACCGCGCCACACCACATGCTGGTCCGCGCGGCACAGCACGAGCTTGTGCCGGTAGGCGTCAGGAATGCCGGGCGCCGTCACGTCCAGCAGCACCAGCGGCATCTTGCGTGCCTGCGCAGCATGGAGCAGCGGCGCAACGCTGGTGGCGCCATCAAAACGCAGCAGTGTGTAGCCCGGCCCGAATGCGTCGTACAGCGAGCGCCCGTCTTCCAGCCAGAAATGCGGTGCGCGGCACCCCGGCGCGGTGGATGGTGTGAAGCTGCCCATGCTGTAAGGCGGCGGTGCCTCGCCGTCCTCCGGCATGATCGGTGAGCCGCTGTAGTAGTAGCCAAAGTTCAGCCCCGCGCAGCAAAACTGCTGCACGTTCAGGTCATAGGCTTCCCGGCCAATGTCCGCGCGCAGGGCGTCGCCTTCCGGCCCCGGCTGCTCGATGTTCTGCGGCACCGCGCGGCGCGCCTTGATCATCTTCTGGGCATGGTCCATGGCAAAGTGCGAGACCTGCTCTGTAATGGGCTGGCGCTCGGCCTCGTAGGCATCCAGCATGGCGTCACCGCCCCAGCCCTGCAGCCGCGCCGCCAGCAGCCATGACAGGTTGATGGCGTCTGCGATGCCAGCATTCATGCCGTAGCCGGCATACGGCACCCACAGGTGCGCTGCGTCGCCGGCCAGGAACACGTTGCGTTCGCGGAAGCGGTTGGCCACCAGCCGGCGGCCGACCCAGTCTTCCTTGCTGATGATCTCGTACTTGAAATCAGGCCCCACACCCAGGATTTCGCGGATGGACTGGTCGCGGTCCACCGAATCAAATTCGGGCTCTTCGGCATTCAGGTGGTTGTGCACCAGCCAGGTCGAGTGGCCGTCGATGGCAAACATGGTGCCGCAGCGGCGCGGGTTCATGGAGTAGTATGACCAGGCGCGTTTGCCCGGGATCAGCGCCGCCAGCTCCGGTGCCCGGATATAGGTGGACTGCACCCGCTGGATGACCGCAGTGCCTTCCAGCTTTGCGCCCATCTGCTTGCGCACGGCAGAGCTGCCGCCGTCGCAGCCTGCCATGTACCGGCAGCGGATGCTGCGGGTCGCGCCGGTGTCCAGGTCTTTGGCAATGGCCGTCACGCCGCCTGCGTCCTGGGTGAAGCTTTCTATCTGCGTGCGGTTGAGCAGCGTCACGCCCGGCAGTGACGCCGTGTGCTCCAGCAGCACCGGCTCAAGGTAGATCTGGTTGATGCGGTGCGGCGGCTCGGGCGTCGGCCACCAGGCATCGGGCCCTTCAGTCTCGGAATAGCGGTCCTGCCGGCACGGGATGGGAATGCGCGTCAGCTCGATGCCGGTGACGTTGGTGCGGAACACCACGTCATTGGGGTAGTCGGCCGGCAAGCCCGTGTCGCGCAGCTTCTGCGCCACGCCCAGGCGGCGGAACTGTTCCATAGTGCGCGCTGCCACATGGTTGCACTTGACGTTGGGCGGCTCGGCATAGCGGCGGATTTCGGCAATCACCACCGGAATGCCGCGTGAAGCCAGGTCCATCGCCAGGGTCAGGCCCACCGGGCCGGCGCCGACGATGAGCACGTCGGTCTGGAGGTTTGCTGTCATGGTGCCTGTCATTCGATCTTGATGCCGGCGGTCTTGATGACCTTGCCCCACTTGACGGTCTCTGCCTTGATGTAGGCGTCAAACTCCGCCGACGTTCCAGGCGCGGGCTCCACGCCCAGGTTGCGCATGCTGGCCTTGATCTGTTCGTCGTTAAGCGCCGCAGTGATCTCGGCGTTGAGCTTTGCAATCACGGGCGCCGGTGTGCCGGCCGGTGCGACCACGCCAAACCAGCCGGTGGAGTCGTAGCCGGTGAGGCCCGCTTCAGACACGGTCGGCACTTCGGGCAGCATGGGCAGCCGTTGGGGGCTTGTTACTGCATAGGCGATCAGCTTGCCGGCCTTGATGTGCTGCAGCGCAGACGGCAGGTCCACCACGGCCAGCTGGACCTGGCCCGACAGCACGTCCAGCGCGGCGGGGCCCGAGCCCTTGTAGGGCACCTCGACAAACTGCGCGCCCGACATCTGCGCGAACAGCTGCGATGACAGGTGCATGGCCGTACCGTTGCCGCCGTGGCCGATCGAAAGCTTGCCAGGCGCGGACCTGGCCAGCGCAATCAGGTCGCGCTGGTTCTTTGCCGCATTGGAAGGGTGGCCAATGATCACGAACGGAATGGCGGCCAGCATGGTCACCGGCCTGAAGTCCTTCGCCGGGTCGAACGGCATGTTGGGGTACAGGCTGATGTTGGCTGAAAGCCCGCCGGCAGCGCCAACGCCCAGCGTGTAGCCGTCGGCAGGGGCCTTGGCCACGACGGCCAGGCCGATGTTGCCTCCCGCGCCGGGGCGGTTGTCCACCACCACCTGCTGGCCCAGCTTCTCGTTGAGCCTGGGCACCAGCATGCGCATGACCACATCGGTGCTGCCGCCCGGCGGGAAGGTGACGACCACGCGGATGGGCTTGTTGGGAAAGTCGGACTGGGCGACGGCAGGCTGCGCAAAAAGCGCAGCGCCGGCTGCCAGCGCCAGGGCGGCGCGGAAGAATGGGTTCATGTCTTGTCTCCTGTTCGCCCGATTGAAGCCCGGATTCATTCATTCGTAAATCGATAAATTACGAATGAATTATGATTTTTCATCATGAATCAGAAGTTCCTTCGCGCCAAGTTCAACCCGACCGTCCGGCAGTTGCGTGCTTTTGTCGCGGTCTACCAGTTGCGCAAGCTCAGTGCTGCGGCCGAGCAGCTGTCTGTGACCCAGTCCGCCATCAGCGTCCTGGTGCGGCAGATGGAAGAAGGCCTGGGCGCGCGCCTGTTCGACCGCACGACGCGTTCGTTGCAGCCGACGCAGGCTGCAAAAGATGCGGTGGTGGTGGCCGAACGCATCCTGCGCGACGTGGATTCGCTGGGTGGCAGCTTTCGCGACCTGGGTGCGCTGCGCCGCGGCCGGGTGTGCATTGCGGTCACGCCGACGCTGGCCTCGTTCATCCTGCCGCCGATGATCCGCAAGTTCGCTGCACTGCACCCGGAAATCCGCGTGGTGGTGGACGACTGCGCGCCCGAGCAGTTCATGTCCCGCGTGATTGGCGAGCATGTGGACTTTGGTATCGGCACGCCCGAGAAGATGCTGGCCGATGCCGATGTGCTGACGCTGGTTCGCGACCACCTGAGCCTCGTGTGCGCGCCGGGCCATGCGCTTGCGTTGCAGAAGGTGGTCCGCTGGGCCGACCTGCAGGGCCACCCTGTCATCACCGTGCGGCCGGGTTACGGCATCCGCCCGATGATTGATGCCACCGCAGCCGGAGCCGGCATCAGGCTCGATGTGGTCAATGAGGTCTCGTTCCTGTCCACAGCCCTGTGGATGACGTCGGCAGGCCTCGGTGCATCCATCATGCCGTCGGCCTTTGCAACCCATGGCGGCTACCCGGATCTGGTCATCAGGACCCTGACGGCGCCGCGCGTTTCACGCGATATCTCGGTGGTTTCCAAACGGGGTCGCTCACTGTCGGCTGCAAGCCGCAGCTTCATTGATGTGATGCTTGCCGAAGCGGGGCAGGGCCAGCGCAGGAAATCTCAGGCAAAGTGATCAAATGAGGCAAAGCGCTGTGCCAGCGGCCGTCCCTGGGCATCCAGCAGCCGAAGCCCCGGCTCTGCGAGTACGGTGCCGATGCGTGTGGCGGCAGTTCCGGCCCTGGCCGCTGCGGCTTCTACAGCCTCGCGCGCTGAAGCCGGCGCGGTGAAGACCAGCTCGTAGTCGTCACCGCCGGCGAGCACAAACTCCAGCTGCTGACCCTGCGTCAGCCCGGCTGCGGCCCAGTCGGGGTGGCGGCTGGCGGCCAGTGTGCCCAGGGCCAGCGAGGTGTCGATGCTGGCGCCCACACCGGAGGCTTTCAGGATGTGCCCCAGGTCGCCCAGCAGGCCATCGCTCACATCGATGGCGGATGTGGCAACACCGCGCAGCGCCAGCCCGAGCGCGATGCGCGGCTCGGGCTGCTCCATGCGCGTGCGGCATTGCGCGAACAGGTCTGCGCCCAGCGTGATATTTCCGCGGAACACTTCCAGTGCCAGGCGTGCGTCGCCGACGTTGCCGCTCACATAGATGTCGTCGCCGGCCCGCGCGCCGCTGCGCAGCAGGGCCTGGCCTGGCGGTACCTCTCCGAATGCAGTGATGCAGATGTTCAGCGGCCCCTGCGTGGTGTCGCCGCCGATCAGCTCGCAGCCATGCGCATCCGCCAGCGCCAGCAGGCCACGCGAGAAGGGCTCCAGCCATTTTCCTTCGGCGCGCGGCATGGCCAGCGCGAGTGTGAAGGCCAGCGGCTTTGCGCCACAGGCGGCCAGGTCGCTCAGATTCACCGCCAGTGCCTTGTGGCCGAGCTTTGCCGGGTCAACGGTGGACAGGAAATGCCGGCCCTCGACCAGCATGTCGCTGCAGATGGCCAGCTGCATGCCGGCGGCCGGCTGCAGCAGCGCGCAGTCGTCACCCACACCAAGCGCGGCGCGTGCGGCGGGGCGCTTGAAGTAGCGCTCGATCAGGTCAAATTCACCCATGGGCAGGGAGCATACAGCGGCGAAGGCCTGTTGGCGGCGCCGTGCAATCAGAGTCCGCGGAATTTCTGCGACGCCTGGCGGATGACCTCAGCCAGCAATCTCTCCTGCCCCTGCTTCTCGCGCAACCATCGCGCATCGTTGTTGGACATCTCCACACTCGTGCGCAGCAGGTGGATGCCGCTGCTGGCGCTGAGCGCGCCGGCATGCGGGCCGAGCTGGTCCATGGTGCGCAGGATATGGTCGCGCAGCGCCATGTGCTCGCCGGTCGCCGGGTCCACATACACAGCCTCCAGCCCGAAGCGGCAGGCCTGGAAACGGTTGTAGGTGTAGACGAGGTAGTCGTCCTCGGTCGGCATGAAGGGCTGGTCCTGCATGAACCAGCGCGCCAGCGACTGCACATAGCCGGACAGCGCGGCCGCGCGGCCCACCGTCAGCGGCGTGTCGAAGACGCGGATCTCGATGGTGCCGAACTCCGGCTTCGGCCGGATGTCCCAGTAGAAGTCCTTCATGCTCCGGACCACGCCGGTGCGCGTCATCTTGTTGAAGTAGGTGGTGAAGTCGTCCCAGGTCAGCGCGAACGGCGCCCGGCCCGACAGCGGGAAGGCGAACACCGAATTGAGCCGGGCCGAGTCAAAGGCCGTGTCCTGCCCCTGCACATACGGCGACGAGGCCGACAGCGCGATGAAGTGCGGTATGTAGCGCGACATGCGGTGCAGCATCAGGAGCGCGCTGTCGGCATCGGGGCAGCCCACATGCACATGCTGGCCGAAGATGGTGAACTGCTTGGACAGGTAGCCGTAGAGCTCCGACAGCTCGCGGAAGCGTGGCTTGTCGTAGATGCGCCGCTCGTGCCACTGCTGGAACGGGTGGGTGCCGCCGCCAACCACGGCGATGTTGAGCTTGTCGGCGCTTTTGGTGAGCGCATCGCGGATCTGCGTGAGCTGTCCCAGCACTTCGGGCGCGCTCTGGCAGATGCCGGTGGAGATCTCGATCATGGCCGAGGTCATCTCGGGCACGACGCTGCCGGGCAGCGGTATCTTCTCCATCAGGCGCAGCATGTCCGCGGCATAGGGCGCGAGGTCGTAGTCGTGCGTGTTGACGAGCTGCAGCTCCAGCTCCACGCCCAGCGACAGCGCGGCGGATTTCTGGAACGGCTCCAGCGGCAGGGGCGCCGCGCCAGGTGTGCCGGCAACGAGTGCCTTGCCGGATGTGGTGTCAGTGGCCGTCACGTGGCTCTCCGTTCACGGCGGGCGCCAGCGGCTGTGGCACCCAGGGCTTGGAACTCTCGCCTGCCTGGTAGATGGCGATGGTGGCAATCACCGCCCCGAGGATCTCCATCAGCAGGATCGAAGGCAGGGCGATGCGGGCAATGGCCGGCCCCTGGGAGGCGGAGGCCACGACGAACTGCGACACGATCAGCAGCGCAACGGACGACATCGGCGCCATCGCGCAGCCGACCCACAGCGCCTGCCGCAGGCTCGCGCCGCTGCCCACGTTGGCCAGCGACACGCCGGCGACCTTGGCCACGGCCCGCGCGAGCACCAGTGCGATCACGAGGCCCGCCACCGGGCGGCTCCAGTCGGCCTGTGCGGCGACCACCGACACCAGCACGAACATCAGCATGGTGAGCAGCGACGAGGCCGTGCCCATCTGGCGCGGCCACGACCACGGGCGCGGGTTGAGTTGCTTGAGCAGCATGCCGCCGAGCAGCGCGGCCAGCGGCGCCGAGCCGCCAAAGTGCGCCGCCAGCGCGGTGCCGGCGGCGATGAGCGCGAGCAGCAGGATGGAAGTGTTCTCGCTGGTCGGGCTCATGAAGCGCAATGCGGAGCGCAGCGCCAGCGCCAGCACCGCGCCAACGACGATGGACAGGCCCAGCACCACAAGCACCGGGTACACCGTGTCGGTCATGTCATGCTGCGGGCGGTTCATCAGCCCGGCCCGGGCGCTGCCCAGCGTCAGCGCATAGAGCGTGCTCAGCGTGGCGAGCACGATGGCGCGCTCGGTCACCGGGCCGGAAGCCCTGGTGTCCATGACCACGCGTGTGAGCACTGCCGGTGATGCGGCAATCGCAATGATGGCCAGCGGGCCGGCCACGGTGTCGCGCACGCCCATCCACTGAAGCGCCCAGAACACGAGGAAGTAGGTGATGACGGATTCAGCCAGGCTCTGCACCAGCACCATCGGGTTGTGCCGGAACCAGCGCAGCGGAATGCGGCCGCCGGCTTCAAACAGCACGACAGCGACGCCCAGTTCCAGCAGGAACAGGCCGGTGCCCTGCAGGGGCCAGGCGGCGCCTGTGAAGCCGGCGAGGCCTGCGAGGGTGCCCACCATCGCATAGCCGATGACCTTGGGCAGGCCGCTGTAGCGCTGGACCAGGTGGCCGGCGGCAGCGGCCAGGGCCAGCAGCAGCGACCATTGAACGGTTGGCAGGCCCGCAGATGGCTTGAGCCACTCAGCCCAGACGTTCATGATTTCATTCATGCGGGCGAGTATGCAGGCAAGGCGGCAAGCCCCCTGTAGGACGAGGGCTGAAATGTATCTTGATGAAAATTACGGCGGACTATCGCGCAGGCACGAAGAAGCTTGCCGGCGCGCTGCGCCAGCGGGCCCAGATGGCCGAGCGGATCCGTGCACGGTCCACACCGCTCACGTTGTGCGCGCGCAGCGCGAGGCGGAATGCGAAGTAAAAGCTCACCGACAGGTTGAGCGCGCCGATCAGCGGGATTGCTGCAATGCACCACCACAAGTCCGGCATGCGCCACACCTCCGGCCCGTACGCAGCGGCGGCGGCGGCAAGCTGGCCGGTTGACAGCGTGACGTGCCGCGCCTGCAGGCCCAGGCCCAGGAATGCCAGCACCGGCGGCACCAGCCCCAGCATCAGGCCCAGCGAGATGTTGGAGGCAAAGCCGGAGATGTTGCGCCGCATGAAGCGCGCCCAGATGCGCGCGCGCTTCTCGCCCAGCAGCCGGGTGATGCGCGGGTTGTAGCGCATGGCGGAGTCCAGCCGGTGCAGCACGAACCAGTTCTCGGCCCAGCCCGCGATCATGCTGGAGGAGAAAAGCAAAATACCGGTGAAGGCGGCAAACAGCAGTGTGGTGGGGTTGAGCAGGTGCAGCGAGTGGAAGACCTCCGCCGCATGCGCCTTGTCGATCATGCTGTGGCCGCTGGCCAGCCAGATCAGCCAGCTGATCAGCAGCACACAGGGCGTGACCATGCCGACGTTGCCGGCCACGGCGGCCACCTGCGAGCGCACGAGGTTGGTCACTTCATCCACAAACTCTTCCACCGCGCTGCCGGAGCTCAGGTCCTTGAGTTTCACGGCCATGGCCGGCGCCGTCATGGCCGGCTGTTTGGTGGCCAGCGTCCATTGCATGAGCTGGATGAAGACAAAGCTGGCCGCATACATGATGCCGGCCCACCAGCCGCCCCAGAACGCGCCCAGCGCGGCAGCCCCCAGCAGGAACTTGAGCCAGGTGGTCAGGGCCGTGGCCGCGCCGCCGCCCGCTGCCTTGAGCAGCATCTCGCGGTATTCGGCGCGGTTGCGGGTGATGTAGTGCTCGCCGGTTTCCGCGCTGCGCTCGGCCATCTTGGCGGCGAGCAGGGACGAATTGGAGGCCACCAGTGCGCGCACGCTGCTGCGCTCGCGCCCCACCACCACCAGGTGCGCGATCAGCCTGGCCGCGCTCACCGTGGGAGACGGCGACAGCAGGCAGTCCATCAGCTCGCGCACCCGCAACACCCGCTCGCGCAGCTGGCGCAGCCGGAACACGAGGCCGACCGAGATGCCGTTGTCTTCCAGGTGCGCATAGACGGTGGAAGCCGCCTGGCGGCAGGCGTCGAGCCGCTCGCGCAGCTGCTGGGTGGCGGCCTGCAGTTCCGGAGATTCCGCATAGGCTTCGCGCGGCAGCCGCATGACCTCTTCGCGCAGCACCTGCACATCGGAGACAAGTTCATGGAAGGGCTGGGCCCGGCGCGCCTCCTCGCTCATGCGCAGGCGCAACTCCGGCGCGAAGCCGGTGGCGCTGATCTGGCTGGCGCAGAAGGTGATGGCGTCCAGCACCACATGCTCCCAGTGCCAGGTGCTGGCTGCATGGTGCTCCGACAACACATCGGCCAGCCTTGCCAGCGTGGCCGGTTCCAGCGCGGCGATCCACTTGGCGTCGAACTCCTGCGGCAGGGCCAGCAGGAACAGCTCTGACGCATCAATGGTTTCCGGCGTACCGGGCAGCATCTTGCGCCGCAGCCGTTCGGCCAGCTCGCTGGCAAAAGCCGTGCGCGGCGCAAAGCCGAAGTCGGCCAGCAGCGTGGTGATGTCCACCGTCTGCACCAGCTTCTTCCACCAGGCCTGCAGCCGTGCCTGCGTTTCGGGGCGGGCCTGCACCGCATCAAGGAACAGGTGCACCCGGTTGACCGACGCCTCGACCGACGCCTCGCTGCCACGGACCCAGTCGCACAGGGCAATCAGCCAGAGGTGGCGCTGGGCCAGGCCGGCTTCAGCGTCCAGCGCGGCAAGCAGGCCGTTCAGGTCGCGCATCGGCATGGCAGTCAGTGGAGCACCCGCGAAGCGGCGCCGCCCGTAGCCTCCAGCACGAACAGGGGGATGTCGGCCTCAAAACGCTCGCCGTCCTCGGCGACGCAGAAATAGCTGCCGCGCATGGTGCCGCTGGCAGTGCGCAGGCGGCAGCCGCTGGTGTACTGGAACGATTCGCCCGGCTTGAGCAGCGGCTGGTGGCCGACCACGCCCAGGCCTTTGACCTCCTCGGTGTGGGCCGCCGCGTCGGTGATGAGCCAGTGCCGCGCGATCAGCTGGGCGGGAACCTCGCCGCTGTTGGTGATGGTGATGGTGTAGGCAAAGCTGTAGATGTCGTCGCCCGGCGCCGACTGCTCGGCAATGTACTGGGGCACGACTTCCACGCTGAACTGGTATTTGGGCATCGCGCCATCCTACCCGTTTGCTTCCCTGCCAAAATGGCGGCATGAGCAAAACCTTCCGCATTGCCCCGTCGATCCTGTCCGCAGACTTTGCCCGGCTGGGCGACGAAGTCAAGAACGTCATCGGCGCCGGCGCCGACTGGATCCATTTCGACGTCATGGACAACCACTATGTGCCCAACCTGACTTTCGGGCCGATGATCTGCTCGGCGCTCAAGCCGCATGCAAAAACGGCTGCGGGCGCGGCAGTGCCGATCGACGTGCACCTGATGATCCAGCCGGTCGATGCGCTGGCGGCGGCCTTCGCCGATGCGGGTGCGGACTACATCAGCTTCCACCCGGACGCTTCGGGCCATGTGCACCGCAGCATCCAGGCCATCAAGTCCAAAGGCTGCAAGGCCGGCCTGGTGTTCAACCCCGCGGCGCCGATGGATGTGCTGGACTGGGTGATCGACGACATCGACCTCATCCTCATCATGAGCGTCAACCCGGGCTTTGGCGGCCAGAGCTTCATCGACTCGGCACTGCGCAAGATTGAAGACGCGCGCAAACGCATCGACGCCAGCGGCAAGGACATCCGCCTGGAAGTGGACGGCGGCATCAAGACCGACAACATCGCACGGGTGGCCGCGGCAGGCGCAGACACCTTTGTGGCCGGCAGCGCCATCTTTGGCAAGCCGGACTACAGGGGCGTGATCGATGCGATGCGCGGGGAGCTGGCCAAAGCATGAGCGCTGTGCCAGGCCCGCTGTCGGGCATCGAAGCCGCGATCGTCGACCTTGATGGCACCATGGTGGACACCATGGGCGACTTCGTCGCCGTCATCAACCTGATGATGGCCGACCTGTCACTCCCCGGTGTTGAGCGCTCCACCATCGAGCTCCTGGTGGGCAAAGGGTCCGAGCACCTGATCCGCTCGGTGCTCAGGCATGTGGGCGTACCGCCTGAGTCTGTTTATGAACACGCCTGGCAGCGCTATCAGCATCATTACCGGGACGTCAACGGCAAGCACTCCCATGTGTTTGCGGGTGTTGCCGAAGGCTTGCAGATGCTGCAGGCACGTGGCCTCAAGCTCGCCTGCCTGACCAACAAGCCCACGGCATTTGCGCGCCCCTTGCTGGCCTCAAAGGGCCTGGACGGTTTTTTCAGCCAGGTGTTCGGTGGCGACGCCTTTGCGCGCAAGAAGCCCGACCCGATGCCGCTGCTGAAAACCTGCGAGGCGCTCGGCACGGTGCCGGCGCGCACGCTGATGATCGGCGACTCCAGCAACGACGCGCAGGCCGCGCGCGCTGCCGGCTGCCCGGTGGTGCTGGTCACCTATGGCTACAACCACGGCGAGCCTGTGCGCGCGGTTGATGCCGACGGGTTTGTGGATTCGCTCGCAGGCCTGCGCCTGCCCTGACGTCAGGCGGGCTTGCCCAGCAGCGCGTCCTTGAGCTTCCAGTCGGCGGGGTTCCTGCCCAGCCATATCACCATCAGTGCGTTGAAGAACTCGGGCTCCTTGAAGGCGTCGCCCTGGGCCTTGCCCTTGACCGTGATGATCGTTCCCGTGCCCGGAATCCAGTCGATGGCGAAGGTGTCGCCGGTCTGGAGTTTCTTGTGATCCGAGAAAATCTGGCTCATGCGCATCACGCCCGGCACAACCCTGGAGAAGGCGGCCTTGTCCATGTTGTCCTCAATCCCGCGCGAGAACAGCTTGCCCAGTTCCGCCGAGTCAATATCGCGCAGCATGGTGATGGACATGCGCTTGGGCCCGGTGGCGGCCAGCACTTCTTCCGGCGTCGAGGCTTTCTTCCCGAGGTAGAGGCCCGCGGTGTACACCTTGAAGACGGCCTTGTACCGGATGCCCGCGCCGTTCAGCTGCAGTTTTGTATTGGCCACAGTGGCCGTGTCTTCGATCTTGACGCCGCCAACGTCGATGGTGGCGGCGGCCAGACTTCCAGCCACGAGGCAAAAGCCTGCAGCCGCGACCCATTGTTTGAGCTTCATCATGTTGTGTCTCCTAGAATAGAACGGTCGTTCGCTTTCATTGTTGCGAACTAGTGATGTACTGCGCAACAGGGTTTTCGAGAGCATCGCGCCACCATCCGCCGGGCGGTCATTTGCCTTTGCTACACTTGGCCCATGTTCATTCACCGCACCACCCTCACAGGTTATAGCGACCGGGGAGCCTGGCCCTGGCGCCAGCCCGTTGCTGTGCGTAGCTGATCCACACGGGCAACCCGTGTACCGCGCCCCGGGACCACCGGGGCACTCAAGTGAATGAACGTGACACCGCCGGGTCCGCCTGAATGCGACGCCGGTGTGTCACCGGGGCCCTGAACGGGCCCGATCCCTGGAGGCCCGTCGAGGCAAACACCGTGATTACCGAACTCGAATTCAAAAGTCTGAGCCAGCAAGGCTACAACCGCATTCCATTGATGGCGGAAGCATTCGCCGACCTGGAAACCCCCCTGTCCCTGTACCTGAAGCTGGCCCACTCCAAAGACGGCGGCAAGTTCAGCTTCCTGCTGGAGTCCGTCGTCGGGGGCGAGCGCTTCGGCCGCTACAGCTTCATCGGCCTGCCGGCCCGCACCCTCATCCGCTCCACCGGCTTCGGCGCGGCCGCGAAGTCGGAGGTGGTGACCGACGGCGTGGTGGTCGAAACCGCAGCGGGCAACCCGCTGGACTTCATTGCCGCCTACCAGAAGCGCTTCAAGGTCGCGCTGCGGCCCGGCCTGCCGCGCTTTTGCGGCGGCCTGGCCGGCTACTTCGGCTATGACACGGTGCGCTACATCGAGAAGAAGCTCGAGAACTCATGCCCGCCCGACACGCTGGGCTGCCCCGACATGCTGATGCTGCAGTGCGAGGAACTGGCCGTCATCGACAACCTGTCGGGCAAGCTCTACCTGATCGTCTATGCCGACCCGGCCCAGCCCGAGGCCTATGCCAACGCGAAAAAGCGGGTGCGGCAACTGAAGGACCAGCTCAAGTACTCGGTGAGCGCGCCCATCATCAAGCAGTCGCAGACCCACCCGGCCGAGCGCGACTTTGCCAAGGCCGACTACATCGCGGCCGTCGAGCGCGCCAAGGAGCTGATCGCCGCCGGCGACTTCATGCAGGTACAGGTCGGCCAGCGCATCAAGAAGCGTTACACCGAGTCGCCGCTGTCGCTGTACCGCGCGCTGCGCTCGCTCAACCCGTCGCCTTACATGTACTACTACCACTTCGGCGATTTCCATGTGGTCGGCGCCTCGCCCGAGATCCTGGTGCGGCAGGAGAACACGCCCGACGGGCAGAAGGTCACGATCCGCCCGCTGGCGGGCACCCGCCCGCGCGGCGCGACGCCGGAGCTGGACGTGGCCATCGAGCACGAGCTCATCAACGATCCGAAGGAGCGCGCCGAGCATGTGATGCTGATCGACCTGGCGCGCAACGACATCGGACGCATTGCCAAAACCGGCACCGTGAAGGTGACGGAAGCCTTCGCGGTGGAGCGCTACAGCCACGTGATGCACATTGTCAGCAATGTCGAGGGCATCCTGCTGGACGGCATGACCAGCATCGACGTGCTCAAGGCGAGCTTCCCGGCCGGCACCCTGACCGGCGCACCCAAGGTCCACGCCATGGAACTGATCGACCAGCTGGAGCCGACCAAGCGTGGCATCTACGGTGGCGCCTGCGGCTACCTGAGCTATGCCGGCGACATGGACGTGGCGATAGCCATCCGCACCGGCGTCATCAAGGACCAGGTGCTGTATGTGCAGGCGGCGGCGGGCGTGGTGGCCGATTCGGTGCCCGAGCTGGAATGGAAAGAGACAGAAGCCAAGGCGCGGGCGCTGCTGCGCGCCTCGGAACTTGTTGAAGAAGGGATGGAGTAAGCCATGACTGCATCAACCAACAGCAGGCTCAAGGTCCTGATGATCGACAACTACGACTCGTTCACCTGGAACATCGTCCAGTACTTCGGTGAACTGGGCGCCGAGGTCGAGGTGTTCCGCAACGACGAAATCACCCTGGAAGGCTTGGCCGCGCGAGGCGCCGACCGGCTGGTGGTCTCGCCCGGGCCCTGCTCGCCGGCCGAGGCGGGCATCTCGGTGGCGGCCATCCAGTATTTTGCGGGCAAGCTGCCGGTGCTGGGCGTGTGCCTGGGGCACCAGAGCATCGGCGCAGCCTTCGGTGGCAGGATCATCCGCGCGCAGCAGCTGATGCATGGCAAGACCAGCGTCATCACCACCACGCAGGAAGGCGTGTTTGCGGGCCTGCCGGAGCAGTTCACCGTCAACCGCTACCACTCGCTGGCCATCGAGAAGTCGTCATGCCCCGATGTGCTGGCCGTGACGGCCTGGACCGACGACGGCGAGATCATGGGCGTGCGCCACAAGGAGCTTGCGGTACAGGGCGTGCAGTTCCATCCGGAGTCCATCCTGTCCGAGCATGGGCATGCGATGCTGAAGAACTTTCTGGACCAGTCGTGAACGCGTCGATCATCGATTTGCGCAGCGACACCGTCACGCAGCCGACGGCGGCAATGCGCGAAGCCATGTTTACCGCCCCCCTGGGTGACGACGTGTTCGGCGACGACCCCAGCGTCAACGCCTTGCAGGAGAAGATCGCCGCAATGCTGGGCTTCGAGGCGGCGCTGTTCGTGCCCACCGGCACCCAGAGCAACCTGTGCGCCATCCTCGCCCACTGCCAGCGCGGCGACGAATACATCGTCGGGCAGATGAACCATTGCTACCGCTGGGAAGGCGGCGGTGCGGCGGTGTTCGGCAGCGTGCAGCCGCAGCCGCTGAACCACCAGCCTGATGGCACGCTGGCGCTGGCTGACATCGAGGCCGCGATCAAGCCGGATGATGCGCACTTTGCCCGCAGCCGGTTGCTGGCGCTTGAGAACACGCTGGGCGGCAAGCTGCTGCCGTTTGAGTACATCCAGCAGGCGACGGCGCTGGCCGCGGGCAAGGGCCTGGCCCGGCACCTGGACGGCGCGCGGCTGTTCAATGCGGCAGTCGCCCAAGCCCAAGCCGTTCGCGCTGAGCCTGTCGAAGGGCCAGCCCGAACGGCTGCTGATGAAGCCCGCCGCATCGCCCAATGTTTCGACAGCGTTTCGGTCTGCTTCAGCAAGGGCCTGGGCGCGCCGGTGGGCTCGGCGCTGTGTGGCTCGCGCGAGTTCATCGCCAGGGCCCATCGCATCCGCAAGATGGCGGGCGGCGCGATGCGCCAGTCCGGCATGCTGGCGGCCGCCGCCACCCATGCGCTGGACCATCACATCGACCGGCTGGCACAGGACCATGCCTTGGCGAAACGCCTGGCCGACGGCCTGGCAGGCCTGGACGGTGTGCGTGTGGAGCCGCCGCACACCAACATCGTGTTCGTGGACCTGGACGGCGCCGCGCGCGAGCGTTCCGCCGGGCTGATGCCGCACCTGGCCAGCCACGGAATCCTGGCAACCGGGCTGTACCGGCTGAGGTTTGTGACTCACCTTGATGTGGATGCCGCCGGCGTGGACCGTGCTGCCGCTGCGATCCGTCGTTACTTCCAGGACTGAGGGAATTGCCGTGCCCGAGATTCAACACCTGTGGCTGTTCATTGCAGCCGGCTGGCTGCTCAACCTCACACCGGGGCCGGACGTGCTCTACATCGTCACGAACTCCCTGCGGTCCGGTGCGCGCGCCGGTATCGTCGCGGGTCTGGGCATCACGGCCGGCTGCTTCGTCCACGTGTTCGGCGCGGCGTTGGGCGTCGGGGCCTTGCTGGCGACGTCAGCCACTGCCTTTACGGTGCTCAAATACGCTGGCGCGGCGTACCTTCTCTGGGTAGGCATCAAGATCCTGCGGGCGAAGCCGCAAGATGCCACCGACCTGGTGGCCGTGGCTGCCGCTGCTCCCGCACGAAGCCTCAGGGACGTATTTCTGGGCGGCTTTCTCACCAATGTGCTGAATCCCAAGGTGGCGATCTTCTTCCTGGCCTTCGTGCCGCAGTTCATCGCACCCGGCGCCGAAAACAAGGCTCTGGCCTTTGTGCTACTGGGCGCGCTGTTCAACCTCAACTCCATCCCCGTCAATTCCGGCTGGGCCCTTGCTGCCGCCTGGATGGCGCGGCGCGAAGCCGTCCAGCGCGGCATGCACTGGCTGGACCGCGTGGCCGGCGCCATGTTCATCGGCTTTGGCCTCAAGCTCGCTTTGACCGACAATCCTTCACGCTAACCGAGACACACCATGCCCATCACCCCCCAGGAAGCGCTGCAGCGCACCATCGAGCACCGCGAAATCTTCCACGACGAGATGCTCAAGGTCGTGCGCATGATCATGAGCGGCGAGCTCTCGCCCGTCATGATGGCAGCGCTGATCACCGGCCTGCGTGTGAAGAAGGAAACCATTGGCGAGATCACGGCGGCTGCGCAGGTGATGCGCGAGTTCTCGACCAAGGTGCATGTGGCGGACAAGACCCACCTGGTGGACATCGTCGGCACCGGCGGCGACGGCTCGCATACCTTCAACATTTCCACCTGCTCCATGTTCGTGGCGGCCGGCGCCGGCGCCCGCATCAGCAAGCACGGCGGACGCAGCGTCAGCAGCAAGTCCGGCAGCGCCGACGTGCTGGAGAGCCTGGGCATCAACATCAACCTGTCGCCCGAAGCCATCGCCCGGTGCATCACCGAAGTCGGCGTCGGCTTCATGTTCGCGCCCAACCACCACCCGGCCATGAAGAATGTGGCGCCGGTCCGCAAGGAACTGGGTGTGCGGACGATCTTCAACATCCTTGGCCCGCTGACCAACCCGGCCGACGCGCCCAACATCCTCATGGGTGTGTTCCACCCCGACCTGGTCGGCATCCAGATCCGCGCGCTCCAGCGCCTGGGCGCCGAGCATGCGCTGGTGGTCTATGGCAAGGACGGCATGGATGAGGTGAGCATGGGCGCTGCCACGCTGGTGGGAGAGCTCAGGAACGGCGAGATCACCGAGTACGAGATCCATCCCGAGGATTTCAACCTGCCGATGGCCAGCAACCGTGCGCTGAAGGTCGAAACGCCCGACCAGTCACGTGAGATGCTGCTCGGCGTGCTGAACAACCAGCCTGGCGCTGCGCGCGACATCGTGATCCTGAACGCCGGCGTGGCCCTGTATGCGGCCAATGTCACGGACAACATCGCGGACGGCGTTGCCAAGGCGCGCGCATCCATCGAGTCCGGTGCGGCCAGGGCCAAGCTGGCGCAGATGATTTCCGCCACCAAGACCCTTTCGAATTGAGCCCATGTCAGACATCCTGAACAAGATCGTTGAAGTCAAGCGCGAGGAAATCGCAGCATCGCTGCGGCGCAAATCGCTGGCCGCCATGCGCGCCGACGCCGAGTCGCGCGTGCTGACGCGGGACTTTGTCGGTGCCATGCGCGCGAAGATCGCCGCGGGCCAGGCAGCGGTGATCGCCGAGATCAAGAAAGCCAGCCCGTCCAAGGGCGTGCTGCGTGCCGACTTCATCCCGGCCGACATTGCCCAGAGCTATGCCGAGTTCGGCGCAGCCTGCCTGTCGGTGCTGACGGACCAGCAGTTCTTCCAGGGCTCGGTGGACTACCTCAAGCAGGCCCGTGCTTCCTGCGACCTGCCCGTGCTGCGCAAGGACTTCATGGTTGACCCGTACCAGATCTATGAGTCGCGGGCGATGGGCGCGGATTGCATCCTGCTGATCGCCGCCTGCCTGGACGATGCGCAGATGGCCGCCATGGAAGCCATTGCCCGGTCCCTTGACATGGCCGTGCTGGTGGAAGTCCATGACGAGGCTGAACTGGCCCGCGCGCTGAAGCTCAAGACGCCGCTGATCGGCATCAACAACCGCAACCTGCGCACATTCGAGGTCACGCTGGACACGACGCTGGGCATGCTCAAGGATGTGCCTGGCGACCGGCTGCTCGTTACGGAGAGCGGCATCCTGACGCGCCAGGACGTGCAGCGCATGCGGGAGGCCGGGGTCAATGCCTTCCTCATCGGTGAGGCTTTCATGCGTGCTCCGGATCCGGGCGCTGCGCTGGGTGAGTTGTTTGACCGACCCTGATTTCCGGAACTGGCCTGTCGCACAGGACTGGCGGCCTGTGCTCAGCGCATTTGAGACCAGCGACCAGGCTCGCCGGCTCATGGATTTTTTGCAGTCGCGTATGGAGGCCGGTGCGGTCATCTATCCGCCGCAGCCTTTCAGGGCGCTTGAATTAACACCTTTGGCTGACGTCAGGGTCGTGATCCTGGGCCAGGACCCGTACCACGGGCCGGGCCAGGCCGAGGGCCTGGCGTTCTCTGTGGCTCCCGGGGTGAGGCTGCCGCCCTCATTGCGCAATATCTTCAAGGAATTGCAGCGTGACTGCGGGCAGGCGATTCCGGCGAATGGCTCGCTCGTGCCTTGGGCGCGCCGGGGCGTGCTGTTGCTCAACACCAGCCTGACCGTGGAAGACGGGCAGCCGGCCAGCCACGCCAGGCAAGGCTGGGAGTCATTGACCGATGCACTGCTGGCGCATGTCGCCGCCCATGCGCCGGCTTGTGTGTACATGCTCTGGGGCGCCCATGCCCAGGCCAAGGCGCCACTGATCGCGCAGACCGCCGCAGCCCGCGGGCGGCAGGCGCTGGTCCTCCAGGCCAATCACCCTTCACCCCTGTCGGCCTTGCGGGCACCGGTGCCCTTCATTGGCTGCGGCCACTTTTCGCAGGCCCGGGCATGGCTGCAGGCGCGCGGCGCCGGCATGGACTGGCGCCTTGCCTGACGGCTTGCCCCTGCCGGGTGCCGGGTCAAGCGCCAAGCCGCGGCCAGAAGGGTGAAGCCGTCATCAAACCGTGCTATATTCCAAGGTTCGCCGGAGAGGTGGCCGAGTGGTTAATGGCAGCAGACTGTAAATCTGCCCTCTTACGAGTACGCTGGTTCGAATCCAGCCCTCTCCACCAGCGACGGATTTGTTTGTAGAGCGAGAACTTCTGACAGTCTTTGGCCAAGCGGTTTTCCGGTGGGCCGGGGGCTTGAAGGCCAGCTTCGGGGTAGTCATCCGATGCGGGAGTAGTTCAATGGTAGAACCCTAGCCTTCCAAGCTAATGACGCGGGTTCGATTCCCGTCTCCCGCTCCACGGACTGTCTGTTGCAGAAGCGACGCAGTTGATTTGAAGGTTCAGCCCTTTTGGCTCAGTGGTAGAGCACTCCCTTGGTAAGGGAGAGGTCGCGGGTCCGATTCCCGCAAAGGGCACCAGTTTGTCGTGGCGCTGATGTTGTTGTCAGCGCCGTAATGTTTGTTCAGGTTATTCGCTGATTCTTCGAGGATTTGAAAAATGGCAAAAGGTAAATTCGAACGCACGAAGCCGCACGTCAACGTAGGC
>JAZKHY010000071.1:0-15060 GCA_040385105.1 Pseudomonadota bacterium
AGAAATTCATCCTCCACTGGGGCGAGATGGGCACCCGCTGGGGCGTCAACCGCACGGTGGCGCAGATCCATGCGCTGCTTTACCTCACGGGCAAGCCGCTGCCGGCCGACGAGATTGCCGAGACGCTGGCGGTGGCCCGCAGCAACGTCTCCAACAGCCTTCGCGAGCTGCAGAGCTGGAACCTGATCAAGATGGTCCATGTCATGGGCGACAGGCGCGACCACTTTGAAACCAGCACCGACATCTGGGAGCTCACCCGCACCATCATCCGCGAGCGGAAAGCGCGCGAGATTGCCCCCACCATCGGCATGCTCAAGGATCTGCTGAACTCACCCGAACTGATGGTGGACGGCGTGGACCGCGCTGCCCGCATCAAGGAGATGCTGGCCATGCTGGAAGCCATGAGCCTGTGGGGCGACGAGATGCTGCGTCTGGACACCGAAACGCTGACCAAGGTGCTCAAACTCGGCGCCAAGATCCAGAAGCTGATTCGCGGCGAGGCGCCCGTGGCAGAAGAAACTGCGCAGGCCAAGCACAACACACTGGGCGTGATGATCGGGCCATGATTTGCTGCCCTTTTTTTGCCTCTTTATTTCTGTTTTGACTGAAATTACTGCCAATTAAATCGAAAAAAGGATCCAGCACCATGAACAGGAATACGTACCCGCTCACCCTCTTCTACGACGGCGCCTGCGCCATCTGCAAGCTTGAAATGGACGACCTGCGTTCGCGCAATGCGCTGAACCGGCTGGTGTTTGTGGACATCTCGCAGCCCGGCTTTGACCCTGCGTGGTTCGGCGTCAGCCTGCAGGATATGGGCGCCTTGTTGCACGGCCAGCGTGCGGATGGCTCGCTGGTGGTGGGCACCGAGACGATCCGCCTGGCCTACCGTGCGGTGGGACTGGGCCACCTCACGGCGCCTACGGGGCTGCCGTTCCTCAAACCGGTTTTTGATGCAGCGTATGCGGTGTTCGCGCGCAACCGCTACGCCATCTCGGGTGTGCTTTTGCCCGTCATCGAACGCATCGCGGCCGCACGCGCGCTGCGGCGTTCGCAAGCCTGCGCGCATGGAGCCTGTGACGCAACCGGAACAAGGAGGACATCATGAACATCACCATCCTCGGCGGCAAGGGCCTGCTGGGCAATGCCATTGCCAGCGAGTTCAGGGCACGCGGCCACCATGTGACCACCACGGCGCGCAGCGGCGCCGACATCGATGTGGACCTGCGGTATGACAACAGCGTGGAGGCCATGCGCGCTGTTGTGCACGGCGCTGACATCGTTGTCAATGCGGTCGGCGTGCTGATCGAGCGGGACGGCAACACATGGCACGTGGTGCACCGCCAGGCTTCACGCGCGCTGGTACAGGCCTGCGAGGCCGAGCGCGTGGCGCGCGTCGTCCACATCTCGGCACTGGGCACGGGTACCGGCATCCCGGGCCGCTACATGGAAAGCAAGCTCGCGGCTGAGGAAACCTTGCGCGGGTCCACGGTTGACTACGCCATCGTGCGCCCCGGCCTGCTGGTAGACGGCAACTGCCCGAGCACGCGCCTCTTCAAGTGGCTGACCCGCCTGCCCGTGATCAGCCTGCCCGGCCTGCTGCACCCCGGCGCCAGCCCTGTCGCGCCCATCCAGGTGAGCGACGTGGCCCGCTGCGTGGCCCGCATTGCCGAGCACCCCAAAGCCCTGCGCCGCGTGATCGAGCTCACCGGCCCGGAGGTCATGACCTATCGCGACATGCTCACCCGCTACCGCGCCGCGCAAGGCAAGGGCGCCGCCCTCTGGCTGCCCGTGCCCTGGTGGCTGATGAAGCTCGGCGCGCTGGCGGCGGTGCTGCTACCGCAGAAGGTGTTCAGCATCAACACCATGCGCATGCTGCAAGCGGGCTCGGTGTCGCATTGCAATGAGGCTGCACGCTGGCTGGGGCGGGAGCCGCTGGCGATGCTGAAGGGGCTCGCAGCGGTCACGCAAGCACAATCCGCCGCACCCGCTTGACGACAACAGGAGACAAGCATGACAACGAGCGTGAACTGCGGTGATTCTGTCCGCACCAGCTTGCCGAGGCCCGGAGGCCCCACCACACGGCAGGACCTGCTGGCCTACTACAAGGCCACTGTCGACGACTACAGGGCATGGAGCCCGGGGATGAACATGCATTTCGGCTACTGGCGCTGGGGCATCAACCCGCTCAGGCGCGAGGACATGCTCGATGAAATGAATGCGCAGGTCCTTCGCCGCATGGGCACCGGGCCTCTCGCTCGTGTCGCCGACCTGGGCTGCGGCACAGGCGCCACAGCGCGGCATGTGGTGCGGCATCGTGCCGGCAGTTCAGTCGATGCGGTGACCTGCGTGCCGGAGCAGATCGACCGCGGCCAGGCGCTGAACCTGAGCGATAGCGCACATGCTGCCTGCTATGAGCGAGGCCTGCGTTTCCACCTGGCCGACTATACGGACACAGGCCTGCCGGCAGGTGCCTACGACGCCGTCTTTATGCTGGAGAGCGCGTGCCATGCCCAGGGCTCCGGAAAGGAAGCCCTGATCCGCGAGGCGTATCGCCTCCTCAAGCCCGGCGGCACGCTGGTGCTGGCGGACGAGCTGCGCCGCAACACCCGGTCCCTGCCGGGCGTGATTCAACGCCTTTACGACAACTGGTGCGCCAACTGGGCCGTCCCGGAACTTGCCGAGCGCCACGCACTTACGTCGTCCATGCAGAAGGCCGGCTTCGGGCAGATTGCCTTTGAGGATATTTCGCTGCGCCTGGCGCCGAGTGCGTTGCACGTCCCGCTGTTTGCCAGCAGGTTTGCCCTGGGTGAACTGTGGAAGGCGCGCGGCCGACTTCAGCCCTGGCGTACCCGGCACATTCTGGCCTCGTTCGCCGCATTCGCCCTCGGCGCATGGATGCCGTCATTCGGCTATTTTTTCGTCACGGCCAGCAAGCCGGCGAAGGTGGCAAGCGCCGACACAGGCGCGTGAAGCGCGACTACCTGGATGACGATGCAGCGGGCGCGGGCGGCATCACGATGACGGTGCTGCTTTCGCCTGGCTTGCCGGGTTCGCCGGTGGCACCTGGCACGCCCGGAGGGCCGGGAGGCCCGGGGACTGCGGGGCCAGGCACGACGACTGTTGTCGCAGGTGGGACGACCACGGCGGGGCGGTCGCACGCAGCAAGGGCAAGCGCGGCGAGAGCCGGCAGTACGAGTCTGGAGCAGTTCATGACGATTCCTTCTGTCTGGAATTTTTCGGGACGCGGCTGCATGGCAGCACACGCAACTAGCCAGTGCAGCCAAGCGGCTGCGTCTGGCACGCCCAGAGCTTAGGCTCCGCCCCCGTGCAGCACTGTGCGCTGGCTTACACAGAGGAAACGCCGCCGCGAGGCGGCTTGCCTGAACCTGTTTACCTGGCCGACGAAGCCGGCGGCATCACGATGATGGTGTCGCCCGTGCGGCCTGTTGCGCCGCGGTTGCCTGTGTCGCCCGTAGCGCCGGTAGCGCCCGTGTAGCCGGTGTTTCCGGTGTTTCCGGTGTTTCCGGTGTTGCCTGTAGCGCCTGTATCACCGGTGCTGCCGGTGCTGCCCGTGCTGCCGGTATTTCCGGTCGCGCCCGTGGCGCCTGTCGCACCTGCGGGGCCTGGCGTGCTGGGCAGGACGACGGTTGCGGGAGGCACCACAACGGTCGGCTGGCGGTCGCAGGCGGCAAGCGTGAATGCGGCAGCAGCCGCCAGGATGAGGGTGGGGTAGTTCATGAGGGTCCTTGAGTCTGGAATTTCGCGAAACGTGGCTGCGGCGCAGCTCACGCGAATAACCAGTACGACCCGGCTTGCCGCGTCTGGCACCCACAGAGCTTAGGCGGGCGCAGGTGCAATCACTGTGCGTTGGCTTACACAGCGCAAAAAGCAGTGGGCGGTGCCCGTCAGGCCTTGCGCGGGGGCGCGCTCTGCACCTTGCGCAGCAGTTCCTGCAGCTTTCCCGGGTGCGGCGGCTTGCCAAGGCAGGCTTCGGCGCCTGCCAGCCAGCCACGTATACGGGCACCAACAGTCAGTTGGGCGGTCATGCAGATGACTGGCACCGGCGGCCTGTGCAAGACGAGCTTGCGCAGCAGCTCCCAGCCGTTCACGTCGGGCAGGTCCAGGTCCAGCAGGATCACGTCATAGGCCTGGGTCTTGAGGGCGGCCTCCACCTCGGCGGCGGTCGCGGCTTCGTCGGCCTCCAGCAGGTCCACAGACGCCAGCTTGGCCCGCAGGTAAAAGCGCTCGCCGGGGTCGGGGCTGGCAATCAGGGCGCATTTGGCGGCATTGGGGCCGACCCGCTGCACCGGTTCAAAGTCGAGGTCAAAGTCCACGACGGGCGGCGCCGCGAAGAGTTCGTCCATGGCCTGCACCACGTCGGGCCATACCAGCGGCCGCACAAAGGTGCGGGCTGCATGGGCCGGGGAGATGGCGCCCACCCAGATGAGCTGCATGTCAGGTTCGGAGTTCGGGCTTTCGAGCGCCTGGCGGGCCTCCTGGGACTGGCCGTCAAAAAGGGCCAGCTTGGCGGCTTCGGGCGCGTCAGGGGTCCACAGTGCGTAGGTTGTCAGCCGCTCGTCCGACAACCTGAACATGGTATTGAGTGCGTGCCGCTCCACATCAGTGAAGCCCACCACCTTCACAAAGACCCTGTCGCTCATCTCTTCTTTCCTGGATTTCGCATATATAGCGGGAAATTATGGACGCACACCGCCGCAAAGCCGCCGCCAATCGGCCCGGCTTGCACCGGCTGGACTTGATTAGGGCGGTTTTACAACAGGATACCGTGCCTTGCAGCGCGCATTGCACCGTTTTGCCGCCTTATCCGGACTCGCCCCAAAAAAGCCCCGCAGGCCGCGCCATTGCTTGCGCATAAGCTTATCTGCATAAAGCGCGAACTAATAAATCGTTTGGTTCCATAAGGCCGGCTTTTATAGTCGCGCCCATGCATGACGCCGTGTTTGTTTTCGCCGGTTTCTTTGTCGGCCTCGTGGTCGGCCTTACGGGCGTGGGCGGCGGTTCACTGATGACGCCGCTTTTGATCTTCTTCTTTGGCGTCAAGCCGCATCTTGCCATCGGGACGGACCTGCTGTTTGCCGCTTTCACCAAGCTGGGCGGCTCCGTGGGCCTGGCCCGCGCCCGCGTGATCGACTGGCCCGTGGTGCTGCTGATGGCCGCCGGCAGCATCCCGGCTTCGCTCGTCACACTGTATGTGCTGAGCCGCGTTGGCCCGGCCAACCCGGTGGTCCAGCAGGTCATGACCACGACGCTGGGCATCGCGCTGCTGCTGACGGCCCTGGCCACGGCGTACAAGGCTATCGCCGGCAAGGGCGCGCCCCGCCATATCGAGCCCGCGGCACTGGCACAAGCCTCCCGGCCGAAGCACCTTGCGCTGCCCGTGCTGTTTGGCGCCATCATCGGCACCCTGGTCACCCTCACCTCCGTGGGGGCCGGCGCCATCGGCGTGCTGGTGCTGATGCTCCTGTACCCCGCCCTGCCCCTGCCGCGCATCGTCGCAGCCGATATTGCGCATGCGGTGCCGCTGACCCTCGTGGCGGGCCTGGGCCACGCCTCCATCGGCTCGGTGGACTGGCCGTTGCTGGCCAAGCTGCTGGCCGGTTCGTTGCCGGGCATCTGGCTGGGCTCGCGCCTGGTTGCCAAAACGCCTGACCGCGTCATCCGTACCCTTTTGTCCGTATTGCTGGCTTATGCCGGCACCAAGTTGATTGCCATCTGACCATGTACCAATACACCGACTTCGACAAACAGTTCGTCAAGCTGCGCGCCGCCCAGTACCGTGACCAGCTTGAGCGCTGGCAGGCCGGCAAGCTCAGCGAGGACGAGTTCCGCCCGCTGCGCCTGCAGAACGGCTGGTATGTGCAGCGCTATGCGCCGATGCTGCGCATCGCCGTGCCTTACGGCGAGCTGTCCAGCGCCCAGGTCCGGGTGCTGGCGAAGATCGCCCGCGAATACGACCAGCCCACCGCCGCCATCTTCAATGACGCGCAGGCGCGCCAGACCAGCCTGGGCGCACTGCCCACCGCAGGCGGCAAGTCCATCAACTCGCACCTGACCACCGGCTACGCGCACTTCACCACGCGCCAGAACATCCAGTACAACTGGATCCCCCTGGACAAGAGCGCCGACGTGATGGACCTGCTGGCCAGCGTCAACATGCACGGCATCCAGACCAGCGGCAACTGCATCCGCAACATCACGAGCGACGAGCGCGCCGGCATTGCGGTGGACGAGATTGCCGACCCGCGGCCCTTCGGCGAGATCCTGCGCCAGTGGAGCACGCTGCACCCGGAGTTCGCCTTCCTGCCGCGCAAATTCAAGATCGCCATCAGTGGCGCGCGCGAAGACCGCGCCGCCGTGGCCTGGCATGACGTCGGCCTGCACCTGGTGCGCGATGCTGCAGGCGAGCTGGGCTTCAAGGTGCTGGTGGGCGGCGGCATGGGTCGCACGCCCATCATCGGCACCGTGATCCGCGAGTTCCTGCCCTGGAACCAGATCATGAATTACCTGGAAGCCGTGGTGCGCGTGTACAACCGCTACGGCCGCCGCGACAACATGTACAAGGCCCGCATCAAGATCCTGGTGAAGGCCGAGGGCCAGAAATACATTGACGACGTCGAGGCCGAGTACCGCCAGATCGTCGAGAAGGACGGCGCGCCCCACACCATCGCCCAGGCCGAGTACGACCGCGTGGCCGAAAGCTTTGTGCCGCCGGCGCTCAACTGCAACCGCAGCAATGCGGAAGCCAAGATCGCCAACATCCTGCGCGCCGCCGCGGAAGACGATGTGGACTTTGGCCGCTGGCTGCAGCAGAACGTGGCGCCGCACCAGAACCCCGACCTGCGCGCCGTGACGCTGTCGTTCAAACGCCTGGGCCAGGCGCCCGGCGACGCCAACGCCGACCAGCTGGACACCGCCGCCGACCTGGCCGACCGCTTCAGCGCCGGCGAGCTGCGCGTCACGCATGACCAGAACCTCCTGCTGCCCTGGGTGCGCTGCGACGAGCTGCCCGAGCTGTGGCGCGCCGCCCGCAAGGCGGGCCTGGCCAAGCCCAACATCCGGCTGCTGACCGACATGATTGCCTGCCCCGGCGGCGACTTCTGCTCGCTGGCCAATGCCCGCTCGATCCCGGTGGCAGAAGCCATCACCGAGCGCTACCAGGACATGGACGAGCTGCACGACCTGGGCGAGATCGACCTGCACATCAGCGGCTGCATCAACTCCTGCGGCCACCACCACAGCGGCCACATCGGCATCCTGGGCGTGGACAAGGACGGCAAGGAGTGGTACCAGGTCACGCTGGGCGGCTCCGACGGCTCGGCGCTGTCGGGCGCACCCGTTCCCGGCAAGGTTGTCGGCCCGTCGTTCTCCGCCGTGGAAGTGCCCGGCGTGATCGAGGCCGTGCTCGACACCTACCGCGCCCACCGCGAAGTGCGCCCGTACGACGGCAAGGCCGAGACGTTCATTGACACCCTGCGCCGCGTGGGCGCCGACCCGTTCAAGGCGGCCGCCAACAGTGCCCGTATTGCAGACCGCCAGGTCGCCGTGGAGGAAGCCGCATCATGAAACTGCTTGCATTCAGCGAAAAAGACCAGGGCCCGCAAGCCCACAACGTCCTGACCCTGCCCAACGACGCGGACCCGTTCAAGGTGTCTCTGGAGGGCGTGCAGCGCATTGACCTGCACTTCCCGAAATTCACCGATGGCCGGGCCTACAGCCAGGCCCACCTGCTGCGCCGGCGCCTTGGCTTCAAGGGCGAGATCCGCGCCACGGGCGACGTGCTGATCGACCAGCTTGTGCACATGCAGCGCACCGGCTTTGACGTGGCCGTGCTGCGCGAAGGTGTGGACATTGCCGATGCGCAGCGGCAGTTTGACCGCTTCAGCGGCTTCTACCAGGGCGACATCGTGCACCCGCTGCCGCACTTCCGCAGCGAGGAGGCAACAGCATGAGCGCCAACGACCTGAACCTCGCCCACGTCAATGCCGACCTGGGCCGCAACGCGCCCGGCCTGGTGGCATGGGCCCTTGGCCTGGGCCAGCCCGCGATCGTGACCACCAATTTCCGCCCCTTTGAGGCAGTGATCCTCCACCTGGTCACTCAGGTGGACCCCAACGTGCCCGTGGTCTGGATGGACAACGGCTACAACACCGAAGCGACTTACCGCTTTGCCGACGAGGTGACAAAGCGCCTGAACCTGAACCTGCGCATCTACCTGCCGCGCCGTTCACGCGCCCACCGCGAGGCCGTTGAAGGCCCGACGCCGGCCCTGGACGACCCGCGCCATGCCGCGTTCACGGAGGAAGTGAAGCTTGAGCCCTTTGCCCGCGCGCTGCGCGAGACGGCGCCCAAGGTCTGGTTCACCGCATTGCGGGCTACCGACACGGCCGTGCGCGCCGGGATGGACCCGGTCAGCATCAACCCCGACGGCCTGGTCAAGGTTGCGCCGCTGCTGCACTGGTCGTCCAAGGACCTGCACGACTACTGCGTGAAGCACGGCCTGCCCAACAACTTCGACTATGTGGACCCGACCAAGGGCGAAGACAACCGCGAGTGCGGCCTTCACCTGCAACATTGACCGAACCCTGTGAGCCTGCCATGAACGCCCGAACCGAACCCCAACTGCTCTCTCACCTGAGCAACCGCCATCTCGACGCACTGGAAGAAGAAGCCATCTTCATCCTGCGCGAGGTCGCCGCCGCCTTCGAGCGGCCGACCTTGCTGTTCTCCGGCGGCAAGGACTCGCTGGTGCTGCTCAAGTGCGCTGAAAAGGCCTTCGGCGCCGGCCGCATCCCCTACCCGCTGCTGATGATCGACACCGGCCACAACTTCCCAGAGGTCACCGATTTCCGCGACTTCCGCGCAAAGGAACTGGGCGCGGAGCTGATCGTGCGCAGTGTGGAAGACTCGATGAAGCGCGGCACGGTGCGCCTGGCCCATGAGGGCGAGTCGCGCAATGTGCACCAGTCGGTGACGCTGCTGGAAGCCATTGACGAGTTCCGCTTTGACGCGCTGATCGGCGGCGCCCGCCGCGATGAAGAGAAGGCCCGCGCCAAGGAGCGCATCTTCTCGCACCGCGACAGCTTCGGCCAGTGGCAGCCCAAGGCCCAGCGGCCCGAGCTGTGGACGCTGTTCAACACCCGGCTGCAGCCCGGCGAGCACTTCCGGGTGTTCCCCATCTCCAACTGGACCGAGCTGGACGTCTGGCAGTACATCGAGCGCGAGAAGATCGCCCTGCCCTCCATCTACTACACCCACAAGCGCCAGGTGGTCGAGCGCAAGGGCCTGCTGGTGCCGGTGACCGAACTCACGCCACCGCGCGCGGGCGAAGAGGTGGTCGAGCGTGACGTGCGCTTCCGCACGGTGGGCGACATCACCTGCACCTGCCCGGTGGACAGCCTGGCCGGCACGGCCGCCGAGATCGTGATCGAGACCCTGGCCGCCGACGTGAGCGAACGCGGCGCCACACGCATGGACGACAAGACGTCCGATGCCTCCATGGAAAAGCGCAAGAAAGACGGGTATTTCTGATGACCACCGCAAGCATCGCGCAGGGCCTGGCCGCTGCGCAGAGATCCAACCAGGCGGCAACTGCCCAGCCTGCCTTTACCGCCGCCAGCGACACCCAGAGCGCCCTGCGCTTCATCACCTGCGGCAGCGTGGACGACGGCAAGAGCACCCTCATCGGCCGCCTGCTGGTGGACAGCAAGACGGTGCTGGTGGACCAGCTCGCCGGCGTGCAGCGCGGCGGCGAGACCGACCTTGCCTTGCTGACCGACGGCCTTTCCGCCGAGCGCGAGCAGGGCATCACCATCGACGTGGCCTACCGCTACTTCGCCACCGCCAACCGCAAGTTCATCATCGGCGATGCGCCGGGCCACGAGCAGTACACCCGCAACATGGTGACCGCCGCCTCCAGCGCCGACGCCGCCGTGGTGCTGGTTGATGCAACCAAGCTGTCCTGGGCCACCGGCAAGAGCATGGCCGTGAGCCACGACCTGCTGCCCCAGACGCGCCGCCACTCGCTGCTGGTGAACCTGCTGCGCGTGCCGGGCATCGTGTTTGCCGTCAACAAGCTGGATGCCATTGAAGACGCGGCCGCTGCTTTCCAGCGCATCAGCACGGCGCTCACCGCATTTGCAGATGCCGCAGGCATTGCCGTCACGGCCATCGTGCCGGTGTCGGCCCTCAAGGGCTGGAACGTGGTGGACCGCGCGGAGCTGCACAACCCCGGCTGGTGCGGCTACAAGGGCCCGAGCCTGCTGGAGATCCTGGAGGCGCTGCCCGTCACCGCTGCCGAAACGACGAAGCCGTTTGCCTTCCCGGTGCAATGGGTCGAGAAGTTCTCGTCGTCCGCCGACACCAGCCAGGGCCGCCGCGTGTTCTGGGGCCGCGTGGCCTCGGGCGGCGTGCAGGCAGGTCAGTCCGTCACTGTGCTGCCCGGCGGCCAGACCGCGCGGGTGGCGCAGGTGCTGGACCATGCCCGCAACCCCAAGAGCGTGCTGGCAGGCCACAGCGCAGGCATCGTGCTGGACCGTGAAGTGGATGTGTCCCGCGGCGACTGGCTGCTGGCCACCGACACCTTCGAGCCCAGCCGCGACGTATCGGCCACCATCGCGTGGATGGACGACGAGCCGCTGGTCGCCGGCCGCGCCTACTGGGCGCTGCACGGGCACCGCTGGATCAAGGCCAAGGTCAAACGTATCGTCCACCGCCTCGATATCAACACGCTGGCCGAGGAGGATGCGACCCAGCTGGAGCCCAACGCCATCGGCCATGTGGAGCTGACGCTGCAGGAGCCCATTGCCACCCTGCCCTATGCGCAGTCGCGCACCATGGGCTCGCTGGTGCTGGTTGACACGGCGTCACACAAGACCTCTGGAGCGCTGCTGATCCGTTGACCTGTATCAACACCGGCCGCAAACCCATGCGGGGCTTGTGGCCGGCCTTCCCGGACGCCCCGGTGGAAACCCAATAAAATCAGGGGTTTCCCTGACCCATTCCTAAAAAGACTCCCATGACTCACGTCGTCACCGAATCCTGTATCAAGTGCAAGTACACCGACTGCGTCGATGTATGCCCCGTGGATTGCTTCCGCGAAGGCCCCAACATGCTGGTGATCGACCCTGACGAATGCATCGACTGCGCCGTCTGCATCCCCGAGTGCCCGGTGAACGCCATCTACGCCGAGGAAGACCTCCCCGGCGACCAGATCGCCTTCATCAAGCTCAACGTCGAGTTAAGCCAGCAGGCCGGCTGGAAGAGCATCACCAAGCGCAAGCCCGCGCTGCCTGAAGCCGAGGAATGGAAGGACAAGACGGGCAAGCTCTCCGAGCTGATCCGCTGAGACCGTCTCCTGCATGTCATGGAACCTCAACTGAACCAGGAAGTGATCAACACCGCAGCGGCCCATGAGGGCCCCATCGAGACCGATGCCGTCATCATCGGCGCAGGCCCGGTCGGCCTGTTCCAGGTGTTCGAGCTGGGCCTGCTGGAGATCAAGGCGCATGTGATCGACTCGCTCGCCTACCCTGGTGGCCAGTGCGTGGAGCTGTATCCCGACAAGCCCATCTATGACATTCCCGCCGTGCCCGTCTGCACCGGCCAGGAACTGACGGACAACCTGCTCAGGCAGATCGAGCCCTTCGGCGCGACCTTCCACTTTGGCCAGGAAGTCACCACCGTGCAGAAGCAGGAAGACGGGCGCTTCTACGTCGAGACGTCCAAAGGCACGCGCTTCCTGACCCGGACCATTTTCATTGCCGCAGGCGTGGGTGCCTTCCAGCCCAAGCAGTTGCGCCTGGACGGGCTCGACAGGTTCCTGGACACGCAGTTTTTCTACCGTGTGAAGAACCCGGCGGACTTTGCCGGCAAGAACCTTGTGATCGTGGGTGGCGGGGACTCGGCGCTTGACTGGGCGCTCCACTTCGCCAAAGATGGCCAGAAATCAGGAACCGACGCCAGCGTCGGGAAGGCAGAGAGCGTCATCCTCATCCACCGTCGCGACGGCTTCAAGGCCGCGCCTGCGAGCGTGGCGAAGATGAGGGAGATGTGCGAGGCCCTGGAGATGCAGTTCATCGTCGGCCAGGTCACAGGTTACGACGAGAAAGACGGCAAGCTCAGCGGCGCCAAGGTCACAGGCTCCGACGGTGTCACGCGCATCGTGCCCATGGATGCGCTGCTGGTGTTCTTCGGCCTTAGCCCCAAGCTCGGGCCCATCGCCGACTGGGGCCTGGACATCGAGCGCAAGCAGCTGAAGGTGGACACCGAGAAGTTTTCCACCAACACCCCCGGTATCTTTGCCGTGGGCGACATCAACACCTACCCGGGCAAGAAGAAGCTGATCCTCTCGGGCTTCCACGAATGCGCCCTCGCCGCCTTCGGTGCCGCGCCCATCATCTTCCCGGACAAAAAGATCCACCTGCAGTACACGACGACGTCGCCGAAGCTGCACAAAGTTCTGGGAGTAGAAACACCGGTCTTTGACTGAAGCTAGAATCCACATCACCTTCACTTCATTGTGAAGGCCGCTAGGGGTGTTGCCGCGCTGCATATTTGTGGTGGGGCGACTGAGAAAGTCCCTTTGAACCTGATTGAGGTAATCCTCGCGCAGGGAAGCAAGCTCTCAGGCGGCGCCCGTTTTCTCCCGGGGCGCGCAACGCCAAGGCAAGCCGACCTGCCATTTCGTTTCAAGGAAAACGTCATGGCATTTTTTTCGCCAGTCATCCAACGTCCACGAGCCCCGCGCTCGCCCGTCGCGCAAGCGGCACTGCTCATGCTGTTTGCGGCCTCTGCGGCCGTTGCCCAGCAGGGCCCCACGCTCAAGCCCGTCATCGTCAACGAGCGGACCTCGCCCGCCATCGATGTCACCGGCTTCGGCGACTTCCCGTCCCGCGAGGTGCCCGTGTCTGCCACGACCATCGACCGCAGCCAGATCGAGAACGCGGGCGCACGCCGGCTGGCCGACCTCACCAAATTCGACGCCTCCGTCTCCGACAGCTACAACGCGCCGGGCTACTGGGATTTCATCAACATCCGCGGCTACGAGCTGGACCCGCGCTACAACTACCGCCGCGAAGGCCTGCCCGTCAGCGGCGAGACGGTGACGCCGCTGGACAACAAGGAGCGGGTTGAAATCCTCAAGGGCACCAGCGGCATCCAGGCCGGCACCAGCGCGCCCGGCGGCCTGGTCAACTACGTGGTCAAGCGCCCGACCGAGAACCCGCTGCGTGAAGTGACCCTGGGCGTGAGCGAGCGCGGCAGCACGCTGTTGAAGCTGGACCTGGGCGGCCGCAGCGAGAACAAGGTGCTGGGCTACCGCCTCAACGTTGCACAGGAGACGCTGCGCCCGCGCGTCGATGCCACTGACGGCCGCCGCAGCCTGGTGGCCTTTGCGGGCGACATGCGCCTGGGCGGCGGCTCCCTGCTGCAGGGTGAGTTCGAATGGAGCAGCCACACACAGGCCAGCGTCCCGGGCCAGAGCCTGCTGGGCCCCGCGCTGCCGCCGGTGCTCAGCCCGAACATCAACATCAACAACCAGAGCTGGTCGCAGGCCAACGACTTCGACAACCTGACCGGCACGCTGCGCTTCGAGCAGGCCCTGGGCAACAACTGGACCTGGTCGGCGCAGTATGGCGCGCAGTCGCTCAAGACCAACGACCGCCTGGCCTACCCCTTCGGCTGCTTCGACGCGGGCACCGGCAACTACTACGCCGACCGCTACTGCCCTGACACCGCCACGGGCACGCCCAACGTTGGCCTGGCCGACATCTATGACTTCCGCAGCGAGAACGAAAAGCGCAGGCAGCAGGCCGCGCAGCTCAAGCTGCAGGGCTCGTTTGCCCTTGGCAGCACGAAGCACAATCTGTCCACCGGCGTGCTGTACAGCGTGCTGAAGAACCGCTTCGGCTTCCAGACCGATGACTCGGTGGTGGTGGGCCAGGCCACCACCGACGGCAGGACGCAGATTCCGGCGGCCTCGCCCGCGCTGGCGTTCATTTCGCCCAACACCGACCGCGACGAACGCTCCACGGAACTGTTCGTGCATGACGTGGCCCGCTGGGGCGGCGGCTTCACCTCGTGGCTGGGCCTGCGCCACACGCGGATCGAGCGCAGCAGCGTGCGCACCGACGGCAGCCGCGCCACGAGCTACAGCCAGGGCTTCACCACACCCTGGCTCGGCGCGAGCTACGAGATCACCCCCGCGGTATCGGTGTACGGCAGCTGGGGCCGCGGCATCGAGTCTGAAGTAGCGCCGGGCCGCTCGCGCTATGCCAATGCCGGCGTCGCCCTGCCCGCGATCGAAAGCACGCAGATGGAAGTCGGCCTCAAGGGCGGCACCGGGCCGACGCAGTGGCAGCTGGCGCTGTTTGACATCAAGCGGCCGGTCACCTCTGAAACGCAGCTCGTGGGCGTGCTGACGCCGGGCGAGATTGCCGCGCTGTGCCCCGCCAGCCCGGCAGACTGCCGCCTGCGCGGCTTCGACGGCAATGCGCGGCACCGCGGCCTTGAGGCATCCATCAACACGCAGGTGTCTGCCTGGAAGCTCGGCGCCGCCCTGAGCGTGATCAACGCCAAGCGCACCAGTGCCGACCCGACCATCAACGGCAGGCGCCCTGTCAATGTGCCGGACTACATCCTGCGCGCAAATGCCGAATACGCCGTCACCGCCCTGCCCGGCCTGTCGCTGGCCGCAAGCGTCAGCCGCGAAGGCGAGCGCATGGTGGTGGACAGCACCGCCGAGCAGGTGAGCCTGCCCGCATGGACGCGTGTGGATGCACTTGTCCGGTACGAGCACAAGCTCAGCCCCGGCACGCAGACCACCTGGCTCGTCGGCGTGGACAACCTGTTCAACAAGACCTACTGGCGCGAATCGCCCACCAAGTTCGGGCACATCTACCTGTACCCCGGCGCGGAACGCACCTTGCGCGTGAGCATGCGGACTGCGTTCTGAAAACGCCCAAAAAAGCAGGCTATAATCTGAGGCTTGTTCCTCGATAGCTCAGTCGGTAGAGCGCCGGACTGTTAATCCGTAGGTCC
>JAZKHY010000072.1:0-101665 GCA_040385105.1 Pseudomonadota bacterium
CGGTCGCGCCCTGCACGTTGTCGTGGCCGCGGAAGATGTTGGTGCCGCCGCCGCTCTTGCCGACGTTGCCCAGTGCCAGCTGCAGGATGCAGGTGGCGCGGACCATGGCGTTGCCGATGGTGTGCTGGGTCTGACCCATGCACCACACGATGGTGGCAGGCTTGGCTTCGGCCAGCATCTTCGCCACCTTGTACATCTGCGCTTCACCTACGCCGCAGGCTTCTTCAACCGCGGCTGGCGTCCACTTGGCCATCACGTCGGCCTTGACGGCTTCCATGCCGTAGACGCGGTCGTTGATGTACTGCTTGTCTTCCCAACCATTCTTGAAAATGATGTGCAGCAGACCAAACAGGAACGGGATGTCGGTGCCTGAGCGGATGCGCACGAACTCGTCAGCCTTGGCGGCGGTGCGGGTGAAGCGTGGATCGACCACGATCATCTTGCAGCCGTTTTCCTTGGCGTGCAGCATGTGCAACAGCGAGACCGGGTGCGCTTCTGCGGCATTGGAGCCGATGTACAACGCGCACTTGCTGTTCTGCATGTCGTTGTACGAATTGGTCATGGCGCCGTAGCCCCAGGTGTTGGCAACGCCGGCCACCGTGGTGGAGTGGCAGATGCGGGCCTGGTGGTCGCAGTTATTGCTGCCCCAGTAGCTGACAAACTTGCGGAACAGGTAGGCCTGCTCGTTGTTGTGCTTGGAAGAACCGACCCAGTAGATGGAGTCCGGGCCGCTGGCCTTGCGCAGGTCCTGCAGCTTGGCGGCGATCTCGGTGTAGGCCGTGTCCCAGCTGATGCGTTCGTACTTGCCGTTCACCAGCTTCATCGGGTAGCGCAGGCGGAACTCGCCGTGGCCATGCTCGCGCAGGGCCGCGCCCTTGGCGCAGTGGGCGCCCAGGTTGATCGGCGAGTCAAACACCGGCTCCTGCCGCACCCAGACGCCGTTCTCGACGACGGCATCCACCGCACAGCCCACCGAGCAGTGGGTGCAGATGGTGCGTTTGACTTCGATCTTGCCGTCGCCAATGGCAACGGCCTTGTTGCCTTCGGCGGCGCGCGCCTTCTTGACCAGCATCAGCTGGGAGGCCGCAATGCCGGCGCCGACACCCAGGCCCGAGCGGCGCAGGAAGGCGCGGCGGTCCATGGTGGGCAGCGCCTGCGAGAGGCCGCGGCGCAGGCTGTGCACGAACGGCGAAGACCCGTGCGTGGAGGAAGAGGTACCCTGGGGGGCACCCGTTTTTTTGGTCAGCAACATGGGGAGACTCTCCGAGGTTGAGAGTTAAACGAGCGTGGTCTTGTAATAGCGCTTGACGTGTTCCGACAAGCTGTAGCCGCCGCCACGGGCCGGTGGCGGTTTCAGGGGCGTTGCGGCGGTTTCGGCAACCGGCTGCAGGGACGGGACCAGGCTTGCCGCAGCGGCTACTGCACCCACGGTGCCGGCCCCTGTGAATATGGTCCGGCGGGATAGCTTGCTTGTGGGCTGGCTCATGGTTTGTCCTGATTAGTCATCGTTCGCATAGGAACTGTTTTGCATACGCTGCCTGAATGTAGCAACGCAATACTGCTTGCGCAAGTGGTGGAGACCTGCATGTGGCGCATATCCACTGCTGCAATGCAGCACACCCGGACAGCGGCGTAAACCATTGGCTTACCCCCGCGCTTTCATCATTTTTCCCATGTGCGCCGCCGCCTTCAATCCAGCATGTCGAAGCCTTGCGACTCGACGTTGATGAAGGCCGCCGCAAAGGCCGCCAGGCGCGCGTTGAAGCGGGCCCGCGGATGCGCCATGATGCTGTCGCACATGCTGGTGGCCCAGGGCATCAGGTGGTCGCCGAAGAAGGCTTTCTGGTGCGTCAGGTTGGACACAGCGACATCGTCCCCCGCAATCAGGTAACGCATCACCTCGCACAGGTAGGCGAAGTGGTCTTCGGTCTCGGACATGGCATCTCCCCGCTCAAGGCCGAGCCGGATGAGGTCGGTGCGCAGGCGGGCCAGCGGCTTCTCGTTGAGGAAGCCGCTCAGGAAGTGCGAGCCGAACAGGTAGATCTCCGGCTTGCCGACACCGCCGAAGAGCGCGATGTATTCGTCCTGGATGGCCTTGTCCGTCATCTCGCGCGTGACGGCCACCAGCTCGCGCCAGGGCTCTTCAAGGAATGCGCCGGATGCCGGCGCTTCGGTGGCTGCAACCCTGATCTGCGCGAGCAGTTCGGGCGCGGGCGGCGCATAGAAAAGTTGCGAGAGCAGGCCGTAGATTTCGGCCCGGGCAGTTTCCTCGTCAAGCGCAGACGACGTCGGAATGGGTTCGTTCATAGGTCGGTAATCTTCGCTTCGTTCTGCGCCGAATAGATGTCGATGACGCGGCAGTCGCCGCACATCTTCAGCCGCTCCAGCGCCGCGCCCTGGAACATGCTGTGCCCTGCGAGCTTGCCCAGCATCGACTCGATGGCTTTCAGCGTGCCGAAGGGCCTGGCGCAGCGCACGCAGGCATAGGGCTGGGTCTCGTTGAGCACCCGCGCTTCCTTGCGCTGCGGCGTCAGCAGCAGGCGCGGCTCCAGGGTGATCGCGTCCTCCGGGCAGGTGGTGGCGCACAGGCCGCACTGCACGCAGTTTTTCTCGATGAAGCGCAGCTGCGGCAACTGCGGGTTGTCCTGCAGTGCGGCGGCCGGGCAGGCGCTGACGCAGCTCAGGCACAGCGTGCAGCTGTCCTTGTTGACGGTAATGGAACCGAAGGGCGAGCCGTTGGCCGGCAGCGGGATGGCCTCGGGCCGTCCGGGTTGCGCGGGCGCATGTTCCATCAGGTGGTCCAGCGCCATGTCGAGTGTGGCGCGCTTTTCCTGGGCGATCGCAAAGCGTGCAGTGGCCTTGGGCACCTGCTGCTTCGTCTGCGCCAGCGCCTGCAATGCGGCGTCGCATTCTGCCGGTGTGTTGGCCCACAGCAGTTGCAGGTGTGTGCCGCTGTAGCCCAGGCCGCGCAGGATCGCCTGCGCCACTTCCATCTGCGCCTTCAGGCCGTCCAGGTACTGCGGCGCTTCCTCGTCGGTCACCAGCACCGCCACCTGCGATGCGCCAAAGGCAATGGCGCTGAGCCACACATCCACCCCGATGCTGGCCGTGTGCCACAGCGGCACCGGCACGACGTTGGCCGGCACGCCTGCCAGCTTGCCCAGTTGCGCCGCGCGGCCCAGCTGCTCCACCAGCGCCTGGCCGCGCTCCTGGCTGTGCAGCAGCAGCACAGGCTCCTTGCCGCCGGCGCGCGAATAGGTGGACAGGATCGTCTTGAGCTTTGTGCCCTGCTCGCTGGCGCGCGGGTAGGCATAGGTCAGCGCGCCCGTCGGGCACACCGTGGTGCAGGCGCCGCAACCCACGCAGAGGTTGGGGTTGACCAAGATTCGCTGCCTGGACTTCTCGCTGCTGATGGCTTGCGCCGAGCAGATGTCGATGCAGGCGTTGCAGCCCACCACCTCATTGCGGGTGTGCGCGCAGAGCTTCTGCTTGTAGACAAAGAATTTCGGCTTCTCGAACTCGCCGACCAGCTCGCGCAACTTCAAAAGCGTCTGCAGGTCGCGCCCGTCCCAGCGGAAGTAGCCTTGCGGCGGCGCATGCTGCGCAAATGCGGGTGTGTCACGCAGGTCCAGCACCAGGTCGAACTTCTCGGCCTGCGCTTGCGGTTCGCGCGTGAAGTCGATCGCGCCGGCCACGCCGCAGGCCTTGACGCAGGCGCGCTGCGCGGTGCACAGCTGGGCATCGATCTGGTAGTCCAGGCCGATGGCGCCCTCCGGGCAGGCTGTCAGGCAGGCATTGCAGCGGGTGCACAGGTCAAGGTTGATGGGGTTGTCGCTCGTCCACTTGAGCTCGAAGGCGCCGAGCCAGCCGGTGAGGCTGTCGATGCGGCCGCCGAGCACCGGGAAACGCCGCTCCTGCGCGCCGCCCCCTTCGTCTCCCATCCGGCCGGGCCCCTGGGTGAACAGCACCACATCCAGCGTGTCGCCCACCATGGCGGCGGCGCGCTCGGCCTCGTCAAGCTTGCCGATGATCAGCAGGCGGCCGGCGCTCTTGTAGGTGACGGTCGGAACAGGCTCAGGGTCGGGCAGGTGCGCAGCGGCCAGCAGGGCAGCCAGCTTGGGCATGGCTTTGGCGGCATCCCTGCTCCAGCCGCCCGTCTCGCGGATGTTGACGAACCTGATGACCGCGCTGGCCCCTTCCGTTTCATCGGCAATCCCGGCGAACAGGCGCTTTTCCTGGGTGCAGGCCACCACCACGTCGTCGCCCCCCTGGATCGCCTTCTGGAAGCTGCCGGCCTCGCGCCGGCACAGGCCGGAATGCAGCGTCAGGTCTTCATTGAGGGCCGCGCCCAGCACCTTGGGCTGGAGCGGCATCGTCTGGTTGCAGTCGCAAATCAGTGTGGGCATCGTGTTCCTGGCTGGCCGGCGCATCGGGCAATGCCGCGCGCGGGCTGGCTGTATCTGTAACCGTATCCTGGGTCTCGGGCCCCGGTATGTCCGGGTTTGCATAGGACTGTGCCACAGACTCGCCACCCGGCGCATCCGCAACATCCCCAGCACCGGCCTTCGCCAGGGCATCTTTTTTTTCTTCGTCGTCGAACAGGCCGAGCAGTTTCGAGCCCACCATCTGCCTGAGCATCGAGGCCGGGATCGGGTCCGGCTGTGAATAGTCGTCGATGTAGGTGTCCAGACGGTCCATGACGTTGAAATGCGGGTCGGCAAACAGCTTCTTCATGGCGGCGTTCTTCACCTCCGGCGCGACGCCCCGGGCCATATAGGGCTTGAAGTCACCCTGGTGGGTGAGCGTCCTGACGTCTTCCAGGGTGGGCAGCGCAGGCACACCGTCATCCCGGTGCAGCCCGGGGTCCACGGCGGCGGACGCAGGCGGCTGGCCAGGCGTGCCGGCAGCGGCACCACCCGCCCCGGTTTTCCCCTCCACGGAAATCTCTTTTTCAGGCACAGCACTGCTCGCCGGAAGAACGGGCTCCTCCGGCGGCTTGCCCTCCTTGACGTCAAGCTTGCGCCGCGACCAGCGGCCGAGGAAGCCGTCAGCCATTGCCGCCCCCGCCGAATTTCTTTTCGGTGCTCACGGAGGCCGGGTTGCCAAAGCGGTCCTGCAGGGGCTTGAAACTCTCGGGCCGCTTGCGCCGCTTGGGTTCCAGCACAAAGTGCTCATCCACAAAGGCCTGCAGCCATTCAATGATGTGGGCGGGCGCCGGCACCTGCTCCACCGTTTCCTGCGCATCAAGCCAGCGGCCGGCGTCGTAGTAGCTCAGGCTGACCGCCGTGGGCCGGGCCAGCGGCTCATCGGCAATGGTCGGCTCATCCTCCATTCGCCAGAGCACGAACCAGCCGGGCACATCCACAGAGGCATTGAGGTAGTAGCCCTCGGCATCGTCCTTGAACAGCTCGACCGTGAAGCCCGGATGCAGCCACTTCTCTTCGTCCTCGCCCCTGTAGAGCAGGCGCGGCTGGGTGCCCCAGCCCTCTTCCTGCGGCAGCACCTCGGCCAGGATCCAGCGCCAGGGCTGCCATTTGTTGTCGATGCGCTCACGGCGCATGACGACGGCGACTTCGATGGAGGGGCGGGTGGGCATGCGGGGACTGTAGCGGAAAGCCTTTCTCCGGCACGCGATCGGGGCTAACGATCGGGCAGCGCCCCGCCACCATACCCCGCCGGCGCCATGGGCTGGCCGCCGCGGCCGATGCGGACTGCGCAGTATTTGAACTCCGGTATCTTGCCGAACGGGTCAAGCGCTGCATTGGTCATCAGGTTGGCCGCCGCCTCGTAGTAGGCGAAGGGAATGAACACCGCGCCGTTGGGTGTGCCGTCATCGCGGCGGATATGGATGGCCACCTCGCCGCGGCGCGATTGCACGGTGATGACGTCGCCCGGCGACAGGCCCAAGGCCTGCAGGTCGCTGCCGTTCATCGAGGCCGTGGCCATCGGCTCCAGCGCGTCGAGCACCGTTGCGCGGCGCGTCATGCTGCCGGTGTGCCAGTGCTCCAGTTGCCGGCCGGTGATCAGCACGAACGGGTAGTCGGCATCCGGCCTCTCGTTGGCGGGAATGATGTCGGCCGGCACCAGCTTCACCCGGCCATCGGCGGTGGGGAAATCATGGATGAACACGGTCGGCTGCCCCGGGTCGTCCGCGGACAGGCAGGGGTAGGTCACGCTGGACTCCCGCTGCAGCCGCTCCCAGGTGATGCCGTTGATGGCGGCATGCATGGCCCGGCGCATCTCGTCATAGACCCTGGCCACCCCGTGCTCCCCTTTCGCGTCATAGGCCAGCGAGCCCTCAGGCGTGCCTTCCATGTAGTCCCATGCCAGGCCCATGCCCCGGGCCAGCTGCTGCAGGATCCACAGGTCGGCCCGCGCGTCGCCCGGCGCATCGACGGCGCGCCGGCCCATCTGCACCATGCGGTCGGTGTTGCTGACGGTGCCGGTCTTCTCCGGCCAGGCCGTTGCGGGCAACACCACATCGGCCAGCCAGGCAGTCTCCGTCATGAAAATGTCCTGCACCACCAGGTGCTCCAGCGAGGCCAGCGCATGGCGCGCATGGTTCAGGTCGGGGTCACTCATGGCCGGGTTCTCGCCCATGATGTACATGCCCCGGACCTTGTGCGGGTCGCTGTCGGGCGCGAGCGCCTTGTGCATGATCTCGACGACGGTGTAGCCCGGCTTGTCATCCAGCCTGGCCTGCCAGAAATCCTCGAACCAGGCGTGCGCCTTCGCGTTGTCCACCCGCTGGTAGTTGGGGAACATCATCGGGATCAGCCCCGCGTCGCTCGCCCCCTGCACATTGTTCTGGCCGCGCAGCGGATGCAGGCCGGAGCCGGGCTTGCCGATCTGGCCGGTGACCGTCACCAGCGCGATCAGGCAGCGCGCGTTGTCGGTGCCGTGCACATGCTGGCTGATGCCCATGCCCCAGAGGATCATCGCGCCTTTGGCCCGGGCAAACTCGCGCGCCACTTCGCGCAGCGTCTGCGCCGGGATGCCGCAGATGGGCTCCATCGCTTCCGGGCTGTAGCCCTTGACGTTTTCGCGCAGCGCCTCGAAGTTGCTGGCGCGGCGCTCGATGAAGTCCCTGTCGGCCAGGCCCTCCTCGATCACCACATGGATCAGCGCATTGAGCATGGCCACGTCGGTGTCGGCCTTGAACTGCAGCGTGCGCCAGGCATGCCTGCCGATGTCGGTGACGCGCGGATCGGCCAGCACGATCTTCGCGCCCTTCTTCGCGGCATTCTTCATCCAGGTGGCAGCCACCGGGTGGTTGGCCGTGGGGTTGGAGCCGATCACGAAGATGAGGTCCGCATGCTCGACGTCATTGACCTGGTTGCTCACCGCGCCCGAGCCCACGCCTTCCAGCAATGCGGCCACGCTGGACGCATGGCACAGGCGGGTGCAGTGGTCCACATTGTTGCTGCCGAAACCGGTGCGCACCAGCTTCTGGAACAGGTAGGCCTCCTCGTTGCTGCCCTTGGCCGAGCCGAAGCCGGCCAGCGCCTTGCTGCCATGGGTGTCGCGCAGGCGCACGAGTTCACCCGACGTGAAGGCCAGCGCCTCCTCCCAGGTGGCTTCGCGGAAGGCCTCGCTCCAGTGGCCGGGGCGCGGCGCTTCATGCTGGTTCTTGGGCACGCCGGGCTTGCGGATCAGTGGCTTCGTCAGGCGCTGCTCATGGTTGACGTAGTCGTAACCGAAGCGGCCCTTGACGCACAGGCGGCTGTGGTTGGCGGGGCCGTCGCGGCCGTCCACGCTGACGATTTTTTCGTCTTTCACGTTGTAGGTGATCAGGCAGCCGACGCCGCAGAACGGGCAGACGGAGTCCACCTTGCGGTCCACCAGCTGCGTGCCGATGTGCGTCTTGGGCATGAGCGCACCGGTCGGGCAGGCCTGCACGCATTCGCCGCAGGCCACGCAGGTACTGTCGCCCATGGCGTCGTCCAGGTCGAAGACGATCTTGCTGTCGCCTCCCCGCAAGGCGTAGCCGATGACGTCGTTGACCTGCTCCTCGCGGCAGGCGCGCACGCAGCGGTTGCACTGGATGCAGGCGTCGAGGTTGACGGCCATGGCGGGGTGGCTGATGTCGGATTTGGGCTGCTCGCGGCGCAGGGCCTTGAGCTGGGGGCGGACGGTGACGCCCAGCCTGGAGGCCCAGTCGCTGAGTTCACCGTGCTGGCCGGGCGCCGTGGATTCCGGGTCAAGCCCGGAATGACAACTCTCTGTCATTCCGGCCCCTGAGCCGGAATCCATGCCGGGCACGCCAGCATCGTTCCACTTGTAGCCGACATCCGGCATGTCCGACAGCAGCATCTCCACCACCATCTGCTGGCTCTTCAAGGCCCGCTCGCTGCTGGCCTGCACTTCCATGCCGGCGGTGACAGCGCGGCAGCAACTCGGCGCCAGCGTGCGCTCGCCCTTGACTTCCACCACGCAGGCGCGGCAGTTGCCGTCAGGACGGTAGCCGTCCTTGTAGCAAAGCCGCGGTATCTCCACGCCGTGGCGGGACGCGGCCTGCAGGATGGTCTCGCCTTCAAAGGCAATGGCGGTCTTGCCGTCGAGCTTGAATTCAATGGTTTGCGGCATGACTTCCGCCCGTTGTGCGGGCGCGTTCATGATGCACCCCCGATCTCGTGCGCAAAGTGCTTCTGCACCGAGCGGATCGGGTTGGGCGCCGCCTGCCCCAGGCCGCAGATGGAGGCATCGCCCATCACATCGGCCAGGTCGTCCAGCGTCTGCGCATCCCACACTTGCGGCTCCATCAGCTTTGCGGCCTTGACCGTGCCGACACGGCAGGGCGTGCACTGGCCGCAGCTTTCATGCGCGAAGAAACGCATGACGTTGAGCGCCGCGTCGCGGGCACGGTCGTGGTGGCCCAGCACCATGACAGCCGCCGAGCCGATGAAGCAGCCGTATGGTTGCAGCGTGTCAAAGTCCAGCGGTATGTCGCCCAGGCTGGCGGGCAGGATGCCGCCCGACGCGCCACCGGGCAGGTAGGCATAGAACTCATGGCCGTCCAGCATGCCGCCGCAGTACTCGTCAATGAGTTCGCGCACCGTGATGCCGGCCGGCGCCAGCTTGACGCCCGGGTATTTCACCCGGCCGCTCACGCTGAACGAGCGCAGGCCCTTGCGGCCGTTGCGCCCGAAACCGCAAAACCATTGCGGGCCTTTCTCCAGGATGTCGCGCACCCAGTACAGCGTCTCGAAGTTGTGCTCCAGTGTCGGGCGGCCGAACAGCCCCACCTGCGCGATATAGGGCGGCCGCATGCGCGGCTCGCCGCGCTTGCCCTCGATGCTCTCGATCATGGCCGACTCTTCGCCGCAGATGTAGGCGCCCGCGCCACGGCGCAGTTCAATGTGCGGCAAGGGGCACGGCGGGTCTGCATACAGACTGGCCAGCTCCGTCTCGAGCAGCGCCCTGCAATCGTGGTATTCATCGCGCAGGTAGACGTAACACGAATCGATGCCCACCACCTGGGCCGCGACCAGCAGGCCTTCCAGGAAGCGGTGCGGGTCGCGTTCAAGATAGGTGCGGTCCTTGAAGGTGCCGGGCTCCCCCTCGTCGATGTTCACCGCCATCAGCCTCGGCCCTGGCTGTTCCCGCACGATGCGCCATTTGCGCCCCGCCGGGAAGCCCGCGCCGCCCAGGCCGCGCAGGCCAGAGTCCTCCATGGCCTTGATCAGGGCCTCTGCGTCCTCCTCGCCGTTCACAACGGCGGCGGCGAGCGCGTAGCCGCCATTCCGCCGATAGGTGGCGTAGTCGGCATAGGCCGGCACTGTAACCACGTCAGCCAGGGGCGGGGTGACGCTCTTTCCGGCAAAGGATGCCGCATCGAAGTGAGCGATGGCCGGCGCCTCGCCCATCACCAGCGCCGGCAGCGTCGGGCCGGACCGCACGGCCTTCAGCACCTTGTCGGTCGTCGCCATCGGCACGGCAGCCTGGTGGACCGCAACTGCAGGCGCCTGCTCGCAGCGGCCGATGCACGGCGCAGCGATCACCCGCACCGCGTCGCCCAGGATGGACGGCAGCCGCGCCAGCAAGCCCTGGGCGCCCGCCATTTCGCAGGCCAGCCCGTCGCACACCCGCACCGTCAGGCCCGGGGCCCCCTCGCCTGCGCGCACCACCTCGAAGTGGTGGTAGAAGGTCGCGACCTCGTACACCTCAGCCATCGGGATGTTCATCTCGCGGGCCAGTGCCACCAGGTGGCGGTCATGCAGGCAGCGGTAGGCATCGTTGAGTTTGTGCAGGTGCTCGATCAACAGGTCGCGGCGGTGGCCATCCTGCGGCCGGGCGCCGATGAGCGCGCGCACGTCGTCCAGCGAGACCTCGTCTGCCTGCCTGCCCTTGAGCCTGCTCTTGCGGCGGATGCGCTCGCGCATGTCGTCGGCGGTGGCGAACGCCACCGCCTTGATTTCATTGCCGGGACCTGGGTGATTCATCTGCCTGGGTCTTCTTTCTGGTGCTTCAGTTAAAGAACTTGCTTGTGGCGATCAGCGTCTTGTACACGCCCCAGGCCAGGGGGATGCCCACCGCAGCCCAGGCCAGCCATACCTTGATGACCGGCGTCACATCGTCGCGGCCGATCGCGCCCGCCATGCCCGCCTCGGCGGCCGAGGCTTTCTCATGTGCCAGGCGCTTCTCGTGGGCAAGCTCCGCGTCGGTCATGAACCACTTGTCGGCCAGCGGCCTGACCATCAGGTTGCAGATGAGGCCGATGACCAGCATGCCCACAAGGATGTACATGGTCTGGTTATAAACCTGCTCGCGGGGTATGCCAAGGCCGAGCTGGTACTCGCGCATGTAGTTCACCACCACCGGGCCCAGGATGCCCGCCGTCGCCCAGGCCGTCAGCAGCCGGCCATGGATGGCGCCCACCATCTGCGTGCCGAACAGGTCGGCCAGGTAAGCCGGGATGGTGGCGAAGCCGCCGCCATACATCGACAGGATGACGCAGAACGCGCCCACGAACAGCAGCTTGCTGCCGGCCGCGGCCGAGCCGGGAATGCTGAAGTACATGATGCCGCCGAGCACAAAAAAAAAAACCACATAGGTCATCTTGCGGCCAAGCTTGTCTGACAGGCTCGCCCAGAAAAAGCGGCCGCCGATGTTGAAGAGCGACAGGAGTGCCGCGAAGCCGCCCGCCACCGCCGCGATGGCTGTCAGCTGCGCCTTGTCCAGCTCGCCGAATTTTTTGGCCACACCGATCAGCCCGCCGCCGAAGACTTCCTGCAGCATGGGTGACGCCATGCCGATCACGCCGATGCCGGCGCTCACGTTCATGCACAGCACCATCCACAGCAGCCAGAACTGGGGAATGCCCCAGACCTTCTTCACATGAACATGCCGCTGGGTGATCATGGTGTTGTTGACCTGCGCAGGCGGAGGTGTCCAGCCGGCGGGCTTCCAGCCCGTTGGCGGCACGCGGTAGCCGAAGGCCCCGCCCATCATGAACACGAAATACCCCAGGGCCATGACGACAAAGGTCTGCAGCACACCCACGCTGGTGGGCGTGGAGAAGCCCTTCATCAGCTCAACCGCCAAGGGCGAGCCGATCATCGCGCCACCGCCAAAGCCCATGATGGCCATGCCGGTGGCCATGCCGCGCCGGTCCGGGAACCACTTGATCAGGGTTGACACGGGGGAGATATACCCGAGCCCGAGCCCTATGCCTCCTATCACGCCCGAACCGAGGATCATCAGCCAGAACTGGTGCAGGTAGATGCCCAGCGCCGAAATCAGCATGCCACCGCACCAGCATACGGCCGATACCACGCCGGCCTTGCGTGGTCCGGCGCGCTCGAGCCAGCCGCCCCACAGGGCGGCAGAGCAGCCGAGAAACACGAAAAACAGCGTGTACATCCAGCCCAGCGTGGCCACCTGCCAGTCGCAGCTGGTGGTGAAGAGCTGGGCGAAGAAGCCGACATCCTTGCCGCAGACCGTGGCGCCTGCGCCCTGGGTGGAGAGCGCTTTGGACAGCGGCAGCCAGAACACCGAGAAGCCGTAGGCCATGCCGATGCAGAGGTGGATGGCAAGGGCCGCCGGGGGCACCAGCCAGCGGTTGAAGCCCGGGCCGGCAATGATGCGCTCCTTGTCCAGCAGGCCGGGGCCCGTGGACGTGCCGAAGCCGTGATCCCGATCGAGAACTGATGACATGATGCTTGTGTGTCCGGTGTTGTTTGTGCCCGGAGTGTCTTGGCAGGTCGCCATGACGGTCAAATTGAATCGGGACATGCCGCGATTCAAAAACTAAATGAAGACCGGCGGCCGCAATTCCGTTTCCTATGAACTCAGCATGCCAGCAACCCCGAATGGGCCGCTGCGTGGCGAAGCCAGCCGCCGTCCTGCGCCATGGCCAGTGCGGCCTCCAGCGCACGCGAGGGACGCACCGACGCCTGCATCATGAAGCCGATGGGTGTGCGCACATCGGGCGACGTCAGCGGCAAGGCCTCCAGCTCACGGTAGCCGCGCACCGCGCCCACCAGGGCGCCGGGCATCACGCTGCACACGTTGCCGGCCACGACGCTCAGGGCGAGCGTCAGGATGGAATTGGTCTCGATGGCCGGCTTGACAGGAACGCCCGCAGTGACGAAAGCGCTGTCAATGATGGTGCGGTTGTGCATCTCGGGCGTGAGCAGGGCCATGGGGAACTGCGCGGCCTCGTTCCAGCGCATCCCCGGGCCGATCTGCAGGCTGTCGGCGTGAGGCACCGCCGCCCGGCGCAGCAGGAAGTAGTGCTCGGTGTACTGCGGAAAGGCGGCCAGCTGCGCTCCGTCGAGCTTCATGCGCTCGGTGTAGCCAAGGGCCAGGTCCAGCGACAGGTTCTCCAGACCGGCTTCCAGTTCTGACGAACTCATCGACAGCACAGTCAGCCCGATCCCGGGGTGCCTGGCCTGCAGCATCGCGGCAAAGCGCGCGAGAACCGGCACCGCCGTGGGCACCGCGCCCATTCTCAGCGGCCCGCGCGGCTTGTGTGCCTCGCTGCCCAGCTCCTGATGCAGCAGGTTGGCCTCGTGCAGCATGCGCTGCGCCGTCGCCAGCACCCGCTGGCCCTCCGGCGTGAGCCCGGCATAGGCGCGGCCGCGCTTGACGATAACGACATTGAACTCCTGCTCCAGCGCCTTCATGGCATTGGACAGGGCCGGCTGCGTGATGTGGCAGGCCAGCGCCGCGCGGCCGAAGTGGCGGTGTTCGTTGAGCGCCACGAGGTAGCGCATGGAGGCCAGCAGGTTCATGGCTGCAGTATGCCCCGCACCGGCACCCGCAGGCCGGATGATTTCCCGGGCTCAGGTGTTCTTCGACACCGTGATCGTCGGGAACTTCGCCGAGAAGTCCTTGGCCTTGGCGGCGATCTTCAGCGCCACCTGCCGCGCCACAGCCTTGTAGATGCCGGCCACGTCGCCGTCCGGGTCGGCCACCACCGTCGGGCGGCCGTTGTCCGCCTGCAGGCGGATGTTGATGTCCAGCGGCAGCGCACCCAGGTAGTCCATGCCGTACTCGGCCGCCATCTTCTTGCCGCCATCCTGGCCGAAGATGTGCTCCACATGGCCGCAGTTGCTGCACACATGCACCGCCATGTTCTCCACGATGCCGAGAATGGGCACGCCCACCTTCTCGAACATCTTGATGCCCTTCTTTGCGTCCAGCAGCGCAATGTCCTGCGGCGTGGTGACGATGACCGCGCCGGTCATCGGCACGCGCTGGCTCAGCGTGAGCTGGATGTCGCCCGTGCCGGGCGGCATGTCGACGATGAGGTAGTCCAGGTCGCGCCAGTTGGTCTGGCGCAGCAGCTGCTCCAGCGCCTGCGTGGCCATCGGGCCGCGCCAGATCATGGCTTCGTCCTTGGCGACCAGGAAGCCGATGGACATGACCTGCACGCCATGGTTTTCCAGCGGGTCCATGGTCTTGCCGTCTTCGGATTCGGGCCGGCCTTCCACACCCATCATCATGGGCTGGCTCGGGCCGTAGATGTCGGCGTCCAGCAGGCCGACGGAGGCGCCCTCGGCCGCCAGCGCCAGCGCCAGGTTGACGGCAGTCGTGCTCTTGCCGACGCCGCCCTTGCCCGAAGCCACCGCAATGATGTTCTTCACGCTGGGCAGCAGCGCGACGCCGCGCTGGGCCGAGTGGGCAACCACTTTGGTGGTGATGTTGATGGTGACATTGCCCACGCCCGCCACGCCTTTCGCCGCTGCCGTGAGTGCCTTGCGCAGCGCGGCATGCTGGCTCTTTGCGGGGTAGCCCAGCTCGATGTCGAACGACACATCGGCGCCGTTGAACTGGAGGTTCTTCAGGGCGCGGGTGCTGACGAAGTCCTTGCCGGTGTTGGGGTCGGTGATGGCCTGCAGGGCCTGCTGTAACTGCTCGGGGGTTGCCATGGGGAAGCTTTCGGGTTTCCCGGCAGTTTAGCGGGCCGGCTATTTCGGTGCTGCGAGGTATGCCTTCTCGAAGGCCATGATGGCCTTGCCGAAGTCCTCCGCCGCACCCGGGTCGTCGCGCTGGTTCTTGCCGAACTCCAGCTGGATGGCATCGATGCCGCCCGGCTGGTGGCTGCCGTACTGGTCCAGCGTATTGGCGCCCTGGTACTTGACCTCGCGCTCACCCGGCCTTGCGGGCTCGATGTCGTGCCCCAGCGCCTTGAACTGCCCCATGATGCTGTTCTCGCCCGAGAGCGCCGCTTCGCCATGCCGCGCCAGCAGCGCCTTGACGCTCAGCCGGTTGCGCGTGCCACGGTACACGGTGGACGCGTCCGACGCCTGGCCATGCACATCAAGCAGCACCGCACCACCGGGGAAGCGCTGGTGCACCTCGGCGATGAACGCCGCCAGGTGCGCATGGTAGGCACGGTAGGCCGGCAGCCCCTCGGGCGACTCCACGCCCTCGCGCTCCGAACGGTTGGCGTCAATGTACCTGCGGCTGAACAGCGCCACCAGCACATAGGGCCGCCGGCCGGTCTTTGCCTGGATGTAGTCGGCCGCGCCTTCGGCCAGCAGCCGGGCATTGGTGTCGCGCACCGTCACGCCCCGGGAGCGCCGGGACATGCCCGGGACGTCCTCGACGCCATCATGGGGCACGGTAAGGATCACCGGCATGTTGCCCGGACGGGCGATGACAAGGGATTGCGGGTCGTAGGCATGGGCGCTGGAGGCGGCAAGGGCGGCCAGCAGCAGCAAGGCGGTGAATGCGCGGCGTGGATTCATCCCCATACGATAGCTCCTAAAATGCAGGGTTGCCATGCCGAAACCCTGTCGGCGCTCCCACAGAAGCTATATCCATGCCACTCGCCCCCCCGGCTTTGCCGCGCAAGCTCTTCGTCACCACCGCCCTGCCGTATGCCAACGGCAAGTTCCACATCGGCCACATCATGGAGTACATCCAGGCCGACATCTGGGTGCGGCACCAGAAGATGCAGGGCAGCCAGGTGCATTTCGTCTGCGCCGACGACGCGCACGGCGCGCCGATCATGATCGCGGCCGAGAAGGTCGGCCAGACGCCGCAGGAATTCGTGGCCGGCATTGCGGCCGGCCGCAAGCCCTACCTGGACGGCTTCCACATCGGTTTTGACAACTGGCACAGCACCGACGCGCCCGAGAACCATGAACTCGCGCAGCAGATCTACCGCGACCTCAAGGCCAATGGCCTGATCTCCAGCAAGACCATCGAGCAGTTCTTCGACCCCGAGAAGAACATGTTCCTGCCCGACCGCTTCATCAAGGGCGAGTGCCCCAACTGCCATGCGAAGGACCAGTACGGCGACAACTGCGAGGTCTGCAGCAAGGTCTACAGCCCGACGGACCTGATCAACCCCTACTCGGCCCTGTCAGGCGCGACACCGGTGCTCAAAAGCTCGGAGCATTTCTTCTTCAGGCTGTCGGACCCGCGCAGCATGGCGTTCCTGGCGCAGTGGACGCAGGAGAACGACGGCGACGGCAAGCCGCGCCTGCAAAGCGAGGTGCTGAACAAGATCAGCGAATGGCTCAAGCCGGATGCCGACGGCAAGACGGCGATGGGCGACTGGGACATCAGCCGCGACGCGCCCTACTTCGGCATCGAGATCCCGGATGCGCCGGGCAAATACTTCTATGTGTGGCTGGACGCGCCGGTAGGCTACCTGGCCTCGCTCAAGAACTACCTGGGCAGGATCGGGGTGGACTACGACACGTTCATTGCCGACCCCACGGTGGAGCAGTACCACTTCATCGGCAAGGACATCATCACCTTCCACACGCTGTTCTGGCCCGCGATGCTGAAGTTCAGCGGCCGCAAGGTGCCGAACAAGGTGTTCGTGCACGGCTTCCTGACGGTGAACAACGGCGAGAAGATGAGCAAGAGCCGCGGCACCGGGCTGGACCCGCTCAAGTACCTGTCGCTGGGCATGAACCCCGAGTGGCTGCGCTACTACCTGGCGGCCAAGCTGACGTCGCGCAATGAAGACATCGACTTCAACCCCGAAGACTTCATGGCGCGGGTCAACAGCGACCTGATCGGCAAGTACGTGAACATTGCGAGCCGGGCTGTAAAGTTTGTGCCGGGCGGCACGCTGGTGGCCTCCAGCGCTGCGGCGCAGGCCAGGGCAGCAGAACTGGCCGCGAGCGTCCAGGGCCTGTTTGAAGCGCGTGAGTACGGCAAGGCCCTGCGCGAGATCATGGCCTTTGCCGACGAGGTGAACCTGCGCTTTGACAACGCCGCGCCCTGGAAGCTCGTCAAGGAAGGCAAGCAGGCCGAGGCCGCCGAGGTCTGCTCGGAATGCCTTGAAATGTTCAAGGTCATGACCGCCTGCCTCAAGCCCGTTCTGCCCGCCCTGGCCACCGAGGCCGAAAAGTTCCTGGCCTGCGCGCCGCTGGACTGGAACAACGCGGCCACGCCCATGGGCGCTGGCCACCAGGTCGGCAAGTACGAGCACCTGATGCAGCGTGTGGACGTCAAGCAGCTCGACGCCCTGTTCGAGCCGCCGCCTGAACCTGAAGCTGAAAAGACCGTGCCGGGTGGCGAGGAACTGGCCCCCACCATCAGCATTGACGACTTCACCAAAATTGACCTGCGCATTGCAAAGATAGTCAATTGCGAAGCGGTGGAAGGCTCCACCAAGCTGCTGCGCCTGACACTCGATGTGGGCGAGGGGAAAACACGCAATGTGTTCAGCGGCATCGCCAGTGCCTACAAGCCTGAAGACCTGGTGGGCAAGCTCACCGTCATGGTCGCCAACCTGGCGCCGCGCAAGATGAAGTTCGGCGTGAGCGAAGGCATGGTGCTGGCGGCCAGCCATGCGGACGAGAAGGCGCAACCGGGGATCTATGTTCTGAATCCGTGGCCGGGGGCAGTGCCGGGGTTGCGGGTGCGTTGAGGACTCTGCCAGCATTCGCCGGATGGCTAGACTTGGCTGAATTCGCACAGTCAATCCAACAACGCGTCCAGTAGTTGTCAAGGTCGCAGACGCAATTCTGCGTTCGATCAAATACTTGAATGTTCTTCCCGCGCTGAAGAGGGAAACACCACACGTAGTTCGTGGGAGGGCTGCATAACGTGTTCAGCAGTTGGCTGCCCAGCGGCACGAGCCCAATACCTGACACTTTCACCGAGGATTTGCAGGTAGGTCCGGCAATCCTCAAGGCTATGGCGCGAAGGCAGATCGGCATGCCTGATCACAATCCGTCGTTCCTCAATCCAGCCGAAATCGCTCAGGCAATCCAGCAACGCATCCCAGTTGCAGCCAAAGTAGTCGGGAAACTGCCCGGCCGTCGCGAGGGTTTCCAGCAACTCTCGCTTTGATTGAAGCCCTCCCGGCACATCGACAACAAAGCTGCCAGCCGTATTCTCCTGATCCACGAACTCAAATGAACGCCCATTGACGTCTACTGGAGAACCCATTCCTGGTCACCTCTGGTGGATGTGTCTCGCCGCTTTGAAGGCGTCGATTTCTATCGTGCTCCTAAATCTTCCCGGTAGCCTGAAAGAATTTTCTCGTCGAGATATCGCAACCGGACGCCCAAGCGCTCCGCGCTGACAATCGTAGGTTCGACGTCAACAGGGATCAACCCTTCCGTTGATCTGCCGTTGCTTGCGGCATCCACCCAATCCTGCATCGCGCCAATGTAGGAATCGAGAGCAGTTGCCGGATTGGGGCTTTCTTCGCACGTGATGTACGCAGGCGGCAAATCCCCCACGATGCACCACACCCACTCGTCAACGTTCTTCCAAGCAGGTTTGATTCTGAACAGGAAGACACCAACGATTCCCGGGTAGATGAAGCCAACATACTCAGATACAACGGCATCACACCAATCAAAAAACTCTATGAAGGAACGTGCTTCAGCGTGCATGTTCTCGATGATTTCGCGATCTTCATCCTTAGATCCCGCTTTCTCAAAATACCTATCCCACTCAAATACCTTCAAAAGATCTGGCTTCATCACTATCTCCTTTTCCCCCATCTGGAGTAGTCGCCTGCATCACGATGACGACCTTGATGCTCGCTACCGGGCCGTGGCTTTACATTCGACACATGGTCAGGTCCGCCGTCTGCAAGAGGAATCTCATGTGAGACGTCCTGGTTTCGTCCATTTTCATCCTTTGGCCAACTTGACCCCGTTTGTCGCTCCCAATCTTCGCGCAATTCTGGATTGGTGGTATGGCGACCTTTGTGCCACCAACCAAATGGACCGTCAGGAGCATCAGAGACATCTCCACTGCTCTCGCTACGCATCCAGTTGCGCACAGTATCGTATGCGGAAATACATACCTTACTTGTGGCCGCCGCCGCTGCAACCGCAGCGGCCACACATGCCGGATTGCTCATGCAGGCGGCAATCGCAGCGGGAACAGCGAGACCTCGCGGGTCTTGAAGGATCAGTGGACTTGCATCCGCGTAGCCGAACCGGCTCCATCCACCTGAAATCCCGATTGGATCCGCCTGTGCATATCTGCCCGTTCGGGGAACAAAGGAGCGCCAAAAATTGGCAAACCATTCCGTCTCCGAATCAAAGTACTGCCCTGGCATCCGCAGATTCAGCTCCTGCTGCGGATTCGTGGCCTTGAGCATCTCCGGCTCATTGGTCATCGCCTGCTTCGGCTTTGCCGTCGCATTCAGAATCCCCGTCGGCTTGTTGTTGCCGAACGCCGAGTAAGGCCACTGCCACACCGGCGTGTTGCTTTCGTTGGTCATCAGCCGGGGCGTTCCCAAATGGTCCGCATGAACCGCAAACAGCTTGCCGTTCCTGAACATGCCCACGGGGATCGCCCCGTCCGGCACCGGAAGCCAGATGTATTCCGTTCTTCCGGCACCTGCGGCACTGCCGTTGTCGTATTCACCCAGGATGGCCCAGTTCGGCAGTTCCCCGTCGCCGTAGACGTACGCCGTCCCTACACTCGCGTTGGTGCTGGCCTTCATGAACAGCCACTTGAAGTTCTTCCTGAGCCAGTCAATGAAGCTGCCGCCCAGTTCCTCCTCGTTCGGAGCTGTCTGCTCTGCCTGTACCTCGCTCTTGAACACCCGCTGGCCCAGCGCGTTGTGCAGGTAGTTAACCCTGGCCGCTTCACCGTCCCTGGTCAGGGAGACTTTGGCGAGCCGGTTGGACTCGTCGTAGGCAAAGGTCCTCAACCCGTCGCTGGTCAGGTTTGAGTTCTCGTCCAGGCTGTAGGTGATAGGCGTGGTAACGACGCTTCTGGTGCTGCCGGCCCTTGTTTTCGTCACCGTCTGGCTGATGCCCAGCAGCTTGTTGCTGGCCGCGTCGATGTTCAGGCTCTGGCCCGTGGTGAGCACGAAGTCATCGGCCTCGTCGAATTGGCCGTCCAGGTCGATGTCGCTGGTGACCTTGTCAACAGCGCTCAGCCGGTTGCTGTTGGGGTCATAGCTGTAGCTGGTTTCTGACCCCGCGCGGTTGAACCCGGTCAGACGGTTTCTGCGGTCGTAGCTGGCGGTCCAGGACAGTGGCGTGAGGTACAGCGCCCCCGTGCCTTTCGCGGTACTGGCGGCCCACAGCTGCTGGGTGATGCCGGTGATGCGGCTGGCGGCGTCGTAGCTGTAGCTGGCGAACTCATTGGCCGTCATGCGGCCATCTGCGTCAAACGTCCGGTTGGCCGAGTCACCGCTGCTCCAGGTCCAGCTTCGGGGCTGGTTCAGTGCCGTCCAGGTGAGGTTGCTGACGAAGGCCAGTGGTGGCTTGGGCTTCTTCGGGTTGTTGGTGGGCTCCTGGGTTGCAATGCCGGCGATGCGACCGGTCGCGTCCCGGTTGTAGGTGAGCTTCAAGCCGCTGGGGTAGGTGATGCCGGCCAGATCGCCGTTGAGGTAGCTGTAGCTGGTGGTGAAGCGGCTGGGGGAATGAGGGTTGTCGTTGACGGTCTGGGTTTTCTGGGTGATGCGGCCCAGGATGTCGTGCCCGAAGCTGGTGCTGCCGGATTTGTCTTCGATCTTGCTGAGGTAGCCTGCAGCGTCGTAGGTGTAGTGGACGATGTGGTCCTGGCTGTACTGCACTTGTACCGGGCGGCCCAGCGCGTCGCGGGTGATGAGGACGCTGTTGCCTTTGGCATCTGTCCTCCTCGTCACATCGCCCAGGGCATCGCGCTCGTAGCTGATGCTGCCGATGTCCAGGCTGCTCTCGCGCAGGACTTCGCCAAAGGCGTTGCGTTCATAACTCGTTTGGACGCCCTTGGGGTCGGTGACGGCGGTCAACTGGTCCAGAGCACTCCAGGCCAGGCTAGCAGAAGCACCGTCGGCAAAGGATGTGGATGTCGGCCGGCGCAGGCCGTCCAGCGTCTGGCGGGTGGTCTGGTTCAGCGCGTCGGTTTGAGCGACTGGCTCACCATTGGCGTCATAGCTGATCTGGGTGGTCTGGCCGCTGGCGCCCTGCACGGCCGAGATCTGGTTCAGGCTGTTGATGACGCGGCTGGTGACCGATGCGATGGCGCCGCTGGCGTCCTTGATTTCCTCGCGGATGCGGTTGCCGGCGGCGTCCAGGGTGTAGGTCACCTGGTTGCGGCGGTTGTCAGAGGCGGAGATCAGGCGCTGGGCGGCGTCGTAGCTGTAGCTGACCTGGTAGCCATTGGGGAACGCCACACCTGCCAGCTGGCCATTGGGGGTGTAGCTGTAGCTTGTGGTTTCGCCAGCCGCGTTCTGGCTGAGCAGTCTGCCGCGTGCGTCGTAGACGTAGCGGGTGATGAGGCCACCGGGCGATGTGCGGCTGGTCATGCGGCCTGCGATATCAAAGCCCTGGCGGGTTTCCTGGTCCAGCGGGTTCTTCACGCTGACCCGGTTGCCAGCTGCGTCGTAGGCATAGCGCCAAATGCCGCCTTTGGCATCCGTCATGGTGTCGGCAAGGCCCTGGCCGTTGTACGTCCAGGCTGTGGTTCTGGCCTGGCCTGTGGCGGTGTCAGTGACTGTCTCGCTGAGTTTGTTGCCGGCCGCGTCGTAGGTGTAGGCGATGTTGCGGCCAGCTGCGCTGATGTGCACCGGCAAGTGGAAGCTGCCGTGCCACTGGGTGGTGATGGTTCTGGCTTCGGGTCGGCCGGCCGCCCAGGTGGCTGCTACCGGCAGGCGCCGCGCAGCGTCCCAACCCCATGCGGTGGTGACGCCCAGGAAGTCGGTCTCCGATGCGATGGTCCCGTCCGGGTTCTGGATGCGGGTAGCGACGTCAACGCCGGGCAGGCTGGAGGGTGCGCTGGCGCCGGTGATGGCGGCAACGCCTTGGCTGGCACTGACCTGGTAGTTGTACCGGGCTCCCAGCGGGGTGGTGATGCTCGTGTTGCCGGTGATGCCGTCGTTGCTGCCGCTGGCGCTGTACTCGCCGTAATTCAAGGTGTAGCGCTGGGCGCCGCCTGCATATTCAGTGCTGACGGCCCGGCCCTGTGCGTCGTAGTCAAAGCTGGCGTAGCGGATACCGCGCTCGTCCACGATGCCGGTCAAGGCCTGGGGCCAGGCAGGGTTCTCGTAGAGGTAGGCTTTGCGGGTGCCGTCGGCATGAAGCACCTCGGCCAGCCGCCCCTGTGCGTCGCTCGCGTAGCTGATGGCCTGGCCATCGGGGGTGGTGATGCCGGCAAGCTGGCCTTGGGCGTTGTACGCAAAGGCCAGGGAGCGACCGAACTGGTTGGTGACCTGGGCCAACTGCCCCGCCGCGTTGTACGCAAAGCGCATCACCCAGCCGTTACGCTCGGTGATGGAGGTCAGGCGGGCAGTTGCCGGTCCTGCGCTCGCTGCAGAGGTGTATTGCCAGGTGCTGTCGTCGCTGGTGCGCCGCCACGTCCAGCCTTGTGCAGTGGCGGTGAGGCTGTCGGTGGTGCTTAGCGAGGCCCAGTATCCGGTGCCGCCTGACCCCGGCTCGATGTACCGAAACGTGGCGATGCCGCCGTCTTCCCTATCCAGTTGCGCAATGCCCTGGGTTGCCCGCAGGGCCAGCGCATAGTTGTGGCTCCACGCCTGTCCCAACCCGGCTGCGGCTGAAGGGGCGCCGCCTGTCATGCGGTCGCTGCGGTAGTGGCGGGTGAAGCTCAGCGGGTGCCTGCTGCTGTCGGTGTGGTCGGTGTCGTGCTGCAGCTTGGCACCGGTCGCGGCGCGGATGGGGTTGCCGACTTGTTCACCTGCGCCCGGCCCCGGTGCAGGTGCCTCGCAGCTCTCGCCGGATCCGTTGGGGCCGCCGCCTCCGGCGCCGCCACCGCCACCTCCTCCGCCAGCACCTCCTCCATTGCCGCCTGAGCCTCCCGCTCCTCCGGACCCGCCGGGGCCGGGCGCGCCGCCCGATCCTCCGGGTCCACCCGGACTGCCCGGTGCCGGCGGTGGCGGGTCTTCAAATACGAGCACCTTGACGGCGGCGCTGGCGCTGTTCTCGCAGATGGTGCAGCTGGCGCTCAGCGGGTATTCGCCTGCCGCGTCGGGTGCCTGGAAACCGCAGGCCACAAGGCCTTGCACATCAGTGGTGCCGCTGCAGCTGGCGACACCGCTGATGGCGACGCTGACACCGGCCACGGGTGCGCCGTCCTGTGTAACGCGGGCCCGGGCTACACCGCCCTGGCCTGCGAACAGCGGGGAGCTGCCGGAAACACTGATGAGAACGGGCTTGGGGAGGTGGTTGAACTGGCGTACCGCAAACCAACCACCGGACTTGGCAACGACTTCTGCGCCGCCTTCGTAGTACCGGCCGTGCCGCAAGTACTCGTAGCCGCAGTAATACATCGAGTCCTTGACGACCGGAAACGGTTCTATGGTGCAAGTCCAGGGGGCGCCAATTGGCACGGCCCTGAAGCTGTCCTGCCAGTTCTGCGGGTAGGGTCCGCCGGGGGTGCTGAAATTGGCATTGGCATGGCCCATGACCGCTGCTATCCAGGCATCAGGGGTGGCAAAGCAGCCCCGGCCTGCCGATTCAGCAAATTGCAGCGTACCGGTGACTGCGTGGGTGCCCCAGCAGGGCTGGGTTTGAGCCTGCGCTGGTGTTGGCGCAGACGCCAGTCCGAGCAAGGCAGAAAAGGAAATGAGCCAGAGTAGAACCAGACGACGCATTGCAAACCCGTGGGTGTAGTGACTGCCAGGCAGCTCGTGCGGCAGTGGTTCGCAACCATCACCGCGCATGTGCCCATGGCTTCATGGGCGCGCGGATTTGGCCTGACTATCCTGTGTCTGTGTATCGGCCTGACGTCTTAGGCCAGGGTGCGTAATCCCTAGACCGACACTTCCGGCGACGCCCGGTGCGCGCCCAGTTCCCGCGCAAACCCTGAGCGCTCGATCACCTCGCGCGGCTGCTCCTGCAGTGACTCGATGCGCATCGTGCCGCCGCGCAGCAGCACCGCCTTGTGCAACTGGCGCAGTGCGTCCAGGCCCGAGGTGTCGAGCGACACGAGCTGCAGCGCATCCAGCACCACCACAGGCCCTGGCGGCCCGTTTTCCACCGCCTGTACGGCCACGTCGATCTTGGCCACCGCGCCGAAGAACAGCGCGCCATACAGCTTGTACCTCAGCTCGTTGCCGTTCTGTGCGACCCGCTCGACACTGAAGAGCGAGCTCATGCGCCGGATGAACAGCGCGCAGGCCAGCAGCAGGCCCACCTGCACGGCCACGGTCAGGTCGAACACCACCGTGAGCAAAAAAGTACCCAGCATCAATAGCCGGTAGTGGCTGCTGTAGTGCTTGAGCCGCACGAACTCGCGCCATTCACCCATGTTGTAAGCCACAAAGAGCAGGATGCCGGCGAGCACGGGCAGCGGGATGTGCAGGGCCAGCGGCGCAGCCACCAGCACGACGGCGGCCACCGTCAGCGCATGCACCATGCCCGCCACCGGCGTCGTGCCGCCCGAGCGCACATTGGTCACCGTGCGGGCAATGGTGCCGGTGGCCGGCATGCCACCGAAGAAGGGGGTGATGAAGTTGGCAATGCCCTGGGCCATGAGTTCCTGGTTCGGGTCATGGCGCGGCAGCGTGGTCAGCTGGTCGGCCACTCGCGCGCACAGCAGGGACTCGATGGCGCCCAGCAAGGCAATGGTCAGCGTCGGTGTGACCAGCAGCTTGACGGTCTCCCACGAGAAGTCCGGCAGCGCGAAAGCCGGCAGGTTGCCCGGAATGCCGCCAAATCGCGTGCCGATGGTCTCCACCGGCAGCTCGATGAACCAGCAGAACACGCTGAGCGTGAGCAGCGCCACGATGGGCCCCGGAACACGGGCGGTCACCTGTGCGGCCCGGCGCATGCCAGGCAGGTCCAGCGCATGGCTGATGGGCGAGCGCTCGCCCCACAGGCGCGGCCAGACGAACAGGCCCAGCAGGCAGGCCAGGCCCAGGCCGAAGGCGTAGGGGTTGGCGTCGCCCAGGTTGTTGCCGATGACCTTGAGCTGGGCAAAGAAGTCCGCTGGCATCCGGTCCACCTTCAGGCCCAGCCAGTCCTTGATCTGCGAGCATGCGATCAGCACCGCAATGCCATTGGTGAAGCCCACCACGATGCTGACGGGCACGTAGCGCACCAGCGAGCCCAGCTTGAGCAGTCCCAGCATGAACAGCAGCACACCCGCGCAGGCGGTTGAGATGAGCAGGTTGGCCAGGCCGTAACGCTCCACGATGCCGTAGACGATGACGATGAAAGCGCCGGCCGGCCCGCCGATCTGCACACTGGAGCCGCCGAGCAGCGAGATGAGGAAGCCCGCGATGATGGCCGTCCACAGGCCGGCTTCGGGCTTGAGCCCGGAGGCAATGGCGAAGGCCATGGCCAGCGGCAGCGCCACGATGCCCACCGTGATGCCCGAGCCGACGTCGGCTACGAACCTGTCGCGCCGGTAGCCGCGGGCCGCATCCATCAGGCGCGGGCGGAAGGCGGCAAACTGGACCGGCGAGACCATAAAAGACATTGTGCAATGAATTGCATCGCGCAAGTTGGGTAAAGTCGAGGCATAACAACCTCAACTGCGCATCCAGGGATCTGTGGGCAAGGCATGACGAATCTCCTCGCAATATGGCGATGGGTCCGGACGGTGGCACTCATGTTGCTGCTGGCGCCGGGCGCGGGCCAGGCGGCAGCGCCTGCGGACGAGCCTCCCGTGTGGAACGAGGTCATGGTGCCGGGAACCTACTGGGTCGACCCCGGCGGCGCGGCCGGGCTGGCCGAGGCGCGCGCGGCATTCGGGCGCGGCGAGGGCCTGCCCTACAGCCCCCAGCAGATACTGCCCACGGGCGGCGGCAGCGCGATCTGGTTCCGCCTGGCCTTCCCGCCGGTCGGCGCTGTCACGCCAGCCGTGCTCAATGTCCCGCACACCGGCATGAACGTCGTGGAGCTGTACAGCCCGGCGGGCCCGGACGAATGGCGCATGCGGCGCTCGGGCGACCTCACGCCGGTGGCCCAGTGGCCGATGCGCGACCTCACGCCCGCCTTCGAGCTGCTGCTGATGCCCGAAGAAGCGCGGCCCAGCCTGCTGCGCATCCAGCACAGCCACCCCATCGGCGTGCGCTGGGGCCTCTGGGACAGCCGCAGCTTTGACGAATACAGCAAGCGCTGGCACCTGCTGCTGGGCGGCTACGGCGGCTTCATCGTCCTGGTGGTGCTGCTCAGCTGCTTCAATGCAGTGACCTGGCGCGACCCGATCCACCTGTACTACGCGGCCTATGTGGTGATGCTGGGCCTGTCCCAGCTGTCGCAGACCGGCGTGGCCGCCGAATTCCTCTGGCCGCACAACGCCTGGTGGAATGACATCGCCTCGGTGGTGCTGCCGATCTGGAGCGTGGTGCTGGCCGGCGTTTTCATCGGCGAGCTGATCGCCGAGCGCGGCCAGCGCTGGCTGATGTGGGCCATCTGGGTGCTGGTGGCCACGGGTGTGGCCATCTCCATCGGCTTCCTCACGGTGGGGCGCGGGCCGGTGTTCGAGATTTCCAACCTGTACTACCTCGTCTGCTTCGTGTTCTATGTGGGCGCAGTGGCCTGGTTTGCCTGGCGCCGGCCACGCGTGGGCCTGTGGGTGCTGGCCGGGGTGCTCACCATCATCGTCGGCGCCACTTTCGCGGTGCTGCGCAACATGGGCATCCTGCCGCTGAGCTTTGCCACCCAGTACGGCGCGCAGGTGGGCGTGGCACTGGAGATCCCGCTGATCCTCATCGGCCTGTACTTCCGCAGCCGCGAGCGGCGCGACAGCCAGGTGCGCCTGTCGGCGTTGATGCGGGTGGACCCGTTGACCGGCGTGGGGACCCACCGCGTGCTGATGGAACGGCTGGAGCACCTGCTGCAGCGGCACCGCAGGGACCGCGCCCTCGGGGCGGTGCTGCGGGTGCGCATCGGCAACCTGCAGGACATCCGGCAGGAGTACGGCGTGGAGGTGGTGCAGGCCGCCCAGGTGAAGGCGGCCTCCATCGTGGCACGCGCGGCATCCGAGGGCGACACCGTGGCGCGCCACCGCGACGGCGACTTCGTGCTCATGCTCGAAGGCCGCATGGGCCGCGACCAGGCCGCCGAAGCCGCGCGCAACATCATCGCGCGCGGCCTGGCGTTCTCACGCAATCTGCCGCCCAAGCTGGCGCTGGCGCTGCATGTGGCCTGCGCCTGCGCGCCGCTGCCCGAAGATGCCGAGGCCGAGGTGCTGCTGGCATCGCTGGACTTCCTGCTTGACGATATCCAGAAAAACCCCGGCAAGGCGTTGCGCTTCCTCGGGGACGGCGCAAGCGTCCCCGGGTCGCGTGCGCACTGAGCCTTACTTGCCGCCGATCGCGTTTTCGGGGGCCTGCGGGTCGGGCGCCGTCGCGGTGCGGATGACGTACTGGTCGGGGTTGAAAACCACGGTGAAGATCATCGAGCTGCTGGGCGGCTGCAGGAAGCGCCAGTCCCAGGCGGTTTCATTCTTCAGGTCGAACCGGGTGACTTTCATGGGCTTGCCCAGCATCCTGCGCACCTCTTCCATGGGCATGCCGGGCTGGACGCGGGCAAAGTTCTCCGGCGTGAGTACCTGGCGCAGCGCGCTCATCCTGCCGTCGGGGCCGATGGAAATCATGTAGTTGCGGTGCCCCGCGGGCTGGCGGCTGTACTCGAAGATGCGGGTCCCGCCGGGCGCGTCCCACACTTTTTCGGGCTCGCCGAACTTCGCGCGCACATCGGCCTCGGTGGCCACGCCTTCTTCGAGTTCACTAATGCGCTGGGGGTCGCAACCCACCAGTGCCAGCAGGGCGGCAAGCAGCCCCATCAGTACCTTTTGCCTCGTGAAAAGTCCATTCAATGGCGTCCTCCGGGGTAAAGACTAAAATCATCGCGAAAGGCCCAGTTTATGTCCATCTTCCGCCGCCCCGACTACCAGTCCGAAGTGACCCAGTTCATTGACCAGCTCAAGGCCAGCAAACCGACGCTGGAAGCCGAGCAACGCGCCGGGCGCGCCCTGCTGTGGGACAAGGCGGTTGACCGCAGCGCGCAGGGCGAATACAGCGAAGCCCGCGTTCCCCAGCAGCCCTACGTTTACCAGACCCTCAATAAGTGAATGCGCCCGTGAACGCGCAGGCAAGCGGGCAGGCCGGCCTGGCGCCGATGCCCGAGGTGGTGGACCAGGTCGCGCTGGCGCGGCTCTATGGCGAGCCCCTGTTCGCCATGCCGACGGACCTGTACATACCGCCGGACGCGCTCGAGGTTTTCCTGGAAGCCTTTGAAGGCCCGCTGGATCTGCTGCTGTACCTGATCCGCAAGCAGAACTTCAACATCCTTGACATTCCCATGGCCGGCGTCACCCGGCAGTACCTCGTCTATGTGGAAGAAATCCGCAGCCGCAACCTGGAGCTGGCGGCCGAGTACCTGCTGATGGCGGCGATGCTGATCGAGATCAAGTCACGCATGCTGCTGCCGCCCAAGAAGTCCGCCGAAGGCCAGGAGCCCGAGGACCCGCGTGCCGAGCTGGTGCGCCGCCTGCTCGAATACGAACAGATGAAGCTGGCCGCCGCGCGCCTGAATGCCGTGCCGCAGCTCGGCCGCGACGTGCTGCGCGGGCAGGTGTACATCGAGCAGTCGCTGCAACCGCGCTTTCCGGACGTGAATGTGGTGGACCTGCGCGACGCGTGGGCCGACATCATGAAGCGTGCCAAGCTGGTGCAGCACCACCGGATCACGCGCGAGGAGCTCTCGGTGCGCGAGCACATGAGCATCGTGCTGCGGCACCTGCAGGGCCGCAAGTTCGTCGAGTTCGAGAACCTGTTCGACCCTGCCAAGGGCGTCCCGGTGTTGATCGTCACTTTCATCGCATTGCTTGAACTGGCCAAGGAAACCCTGATCGAGGTCACGCAGGCCGAAGCATTCGCACCCATCTACGTCAGGCTGGCCTACTCCCCCGCCTGACCACAACCAGATACAGGCAGTTCGCGTTGGCTAATTCACAGGACTTTGACGTACTCATCGTCGGCAGCGGCCTCGCCGGGCTCTCCGCCGCGCTCCACCTGGCAGCGACACACCGCGTCGCGGTGCTTACCAAGCGCGGCATGAGCGACGGCTCCAGCGGCTGGGCCCAGGGCGGCATCGCCGCCGTGCTCGGCGAGGGCGATACCTTTGCGTCGCATGTGGACGACACGCTGATCGCAGGCGCCGGCCTGTCGGACCCGGCCGCCACCCGCTTCGTCGTCGAGCATGCACCCGAAAGCATTGCCTGGCTGCGCGAGCTGGGCGTGCCGTTCTCAGAGGAAGACGGCCACCTGCACCTCACGCGCGAAGGCGGCCACAGCGCGCGGCGCATTGTGCACGTGACGGACGCCACCGGCGCGGCCGTGCAGCGCACGATGATCGAGCATGTGCGCCGCACACCCAACATCACACTGCTGGAACACCACACGCTGGTGGACCTGATCACCGGCAAGAAACGCGGCATGCCGTTCAACCGGTGCCTCGGCCTCTATGCGCTGGACGAGACGACGGACGAAGTGCTGACCTTCCGCGCGCCGCACACCATCCTGGCCACCGGCGGCGCGGGCAAGGTGTACCTCTACACCACCAACCCCGACACCGCCACCGGCGACGGCATCGCCGCCGCCTGGCGCGCAGGCTGCCGGGTGACGAACATGGAGTTCATCCAGTTCCACCCGACCTGCCTGTACCACCCGCTGGTCAAGTCGTTCCTGATCACCGAGGCGGTGCGCGGCGAAGGCGGGCGGCTGTTGTTGCCGCCATCGGCCGGCGCCGCCGGGGGCACCCGCTTCATGCCGGGCCATGACCCGCGCGCCGAACTGGCGCCGCGCGACATCGTGGCCCGTGCGATCGACTTCGAAATGAAGAAGCACGGCCTGGACTGCGTGCACCTGGACATTTCGCACCAGCCCGAGGCCTTCATCAAGGAACACTTTCCCAATATTCACGCGCGCTGCCTGGAGCTGGGCATTGACATCACCAAAGAGCCCATCCCGGTGGTGCCGGCGGCCCACTACACCTGCGGCGGCATCCACACCGACCTGTCCGGGCGCACCGACCTCGCCGGCCTGCATGCCATCGGCGAGACGGCCTACACCGGCCTGCATGGTGCCAACCGGCTGGCCAGCAACTCGCTCGTCGAGTGCATGGTGTTCGCCCGCTCCGCCGCCACCGACATCATCAAGACACCGCTGCCGGCCCCGCCCGAGGTGCCGGCCTGGGACGAAAGCCGCGTGACCGATGCCGACGAGTCGGTGGTCATCTCCCACAACTGGGACGAACTGCGCCGCTTCATGTGGGACTACGTGGGCATCGTGCGCACCAACAAGCGGCTGGACCGCGCGCTGCACCGCATCGCGCTGCTGCAAAGCGAGATCCAGGAGTTCTATGCCAACTTCCATGTGTCGCGCGACCTGCTGGAACTGCGCAACCTGGTGCAGGTGGCAGAACTGATCGTGCGCTCCGCACAGTCACGGCATGAAAGCCGGGGACTGCATTTCAGCCGGGACTACCCGGAACTCGCGCCGGATCCGAAGCCGACGACGCTCGTGCCTTGAGACCGGGATGACAAGCCTTCTTCAGGCTGCTCCGATATTCGGCACCAGCGAACCTGCCGGCTGTCCTGCTTTCTGCGCCGCCGTAAACGCGAGCATTCTGTCGATCGGCAATCTTGCACGCACACCCAGCGCCGGGTCCACATGGATCTCGTTGGTGCCGGTCTCCAGCACATGCGCCAGCCCCGCCAGGCCGTTCATTGCCATCCAGGGGCAATGCGCGCAGCTCTTGCAGGTGGCGCTGTTGCCGGCGGTGGGCGCCTCGTAGAACACCTTGCCGGGGTTCAGCGTGCGCAGCTTGTGCATCATGCCGTTGTCGGTGGCGACAATGAACTCCTCGGCCTGCATCTGCTGCGCTGCCTTGAGGATGCCGGAGGTGGAGCCCACGGCGTCGGCCAGGGCGATCACGTCCTGCGGCGACTCCGGGTGCACCAGCACTTTCGCGTTCGGGTGCTCCTTCATCAGTGCCTGAAGCTCGAAGGCCTTGAACTCGTCATGCACGATGCAGGAGCCGCCCCACATCACCATGTCGGCGCCGGTCTCGCGCTGGATGTAGCCACCCAGGTGCTTGTCAGGAGCCCAGAGAATCTTGTGGCCCTTGTCCTTGAGCGCACGCACGATGTCCAGCGCGCAGCTGGACGTGACCAGCCAGTCGGAACGGGCCTTCACCGCCGCGCTGGTGTTGGCATAGACCACGACGGTGCGGTCCGGGTGCGCGTCGCAGAAGGCGCTGAACTCGTCGATGGGGCAGCCCAGGTCGAGTGAGCAGTTGGCGTCCAGGTCGGGCATCAGCACGCGCTTTTCGGGCGAGAGGATTTTTGACGTCTCACCCATGAAGCGCACGCCCGACACCACCAGCGTGGTGGCCGGGTGGTCGCGCCCGAAACGCGCCATCTCCAGCGAGTCGCTGACGATGCCGCCGGTCTCCTCGGCCAGGTCCTGCAGGTCGGGGTGCACGTAGTAGTGCGACACCATCACCGCATTACGCTCCTTCAGCAGGCGGCGGATCTTGTCCTTGAGCGCGGCGCGCTCGGAAGGCGTTGGCTCGACCGGCACGCGGGCCCAGGCATGCTGCGTGGGGCAGCTAGGCTGCTCGTAGTCGACGTTGATGATGTTGATGACAGCGCTCATGGTGGGTTGGTCAAATGTCCTGAAATCGCATGGAATAGTCGATGGCTTTGACATCCTTGGTCAGCGTGCCGATGGAGATGCGGTCCACACCGGTGTCGGCCAGCTCGCGCAGGCCGTCCAGTGTGACGCCGCCGGAGATCTCGAGGACGGCGCGCCCCTTGTTGATGGCCACTGCCTCGCGCAACATGGGCAGGCTCATGTTGTCCAGCAGCACCATCTTTGCGCCGGCGTCCAGTGCCTCGCCAAGCTGCGCCAGCGTCTCGACCTCGATCTCCACAAACTCCGCCTGGCGTGCCACGCGCGCGGCGGCCTTGAGCACCGGCACGATGCCGCCGGCCGCGGCGATGTGGTTTTCCTTGATGAGGATGGCGTCATACAGGCCGATGCGGTGGTTCACGCCGCCGCCGACCCGCACCGCGTACTTCTGCGCGAGCCGGAGGCCGGGCAGTGTCTTGCGCGTGTCCACGATCTGTGCGCGCGTGCCCTTGACGATGCCGGCATACAGCGCGGTCTTGGTGGCTACGGCGCTGAGCAGCTGCAGGAAGTTCAGCGCCGTGCGCTCCGCCGTGAGCAGCGCGCGGGCCGAGCCTTCGATCTCCAGCACCACCTGGTCGGCCGCACAGCGCTGGCCCTCGGGAACCACCCATGCCACATGCGCCGAAGGCTCGATCTGGTGAACGGCGGCTTCGACCCAGGGGCCGCCGCAGACCACGGCCTCTTCGCGGGCCAGCACCCGCGCGCGCGCGCGCCGCGAAGGGTCCACCAGGCCGGCTGTGAGGTCGCCGTCGCCAACGTCTTCCTGCAGTGCGCGGGCGGCATCGGCGCGCGCCAGGGCGGCGATGCCGGCAGCTGAAAAATCAATCAGGTTTGTCATGGGGGTCAAGCATAGCGGCATCGCCGGACCCGCGGCGGGCACGGGTGTTTCGGCAGGCCGGCTTCAGGGCCTGGCCAGGCCCAGCCGGCGCGCCAGCTCGCCGGAACGCTTCTCCAGCAGGCGCAGCCGGGCCAGGTAGCTCGCGGCGTCGCCACCCACCACTTCCTGGCCCGCCTCGCGCATGCGCTCGCCGACCTCGGGCTCTGCCAGGACCTGGTTGAACTCGCGGTTGAGCTGCTGCACCCGGGCCGCCGGCGTATGGATGGGCACAAACACGCCGTAGGCGCCTTCCATCAGGAAATCAGGCCAGGCCTGGGCAAACAGCGGCACCGCGTCGGCCGCGCCCTCCCCGCGTGCGGATGCGGCCAGCACGCGCAAGCGGCCGGCCTGCACCACCCGGGCCACCGCATCGATATTGGAGAACATGATGTCCACATGCCCGCCCTGCAGCGCGTTCAGCGCCTGCGCCAGGCCCGCATAAGGCACCGTCACCACAGCGCCGCCGCTGCGCGCCCTGAGCTGCTCGCAGGCCATGGTGGTGGCACCGGGGACGGCGGCGCAGTTCCAGCCGCCGGGCCGGCCGGCGGGCGCCTGCTCAAGATCCCTGACTGAACTGGCGCCCGATCCGGGCGCACTGACCAGCCAGTAGCGCTCGTTGCTCAGCTGCACCACCGGCTGCAGCCCCTCCAGCGCGGAAACGCCGCCCTTGTTCATCCAGGCATTGGTCACAATGCTCGCGCCGGTGAACAGCATCACGCGGCCATCCGGCGCCGAGCGCATGACAAATTCGGTGCCGATGGCGGTATTGGCGCCCGGCCGGTTCTCCACCACATGGGGCTCGCCGGTCAGCGCCGCCATGCGCAGCGCAAACAGGCGGGCCGATGCATCCAGTGCACCGCCCGGCGGCGCCGGCACCACAATGCGCACTGCCGGCGCCTGGGCATGCGCCGCGCCCGCAGCCGCCAGGAGCAGCAGCAGGGATGCTGCAAGCAGGCGCAGGCGGGCGGCCATCACGGCTTACTCGAACTTCAGCGCGTCGTCGGCAATCTCCGGGGCAGGGGCCGGCGCGGCGGGCGCCTGGCCTTCAGGCTTTGCGCCCATCCGGACCTTGCTGCGCAGCGTCTCGCGCTCGATCTTCCCGGCCGCGTTGCGCGGCAGCGCGGGCACCGTGACCACCCCCCTGGGCTGGCAGTTGGCGCCCAGTTTGGCCAGGCAGCGCTGCCTGAGCGCCTCGGCATCGGCACCCTGGGGCGCGACGATCACCGCCACGAGGATCGGCGCACCGATGGCATCGGGCACCACCACCACGGCGGACTCGACGATGGCAGGGTCTTCCTCGATGACTGACTCGATGCGGGTAGGGTCCACCTTCACGCCCGCAAGGTTGAGCACATCGTCGCCCCGGCCATCCAGCCACATCAGGCCGTCGGGCGTCACCGCGCCCCGGTCGTTGGAATGGAACCAGCCGTCCCGGAAGGCCTGGTCGTTTGCGTCCGCAGAGCCCGAGTAGCGCAGTGCCATGGTCGGTGAACGAAAGCGCAGCAGCCCGCGCTTGCCGGGGGGCAGCACCTGGCCATCGGGGCCGATGGCCTGCGCCTCCACCCATGACATCAGCCGGCCCGCGCACTCCGGGTGCTGCGCTGCGAGCACCGGGTCGGCCAGCGCCGCCATGCCGATCTCGGTGGCGCCGTAGTTGTTGAAGACGGCCGGGCTGATGTGGGCCGTCAGCGCCGCGCGCAGCTGCGGCGACATCATCGCGCCGCCCACCCAGATGGACGCGAGGCCGGGTACCGGGCCCGCCAGGCCTGCCTCCTCGCTGCGGGCGTACCGGACCATGCCCAGCGCGGTCCCGGTGGTGGTGATGGCCTGGGTCGCCCGGTGGTCGATGGCAGCACGCACCGCATCTTCGGACGAGCGGCTCACCGGCATCACGATACAGGCGCCCGCGTCAAGCGTGCGCAGCCAGTTGTGCACCGCATAGTTCATGGCGGGATCCATCGCCAGCAGCACGCGGTCCTGTGCAGACGTAGGCGTGACCACCCGGCGCAGGTTGGCGGTGAGGATGGAGCAGCCGTTGGTCCACTCGATGCCCTTGGGCGCGCCGGTCGTGCCGGACGACAGGGACACGCGCCAGACATCGTCCGGCGCGACATTCGCCATCACCGGAATGCGCAGGCCCGGCTCCGGCTGCGCGGCCAGGGCGCTGAACATGAACTGGCGCTGCGGCGCCACCCGCTGCAGGATGTGGTGGGTGGCGCGGTCATGCACCACCCAGGTCATCCCGCAGTCGCCGGCGACGGCGTCCAGCAGTTCGTCACCCACCGGCACGGGCACCGCAACCGATACGGCCCCGATATGGGCCAGCGCCAGCGTGAGGGCAACGCTGGCCACCGGCTGCCTGACGCAGACACCCACCCTGTCGCCGCGCTGCACGCCGCCCGCATGCAGCCGCGCCGCGATCACGCACATCATCGTGAACAGCTCGCCGTGGGTGGCCTTGTATTTGCCCATCACCAGGGCGGGCTGGTCCTGGCGGGAGCGGGCTTGCCGTTCAAACAGCTCGGCGACGTTCATGTTGGGCTTTCTTCCTGAAAAGGGACTGTCAATTCTCCACCCTGGCCTGCCGCCCCATCAAGGCGGCGACGGCTTCCCGCGGATTCAGGCGGCCGTCCAGCAGCTCGACCACGGCGCCGGCGATCGGCATTTCCACCCCCAGCATCGCCGCGCGCTGCACAACGGTACGGGCACAGTACACACCTTCGGCCACATGCCCGAGGGAATCCACCGCCTGCTGCAGGGTGTTGCCCTGCGCCAGCAGCAGGCCCACGCGCCGGTTGCGGCTCAAGTCGCCCGTCGCGGTCAGCACCAGGTCGCCCAGGCCGGACAGCCCCATGAAGGTCTCGGCGCGCGCGCCCAGCGCCACACCCAGCCGCGTCATCTCGGCCAGGCCGCGGGTGATGAGGGCGGCACGCGCATTGAGGCCGAGCCCCAGGCCATCGCACAGGCCGGTGGCAATGGCCAGCACGTTCTTGACCGCGCCGCCGGTCTCCACGCCGATGATGTCGTCGTTGGCATAGACGCGCAGCGAAGGGCCATGAAAAGCGCGGACCAGCGCCTCGCGCACCGCGGCGTGGGTACTGGCGGCCACCAGCGCGGCCGGCTGGCCGCGTGCCACCTCCAGCGCAAAGCTGGGGCCGCTGAGCACGCCCGCCAGCAGCCCGGGCGCCACCTCGTTGCAGATTTCATGGGCCAGCAGGCCGTGCGGCGCGCCGGCGGGCGCCTCAAAGCCCTTGCTGAGCCAGGCAACCGGCGAGCCGCTGCCGTGCAGGCGCTCAAGCCAGCCGCGCACGCCGGCCATGGGGGTTGCAATGATGACCAGGTCGGCCGGCGGTGCATCCGGGCCTGGCCCGTCCCCGGTGAGCGCTTCGATGCGCAGGCCGGCAGGCAGCGGGACTTCCGGCAGGTATTGCGCGTTGCGGCGCGACGACTGCATGGCGCGCGCCTGGCCGGCATCGCGGGCCCAGAGCACCACCTCATGGCGGTCGCAGGCGCTGGCGGCCAGCGCCGTGCCCCATGCGCCGGCACCGACCACCGCGATCTTCATGGGGCGCCGTTGCGTGAGAACACGGGTGATGGGCAGGGTTTATGCAGTGACGATGCGCGGCTGGTCGGCTGCGGCTTCGGCCTGCTGCTGCTCGTACATGGCCTGGAAGTTGATTTCGGCCAGGTGCACCGGCGGGAAACCGCCGCGCTGGATCAGGTCGGCCACATTGCCACGCAGGTAGGGGTATACGATCTGCGGGCAGGCAATGCCCAGCACCGGGCCCATCTGCTCCTCGGGCAGGTTGCGCACTTCAAAGATGCCGCCCTGCTTGGCTTCCACCAGGAACACGGTGCGGTCGCCGATCTTGGTATGGACCGTGGCTGTCACCGTGACTTCAAAAATGCCTTCGGCCACCGGCGTGGCATCCACACCCAGCTGGATGTCGACGGCGGGCTGGTCCTGCTCCAGCAGGATGGCCGGCGAATTGGGCTGCTCCAGCGAAGCCTCCTTGAGATAGACGCGCTGGATCTGGAAAACGGGGTCGAGTTGGTCAGCCATGAAGTTCTTTCGGGTCAAAACAAAGCCCGGCCGGGGAGTCCGGCGCGGGCGGGAAGGGCAAGAGTGGGAGGGATTATCTCAGGTGGCGGATCAGGTCAGGCCGCATTGAGCAGGGGCGCGAGGCCGCCACGGCCGTCCAGCGCCATCAGGTCGTCGCAGCCGCCCACATGCGTCTCGCCAATGAAGATCTGCGGCACGGTGCGCCGCCCGGTCATCTCCATCATTTTCATGCGCTCTGCGGGGTCGGCGTCAACGCGTACCTCATCGATCTGCTCCACACCCCTGGCCTTGAGGATCTGCTTGGCCCGGGTGCAGTAGGGGCAGTAGGCGGTGGTGTACATCTTGACGGCTTGCATCGGCGGAATCCTTCAGGTTTTCTCCAGGGGAAGGTTAGCCTCTTTCCATGCTTTCAGCCCGCCGGACAGCACTTGGGCCTGTTCGTAACCCAGTTTTTTGGCCACGGCCAGCGCGCGGTTGGCACGGGCGCCGGTGGCGCACACCAGGATCAGCGGCAGCGCCTTGTTTTTCACGGCATCGGGCAGCTTCGCCTCAAGCTCATTCAGCGGAATGTTCTTCGAGCCGCCGACATGGCCGGCGGCGAACTCTTCTGTTTCGCACACATCCACAACAACCGCCTTCTCGCGGTTGATCAGCTGCACGGCTCCCGGCGCCGTCAGGCTGCCGGCGCGGGCGCCACTGGCAACCACAGGCCACAGCAGCATGGCGCCGGAGGCGAATGCCACCGCAAACAGGTACCAGTTATCGACTAGAAAATTCACTTCGAACCTTTCTTGTGCAGGGTCGGAACAACCCGGCTTGGCCGCGATTTTAGAATGGCGGGTTGCCGGGGCCGGGCGGCGCCCCCTTTTTGCACATGAAATGACAAGGACACCATGCACAAGCTCGTTCTGATCCGCCACGGCGAATCCACCTGGAACCTGGAAAACCGCTTTACCGGCTGGACCGATGTGGACCTGACCGCCACCGGCATCGAGCAGGCAAAGAACGCCGGCCGCCTGCTCAAGGCCGAAGGCTATGAATTCGACGTGGCCTACACCAGTGTCCTCAAGCGCGCGACCCGCACGCTGTGGCACTGCCTGGACGAGATGGACCGCACCTGGCTGCCGGTGGTGCACAGCTGGCGGCTGAACGAGCGCCATTACGGCGGCCTGCAGGGCCTGAACAAGGCCGACACGGCCAAGAAGTATGGCGACGCGCAGGTGCTGGTCTGGCGCCGCAGCTACGACATCCCGCCGCCGCCGCTGGACGCCGGCGACCCGCGCAGCGAGCGCGGCGACATCCGCTATGCCAAGCTGAAGCCGGGGCAGATTCCGCTGACTGAATGCCTGAAAGACACCGTCGAGCGGGTGATGCCCTTCTGGAACGAAGCCATCGCGCCGGCCATCCAGGCCGGCAAGCGCATCGTCATCGCCGCGCACGGCAACTCCATCCGGGCGCTGGTGAAGTACCTCGACAATGTGTCTGATGAAGACATCGTCGGCCTCAACATTCCCAACGGTATCCCGCTGGTCTATGAGCTGGATGCCCAGCTGAAGCCGCTCAAGCACTACTACCTGGGTGACCCGGAGGCCGCCGCCCGCGCCGCCGCCGCCGTGGCAAGCCAGGGCAAGGCTTAGGGATTTTGCCTAAGGTCCATGGGCCATCGCCCTAGGAGCCGCCTTGTGCATGGGCCTAGAGTTGTTTCAACAAACAACGCTGGAGGCCCGATGAGCAATACGACATCCGTCCCCGCCCGCCTGGCGGCGGGAAAGCTGCTGGCAGCAGCCCTGCTCGCCACCACCTGCACGGCGCATGCGCAACAGGCCGATGCGGTGCGCCCCGCCATCGAGGAAGCCGTATCGGTCCATGCCATTGCAACGGCAGCCCGGCTCTGCAGCCAGATCAGCGAAACCGAACTCAATCGCGCGGCCAACCGGATGGACCAGGTCCACACCGCCAGGCTGGACGAGAAAGACCGTGAAACCTACCTGATCCTGCGTGGCTCCAGCGGCTTTCGCAACACGGTGTTTGCCTCGGCCCTGCGCCGTATCCAGGGCGGCTGCTCGCCCGAAGTCGGTGCGACCTGGCGCGATGTGGACGCCAGCCTGGTTTTCGCCAACGCCATGGCACGCGAATCGCTTGCAGGCGTACTTCCTGCAAACGCCAGGTAAAGACGCGCGCATTTGTGCCGGAGTCCCCCGAAACACCCCCGGGCAAGGGGTTTCCGGGGGAACCAAAGCTATTGCTGTTCGTTCTATACTGGTATCAAGAGGTGCCGTATGGGTCAAAAACTGAAAATCGCGGGCTGGATTTCACTGGGCGTTCTCGCCGGTGCTCTGACAACCGTTTCGCTGCAAACCGTGGCGCGCGGCTCGCTCGCCCCGCTGCCGCTCGAAGAACTGCAGCAGCTCGCCGCCGTCTTCGGCATGGTCAAGAGCGACTATGTCGAGGCTGTCGACGAGAAGAAACTCATCTCTGACGCCATCTCCGGCATGGTGGCCAGCCTGGACCCCCACTCCCAGTACTTCGACAAGAAGTCCTTCAAGGAATTCCGTGAAGGCACGACCGGCCGCTTTGTCGGCGTCGGCATCGAGATCACGCAGGAAGACGGCCTGGTCAAGGTGGTCTCGCCGATCGAAGGCTCGCCCGCCTACCGCGCCGGCCTGAAGCCCAACGACCTGATCACCCGCATCGACGAAACCGTCGTCAAGGGCCTGACGCTCAATGAAGCCGTCAAGAAAATGCGCGGCGAGCCGAACACCAAGGTCATGCTGACGATCTTCCGCAAGGACGAGAACCGCACCTTCCCGGTGACCATCACCCGCGAGGAAATCCGCACCCAGTCGGTGCGCGGCAAGGTGGTCGAGCCCGGCTATGCCTGGATCCGCCTGAGCCAGTTCCAGGAACGCACGGTCGACGACTTTGCCCGCAAGGTCGAGGAGGTCTACAAGGCCGAGCCCAACCTCAAGGGCCTGGTGCTGGACCTGCGCAACGACCCGGGCGGCCTGCTGGACGCCGCCGTGGCTGTGTCGGCCGCCTTCCTGCCCGAGAACGTGACGGTGGTCTCGACCAACGGCCAGTTGCCCGAGAGCAAGTTCGTCTACAAGGCAGCGCCTGACTTCTACCAGCGCCGCGGCGGGCCGGACCCGCTCAAGCGCCTGCCGGCCGCACTCAAGACGGTTCCGCTGGTGGTCCTGGTCAATGAAGGCTCGGCCTCGGCCAGCGAGATCGTTGCCGGCGCCCTGCAGGACTACAAGCGCGCCACCATCATGGGCAGCCAGACCTTCGGCAAGGGCTCGGTGCAGACAGTGCGCCCCCTCGGCCCGGATACGGGCCTGAAGCTCACGACCGCGCGCTACTACACGCCCACGGGCAAGTCGATCCAGGCCAAGGGCATCGTGCCGGACGTCATGATCGACGAGACCGAGGAAGGCAACATCTTCGCCGCCCTACGCACCCGCGAGGCCGACCTGGAGAAGCACCTCAACAGCGGCCAGGGCGCCGAGGTCAAGGACCCGGCCCGTGAAAAGGCCCGCGAAGATGCCCGCAAGCGGCTGGAAGAAGAAGCCAAGAAGCCGGCCTCGGAGCGCAAGATGCCCGAGTTCGGCTCCGACAAGGACTTCCAGCTCGCCCAGGCCCTGAACCAGCTCAAGGGCCGCCCCGTTCTGATCAGCAAAACAATGATCGAGCGGAAAGAGGAAAAGAAAGAGAATTGACTGACGACCAGCTCCTGCGGTACTCACGCCACATCCTGCTGGATGGCATCGGCGAAGAGGTGCAGGAGCGCTGGCTTTCGGGCCATGCACTGATCATCGGCGCCGGGGGGCTGGGGTCGCCCGCTGCGCTGTACCTCGGGTCGGCAGGTGTGGGGCAGATCACCATCGTGGACGATGACGTGGTGGACGTGACCAACCTGCAGCGCCAGATCGCCCATGACATGTCGCGGGTCGGCAGCCCCAAGGCGCTGTCGGCGGCACAGTCCATCGCCGCCATCAACCCGGAAGTACGCGTCAGCACGGTGGTGGCGCGGGCTGATGCCTCACTGCTGGACACGCTGGTGCGCGAAGCCGGCGTGGTACTGGACTGCTGCGACAACTTCGCAACCCGGCACCTTGTCAATGCAGCCTGTGTCAGGCACGGCAAGCCGCTGGTGTCGGGCGCGGTGATCCGCTTTGACGGGCAGGTCACGGTCTACGACCCGCGCGACGCCGCCTCCCCCTGCTATGCCTGCGTGTTCCCGCAGGATGCCGGCTTTGAGGAAACACGCTGCGCGACGCTGGGAGTCTTTGCACCGCTGGTGGGCGTTGTCGGCGCCATGCAGGCCGCAGAAGCACTGAAACTGCTGGGCGCAACGGGCACCTCCCTCGCGGGGCGGCTGCTGATGCTGGATGGGCGCAATATGGAGTGGAGCGAAATGCGGGTTCCGCGCCAGGCAGGCTGCAAGGTCTGTGGTGCGCCTGAACAAGGCTGACACGCGCCTTCCCTCGACCTTCTCTTTTACCTGGCAGCCGGACCTGCCACCTTGCCAACCTGCGACAGGATCTTGCTGCAGTCCGCATCCACACCCGGCCCGGTTTCCACGGTCGCGGCAAGCGCCAGCAACGGGTTGATCAGTCCCAGTGCCAGGGCCACGCCGGCACGGCCGGCCAGCGCGCCCTTGTCGGGCGACGCGGTGGGCGCGGCAAAGGTGCCGCCAATGCGCAGCGGCGAGCGCAGGCTCAGGATGCTCACGTCCTTGGGTTGCGGCCGGAAGCGGATGTCCAGCGTCTCGTCCGCCAGGCTGATCTGGCCGGCGCCGTAGATCACGGTATCAACCGTGTCGAGCACGATGGACTGCGAGCTCATCAGCCCCTGCTTCACGTCAAAGGCGCCGCCGGCGCAGCGCAGCTGCACCGTCTTGTCGCCCTGGACTAGGAATTTGATCACCTCGCCGCCGTCGAGGCCCATGAACTCCAGCAGGATGTTGCTCACCTGCCCCCGGCCCATCAGCACGCCGACAGTGCCCGAAGCGGAGCCCAGCATCTGCGCCGCCGAATTGCCGCGGCCCGAAAGATTGACCCGGCCATTGAGCTTGCCGAGGCTCGACCTGGTCAGCTCCACAGTGGGAAACAGCTGGTTGAGCTGGAGCGAGCGAGCCGCGAGGCTGGTGCGAACACTGGCCGGGTTGACGCGCGCATCGATCACGATGCTGCCGGCCAGCGAACCGCCGGCCACGCCCAGCTGCAGCGGGTCAAGCGTCAGCTCGCCATCCTTGAGGCGCACATGCACGCTCCCCTTGTCCAGCGGCAGTTCCTTCACCCGGCGGATGTCGGCGGCGCTGTACCAGACGTCCGCATTCATCGCATTCAGCCGCTCGAAGTCCAGCGGGGTGGTGGGCAGGATCTTGCCCGGGCGTTTCGCGCTTTTGGCTACCGTTGACCCGGCAGCCGCGCCAGGCGCTGCGGGCGCCACTGTTACTTTGGCCTGGCGGTCGTCCCGCCCCGTGACGGTGACGCGCGCGACAGGCACTGCAGGCCCGGCACCGATGATCGGGCCGAGGTCGTCGAAATTCAGGACCCGCGATTGCACCTTTCCGCTCAGCATGCCGACCTTGCCGCTGCGGTCGTAAGCCAGGTCGCCCGACAGGTCGGTGCTGCCCAGCCGTCCCTGGATGCCGCCCACCTTCCACACTGCCGCCTGCTTGTTCAGCCGGCCGCGCAATGCATAGGCGGGTGTGGAGGGGAGCACCACGCCGAGCAGCTTGTACAGGTCTGCAAGATTGGCGCCGCGCAAGTCGAACTGCGCGTCGATGCCGTCAAGCTGTGAGAGGTTGGCAAGCGTGCCGGTGGCCTTCAGCGAGGTGCTGCCGGCCCTGGCGTCGATCTCAAGCGGGAAAGGCTGCTCCATGTTGTCGCTCAGCTGCAGCACGCTGCCGGTGCGGCCCTTTGCCGAGAACGCCTCGTTCTTCCATTTGCCGGTCGCGGCGTATTCAAGCGGGAGTCCGTCCGCCGCGTTGGTGATGGCGAACTCCGTCCTGATATCCGCACCCATCGCAGCGGCCAGGAAGTTCAGCGAACCCTTGTCCACCAGCAGGCGGTCAATGCGCGGCACAGTGCCGGTGTCGGCCGTGTCCTTGCCGAGCGCCCAGGTCCGGCGCCCGTCCGCTTCCATCTGCAGCCCGAAGCGCGGCTGGTCCAGCTTGAGGACCGGAAGCTCGACCTTGCGGCTGAACAGGGGCCAGAGCCTCACGTGAATCTCGGCGGCTTCGGCCTCGACAAGGTACGGGTCGCGCGCCCACGGCGGATTGGCGAACTGGATGCCGTCAGCGAACACACGTGTGGTGGCGCCGAGCTTCACATCCAGCTTGCGGGTGATCTCGAAGCTGCGGCCGGTCTTTTCACTGACATAGCGGTTCAGCGGCCCGCGCAGGATGTCCCACGGGAAGAAGACGACGACCAGCACGAGCAGGGCAACCAGCCCCAGCAGCGCGAGCCCCACCTTGCGCCAAAGGTGGCGGGACGGCGGCGCGGCGGTGGTAGGTGCATTCATGCCCACGAGTGTGCGCGGCGTGAACGGCAATGCCCATCGGCCACCGGAACCAGTTGGTGTCGGCCAGAGCCTACAAAATGAAACAGGCCTGTGCTGGCCTCGCAACTGTCGGGGGAGCGGCGCCCCGGCAGCGTAGGATGCGTCCTACATGCAAGCCGCGCGGCCACTGGCACAATTGTTTACAGGGCAAGGGTAGAGTAATGCACAAGCTGACAGCCGCCGCGAGGCCGCTGTGGGCAAGCATCCCCGCCAGCATGGATGGATCATTGTGGGACTCAGAACTTACATCGTTGAAGACAATGCAACCATCCGGGAAAATCTGATCGGCACACTTGAAGAGCTGACACCCGTCAAGGCCGTCGGCGTGGCGGAGACCGAAAACGAGGGCAAGACATGGCTGACCCAGAATACAGGGTGGGACCTGGCCATCGTTGACCTGTTCCTGCGCCAGGGCAGCGGCCTGGGCATCATCGAAGCCTGCCGCAACCGCGACCCGGCCCAGAAGGTGGTGGTACTCAGCAATTACGCGACATCAGACATGCGCCGCCGCTGCGAACAGCTGGGCGCGGATGCGGTGTTCGACAAATCAAACGAGATCGAGGCGCTGGTTGAATACTGTGTCACCCAGTTTCCCGAAGCCGGTGGCGACCAGCCCGGCCGGTAATGCGGTGGCCGCCACGGCAGGCCATCGGGCGGGCCCGGTCAGCGGGCATGCGCCATGCGGCGCGGGCTCAGTCGATGAGCTTGTTTTTCAGCGCGTAGTACGTCAGGTCGCTGTTGGACGCAAGGCTCATCTTTTCCATCAGCCGCGTGCGGTAGGTGCTCACCGTTTTCACGCTCAGCGACAGCGCCTTGGCAATGTCGCCCGCCGTCTCGCCCTTGGCCAGCTTCAGGAACACCTGGAACTCGCGCTCGGACAGCTGCTCGTGCGGCGCTGCGCCTTCCTTGCGGTTGAGCTGCTGGGCCAGCAGCTCCGCCACCGTCGGCGAGATGTAGCGGCGGCCCAGCGAAATGGTGCGGATCGCGTTGACGATCTCCATCGGGTCGCACTCCTTGTTCAGGTAGCCGCTTGCGCCCTGCCGGATCAGGTTGACCGCGTAATGCTCTTCCGGGTAGCCGCTCAAGATCAGGATGCCCAGGTCGGGCGCCTTGGCGCGGATCATGCCGAGCGCGTCAATGCCGCTTTGACCGGGCATCGACAGGTCCATCACCAGCACGTCCATTTCATTGTTGCGAACCAGGTCGATGGCTTCGCGCCCGCTGGCGGCCTCACCGACCACACGCAAGTCGACATGGTCGGAGAAAAACTGCTTGAGGCCGGAGCGCACGATGGCATGGTCATCCACAATTCCGATTTTGATCATGTCGCTTTCTTTCGTTGAAGTCCGGTACTGCAGGGATCCCGTGGTGCAAGGCGCCCGGGGCGCCATGCTGCATTGTCCGCATGGCTCCGATTATTCCCCAATTATTCACCCTGTTGCCAACCGGAGATCATGATGCGCTGGTTCGCAATTCCAAAAATGGCCATCAGCCTGCCCCTGGCAGTGCTGGCGGCGTTCACCCTGATGGCCGTCAACGAGGCCGGCTACGACCGCTCGACACGGGCCAACGAGAACATTGCGGCAGCGCAGCAGACGCGCGGTGCCATCAACAAGCTGCTGCAGTTCACCCTGGATGCCGAGACCGGCCAGCGCGGCTACCTGCTCACCGGCGACCCGCGCTACCTCGAGCCTTATGACCTGGCCACCTCCAGCATCAATGAGGTGCTGGACGAACTGCGGCGGCTCTATGCCGGTGACAAGGACAAGCTGGCCGACTTCCTTATCCTGGCCGGGCACATCTCGCGCAAGCTCGGCGAGATGGATGTCAGCGTGCGCCTGCGCAAGCAGGGCAACGAGGACGCCTGGAAGTTCGTGTTGACGACCGACGTGGGCAAGGAGCAGATGGACGCGATCCGCAGGCAGACGGCCAGGCTGGTTGCCTCCAGCACGCTGGACATGGAGTCCAGCCAGGCCGACATCACCCGTTCGCTGCAGCTGTCGCGACTGGGCATCGCCGGGATTGCGCTGGCAGGCCTGCTGGCCTTCTACATGTACCTGCGCCAGACCAGCGCACTGGCCCGCGCCGGCCTGCGCGAGCAGGAGTCGCTCAAGCGCGAACGCGACATGCTGGAGTTGCAGGTGCGCGAGCGCACCGCCAGCCTGGCCGAACTGGCCACCCACCTGCAACTGGCCCGGGAAGACGAACGCGGCCACCTGGCGCGCGAGCTGCACGACGAACTCGGCGCGCTGCTCACCGCAGCAAAGCTCGACGTGGCGCGGCTGAAATCACGGCTGGGCGGCGAGTCGCCGGACCTGCTGCAGCGGCTGCAGCACCTGACAGAGACGCTCAACAGCGTGATCGCACTCAAGCGCCGCATCATCGAGGACCTGCGCCCCTCCTCCCTGACCCACCTGGGCCTGGTGTCGTCGCTCGAGATCCTGGCGCGCGAGTTCTCCGAGCGCTCGGGCCTTGAGATCGTGACCGACATGGAGCCGGTCGAGCTGGACGACTCGCGCCAGCTCACCGTGTACCGCCTGGTCCAGGAGTCACTGACCAACGTGGGCAAGTATGCGCAGGCCGCCCGTGTGGACATCAGCCTGCACAACTTTGACGGGCATGTGAGCCTGGAGGTGCGGGACGACGGGCAGGGATTCGACGTCACGCAGAGCCGGCCGTCGACCCATGGCCTGGCGGGCATGCGTCACCGCGTTGAAGCGGCGGGTGGGCGGCTGTCGGTGAATTCGTCGCCGGGCAAGGGCACGCGCATCACAGCCATGCTGCCCAAGACCGCCTGACAGGACTGGCCAGACAAAAGGGCGGCCGTGCGCCTGTCGGCGCTGTCCTACGCAGCACCTTCATCGCCGCCCACACGCGCTGGCGTCTGCGGCTGATGAACAACTTCTGACAACTTCCTTAACCTTGCGACAGGCTCTCAATAGGGAGTGCCGCAACAAGGGCCATGCCCCGCAAGCTCAAGGAACTGTCATGTTGCATTACTCAGTCGTCTTTCTGGTGATCGCACTGATCGCCGCCGTTTTCGGCTTTGGCGGCATTGCCGCAGGCGCGGTCGAAATCGCCAAGATCCTCTTCTTCATCTTCGCCATCATGGCCATCGTGAGCTTTGTGGTCAGCCTCATGCGGCGCAAATAGTCCCGCCGTCCCGCCCCCACACACCCCCGATCCCTGAAAGGCCCCTCTCCATGATCTCGCGCAACTCCGACAAGCTCATCCCTGCCGTACCGAACGGCGCCCGCCACCTGACGCCCGAAAGCGTCCTGCAATCGGCTGAAGACGCCGTCGAATCGGCACGCGGTTTCACCAACGATTCGCTGGACCGCGCCGGTGCCGCCATGCGGGACGTGCGGGCCAACCTCGGTTCATCCGCCGGGGAAATCTCGGCCCGCGCCCGTGAGCTGGCACGCAGGGGCATCAGTGCGGCCTCGCATACCAGCGAACGCGCACACAAAACCCTCAACCAGTATGCCAACGTGACCGGCCGCTATGTGGCGGACCAGCCCGTCAAGTCAGTGCTGATTGCCGCAGCCGTGGGCGCCGCACTCGCCGCGCTGGTGATTGCTGCGCGCAACCGCGACTGACACGCAGGACACCCGGGCCCCCAAAGCAACAACAAGACACGGCAGCAACGATGTCCTTTTTCCATCCCATCTTCTCGGTCGTCGTCAGGAAGCCTGACCTGGTGATCGAACACCTGGCGGGCTACGCAGCGCTGGCACAGGAAGAAGCCTCGGCCGCAGGAACACGAATGGCGGGGCGGATTGCCGCCTGGGCAGCCGTGCTCGTCTGTGGCTCGATGTTCCTCACCCTCGCAGGCGTGGCGGTGATGCTGGGCGTGGTGATGGACCGCTTCAACTGGGCGCTGGTGCTGGTGCCCGGCAGCATGCTGGCCATGGCCGCCATCGCCGCGGGCATCGCGCGCCAGCCCCTGCCGCCCGGCAGTTTCTCTGAAATGAAAAAGCAGATCGATGCCGACGTGCAGGCCCTGCGCGTGGCAGGAGAGAACTCATGAGCCGCGAACTGCCTGCCCGGCTGGGTGGTGCGGAGCGCCTTGCGCGCAGCCGCGCGGCGATCACGCAGGCATTCGACCGCGATGGCGATGCGCATGATTACGACGACCTTGGCGCGGAATGGGGCCAGGCCGCAGCCGACCCGAAAGCCACCAGGCCTTCCGGCAAGTCACGCAGCGGCTGGTGGCCGGTTGCCAAAAGCCTCACCAGCAGCTGGTGGCACCGTCACCCGCTCAACGCCATGTCGCACATGGCCAGGCCCGTCATCGAGACCTATGCGAAGCGCGAGCCGGCCAAGCTGCTGGGCGCTGCCGCCCTCGCGGGCGCGGTGCTGGTGGTGGTCAGGCCCTGGCGCCTCATCTCTGCAGGCGCGCTTCTGGCTGCCGTGCTGAGGCCTTCCGAGATTTCTGCTTTCGCGATGACGATGCTGTCGTCATTCAATGGAACACTGGACCTGGACAGGAGACAACGCGCGGCCGCGAAGGCAGGCGCGATGCGGCCCGGGTAGATCAACGATTTTTTTGCAAACCGGTGAGTGAGGGTGCGGTTCACCGGCAAGCTTTTTCAACCCCTGCACCAACAATTTTTCTTAACTTCAAGGATCCAACATGAAATACGCTCGCGCAATCGCCATCACCGCCCTGGCAGGCCTCACCGTCATCTCCGCCGGTCTCACCACTGGCTGCGCCGTTGCGCGCGACCAGCAGACTGTCGGCGCTTTCGTGGACGACGCTGCCATCACCACGGCCGTGAAGGCCAAGTTCGTGGAAGACCGCACTGTCGCCGCCAGCTCGATCAGCGTCGAAACGCTGAACGGCACGGTCCAGCTCTCCGGCTTTGCCAAGTCTGACGCCGAGAAGGCCCAGGCCGGCAATCTGGCACGCAGCGCCAAGGGTGTGCGTGAAGTGCGCAACAACATCGTTGTTCGCCCCTGATCGGCTATCCTCCCCGGCATGAAGGCCGGGGACTGGCCTGACAAGGCAGGTGGCAGGGCGCGCGCGCCCTGCCACCTGCCTTTTTACATCGTTGAACCAGGAAGCCGGCAGACCCATGAGAGTTTTCAGCTGCAACCATTGCGGCCACACCATCTTTTTCGAGAATGTCCAGTGCCTCAACTGCGGGCATACGCTGGCCTTCCTGCCCGACCTGCTGGAGATGTCCGCCATCGAGCCGGCGGGTGATGGGGACAACACGCTGTGGCGCCGCGCAGACGATGCCGCCGGTGCCGAATACCGCATGTGCCAGAACAGCACGCTCCAGCACGCCTGCAATTTTGCGGTCCGGGCGGACGAGCCTGACCTGCTGTGCGTGTCGTGCCGGCAAACGCGCCTGGCGCCTGACCTGTCCGTGCCGGCCAACCACGAGCACTGGGTCCGCATCGAGACCGCCAAGCGGCGCCTGTACTACACGCTGGCCAGGCTGGGGCTCACCCGGGACCATGCGCATGCGCTGATCTTTGAGTTCCTGGCAGACATGCCTGGTGCGCCGGCGGTGCTGACCGGCCACCAGAACGGCGTCATCACGCTGAACATTGCAGAAGCGGACGACGCGGAGCGTGCCCGCCGGCGCATTGAACTGCATGAGCCCTACCGCACACTGCTCGGGCACCTGCGGCATGAGTCCGGCCACTATTTCTGGGACAGGCTCATCCTGCAGCAGGGCCGGACACAGGAGTTCAGCGAAATCTTTGGCGACCACTCGCTGGACTACCGCCAGGCGCTGGCGGACTACTACGGCGCGGGCGGCGCGGGTACAGACTGGCAGGAAGAATTTGTGAGCGGCTATGCCACGGCCCACCCCTGGGAGGACTGGGCTGAAACCTGGGCGCACTACCTGCACATGGTGGACCTGCTGGAAACGGCTGCGTCCTACCGCACGAGCGTTACGGTGCCTGGCGATGGCGATGAACAGTCCTGCGTGATGGACCCGTTCGAGCAGTCCGATGCACAGTTTGACCAGCTGGTGGAGCAATGGACGCCGGTCACCTTGCTGCTCAACAGCCTGAACCGCAGCCTGGGCCAGGGCGATGCCTATCCGTTTGCGCTGACGCCCGGAGCGCTGCGCAAGCTGCGCTATGTGCATGACGTCATACGCAGTTCGGCCGGGTCTGCAGGCAGCCCGGCCGAAGAGGGAATGGAAGATTCGCAGGAGGCGGTCAGCCCCCCTTGATGAGCAGCGTATCAGCCCGCCTTGACGGTGAGCTGGTTGTTGACGTTTGTCACACCCTTCACTGCCTTGGCCAGCTCGGTGGCGCGATCCTTCGCGGTGCTGCTCGGGGCCGGGCCCATCAGCGTCACGGCGCCGTCCTTGGTGTCGACGTTGATCTTGATGGCACTGAGGTCCGGGTCCTTGGCAAAGCTGGCATTGACCGATGCGGTGATGGCAGCGTCGTCAATTTTCTCGCCAATGGTGCTGGCCGTCTGCGCCGAAGATGCCTTGGCATCTGCCGCTGCATCCTTGACGTCAGCCTTGATCTCTGCTGCCTTTTCTTCGGTCTTGGCGATCGCCGTGTCCAGCTTCTGGCCGGCAGTCTTGTCATCGGTCTTGCTGCAGGCGCCCAGCGCGAACATCAGGGCGATGGCGGAGGCGATGGCGACGGGTTTGGAAATATGTTTCATGGTTCACTCCTTGGATTGGATTTAGGTGGTTAAACGGTATTGAAGGGTGGGATTCGCCCTGACCTGGCCGGCAGGTCACGCCTTGACGGGGCTGTCCTCGGGCTTGTCGGGCTCGACCGGATCCTTGACCGGGATAGGGGGCTCATGCGGCGGTGCCCGCACAGGGACCGCCACATCAGGATCGTCCGGCGCCGGGGTTCCCGGCCCGCCATGTGAAGCCATGGCTCAGATCTTGTCGACGATCTTCTGCGCTGCGTCCTTGACGCTTTCGCGCGCGTCGCCCACACTGGATTGCACCTTGCCGGAGGCCTGGTCCACAAGGCCCTCGCCTTCCAGCTTTTCGTTGCCAACGGCCTTGCCGGCAACTTCCTTGACCTTGCCTTTGGCCTGGTCGACCCTGCCCTTGATTTGATCCTTGTTCATGCTGCTTCCTTCGGGTAGTTGATGGATAGCCGGTGCTGACACCGGACGTGCAACTACTTTAGGACGGGCCGCAGACGGGGCTTGTGGGAATGCACGGAAGCTGGTGTAGGACAAGAGCCGCGCCGCGCACGCGGCACTACATTCCGTTTCCTTCTGCGTCCGCGCCTGCAGCAGTGCGCCCTTCCCCGGCCTCGTCGAGAATGCGCTCGAGCCGCGCGGCCAGCGTCTCGGTGGTCAGCTGCTCGCGGAAACGCTCGACCATGAGCGGCAATGACATCGGGCTGGGGTGCTCCAACACCACCATCTCCAGCGTCCTGCGCCGGATCACCTGCAGCGAGGCCTCCAGCCGCGCAATGTCCAGTTCCTGGCTCAGCACCTCGCGCTCGGCCTGGCCGAGCAGCAGGTTGCCACTGTCGTACTTGCGGAATACCTCGAAGAACAGGCCGCTGGAAGCCTGCAGCTGTTTCGTGCTTTTGGGCTGGCCCGGGTAGCCGGTAAACACCAGGCCTGCAACACGCGCGATCTCGCGGAAGCGCCGCTGCGCCAGCTCACTGGAGTTGAGCGAGGCCAGCACATCGGCCAGCAGACCGTCGGCCGAAAACACCCGCTTGTCCTGCACAGGCAAGAGGTCAAAGGCCTGCGGTGCCATCAGCTCGAAGCCGTAGTCATTGACGGACAGGCTGAAGGTGTTGGGCTTGTCCCTGGCCAGGCGCCAGGCCAGCAGGCTGGCAAGGCCCAGGTGGACATGGCGGCCGGCGAACGGGTAGATGTAGAGGTGATGGCCCTCGCGCGAGCGGTAGGTTTCCACCAGCAGGGTCTTCGGCGTGGGAATGCGCGACAGCCGCGCCTGCATTTCAAGCATCGGGCGTGCAGCTTCAAGCTCGGGCTCCCGAAAGTCGCCGCGCGCCGCGAGCTGCATGAGCTCCAGCACCGCATCGCCCATCTCGGGTGACAACGCCATCTTGCTTCCTTGCCAGGTGGGCACCGTGCCTTTCTTCCTTGTGGACTTGCGCACATAGGCAGCCATGTCCTGCACCCGTATGAACTCAAGCAGGCGCCCGGCAAAGAAAAAGCAGTCGCCCTTGCGCAGGCGCGAGATGAAGCCCTCTTCCATGGTACCGATGCGCGCACCGCTCAGGTACTTCACCTGGACCGAGGCATCGCTCACGATGGTACCGATGGACAGGCGGTGGCGCCTTGCGATGCCCCGGTCGGGCACGCGGTAGATGCCTTTTGCGTCGGTCTTGACGCGGTGGTAGTCAGGGTAGGCCGTGAGGCTTTCGCCGCCGCGTTCGCAGAAAGCCAATGCCCAGTTGAACTCAGTGCGCGTGAGCTTGCGGTACGCCCAGGCGGACCTGACTTCCGCATACAGCGCTGCGGCCCTGAAGCCCCCACCGAGCGCCACGGTCACGATGTGCTGCACCAGCACGTCAAGCGGCCTGTCGGGCGACTCGCGCTTTTCCACATTGCCGGCATAGGCGGCGCGGCGTACCGCAGCGGCCTCGATGATCTCCATCGTATTGGTAGGCACCAGCGTGAGGCGGCTGGCCCGGCCCGGCGCATGGCCGCTGCGGCCGGCGCGCTGCACGATGCGGGCGACGCCCTTGGCGGAGCCGATCTGCAGCACCCGCTCAACCGGCAGGAAGTCCACACCCAGGTCCAGTGACGAGGTGGCCACCACGGCACGCAGCGTGCCGTCCTTCAGGCCGCGCTCCACCCACTCGCGTACCTCGCGGTCCAGCGAGCCGTGGTGCAAGGCGATCTGGCCGGCCCAATCCGGCCTGGCCTCCAGCAGCAGCTGGTACCAGATCTCGGCCTGCGAGCGCACATTGGTGAAGACCAGCGTGGTACCGGACCCGGCGATCTCGTCAATCACCGGCTGCTGCATGCGCGCACCCAGGTGGCCGGCCCAGGAATACCGGCCAGGGTCGGGCGGGATGAGCGTGTCGATGACGAGCGTCTTGTCGATGCGGCCGCGCACCAGCACCGGTGGCATGTCCTTGCGGCCCTTGCCGCACAGCGTGTCCATGGCTTCCTGCAGGTTGCCAAGGGTTGCGCTCAGGCCCCAGACGACCAGCTGCGGGTTGATCCTGCGCAGCCGGGCCAGCGCCAGCTGCACCTGCACGCCGCGCTTGCTGCCGATGAGTTCATGCCATTCGTCAACCACGACATACTGCACCGCCGCGAGTTCCTGCGGCGCGTTCTCGCGCGACAGCATGAGGCTCAGCGATTCGGGCGTGGTCACCAGCGCCGACGGAAAGCGCCTGTCCTGGCGCGCGCGTTCAGCGCTGGTGGTGTCGCCCGTGCGCTGGCCGATGGACCAGCCGGGCAGAAGCGCCTGCAGCGGTTCGCGCAATGCCAGGGTGGTGTCCGAGGCAAGGGCCCGCATGGGCGTAAGCCACAGGGCGGTGAGCGGCGCGGACCTCGGCTTTGCGCCGGGGGCCGGCATGCCGACGGTGCGCCCTGCGGCCAGCTGGTGCTGCAGGATGCCGAGCCAGACGGCATAGGTCTTGCCGGAGCCTGTGGTCGCATGGAGCAGGCCGCTGCGGCCCAGGGCCACCGCTGCCCATACCTCCTGCTGGAACGCGAAGGGCGCCCAGCCGCGCGCAGCCAGCCACTGCACAACGGCTTTGTGTTCATGGGCAGGGTCGGTGGCCAGGGGCATGGCAGTCAACGCATGGATAATTGTTTGACGGAACATTGTGAAGGCATCACGCGGCACCTGCGCTGAGGCAAGCCCAATGCCCCCTTTCAACCGGCCCTCATGAACAAGCTCCAGCACTGGCTCCCCTTTCTCCGCTGGCCCCGGCCCGATGCAGCGTTGCTGCGGGGTGAAGCAGGTGCTGCCCTGACGGTCGCGCTGGTCATGATCCCGCAGTCGGTTGCCTATGCGGGCCTGGCAGGCATGCCCCTGATCACAGGCCTGTATGCGACTTTCCTGCCGATGCTGGTCGCGGTGATGTTCAGCGGCTCGACCCGCCTGTCGGTCGGCCCTTCGGCGCTCACCTCGGTGCTGGTGGGTGCATCGCTGCTGGGCATGGCGGAGCCGGCCAGCGCACAGTGGGTGTCGCTGGCGGTTTGGCTGGCCATCCTGTCGGGCGGCATCCAGCTGGCGCTGGGGGCCAGCGGTGCGTCCTGGGTGCTCAACCTCGTGAGTTCTCCGGTGCTCTCGGGCTTCAGCCAGGCTGCGGCCCTGCTGATCATCGCCTCGCAGGTACCGGCGCTCATTGGCCTGAAAGGCCCGCTGTCCAGCCTGGCCGGCGCCCCGGTGTTTGACCTGGCGGCGCTCGGCTTCGGCATCACCAGCCTGGTTCTGTTCGTCGCCGGCAAGCGTTTCCTGCCGCGTGTGCCGATGGTGCTCGTCGTGCTGGTCGCAGCCGGTGTCCTGAGCTGGTACACCGGCTACTCGGCGCACGGCGCCGTCATCGGCGCGTTGCCGGTGGGCCTGCCAATGCCCTACCTGCCGGCGCTGCCCGGCTGGGATACCGGCACTGCGCTGATTGCCCCGGCGCTGGTGATCGCGCTGGTCAGCTCGATGGAAATGGCGTCCAGCGCCAAGATTGAAAGCCAGCGCGACGGCAAGCGCTGGGATGCCAGCCAGGACCTCATCGGGCAGGGCATGGGCAAGCTCGCTTCGGCGCTCTCCGGCAGCTTTCCGACCAGTACCTCGTTCTCGCGCTCGGCGATCACGCTGTATGCGGGCGCAAGGACCGGGTGGGCCACGGTGGCGGCAACGGTTTTTGTGCTCATCGTGCTGCTGTTCCTCACGCCCTTCCTGTCGCATGTGCCGCGCGCGGTGCTGTCGGCCGTGGTGGTGGCGGCCGTGGCCAGCCTGTTCAAGCCGGCCATCCTGATGCGGCTGTGGCGCATTGACCGCGTCGAGGCCGTCACTGCGTTCGTAACCTTCGGTGTCACGCTGCTGTCGGCACCACGCATTTACTGGGGCGTGATCACCGGCGTGCTGCTGGGGCTGGCGCATTTCCTCTACCACCGGCTGCACCCGCGCATCATCGAGGTGGGCCTGCACCCGGATGGCAGCCTGCGTGACCGCCACCTGTGGAAGCTGCCGCCTCTGGCGCCCGGGCTCTACGCATTGCGGATGGACGCCGAGCTTGATTTCGCGTCGGCCAGCGCGCTGGAACGTGCCATCGTCGAGCACCTGGCCGCGCACCCGGATGTGCACCATGTCTGCCTGTTTGCCCAACCCATCAACCGCATTGATGCGACCGGCGTCGAGGCGTTCAACCAGGTTCACGCCATGCTGCAGGAGCGCGGCATCACGCTGCACATCAGCGGCATCAAGCTGCCGGTGGAAAAGGTGCTGAGGCGCTCCGGCGCGCTGGCGGACGGGCCCCTGCTGCAGATGTACCGTACCGACGCCGATGCGCTGGTGGCGTTCAGCCGGTTCAGCGCCGGAAGCGGCGGCACCTGACCATTACCAGGTCCTAGTTCCCCAGGTCCGCTGGCCCGTCGAATTGATGGTCAGCGTCCCGTCGGCCGCCTGGCGGGTGCCAGCGACGGGTGCAGCGGTGATGGTATGGGAAGCCGTCTCGCTGGTGACGCTGATGGTGTAGAAGCCGTCAAGAGTCTTTCCAGCCGTGACGCCAAGGCCGCCGGCAGCCGTGCCGTCATATGCCTTGCTCGCGCTTGACGCATAGGCATTGGTATTGAGGAATATCTTTTCCTGGATGCTGCCCAGTTCGACCAGTTGCGACTGCGCAGCCTGGCGGCTGCTGCGAACAGCGTACTGGCGGTAACCTGGAATGGCAATCGCGGAGAGGATGGCAATGATCACCATGACGACGATGAGCTCAATCAGTGTGAACCCCGCATGCCTTGCTGGCCGGAAACCCGCCCGGATCATCGGATGAGCTCCTGCCACGAGAGGCGGCCAAGACGCGGGCGCTCGCTGGACTGGGCATCTTTCGGCTGGATGCGCTTGTCGTTGTCGGAGCGGAACGTTTCAGTCTTGATGACGCTGCCGGTCGCGCGGTTGTAGATGACCCGCGTGTATTCGTCCTTGACCGCGTCGTAGGTCATGGTGGCGTAGGCCTCGACACCGTTGTACGTCGTGGTCTCACGCCAGACGGAAGTGCTGACCGTGGTTGTGGTGCTGCCACCAGACCCGGTCGCACCCCAGAATGACCCGGTGGGGTCGCTGGAGCCCGCCGCCCTTGGCTTGCTCTTGTCGCCTTGTGTCGGGTCGGGCGGCGGAGAAGCCGTCCAGCCCGCGTCGCCGTAGCAGACCTTGTTGGGGTGATGCCAGAACATGGTGTACTGCGCGAGCTGCTTGCCCTGGGAGGTCTTGTCGCTCTTGAGCCTGTGGCCCATCGCCGGATCACCGGGCATGTTCAGCTGTACCGCGCTGGCCGATGTATCGGAGCTGACGATCTGGAGCGTGAGCGCACCGTTCATCCATGGCCCCGTTCCCGTACCCTGCGCGCCCTTGTTGTCATGCACGCAACCCGTCTGGGTGGGCACCAGCCCCGCCCGGACGTCCTTGCTGCCTGCGCGCCACTCCTGGATGGAGAAGGCGTTCACCGGCAGGGAAATGATGAGCTTGCCGATGTTGGCCCTCGTCAGCACGATGGCCGGGCCGCCCGGCGTAGCGGACAGGAAGCCCTCAGGCGAAACCGGCAGGTTCCATACGGGCTTGGTCAGGGTGCCCACGGTCAGCGCCGCAGCCGGCGACAGTTTCTGGTTGGCGACCAGCAGCTTGAACCCGGTTGCCGTGGAAGGGATGGCGTTGTTCAGGTTGAAAGCCGCCTCGCTGGCACTGAGCATGTTGACGCCGACAACGTCATACAGGTCGTCATATTCATGAACGTGCTTGTTGGTGCAGGAGCCCTTGTAGTCCTTGCCGAGCGGGTCACATACCGAATAGAAAATGTCAAAGTCAAAGTGCCCGCCGGACACCCCGCGATCCCCCGGCGGGACAGGTGTCGGCGGGATGTCCACCGTGGAGGTGGTCACCACGAGCGTGGACGTCGTGACCAGGGCCGGCAGGTCGGCGTTGGGGTTGAAGTTGAAATAGGTGCGGTCCAGGATGGCGCCCACCTGTGCCAGCACCGGCTGGCTCCACAGCCCGGCGCCCAGGAACTTGCCCACCGGCGTGACCCAGGTGCCGGAGATGCTGACCCGGTCGGAGTTGCCGCTGACGTCCACAGTGCCGTCCCCGTCAAGGTCAAAAAACGGCACCGACGGCCCGCCGCCCGTCAGGGCGTTCAGTTCCATCAGCCAGGCCCCCTGGGGGGAGCTTCCGCCCTGCGGAACGCTGGTCGTGACGATGAAGCGCCCGCTGTCCACCACCGTGTCCCCGCCAACGAGACGCTCGCCTGCCGGCAGGGCCAGGCGCCAGCCTTTCGCGCCCTTCGCGTAGTCAACCGCGACCTGGCTCGCACTGCGGTAGGACTGCGCCGGCGTCCCCGGCGTTGTCGCCGTGGTGAGGGTGGGCAGCGCGAGCGTGGTGGACGTTGCATTGACGCTGTCCCAGATGCCATAAAGGTAGTCCGTGCCACCCGTGCCCATGTCGGCAGGCTCCAGCAAGCGCCCGGTCCCGAAATTCACCATCACGCCGCCATTGGGGTGCAGGCTCAGCGCCGGTGCGGCGGTGATGGCCCGCGCAGTGCCGGCGGTGGGGGTGAACATCGCCTTGCCGCTCGCGGGGTAGCTTGAACCTCCCAGGTCGAACTTCCAGAGCGTGCCCTTGAGGTCGCCTGCATAGACACTGTCAACCGCGCCATCGCCGTTGACGTCGGCGGCAGACAAGGCCATCAGGCCGTTGTCCGGGCCCGCAGCATCGGCGGGGATTTCCGCCAGCCTCGAACCGGTCGCGGCATCAATGACAAACAGCACGGCCTTCCCGGCTGCGCTGTTGGCGCCGTTGGCCACAAGCACAACCGTCGAGCCGTTCTTGAGCTTCACGATTTGCGGCGCCCCGCTGACATGGCCCATGTTCTCGAAGCCCGCTGTGGTTTCGGCAACCTCCCAAAGCGACATCGCCGCAGCGGCGGTCTCGGTCGCAGGGGAAGGATCGGTAACGTCCAGGGCAAACACCCCGCGCGCGCCCGCCCCCATTCCACCCGCCAGCACAGTGATCGACTTTCCTGACCGTGGAACCTTGCCGATGGCCAGCAGGCCATCGACACCATACTTGTGGTGGGTGTAGGGATTGACGGCGAACTGGTCCAGCTTGGGGATGAGCATGGACGGCAGGTACGCAAAGACTTCAGAACCGTCCGCGGCATTGAATGCGTGCAGCATGCCGTCGTTGGCCCCGACATAGACCCGCTCGACGCCGGCTGCATGCCTGAAGAAATAGGGACGGCTGTGAATGATGTCACCCAGCACGGAATACCGCTTGCGGAATGCAACGCCTTCACGGGAGCGGTCACCGCGCGTGAATTCAAGGAGGTATCGTCCCTGGGGATCGCTCCCAAGCTCGGCCTTCTGTGCGGCCGTCAGCAGTGACGTGCCGTCGGCCGCCCAGGCAAAGGGCACGCCGGAGGCATTGGCGCGCGTGAAGATCTTGCGGCCGGTATTCCAGTTCTGCGCTTCAAGCCTGTCGCGGGACTGCCATTTGACGCTGGGCAGTCCTGTTGCCGGCACATCGTAGGCGACGAGGTCACCGTCCCATGTACCGGCAAAGTAGTCGCCCCGGTAGGCAACCGACGCGCCGGACTGGACGTTGTAGTTGTTCATATCGAGGGCCGAGACATACCCAACCGGCTGCTCGTCAAGGTCGGCGATGGCGGCGCCGGCGAGCGCCCAGTAGAGCAATGCACCGCCCAGCAGGGCGGCGGCGCACAGGACGGCGGGAATTTTCCGGAAGGTCATGAAGGGTTCTCCTGGGAATTCAGCGTCAATCAGCAGCCGGCGGTGGCCTGCATCGTTTCGATCAACCGCAGGCCGCCATTGCCCGCCCTGGCCTGTGCCACGACGCGGAAAAGGTCCACGGATTTGCAGCTGGACGAGGACTGGCTCACCGCGATTGATTCGCCCGTCATCCGGGCACCGCGCGCCAGCTGCTCGATCAGGTAGCGGGTGTCGCTGGACACGGCGAGGGAGTTGGAATCGCTCCAGGCCATGGACTGGGGGCGGGTTCCAAGTGCGGCAAACCTGCCGATGGGATACAGGTGCGGCGTGAGCTTGTCCCAGGCATCGAACCCCGGCTGCCTGGCGTTTGTACCGCTGCCCAGCCATGCCTCGGCGGTGACGATGCCGGACTCCGCCTGGCCAAACGCGAGCTCGGACTGCTGGATGTTGGCCGCCAGCTGGAACTGGTTGCGCGACATGTAGAACACGCTCAGCGTCATCAGCGCTATGGCCATGATGAGAAGGGTGACGATGAGGAGTGACAGGCCCCGCTGCCTGCGCCGCCTTGCCCCGGAAGTCATTGGTTTTTCAGTCATGAAGCCGGGCTCACTGGTTGCGCAATGCGATGGTGGTGGTGAGGACCGTTCGCCGGTAGGTGCCCTCCGCCGCGTAGGTGATGTCGCCCATCGGGAAGGACCCTGCTGCGATGGCCGGGTCGGGTGTGCTCTCGCGTATCAGCAGCCACAGCCGGACGATCTTCACGTCCGGCCAGCGCGCAACGCCATCGGCGTTGAAGTAGCGGGTGTTGCCGGTGCCATCGGTGACGCCGTATTGCAGTTGAAGGTTTTCGACATTGCTGGCCACCAGTTCGGGGGTCATGACCGGGTTGGCACCCCGGGAAAGGGTCATCCGGTACAGGGCAGGCACCCGCGGTGATTCGGTGGCGCTATTGGTAAATGCATTGATGTAGTACACATCGCTCACCAGCCTGGAATCGAAATTGGGCTCCGGCGCGGCCGGTGGGACGGTTGTCACTTCGCCGGCAAAAACCTGGGCAAGACCATACGACGCGCGGATATAGGGTGCGCCATTGTCAAAGGTGGCCGCAGGCTCCAGCGCGGTCCGGCGCAGCGCGAGGATATCCCCGCGCGCCCACGAGCGGTCGGCCCCGCTTTTCAGGCATGCCCCTGAGAACGGGTTGCTGTCGTTGGACCCGGAGATGCCGGTGTCCACCCTGGTCGTGAAGCCCGCCCCGCAGCCGAAGTCCCTGGCGGCCAGGTCGGCGTTTGCCATGACGACCTGCTTCTGGTCCCATATGAGCCGGTTCAGTGCCGCGTGGCGGATCTCGCGCTTGAGGACTTCGAGTGCATACCGCCCATTGGTTTGTGCCTCTGACGCTGCAGCGCCGGTACCAGCGGCCACCGCCGAGGCCGCGAAGCCCTGCACCACCATCGCAACGACGAAAAGCCCCAATGCAATAGCCACCAGCAGTTCGAGGAGCGAGAAGCCCGCAGAGCGCCTCATCGCAGCACCTTGACCGAGGAGTGGCTCATGGTTTCGGTTGTGCCGGCAGACGCATAGGCCTGCCGTCCGCGGGGCTCCTTCCAGGCGATCCGGATACGGTAGGTCGGGACCGCTGCCGCCGCATCCCAGTCAATGGTGACGTCCTCCAGCACCAGGACCGAACCGGCGCGGTCCTGCCATTGCCTGAGGTCATACCTGGCCAGCTCGCCGGGGGTACACGCTGCGCCAGCGCAATCCTTGGAGGACTCGGCCGCAGCGCCCTTTTTCAACGCATAGGTGCCGGTGCGCGCAGAAGCGCTGTTGGCCTCCATCCGCTCGCCCAGCTCGGTTGCCAGCGTGATGGCGGCCGTGCGGAACTGCGCACCTTTCTGCAACTTGAACATCCCGGCCTGAAGCCCCGCATTGGCGAGAAGCCACATGGCGACGATGAGCATGCTGACCAGGACTTCCATCAGGGCTGCGCCGCATTGCCTCGCCCCGGAGCGCCGCCGGGAAGCTTGCCTGCAGCGGGTCACAAGACCTCCCGGCGGATGGAGATGGCCCCCGACGACGCCAGGCGGACGGCCCAGCGCGACTTGGGCGCTGCGGCCGCGCTCACCTCGAATGCGGGGGCGCTGGCACCGGTGATGGTGCCATCCGCATTGAACTGGAGGCGCGCGGCGGGCCCCTTCATGACAACGTCCTGTGAAGACGGGACCTGGGCGCGCAAGGGGTTGGGGGCGGCACTGCTGCCGGTGTCGCAGATGCCATCAACGTTCTGGTCGTAGCAGACGAGCCAGCCGCTGCTCCAGCTCGTCGCGGTCGGGCTGGTGGCGCACGACAGGCCGGACCCCGCGCAAAGGATGACGGGCATGTTCCGCTTGATCGCCTCACTGCGCGCAAACAGCGCGTCGTCACCGGCGCGGCGGGCCATGCTTTCCGTGCTCTGGCTCGTGAGTAACCGGGTCATGCCAGGCATCGCCACGGCGGCAAGCACCGCCAGGATCGCCACAACGGCAATCAGCTCAAGGAGGGTGAAGCCGGAGGCTTCAGGTTTGTAATGATTTGATTTCACTTTTCGGACTGCGGGTCAATCGGCAGTGCCGGATGTTATACATCTTAATAACCTAATACAATACAAAAATGCGTATAAAAGTATATTTATCAGAGTAAACAGGTACTTTGAATTTATTCCCAAAGACCACAAGGAGGTCTTGAGCCCCGGCACGGCCCCATGCAGCAGGGCAGATTCCAGGAATCAGGCGGTGACGATCCAGCCTTCGAGGCTGTCCATGTCAGGCGGCAGGCCGTACCGCGGTGCGCCTTGCTGCTCTCCCCAGGCTGCCTGCACCATGCACAGCGCGGCATCCAGGCTGTCGCCGCTGGCGTCGCCGGCCAGCGCATCGCGCTGCGCATTGGTGAGCTTGAGCCGCAGCTTCAGGCGTGTCTGGCCGTTCTCGAGCGTGGTGATGATGTCCTTGCGCGCAATCAGCCGCTCCGGCGTCTGTTTCGCCTTGTCGTCGCTCTTGTAGCTGCGGTGGCCAATGAGTTCCCGCGCCAGCAGGCCCGGGTAGGCTTCCAGCGCCACACGGCGCGGCAGCCCGGTGCCGTCCACATCGTTCGGGTCAACGGCATGCAGCCCGGGCAGGTGCACGCCCGCAGCCAGCAGCGCCGGGACTCCCGCATGCAGCATGAAGGCGACTGGCGGATTCACCCATTTCATCGACGGGCTGGAGCCTGCAGGAAGGTCAGTGGCCCGGTGCGCAAACTTGCTGCCCACGGGCCGTGCATCGCAGAAGGCCGCGAAAGTATCCCGGATGTCGGCGCGGCTCATGGCCGCATAGTGGTGGATGCTCTCCCGCCAGGTCAGCGGCCATCCCAGCCGGGTGAGCAGTTCACGCGGCAGCCCGAACGGGAAGTCAAAGCCGCCCGTCCAGCTGGCCGGCCGTGCCAGCCATGCACCGAATGCCGGCAGCGACTCGATGCGCTCCAGCCGCTCCAGCACCACCCGGCCCGCGGCTGACGAGCCAAGGGCCAGCACGATGGGCTTGCGCCGAGACGGGCTGCTGGAGAAGTCGCAGCCCAGGAGCTGCCGCGAGGGGCCGGTCACTGCGGCTGGGCAGGCGGCACGGCAAAGAGCGCCTTCAATGCATCGCTGATGCGTTCGCCGCGCAGCGGCGAACCCGGGCCGGCCTCATAGCGGCACCACACGCGCGTCTCGGACCCGCGGGCCAGGACCGCGCCCGCAGCATCCACAAACGAATGCGCCACAGTGAATGACTTGCCGCCCCAGCGCGCGACATGCGACTGGACCGTACAGGCATCGCCGAACGTTGGCGAGCGCTCGAAGCTGCATTCGGCATTCACCAGCGGCAGGCTCAGCGACTCGGCGCGCATGCGTGCAGCAGCATAGCCAGCCTGCGCAAACATGGCCCATGTTGCGGCATCCATCCAGCGGTAGTAAGTCGGGTAGAAAATGATGCCGGCAGGGTCGCAGTCGCCCCACTGCACGGTGAGCGGAAGGCGGAATACAACCGCCTGCGGCGCGCTGCCGGCTGCGGCCTTGTCAGGTTCTGCCATGCAGCGCCGGCCCCGGCCCTCAGACGCGCCCGACAATGGACGCCGTGGCCATCAGCTCCTCGAGCAGCGCCAGAGAGACCCTGCCCGACACCGAATACGGGTCCAGTTCGGGCTTCTCGGAGTACTTGAGCAGGATGGAATGGTTGAGCCTGGACAGGTTCACCTGGCCCATGGTCCAGCCGCCAAAGCGGCGTTCGGAAATTTCTTCGTAATGCAGCAGGGCCACATCCTTGTGGCGGACGTCTTTCTGGATATGGCCGAACAGGTCACTCACCGCCATGCGGCCACCCTCGATGGCCTGCAGGAAGATGCCGCCGCCGTAGCAGAGGATGCCGGTGATCCCGCACGTCGGGTTGTGCTGGCGTGCCTGCGCAAGTATGTCGTCGATGGCACCCGGACTCGTGTCAACGGCGCGGCTGGCGTAAAGCAGGCGTACGAGCATGGGGGTTACCTTTTTCCGGGAATGAGGGAAAGGAATTCGCGGCGCAGGTTCGGGTCCTTGAGGAACACGCCGCGCATGACGGAGTTGATCATCTTGCTGTCCATGTCCTTCACGCCGCGCCATGCCATGCAGTAGTGGCTGGCTTCCATGACGATGGCCAGGCCGTCGGGCTGGGTCTTGTCCATGATGAGGTCGGCCAGCTGCACCACGGCCTCTTCCTGGATCTGCGGGCGGCCCATGACCCATTCGGCCAGCCGCGCGTACTTCGACAGGCCGATGACGTTGGTGTGCTCGTTGGGCATCACGCCGATCCAGACCTTGCCGATGACCGGGCAGAAGTGGTGGCTGCAGGCGCTGCGGACCGTGATCGGCCCGACGATCATCAGCTCGTTCAGGTGCTCGGCGTTGGGGAACTCGGTGATGCTGGGCGCCGCCACATAGCGGCCGCGGAACACCTCGTTGAGGTACATCTTGGCAACGCGGCGCGCGGTGTTGTTGGTGTTGTGGTCGCCTTCGGTGTCGATGACGAGGCTGTCGAGCACGCCACGCATCTTGAGTTCTACCTCGTCCAGCAGCTTTTCCAGCTCGCCCGGTTCGATGAACTCGGCGATGTTGTCATTGGCATGGAAACGCTTGCGCGAGGCTGCCAGCCGTTCGCGGATCCTGACGGAGACGGGTGTTCCTTCGTCCAGGTCAGCTGGGTTCATGGGGGCCGGGGACTTCATCATCAGGATGGTAACTGAAACGCCCCTTGTTCGCCCCTGCGCCCTCCTGAAGCAGCGCCTCCAGGTCCTGCAGGGTGCTGGCCTCATGGACAGGCTTGTCGCCGCGGATCCTCAGCATGCGCGGAAAGCGAACCGCAATGCCGCTTTTGTGGCGCGGGCTGCGGTTGATGCCTTCGAATCCGAGTTCGAACACCATGGAGGGTTTGACGCTGCGGACCGGGCCGAACTTCTCCAGCGTGGTTTTGCGGATGACGGCATCGACCTGCCCGAACTCCTCATCCGTCAGGCCCGAGTAGGCCTTGGCGAAAGCCACCAGCTGCAAGGCGCCAGGCTGCGCGGGCTCGCGGCGGGCAATCGCGTCGAGCACGGCCTGCGCTTCATCGCGGCTTTCGGGCTGGCGGTTCCAGACCGCAAAGGTGTAGTCGGTATAAACCGAGGCCCGGCGGCCGTGGCCGGCCTGCGCGTAGATCAGCACGCAATCGATGGTCATCGGGTCGATCTTCCACTTCCACCACAGCCCGTCCTGTTTCGTTCTGCCTGTGCCATAGGCTGCGTCCAGCCGCTTGAGCATGAAGCCCTCCACGCCGCGCTCACGGGACTGCTGCCTCCGCACCGCGAACCCGGCCCACGAAGCGTCACGCTCAATAGGCGAGATGCGGACCGGTGTGCCTGCCAGCAGCGACTCCAGCCGGGCCCGGCGCTCGATCTGCGGCAATGCGCGGATGTCCTGCCCTCCGGCTTCCAGCAGGTCATAGGCCATGAAGCCTACCGGCGCATCGGCCAGCACTTTCTTCGTGAGGGTCTTGCGGCCGATGCGTTGCTGCAGCAAGGAAAATGGCGCCACGCGTTCGTCCTTGAACACCAGGATTTCACCGTCGAGCACGGTACCGTCAGGCAACGACCCGGCCAGCGCGACAATCTCCGGGAAGCGCTCCGTCACCAGTTCCTCGCCGCGCGACCAGACCCAGACCTGGCCCGCCCGCTTGACCACCTGGCCGCGGATGCCGTCGTACTTCCACTCCACCATCCAGCCAGTGACGGGGCCGAGCTTTGCATCGAACTCGCCGGGCTCCGCATCGAGCTGGTGGGCCAGAAAAAACGGGTAAGGCTGGCCCGCATCCGATGTGTCGCCCCGCATGCCCGTTGACGCGTCGATCAGCGCCGCGAATCGCGCGGCCGACGGCGTGCCCTTGCCGTCGGTGTAGCCCATCATGCGCTGCGCCACCCGCCTTGCATCGATCCCCGAATGCGCAGCCAGCGCACGCTGTACCAGCAGCTTGCTCACGCCGACGCGAAAACCGCCGCCCACCAGCTTGGTCAGGAGGAAGCGGCCCTGGGCATCGAGCTCGCGCCAATAGCCCTTGACCCGCACGGCAATCTCGTCCTCTGGCAAACCGCGCAGCGGCAACAACCGGTCCTCGACCCACTCCGCCAGGCCGGCATCCGATGGCTCGCTGTCCTGTGGCAGCACAAGGGCAATGGTCTCGGCCAGGTCGCCCACGGCCTGGTAACACTCCTCGAACAGCCAGTCTTCGATGCCCGCCACATCGCAGGCCAGCGCGCGCAACCGCGCAGTGGCCACCACCTGCCGCGGCTTGCCGCCGGCCAGGAAGTACACGGCCCATGCCGCATCGGCAGGCGGCGCCTCGCCGAAGTACCGCTGAAGCGCCTCGACCTTCGCATTGGTGGAAGTCGTCGTGTCCAGTTCGGCGAAGAGGCGGGCAAAGCGCTTCATGAGGCCGCCTTCCCGCCGCTTGCTGCGTCGTCGATTGCGTCGTCGCCATACTCGGTCTCGAACCCCTCCGCCTGCAGCCCCTGTTCCGCCAGGTAGCGCACCATCACCGGGATGCTGCCATGCGTGACGATCACGCGCTGCGCACCGGTGGCACCGATGGCACCCATCAGGCCCGGCCAGTCCGCATGGTCGGACAGCACAAAGCCCCGGTCGTAACCACCGCGCCGGCGGGCGCCGCGCAGCTGCATCCAGCCGCTCGCAAAAGCATCGCTGAATTCGCCGAACCGCTTGATCCACGGGCCGCCCGCAGCACCCGGTGGGCACAGGACGAGAGCGCGCTTGAAGTCGGCCTTGTCGGTGACGTCGGCCACCTGCAGCGTATCGGGCAGTTGCACGCCGGCCTCGCGGTAGGCGCGGTTCAGCGGTTCCACCGCCCCGTGCACGATGATCGGCCCGATGGAAGGGTCGATGCCGGAGAGGATGCGCTGGGCCTTGCCGAAGCTGTAGCACATGAGCACGCTCGCACGGCCGGCCGCCACGTTGCCCTGCCACCATGCATTGATGTCCGCAAAAACGTCGTCATCATGCGGCCACCGGTAGATCGGCAGGCCGAAGGTGGACTCGGTGATGAACACATCGCACTTCACCGGCTCGAACGGCGCGCAGGTCCGGTCGGGCGCGACCTTGTAGTCGCCGCTGGCCACCCAGACCTGCCCGCCGTGTTCCAGCCGCACCTGGGCCGAGCCGAGCACATGGCCGGCGGGATGAAGCGAGACGGTGACGCCATTGTGGACAATGGCCTCGCCGTAAGCCAGCGGCTGGAGCGTGATGTTGCCCAGCCGCGCCCGCAACACGCCTTCGGCCGGCGCTGCGGCCAGGTAGTGGCCGTGGCCGGTGCGCGCATGGTCGGCATGCGCATGGGTGATGATCGCGCGTTCCACCGGGCGCCACGGGTCGATGTAGAAATCTCCGGCCGGGCAATACAGCCCCTGCGGCCGTTGCACCACCAGGTCCTGGCGAGCGGGGTTCATCAATGCCACTGCGCGCCGCCGCTCAATACCGTTTGCCCTGGATGAAGAGGGCAAGCCGCATCAGGCCCAGCGCGACATATTCCTTGATGCGTTCAACGCGCGGGCGTGCGGCATAGACAGCCGCATCCATCATGGTGCCTTCATGCTCGATGGCGTGCAGCAGGGTCGCACGCAGCTGGTCCGCGAAGGCAGCGTCTTCCACCATGACATTTGCCTCGCGGGCCAGCAGCAGGCTCAGCGGGTCAAGGTTGGACGAGCCGACCGTCGCCCAGTGCCCGTCGACAACGGCCACCTTGGCATGCAGGAAGCTCGATGCGTATTCATGGATTTCCACTCCGGCCTGCAAGAGCGCGTCGTAGACCGGCCTGGCGGCGTAGAACTGCATGAAGTACTCGTAGCGGCCCTGCAGCAGCAGCTGCACCCTCACACCCCGCTTCGCCGCATTGATGAGCGCCCTGCGCAGCTTGGCGCCAGGCACGAAGTACGCATTGGCGATGACCACCTCCCTGTGCGCGGCACCGATGGCCTGGCGGTAGGTTTTCTCGATGCGGGTGCGGTTGCGCAGGTTGTCTCGCAGCACCAGCGCCGCCCGTGTGCCCGGCCCCGGTGCACGCCCCGGCGGCGGGCCGGCGACTGCCTGCTTCATGCCATCGCGCAATGAACGCAGCGCCCCCGAGATATCGCCCTGCTTCATGCGGCGAACGCCCTGCAGGCTGAGCCAGATCTGGTTCATCGCCTCTTCGACTTCCCCCACCAGCGCGCCGGATGCCTGCACTGCAAAGTCAAAGCGCGGGAACTCCAGCACGCCATGGTTGGGGTCATGGAAGTCGTCCAGGATGTTGATGCCGCCGCAGAACGCCATCTTGCCGTCCACCACGCAAAGCTTGCGATGGAGCCGCCGCCAGGCACTGGGCACCAGCAGGCCAAAGCGCCCCGGCAGGCGGTAGATGCGCCACTGCACGCCCGCTTCGTCAAAGCGCCGGCACCATTCGGCGGGCAGCTTGCCGGTGCCAAAACCATCGACCACCAGCATGACGCGCACGCCGCGCTGCGCAGTGCGGATCAGCGCCTCGCCCACATCGGCACCGCTGCCGGTGAAATCGAAGATGTAGGTTTCAAGCCGCACACGGTCCCGCGCATCATCCATGGCCTGGATCAGCGCCGGGAAAAACTCGCGGCTGCCGCACAGCAGCCGCACGTCATGGCCTGGGGGCAACAGGGTCACGTCAGATCTCGAATTCCGCGACCAGCGGCAGATGGTCCGACATGCGCCACCAGATGCGCCCCCGTGGAATCTCCACCCCGACGGGCTTCAGGCCCCGCGCATAAACAAAATCAAGCTGGCCCAGCGGCAGCCGCGCCGGGTAGGTGAACTGGCGCTCGCCGGCGAAGTCCTTGAGGCCGAGTGCGTTCATGTGCTTTCGCAGCTTGCTGCCCCAGTCGTTGAGGTCACCGGCAACCACCAGCGGCTCGCCCCTGGGCACTTCGCGTTCAATGTAACGGCCCAGCTGCTCGACCTGCCGCACGCGGCCCGACGCGATCAGCCCCAGGTGGAGCACGATGACGTGGATCGGGACGTCGTGGGCGTTCACATGCACATGCAGCAGGCCGCGCTGCTCGAACCGGTGGTCCGACATGTCCTCATGCTTGTGCGAGATCACGTCCCAGCGCGAGAGCAGCGCATTGCCGTGCTCGCCATGCCGCGTCACCGCATTGGTCTGGTAGACGGAGTGGTAGCCCTCGGGCGCAAGGAACTCCGCCTGGGGCAACTCGGGCCAGTGGGTGAAGTACTGCTCCTCACGGCGGTGCAGCTTGCGCACCTCCTGCAGGCAGACGATGTCGGCGTCCAGCTGCTCCACCGCATGGCCCAGGTTGTGGATTTCCAGCCGCCGGACCGGCCCCACGCCCTGCACGCCCTTGTGGATGTTGTAGGTCGCGACGCGGAGGATGTTGGTCATGCCACAAATTGTGGCAGCAACAGGATGGCTTCAGCGTTGGAAGGTGAAAAACAAAGGTCCGCAGCGTCACGATATGGCAACCAGCGGTACTCCGTGTGTTCGCGCACATTCAGGGTGACCGGAGTTCCGGCAGGAACGCAGAGGCCGAAAACATGCTCGGTGTTGCGCGTCACGCCCGGCGCATAGCGATGTTGCCAGCGCGGGTAGATGTCATAGACGTTCTCAAGGCCCCAGTCGCGCAGGGCCGCAGCCAGGGGCATGCCGGGCCGGCAGTCGATGCCGGTCTCCTCGAACACCTCGCGCGCGGCGGTAGCCTCGAAAGGCTCGTGCGGAAAGTCTTTCGAGCCGGTAACCGACTGCCAGTACGCGGAGGCGTCGGCCCGCCGGATCACCAGCACGTCCAGCGCCGGGGTGTGGATCACCACCAGCACCGACTCGGGGATCTTGGGCGGCCGGGACGACATGGGGCGCGGCCCGGTTCCAGCAGCCCGGCGTCAGGCGGCCTTGGCCAGGTCCTTGTTGCGCAGCCTGATGTGCAGCTCGCGCAGCTGCTTTTCCTCCACCGGCGCCGGAGCCTGGGTCAGCAGGTCCTGGGCGCGCTGGGTCTTGGGGAAGGCGATCACGTCACGGATCGATTCGGCGCCGGTCATCAGCGTGATGATGCGGTCCAGGCCGAAAGCCAGGCCGCCATGCGGCGGGGCGCCGTACTGAAGCGCGTCCAGCAGGAAGCCGAACTTGTGCTGGGCATCTTCGGGGCTGATCTTGAGCGCGTCAAACACCTTCTGCTGCACGTCGGCGCGGTGGATACGCACCGAGCCGCCGCCGATCTCCCAGCCGTTGAGCACCATGTCGTAGCCCTTGGCAATGCATTTCTCGGGGGCCGTGGCCATCCAGTCCTCGTGCCCGTCCTTCGGTGCAGTGAAGGGGTGGTGCACGGCGGTATAACGCTGGTCGCCTTCGTCGAACTCGAACATCGGGAAGTCCACGACCCACATCGGGCGCCAGCCGGCCTCGAACAGGCCGTTCTTCTTGCCGGAAGCGCTGTGGCCGATCTTCACGCGCAAGGCGCCGATGGCGTCGTTGACGATCTTCTCCTTGTCGGCGCCAAAGAAAATGATGTCGCCGTCCTGCGCACCGGTGCGCGCCAGCACCTCGGCGATGGCCTTGTCATGCAGGTTCTTGACGATGGGGGACTGCAATCCTTCGCGGCCCTTGGCCACTTCATTGACCTTGATCCAGGCCAGGCCCTTGGCGCCGTAGATCTTGACGAATTCGGTGTAGGCATCGATCTCGCTGCGCGGCATTTCCGCGCCCTTGGGCACCCGCAGGGCCACCACGCGGCCGCCCTTCATGGTGGCGGGTGCGGAGAACACCTTGAAGTCCACATCGCCCATCACATCGGTGAGTTCGGTGAATTCGAGCTTCACACGCAGATCCGGCTTGTCCGAGCCGTACTTGTGCATTGCGTCGTAATAGGCCATCACGGGGAACTCGCCCAGGTCCACGCCCAGCGTGTTCTGGAACACCGTCTTGATCATGCCCTGGAACAGGTCGCGGATGTCCTGTTCGCCGAGGAACGAGGTCTCGATATCGATCTGGGTGAACTCGGGCTGGCGGTCGGCCCGCAGGTCTTCGTCGCGGAAGCACTTGGTGATCTGGTAGTAGCGGTCAAAGCCCGCCACCATCAGCAGCTGCTTGAACAGCTGGGGCGACTGCGGCAGCGCGAAGAAGCAGCCGTCATGCACACGGCTGGGCACAAGGTAGTCGCGCGCGCCTTCCGGCGTGGACTTGCCGAGCATCGGCGTCTCGATGTCGATGAAGCCGTTCGCGTCCAGGAACTTTCGCACCTCCATGGACACGCGGTAGCGCAACATCAGGTTGTTCTGCATGTAGGGGCGGCGCAGGTCGAGCACGCGGTGCGTGAGGCGCGTGGTTTCCGACAGGTTGTCGTCGTCCAGCTGGAACGGCGGCGTGACGGAAGGGTTGAGCACCGTCAGTTCGTGGCAGAGGATCTCGATCTTGCCGCTCTTGAGGCTGTCATTGGTCGTGCCTTCCGGGCGCGCCCGGACGATGCCCTTGACCTGAATGCAGAACTCGTTGCGCAGGCCTTCGGCGGCGGCAAACATCTCCGCGCGGTCCGGGTCACACACAACCTGGACATAGCCTTCACGGTCGCGCAGGTCAACGAAGATCACGCCGCCGTGGTCACGCCGGCGGTTGACCCAGCCGCACAGTGAAACGGTTTGGCCCATCAGGGCTTCGGTCACGAGACCGCAGTAGTGGGAACGCATAGCCATAGTCATTGTTCGCGCCGCTCGGCGCCCTGGAGGATATCCGGCTTGACGGCCGGGGTTGGGTGGCCAATGGGCACGACAACGCCCATGGAAATGATGTACTTGAGCGCCTCGTCAACGCTCATGCGCAGCTCGACGCATTCACTGCGCCGGGCCATGACGAAGTAGCCGCCCGTCGGGTTGGGCGTGGTGGGCACATAGACGGTGATGTATTCGTCCGGCGGCAGGTAGTTGGCCGTGTCGCCGCCGGGCACACCTGTGACGAAGGCAATCGTCCACATGCCTTCGCGCGGCCACTGGACCAGCACCGCCTTGCGGAAGGCATTGCCGGAATCGGAAAAGAGCGTGTCGGAAACCTGCTTGACGCCCGAGTAGATCGAGCGCACGACCGGTATGCGGTGCAGCAGGATGTTCCACCAGTTCACCAGCTTGCGGCCGAAAAAATTGCTGGCCGTCGCGCCCACGACCAGCAGCACGCCCAGCGCCAGCAGCACGCCGAAGCCGGGAACATGGAAGCCGATGAGCTTGTCGGGCTGCCAGCTGGCCGGCAGGATGAGCAGGGTCTGGTCGAGCGTGCTGATGAACCACTCCAGCACCCAGATGGTGATGGCCACCGGCACAATGACGAGCAGCCCCGACAACAGCCATTTGCGCAGCGCGGCCATCATGTCATTCAGCTGCCGTGAATGCCGCTGCCAGCAGCCGCAGTGGGCGCGGAATCGGCCTTTTTTGCGGGGGCATCGACCGGCTTTGCGGGAGCAGGGGATTTGGCGTCGGCGCTGCCACCCGCGTCTGCGCCCGATTTGCCCTCGGCGGATGCGGCACCTGCAGGCGCGCTGGCGGCCGTGGTACCGCCCTTGAAATCAGTGGCGTACCAGCCCGAGCCCTTGAGCTGGAAGCCGGCAGCGGTGACCTGCTTGACGAAGGTGGGCTGGCTGCAGAACGGGCACACCGTCAGCAGCGGATCGGATATTTTTTGCAGCACGTCCCTGGATTGGCCACAGGACTCGCACTTGTAAGCGTAGATGGGCATGGCTTTGAAGGTTGGGGAGCGGAAATCGCAAAGCCTTCAATTATAGGCGGAGGGCCGGAAACAAGGCCCCCGGCAACGGGGCCCTTGCCCGGCGGTGCCGGGCGGGCTCAGCCCAGGCCGGCCACCTTGTGGTGCGCGCCGTGCCTGTTGCCGATGGCCTGCGGGCCCAGCGAGCCGAGGACCATGCCTGCAAACGCGGCCAGGATACCGGCCAGTTGCCCCGGGAACTGCTCGCCGGCCGGCGTCACCATGAACAGTATCCAGGTCAGCAGGCCCAGTACGATGGAAAAGATGGCGCCCTGGGTCGTGGCCTTTTTCCAGTAAAGGCCGAACACCAGCGGGATGAACGCGCCGACCAGCGTCACCTGGTAGGCACCGGAGACCATTTCATAGATGGGCGTGCCCTGCATGAAGATGGCATAGGCCAGCACCAGGGCGCTGAATACCAGCACCGTGATGCGCATGGTCTTGAGTTCTTCCTTGTCGCCCATGCCGGGCTTGAACTGGCGCCAGATGTTCTCGACAAAGGTCACGCTCGGGGCCAGCAGCGTGGCGGAAGCGGTGGACTTGATGGCCGACAGCAGCGCGCCGAAGAACAGCACCTGCATGATGAACGGCATTTTCTCGAGCACCAGCGTGGGCAGGATCTTCTGCGGGTCGTCCTTGAGCAGCGCAGTCGTCTGCTCGGGCATGATGATCAGCGCGCTGGCCACCAGGAACATCGGCACAAAGGCAAACAGGATGTAGCAGATGCCGCCGATGACCGGGCCCTTGGTGGCCGCTTCCTGGCTGTTGGCCGACATGACCCGCTGGAACACGTCCTGCTGCGGGATGGAGCCCAGCATCATCGTGATGGCTGCGGCGAAGAAGAAAATGATGTCCTTGAAGGTGGGCTCGGGCCAGAACTTGAAAAGGTCCTTGCTGATCGCCAGGTCAATGACCTTGCCTGCGCCGCCTGCCATGTTCCCTGCGAAAACGGCGAGGATCGCCAGCCCTGCGACCAGGATGATCATCTGGATGAAGTCGGTGATGGCCACGGACCACATGCCGCCGAACAGGGTGTACGCCAGGATGGACACCACGCCGATGATCATGCCCACCGGGATACTGATGGCGCCGGCAGACAACAGGTGGAACACCAGGCCCAGCGCCGTGACCTGGGCCGACACCCAGCCCAGGTAGCTCAGCATGATGATCAGCGAGCAGGCCACTTCCACCGTGGTGCCGAAACGCTCGCGGTAATAGTCGCTGATGGTCAGCAACGACATCTTGTACAGCTTGCCGGCAAAGAAAAGACCGACGAGGATCAGGCAGGTGCCGGCACCGAACGGGTCTTCCACCACCTTCCCCAGGCCGCCTTCGACGAATTTGGCCGGGATGCCCAGGACCGTTTCGGAGCCGAACCAGGTCGCGAAGGTCGTGGTGACGATCATGATCAGCGGCAGGTTGCGCCCGGCAATGGCGAAGTCGGCGGTGTTCTTGACACGCCTGGCGGCATACAGCCCGATGGCGATGGTAATCAGCAGGTAGACGATGACCAGGGTCAGCAGCACGATGTTCTCCTCACTCAAGTGGACGGGATTATCTGCAATAAAACGGGATCAGAAAAGGCGCATGCGCAGCCACAGCTGCATCGCCAGCAGGCCAAGAGCAAAACCGATGCCACCGAACACGATGCCCTGGATCAGCTTGTTGGTGCGCTTCTGTTCTGCCAGCAGGTCTTTCAGGTCGCGCCGGTAGTCGGAAGGCCTTTGCTGCAGGTAGTCGTGCAGCAGCCTTGGCAGGTGCGGCAGCAGCTTGGCATAGCGCGGCGCCTCGGCCTTGAGCTCTTCCATCAGCTTCTGCGGGCCGATCTGCTCGACCATCCATTTCTCCAGGAACGGCTTGGCCGTGTTCCAGAGGTCCAGGTCAGGGTCGAGCTGGCGGCCCAGGCCCTCGATGTTGAGCAGGGTCTTCTGCAGCAGCACCAGTTGCGGCTGGATTTCCACATGGAAGCGGCGGGAGGTCTGGAACAGCCGCAGCAGCACCATGCCCAGCGAGATTTCCCGCAAGGGCCGGTCGAAGTAAGGCTCGCAGACCGTGCGCACGGCGGCTTCAAGTTCGTCCACACGCGTTCCCGGTGGCACCCAGCCGGACTCGATGTGCAACTGGGCAACGCGTTTGTAGTCGCGCCGGAAGAACGCCGTGAAGTTCTGGGCCAGGTACTCCTTGTCATGCTCCGTCAGGGTGCCGATGATGCCGAAGTCCAGCGAAATGTAGCGCCCGAAGGTGCCGGGTTCGAGGCTGACCTGGATATTGCCGGGATGCATGTCGGCATGGAAAAAGCCGTCGCGGAACACCTGGGTGAAGAAGATGGTGACGCCATCACGCGCCAGCTGCGGAATGTCCACGCCGGCCTCGCGCAGGCGCTCGATCTGGTTGATGGGAACGCCTTTCATGCGCTCCATGACGATCACTTCCGAGGCGCAGAAGTCCCAGAACATCTCGGGGATCAGCACCAGGTCCAGCCCGGCCATGTTGCGGCGCAACTGTGCGGCGCTGGCGGCTTCGCGCACAAGGTCCAGCTCGTCATGCAGGTATTTGTCGAACTCGGCCACCACCTCGCGCGGCTTGAGGCGCTTGCCGTCGGCCGACAGGCTTTCAACCCAGCCGGCCATCATCCGCATCAGGCCCAGGTCTTTCTCGATGGCCGGGCGCATGCCGGGCCGCAGCACCTTGACGGCAACCTCGCGCTCGCGGCCGTTGCGGTCTTTCAGGATGGCGAAGTGCACCTGCGCAATGGAAGCGCTGGCCACGGGCTCGCGGTCAAAACTTGCGAATATTTCGCCCACGGGGCGGCGGAACGCGCGCTCGATGGAGGCCACGGCAATGGCGGAGTCGAACGGCGGCACATGGTCCTGCAGCCGGGCCAGTTCGTCGGCAATGTCGGCCGGCATGAGGTCGCGCCGGGTGGACAGCACCTGGCCGAACTTCACGAAGATCGGGCCCAATCGCTCCAGCGCCAGTCGCAGCCGCGCGCCGCGCGGCGTGTCCAGATTGCGGCCCACCGACAGGATGCGGGCGAGTGACTTGAGCCAGGGCTTGCCCAGGCTGGTGAGCACCAGTTCGTCCAGGCCGTAAAGCCACACCACCCAGACAATGAAGATGCCCCGGTACAGCCTGGTCATGTGCCGGCCCCGGCAGGCCCTGGCGGGGTGCGCGAACCCACGAACTGGCGCAATGCCTGGGCCATGCGGCGGCCGGTCTCGCCCAAGGCATGGGCGGGTGCGTCGCCGATCACGCGCGACAGGTCTTCCTCGATGTCCCAGCGGACGTTGTCCACCAGCCAGTTGATTTCCGCGGCGAGCTGCACATCGCCTTCAATGCGCACTGCCGGCTTGTCACCGCGCACCGCCGCCTGGGCCAGGCCGAAAGGAGACTCTTCGGTGATGGTCAGCAGCAGGTCGGCCTTTGCCGTGGCGGGTGCAATGTCGAGCAGCCCGGCTGGTGTGGCCTCCACCTTGATCTCGAATGAGCGCCATCGTGCCTGCACAACGCGCCCTTTCTGCCGGGCCAGCCGGGCCTGCGCTTCCGGTTCCTGCATGAGGACATGGTTGAGGAACAGCACCACGCGGTGCTGCACTTCATCCACGACCCAGTCAGGGGGTTGCAGGCTGGCGCTGATCTTCTCGAAGATGCCGTCCAGAAAAGGAAAAGGGGACTGTGTTGCCATGCCCCATTATTCCTGAAGACGAATGGAAGAGGAGGTCAATTCGCGGGAACCGTGGAACCGCCCTTCGACAAGCTCAGGGCGGGCCACTGGCGCCGCCCCCAGTGGGGGGAGGCCGGCAAAGCCGGCTTCGGGGGGCGTCTACTGCAGGGCCTGCACGCCTGCGACCAGCCAGCCCATGTTGCCGCTCTTGGGCTTGGTCATGTTCCAGACTTCGCGGAACGGGCTCGGGCCTGAGGACGGTTCCTCGCGGATCATGCCCGAGAACTCGACGCTGGCCATGTAGGCATCGCCCAGGTCCTCGATACCCAGCAGCTGCGCCTCAAGCATGACCACGTCGGTCTTGTTGGGTTGCCCGGCCATGTGGTTTTCGCGCTCGGACAGCTGGGTCTGGATTTCCGACACCATGCCGTCGGTCATCATCGAACGCAGCGTGGCAATGTCTGCGCGGTCCCAGGCGTCCTGCAGCGTCACGAAGTTGCGCTTGGCTGCGCCGAGGAAACCCGGGGTGTCGAAGCCCTCGGGAATGCCCCAGGCCTGTGAGCCGGCGAGCGCCGAGCCGATCATCGAGCCGCCGGCTGCTGCACCACCCTGGTACTTCGATGCCTCAAAGGCCATGCTGCTGCGCTCCCAGGGCCGGGCTGACGCGTCATTGCCGACGTGATCGGGGCTGTAGTCACGCGGAGCAGCGGCAGCGGCCGGGTAGTTGCCCGCGCCTGCACCGGCCCCCTGGAACGCGAAGGGCCCTGCCGCCTGCTGCGCAGGACGCTTGCGCGCCCGCATGATCATGCCGATGACGACCATGATGACCATGGCCAGCAGTGCAATGAGGATGAACTGCCCGAACGCCTCGCCAAGGCCGAGCGAACTGGCCAGCCAGGCCAGGCCCAGGCCAGCGGCCAGGCCACCGAGCATTGCGCCCCACGGACGCTTGGGCGCGGCAGCCGGCGTCGCAGCCGGTGCGGCCGCAGGCTTGGCGGCTGAATTGCTGGCGTTCTGTGCGGTGTTGCCGGGTGCCGCCGGTGCGGGAGCCGCATCGCGCTTGGTCACGTTGCCGGACTGCTTGCCGAACGACGAGCCACCACCCAGGCGGCGCGCAGCTTCGGCGTCAAGGCTGGCCAGCGCCAGGAAACCCACCAACACAACGGAAAGAAATTTCATGTTCATACCAGCTCCAGATTCAATGTCCAAACTGCAATGTCAACACTTGATTGCAACATGCAAAGCCACCACGCCCCCGGTGAGGTTGTGATAGTCCACATGACCAAAACCGTCTTTCTTCATCATCGCCTTGAGTTCTTCCTGCCCCGGGTGCATGCGGATGGACTCGGCGAGGTAGCGGTAGCTGGAGTCGTCGCCTGCCACCAGCGCGCCGAGCTTCGGGAGCACATTGAAGGAATACCAGTCGTAGGCTTTTTCCAGCGGCCGCGCCACCTTTGAAAACTCGAGCACCAGCAACTTGCCGCCGGGCTTGAGCACGCGGTTCATCTCGCGAAGCGCCGCATCCTTGTCGGTCATGTTGCGCAGGCCAAAGGCCACGCTCACCACGTCGAAATGATTGTCCTGGAACGGGAGCTTTTCGGCGTCGCACACCATCGTGGGCAAGGCCACGCCGGCGTCGAGCAGGCGGTCACGGCCGGTGCGAAGCATGGCTTCGTTGATGTCGGTGTGAACAACCCGGCCGGTGCTGCCGACCTTTTTCGCGAATGCCAGCGCCAGGTCGCCGGTGCCGCCGGCGATGTCAAGAACCTGCGAGCCCTCGCGCACATTGGCCACCATGACGGTGTAGGCCTTCCAGGCCCGGTGAAGACCCATGGACATCAGGTCGTTCATCACGTCGTACTTCGGCGCGACGGAGTCGAACACGCCGCGCACCCGGCGGGCCTTCTCGGCCTCGTCGACGGTCTGGAAACCAAAATGGGTCGTCGTCATGCCTTCAATGCTAGGGCCGAAATGGTTCACGCCCAGCCACAACCCTGCACCAGATCGGGGAATCTGTCGTGATTTTGATGAATTGCCGCCTCAGTGGCTGGCGCAACCTTGTGCAGCCTTGTCAATCATCGGCGTATCGCGGTCGACGCCGGCAGCTTCCAGCCGCGCGGTGTAGTCCGACCACAGCTTGTCCTGCTGCGAGCCGAGAAAGTAGAGGTAGTCCCAGGAAAAGATGCCGGTGTCATGCCCGTCGGAGAACGTGGGCTGCACCGCATAGTTGCCCACCGGCTCCAGCGCCACGAGATCGACGTCGCGCTTGCCGGTCTGCAGGACTTCCTGGCCCGGGCCGTGACCCTGGACCTCGGCCGATGGCGAATACACCCGCATCAGCTCGAAGGGAATTCGAAAGCTTGCACCGTCGGAAAATGCCACTTCCAGGACCTTCGACTGGCCGTGAACCGTCAATGCCTGGGGCGTTGGCGCCCCAGCCTGCAAACCTGCCATGGAAAACTCCCGGAGAGAAACCCGCCGCGCCCGGAAACTAGAAGCGGATCGACAGGTTGAGGTGGATCTTGTCGTCACCCTTCTGCGGAGAACTGGAGTTGACAGTCACGGGAACGACGCTGCCGGTGATGATACGGCCATAGTCGGCCGACACGGCAAAGCTGGTGGAAGCGTAGCGAAGGCCCAGCCCCATGCTGGTGAGCCGGTCGCTGGACGGCTTGGTCGTGCCATTGGGATTCTTGTTGCCGAGCCAGCCTGCATCCACAAAACCGAGGAAACGCAGGCCCGTGGCAACTTCAGGCGTGGTGATCTCGACCGAGGTGAACAGGCCCTTGTCGCCGGAGATCGGGCGCTCGCCGGTACCGCGCACCGACGATGCGCCGCCCAGGCCGAACTGCTCGCCGGATATGAGCGCGTCAGGGCTGAACTGCGCCTGGCCGCGAACGCTCCACAGCCATTTGCCCGCAAAGCCCGCGACGTAGCTGGCGCCGCCGCGCAGCGCCTTCCAGGAGGCGGTGGTGATGCGGGGGTCTTCGGTCTGGTAGGAGGTCAGGTCGTTGTACGAGCCGCTGCCGGTGTTGGCCGCAAATTCGGCGTTGTAGCTCCAGAAGGAAGCGTCAGACTCCATGCGGGCGTTGTAGCCCACGGAGAGCGGACGGCTGCGGCGGCTGGTCTGGCCCGGGACCGGAACGCCATTGATCTGGGTGACGTCAAATACCTTGTCGTCCAGGCCCACGGTGACGTAGCCGCGGTAGCCGCCGTCCGGCGGCAGGTAATGCGTGTAATTGAGGCCGAAGGTATGGCCGGCGCCGGTGCTGCTGAAGGCGCCGAAATTGCCCACTACGTCCGAGTGCGTGTAGCTGGCGCCAATGACACCGCCCAGCGCATACAGCGGGACGCGGTAGTTCAGGCCGACCTGCTTGACGTCACTCATCCGCGCCAGCGACGTTGTGTACGCACCGACGAACTGGTGGTCCAGGTTGAACAGGTTGGAATGGCCGCCGGCAAAGGTCAGGCGGTCGCGGCCGGTGGACGATGAGCCGGTGTTGCTGGAGCTGATCGAGAAGTTCCAGGGCTTGTTTTCCTTGACGACGATGTTCGCGTCGATCTTGTCCGGCTCCTCGGACTCCTTGAGCGACACCTGGATCTGCTTGCCCTGGTTCTCGTTGGCAATGGCCGTCTGGACGGCGAGCGTGCGGAAGTTGGGCGTGCTGCCTTCGCGCAGCTCGGGCACACTGCGGCGGATGTTGGCCTCGTCAAGCGTGGTCCGGCCTTCAGTGCTGACCTTGCCGATGGCGAATTTGACGATGGTCAGCGTGACGGTATCGCCGACTTCCTGGGGTGGCAGTGCCACGCGGTGCAATCCGAAGCCTTTGTCGCGCAGCGCGGTTTCCAGGGCCTGGGTTGCCTTCTGCAGGGTGTCGATGGTTGCATCGGCGCGCAGGAAGGGCGCGAGCACCCGGGTGGTATCGCCATCGCCAAGCGGGTTGTCGCCGGTGATCTTGAAGCCCTTGATGGCAAAGGTAGGCGTCGTGGACGCCGGCATGGGCGCCGCTGCGGGCGAAGGCGACTGGGCCAGCGCGGTGGATGAAGCTGCCAGCAGCAGGACAGAGGCCGCAATGGCATGAACCCGGCCAGTGAAACCGTGTTGCCGCAGCGCTGTGTCAAACCCTGAATTCATACTCTGACCCGCTTCTTTCGCTCGTGGACGCGCCCACTTCTAACGCATTGTTACATCACCGCCAGAGGCTTGTCACGCCCTGAAACAGGGAAATCCATGCCTCTAATTGCACACTTTCCCGGTGTTGATGCCGCTGTCGCCAAGGATGCTGGCAAGCATCGGGTTGCGGCTGTTGGGCAGCGGCAACCTGTCAAATTCAAGAAACTTGGGAATCTGGTTCGGGCGGGCGGTGCCGCCGTTGTCGCCGGCAAAACCCGCCTCACCCTTGCCCAGATGGAGGATTTCGCGGGTGGTCGCGATCTCGATGTGCCCGTCGCGCACGAAGACGAACAGGCCCTCCTGGTCTTCGGGAACGTCGTTGCTGGAAAACAACTGTCTGGTATCGACGGGCACGCCGTCGGGCCGCTGCAGATCCTGCAGTGTCGGGCCGGTCAGCGCCCTGATTCCGGCCGGACCGACAAACAGGCCCTGCCCTGCTTCCAGCGCCTGGAGCGCCGTGAGCCCGGTGGGCGTGACCACAATCGAGCCCAGCCAGGTGAAGAAACTGCAGCCGTCGTCACCGCAGTCCAGGTCCAGGCCGGTGCCGCGGATGCCAATGGTGGCGGTTGATGTTGCAAACCCGACGTTGCGGGTATTGGCCTTGCCGATCAGGCCGGTCAGCGCCCGGACCGAGCCGCGCAGCAGCGACACGAGGAACCGGCCTTCACCGGGGTTCTTGTCGTCATAGACGAAGTTGTCCACCCGGAAGCGGGTGGCGCCGCCGAGCGTGACGCGGCTGTCGTCGCGGAAGGCCAGCACGGCCTTGGTACCGCTGGCCGTCTCGACCAGGTCGCCCGGGTAAACGCTGCCACCGTCCACCAGGCGGCGCCGGGTTCCGCCGCCGTCCACGGCCTCGAGGACGCCCTGGGTCGACACGACCTTGGCGCTGGCCTGCACGGCGTTGGGACGGGTGCGCTCCTGGATCCTGGAAGACTCGGTGCCGCAGTCCTTTGCGCAGACGCGCGCGTCGAAATCAGTGCCCCGGATGCCGATGGTGGCAGTGTTGGTCTGGATGCGCGCTGCATTGGGGGACGACTTGGCGATGAGGCCGGTGACGGCCCGCATGCCGCCCCGCAGGAGCTGCATCACCATGCTGTTGTCGGGCGCATTCTGGGCGAACTTGTATTGCTGCAGGACGAGCTCGGAATTGGGGCGGACGGTCATGCGGGTGCCGTCCTCGAGCTTGATGATGGCTGACGCACCGTCGGAGGTCGTGAGCCGGTCGCCTTCACGCAGCGGCAGGCCCTTGCCAAGGGTGCGGGGCGTTTGCCCCGGCGTCTGCGCAAAGCCGACGCCGCGCGAGAACTCCACCTCGCCGGCAGCCTGCGCCAGCGCGCCGCCGGACAGGAGCAGCAGGCACAGGCCCAGCATGGCGGGCCTCGGCTGCTTGTTGGTTTTCACTGGGGCAATCATCGCGAAACCTCCTGAAACTGGCGGCCTGCATGCAGGCAATCCGGGCCACGCAGCACATGCGGACGGCTACAACGCCTGCTTACCGCAGTTACCAACGCTTTCCGGACTAATGGCTTACTTTAGGCGTTTTCGCGCGGTTGGCATAGCCCGCATCTGAGGGGGTAGCTGCCGGGCACCGTTAGTGAACGTGAGAATTTCACGGTCCAACCGCTTTTGAGGCTGCGGGCGGTCCGCCCGCCTGCGCCTAAACCAGCACCCGCTCTATGCCGCCTGCATTGGCCGCCTCAATGTAATCAGGCATCCAGCTGTCGCCAAGAATCTGGTTGGCCATCTCGACCACGATGTAGTCCGCCTCCAGGAGGCCGTTTTGCAGGTCATTGCCGTAGCGGCTCAGGCCCTGCAGGCAGCTCGGGCAGCTGGTCAGGATCTTGACGTTGTCCTTTGGCGACAGATTGCCCAGCTCGCGCAGCTGCGCCGCATCCTTGTTCAGCTCCTCTTCCTTGCGGAAGCGGACCTGCGTGGAGATGTCGGGGCGGGTGACTCCCAGCGTGCCCGACTCGCCGCAGCAGCGGTCGGCCTTGAGGACCTTGTCGCCCATCAGCGCCTTGACGGTCTTCATCGGCTCCTGCAGCTTCATCGGGCTGTGGCAGGGGTCGTGGTACAGGTAGGCGCCGCCGCCCGGGAGGGTGATGTTCTTCTCCAGCAGGTATTCGTGGATGTCGATGATCCGGCAGCCCGGGAAGATCTTGTCGAATTCATAGCCCTGCAACTGGTCGTAGCAGGTGCCGCAGGAGACCACCACGGTCTTGATGTCCAGGTAGTTCAGCGTATTGGCCACGCGGTGGAACAGCACCCGGTTGTCGGTGATGATCTTCTCGGCCTTGTCGAACTGGCCGCTGCCGCGCTGCGGGTAGCCGCAGCACAGGTAACCCGGCGGCAGCACCGTCTGCACGCCCGCATGCCAGAGCATGGCCTGGGTGGCCAGCCCCACCTGGCTGAACAGCCGCTCCGAGCCGCAGCCCGGGAAATAGAACACCGCCTCGGTCTCGGCATTGGTGGACGCCGGGTTACGGATGATCGGGACATAGTCCTTGTCCTCGATGTCCAGCAGCGCGCGCGCGGTCTTCTTGGGCAGGCCGGCCGGCATCTTCTTGTTGATGAAGTGGATCACCTGCTCTTTCACCGGCGCCTTGCCCACGGTGGCCGGGGGTTTGGCCGTCTGCTTGCGGGCGAGCCCGCGCAGCAGGTCGTTGGCCAGGCGCTGGGCCTTGAAGCCGACATCGACCATGGCCGAACGCATGAACTTGATGGTCTCGGGGTTGGTCGCATTCAGGAAGAACATGGCTGCCGCATTGCCGGGGCGGAAGGACTTCTGGCCCATCTTGCGCAGCAGGTTGCGCATGTTCATCGACACATCGCCAAAGTCGATCTTCACCGGGCACGGCGACAGGCACTTGTGGCAGACGGTGCAGTGGTCGGCCACGTCCTCGAACTCCTCCCAGTGCTTGATGGACACGCCGCGGCGCGTCTGCTCCTCATACAGGAAGGCTTCGATCAGCAGCGAGGTCGCCAGGATCTTGTTGCGCGGGCTGTACAGCAGGTTGGCGCGCGGCACATGGGTGGCGCACACCGGCTTGCACTTGCCGCAGCGCAGGCAGTCCTTGATGCTGTCGGCGATGGCGCCGATGTCCGACTGCTGCATGATCAGCGACTCATGGCCCATCAGGCCGAAGCTCGGGGTGTACGCATTGGTCAGGTCGGCCGGCAGCGCAGAATCCTTCAGCAGCTTGCCCTTGTTGAACCGGCCTTCGGGGTCGACCCTCGCCTTGTACTGGGTGAAGTCGTGCATCTCGGCGTCGGTCAGGAACTCCAGCTTGGTGATGCCGATGCCGTGCTCGCCCGAGATCACGCCGTCCAGGCTGCGCGCCAGCGCCATGATGCGCTCGACCGCCTGGTGGGCGGTCTGGAGCATTTCATAGTTGTCGCTGTTGACGGGAATGTTGGTGTGCACATTACCGTCGCCGGCATGCATGTGCAGGGCCACCCAGACGCGGCCCTTCAGCACCCGCTGGTGGATGGCGTTGCATTCGTCCAGGATCGGCAGGAACGCCGCGCCCGCGAAAATGTCCATCAGCTCCGCGCGGATCTGCTTCTTCCAGCTCGCGCGCAGCGTGTGGTCCTGCAGCTGCGGGAACAGCGTGTCCACGTTCTGCAGCCAGTCCTGCCACTGCGCGCGCACCCCGCGCACCAGTGCCAGCGCCTGGCCGACCCGGTCTTCCAGCAGCTCTGCAGACGGGATCTCGCTGGCATCGTCCTGCTTGCCCAGTGGCAGGTTGCCACGCTCGAAGAAGGCTTCCAGCGCGTCGGCGAGGGCGATCTTGTTGCGCAGGCTCAGCTCGATGTTGATGCGCTCGATGCCTTCGGTGTATTCACCCATGCGCGGCAGCGGGATCACCACGTCTTCATTGATCTTGAAGGCATTGGTGTGCTTTGAAATCGCCGCCGTGCGCTTGCGGTCGAGCCAGAACTTCTTGCGCGCCTCGGGGCTGATGGCGATGAAGCCCTCGCCGTTGCGCGAATTGGCAATCCGCACAACTTCCGATGTGGCGCGGGCCACGGCGTCGGCATCGTCGCCGGCAATGTCGCCAAACAGCACCATCTTGGGCAAGCCGCCTGAATTTTCGTGGCTGCCGCGTTTGGACTTGGTTGCGTAGCCCACGGCCTTCAGGTAACGGTCGTCCAGGTGCTCCAGGCCTGCCAGCACCGCGCCGCCCCGCTTTGCCTCGGCGAACATGAAGTCCTTGATCTCGACGATGCTCGGCACCGCGTCCTTTGCATTGCCGAAGAACTCCAGGCAGACGGTGCGCACATGCTGTGGCATGCGGTGCACGATCCAGCGGCCCGAGGTGATGAGGCCGTCGCAACCTTCCTTCTGGATGCCCGGCAGGCCGGAGAGGAACTTGTCCGTCACATCCTTGCCCAGGCCCTCCTTGCGGAAGGTGCGGCCCGGGATGTCCAGCCGCTCGGTGCGGATGGGCGTCTTGCCGTCGGCCTCGAAGTACTTGAGCTCGAAGCTGGCCGTCTCGACGTCGTGGATCTTGCCCAGGTTGTGGTTGATGCGGGTGACTTCTAGCCACTGTGCATCCGGCGTGACCATGCGCCAGGACGCCAGGTTGTCAAGCGCCGTACCCCACAGGACCGCCTTCTTGCCGCCGGCATTCATTGCAATGTTGCCGCCGATGCAGGAGGCCTCCGCTGAAGTCGGGTCCACCGCAAAGACAAAACCGCCGCGCTCCGCCGCATCCGCCACACGCTGCGTGACCACGCCTGCTTCGCTCCAGATGGTCGCCACGGGCTGATCCACGCCCGGCAGCGAGACCATCTCGACCTCGGTCATGGCCTCGAGCTTTTCGGTGTTGATGACTGCGCTCTTCCAGGAGAGCGGAATGGCGCCGCCGGTGTAGCCGGTGCCGCCGCCGCGCGGGATGATGGTCAGGCCCAGTTCAATGCAGCCCTTGACCAGGCCTGCCATTTCGGCCTCGGTATCGGGCGTGAGCACCACAAACGGGTATTCCACGCGCCAGTCGGTCGCGTCGGTGACATGCGACACGCGCGACAGGCCGTCGAACTTGATGTTGTCCTTCGCCGTGTGACGGGCGCAGGTGCGCTGGGTCTTGCGGCGCAGTTCGGCCATGGCCCGGAACATGGCATCAAACGCCGTGACTGCCTGGCCGGCGGCCTCCAGCAATTCGCCCACCAGGGCATCGCGGCCGCTGTCGGCCTCGGGCGTGCGGCGCTTGCCGACTTCACCGAGGCGGTGATGCAGCGCGTCAACCAGCTGCTTGCGGCGCCCGGGGTTGTCCAGCAGATCGTCCTGCAGGTAGGGATTGCGCTGCACTACCCAGATATCGCCCAGCACTTCGTACAGCATGCGGGCCGAACGCCCGGTGCGCCGCTCCTCGCGCAGGTTGTTCAGGACGTCCCAGGCCCGGGAGCCCAGCAGGCGGATCACGATCTCCCGGTCGGAGAACGAGGTGTAGTTGTAGGGGATTTCACGCAGGCGCGGGGCATCATCAGCCGCGGCCATGACCTGGAGGAGGGTGGTGGGAGCGTTCATCGTGTCCTGTGGATTCAGCCAGAACAAGGAGGCTACCCGGCTGAAAACAGATGTTACCGCAGCGCAGCATTCTCTTGCCGACTCATGGAAATCCCGCTTGTGGTGCGTGTTGCAGCCGCGTTAAATCCCGTTGTCACAATTGTCCAGTAACCTGACGCGTTCTTTCCCAGGAGTTCAAATGAAACTGCAAATCACCGCAGCAGCCCTCGCTGTTGCCTTCGCGCTGCCTGCGCAGGCCCAGACAGAAGTCCAGTGGTGGCATTCCATGGGCGGCGCCCTTGGCGAGTGGGTCAATGACCTTGCCAAGGATTTCAACGCCAGCCAGAAGGACTACAAGGTTGTGCCCACCTTCAAGGGCAGCTATGCCGAATCCATGACGGCCGGCATCGCCGCCTACCGCGCCGGCAACGCCCCGCACATGATCCAGGTGTTCGAAGTCGGCACCGCCACCATGATGGCCGCCAAGGGCGCAACCGTGCCGGTTGCCAAGGTCATGACTGACGCCGGCCTGAAGTTCGACCCCAGCGTCTATGTGCCTGCCGTGTCCGGCTACTACACGGCCCCGAACGGCCAGATGCTGAGCTACCCGTTCAACAGCTCCACCCCCGTGTTCCACTACAACAAGGACGCTTTCAAGGCCGCCGGGCTCGACCCGGAAAAGCCGCCGACGACCTGGCCCGAAGTGGCCCTGACCGCCGCCAAGCTGAAAACGTCGGGGCACAAGTGCCCGTTCACCACCAGCTGGATCAGCTGGACGCAGCTTGAGAGCTTCTCGGCCTGGCACAACGTGCTGTACGCCACCAAGAACAACGGCTTTGGCGGCACTGACACACGCCTTGCCGTGAACACGCCGCTGCATGTTCGCCATATCGAGAACCTGGCCAACATGGCCAAGAGCGGACTGTTCGTCTACAAGGGCCGCGAGAACAAGGCCGATGCGACTTTTGTGTCAGGCGAATGCGCCATGGCCACGGGCTCGTCGGCCCTGGCCGGCAGCGTCAAGCGCAACGGCAAGTTCGGCTACGGAACGGGCACCCTGCCCTACTACCCCGACGTCCAGGGCGCGCCCCAGAACACCGTGATCGGCGGCGCCAGCATCTGGGTGATGTCCGGCAAGAAGCCCCAGGAATACAAGGCTGTGGCTGCGTTCCTGAACTACCTGTCCAAGCCCGAAGTGGCGGCCGCCAGCCACCAGCGCACCGGCTACCTGCCCGTGACCAAGGCCTCGTTCGACCTGACCGAAAAGGCCGGCTTCTACAAGCAGAACCCCGGTGCCGACGTGTCGGTCAACCAGATGATCCGCAAGACCACTGACAAGTCGCGCGGCGTTCGCCTGGGCAACTTCGTGCAGATCCGCACCATCATCGACGAGGAACTCGAAGGCGTGTGGCAAGGCACCAAGCAATCCAAGGAAGCGCTGGACAACATCGTCAAGCGCGGCAACGAGCAGCTCGAACGCTTCCAGAAAGCGAACAAGTCGTGAGCGTGGAACCCCGGGGCCCGCTCCGGGGTTTGACTCCCACAGCAGGTGAATGCCGGGTCATGCCCGGCATGATGTTTTTTGAAGTGGCCGATTTCTGGCTTAATCCACCCTGATATGGAAAAACGAGTCCTCTTCAAATCCGCCTGGTTGCCCTGGGTGCTGATCACACCGCAGATGGCGATCATCCTGGTGTTCTTTTTCTGGCCGGCCGGCCAGGCGCTTTACCAGAGCGTGCTGCAGGAAGACGCTTTTGGCTCGACGCGGGAGTTCGTCGGCCTGGACAACTTCCGCCGCCTGTTCGCCGACCCGGCCTACCTTGACTCATTCCGCATCACCGCCATCTTCTCGGCGCTGGTGGCCGTCGGCGGCCTGGCGCTGTCGCTCCTGCTGGCGGTCATGGCCAACCGCGTCGTGCGCGGTGCGGGCCTGTACAAGACGCTGCTGATCTGGCCCTATGCCGTGGCACCGGTCGTTGCCGGCGTGCTGTGGCTGATGATGTTCGCCTCGCCCTACGGCGTGATCCGCTACGCCCTGATCGAGATGGGCTTCGAGTGGAATCACCTGCTCAACGGCAACCACGCCATGGCGCTGATCGTCATGGCCTCCATCTGGAAATACATTTCCTACAACTTCCTGTTTTTCCTGGCTGGCCTGCAGTCCATCCCGTATTCGCTGATCGAGGCCGCCACCATCGACGGCGCCACGCCCTGGAAGCGCTTCTGGACCATCGTGTTCCCGCTGCTTTCACCCACGACCTTCTTCCTGCTGGTGATCAACGTCGTCCATGCATTCTTCGAGACCTTCGCCATCGTCGATGCGGCCACCAGCGGCGGGCCCGGCAAGGACACCTCGATCCTCGTTTACAAGGTTTACTACGACGGCTTCAAGGCGCTGGACATCAACGGCTCGGCCGCGCAGTCGGTGGTGTTGATGGTGATCGTCGTCGCACTGACGTTCATCCAGTTCCGTTTCGTCGAGAAAAAGGTGCACTACTGAAATGATTGAACGCCACCCCGTCCTCGACTTCATCTCGCACCTGGTGCTCATCCTGGGGGTGGTCGTCGTCTTCTTCCCGATCTATGTCACCTTCATCGGCTCGACACAGACCGCCGACCAGATCCTGTCCAGCAACCCGATCTCGCTGCTGCCCGGCACCAACTTCATCGAGAGCTACCGCTTCGCGCTGTTCGGCGGCAAGACCGAGGCCGGCGCCACGGTAGCGCCCGCGCTGCCGATGATGGGCATCAGCCTGGCGAGCGCCCTGATCATTGCCATTGGCAAGATCGCCATCTCGCTGCTGTCGGCGTTTGCCATCGTGTACTTCCGCTTCCCGTTCAAGACCCTGGTGTTCTGGATGATCTTCGTCACGCTGATGCTGCCGGTGGAAGTGCGCATCGGGCCGACCTACGAGGTGGTTTCGGACCTGCGCATGCTCAACTCGATGTCGGGCCTGACCATCCCGCTGATTGCGTCGGCCACGGCCACATTCCTGTTCCGCCAGTTTTTCATGACCGTGCCGGACGAACTGGTCGAAGCCGCGCGAATGGACGGCGCGGGGCCGATGCGCTTCTTCAAGGACGTGCTGCTGCCGCTGTCCAAGACCTCGATGGCCGCGCTGTTCGTGATCCAGTTCATCTACGGCTGGAACCAGTACCTCTGGCCCCTGCTTGTCACGACCGACGAGTCGATGTACCCCATCGTCATGGGCATCAAGCGCCTGATCTTCGGCGAGGTCTACATCGAGTGGAACGTGGTGATGGCCACCGCCATCCTGGCAATGCTGCCGCCGGCCATCGTGGTCATCCTGATGCAGAAATGGTTCGTCAAGGGCCTGGTTGATACAGAGAAATAAGAACATGGCATCCATTCAACTCAACAACGTCATCAAGAAATACGGCAAGGGCAAGGCCGAGCTGCAGGTCATCCATGGCGTCAATGCCGACATTGCCGACCACGAGTTCATCGTGATCGTCGGGCCCTCGGGCTGCGGCAAGTCCACGCTGCTGCGCATGGTCGCCGGGCTGGAGGAAATCAGCGGCGGCGAGATCAGCATCGGCGGGCGGGTCGTCAACAACCTGGAGCCGGCCGAGCGGGACATCGCGATGGTGTTCCAGAACTATGCGCTGTATCCGCACATGAGCGTCTTCGACAACATGGCCTACGGCCTGAAGATCAAGAAGATGCCGATGGACGAGATAAAAATGCGCGTGGACAAGGCCGCGAAAATCCTGGAACTCGGCCACCTGCTGGACCGCAAGCCGCGCCAGCTGTCGGGCGGCCAGCGCCAGCGGGTCGCCATGGGCCGCGCCATCGTGCGGCAGCCGCAAGTCTTCCTCTTCGACGAGCCGCTGTCCAACCTGGATGCCAAGCTGCGCGCCCAGACGCGCCTTGAGATCCAGAAGCTGCACCGCGAACTGGGCATCACCTCGCTGTTCGTCACCCATGACCAGGTCGAGGCCATGACGCTGGCCCAGCGCATGATCGTGATGAACGCTGGCGTCATGGAGCAGTTCGGCACGCCGGAAGAGGTCTACGGCCGCCCCGCCACCACATTTGTGGCAAGCTTCATCGGCTCGCCGCCGATGAACCTGATCAAGCATTCGCCGGAAGGCCGGCCCGGCACCATCCTGGGCATCAGGCCTGAGCATTTCGAGGTGGCAGCCGCGCCCTCGGAAGGCAGCTGGGCGCTGGAGGTGGAAACGTCTGAAATGCTCGGTGCGGAGCGCCTGGTCTATGGCCGCCTGACCGAAGGGTCCGGCGACGAACTCATCATTGTTCGCACCGACGAGAGCCATGCGGCGCCCGCCGTGGGCTCGGTCATCCATGTGTCCCCGCGCCGGGAACGCCTGCACTGGTTTGACGCGGAGACCGGCAAGCGCATCTGAGCGCCTGACGCGCCATGCACAACAGGATCCAGGTCACCCCTGAAGTTTCCTTCACCCACTGGCCATACCCGCGCTGGGTGGCGCACAGGGGTGCCGGAAAGCTGGCACCTGAAAACACGCTGGCGGCATTCCGCCTGGGCGCCAGCCACGGATATCGCATGTTCGAGTGCGACGTGAAGCTGTCGGCCGATGGCGTGCCCTTCCTGATGCACGATGCCACGCTGGAGCGCACCACGAGCGGCCATGGTGTGGGCGGTGAACAGCCCTGGAGCGCCCTGTCGCAGCTGGACGCCGGAAGCTGGCATTCACGCACCTACGCAGGCGAGCCGCTGGCAAGCTTCGAGGGCATTGCACGCTGGTGCCTGCACAACGGGCATTTCCTGAACATCGAGATCAAGCCAACCCCCGGCGTCGAGCGGTACACGGGCGAAGTCGTCGCCCATCATGCGGCCCGGCTCTGGCAAGGCAGCGCGGTACCGCCATTCCTGACCTCGTTCCAGCCCGACGCGCTCGCGGGTGCACGGGATGCGCAACCACAGCTGCCGCGCGGCCTGTTGCTGGACACGCTGTGGACGGGCTGGCTTGAAACGGCGCTCACGCTGGGTTGCGTGGCCGTGGTCTGCAACCAGGCGCTGTGGGACACCTCCAGCGTGACCCAGGCCAAAAGTGCGGGCTTTCGCTGCCTGAGCTACACGGTGAACGATGAATGGGCGGCGCAGCGCCTGATCGACCTGGGCACGGACGGCATCATCACCGACCGGGTCGATTTATTTTCGCCAGCCGCGTAACAGCAGCCACTGGACGCTGGCGCAGCACACGACAAGCGCCGCGTAGGTGGCCATCTTGCCGTCGCGGCCAAATAACCACAGCCCGGCAATCAGCGTGATGACCCCGGCCCCGAAACTCCATGCCATCTGCCGCCACAGAGCCGGCGCCGCCGGCGCCCTGCGAACGAATGCCCGCGCAGCGAGCGCCAGCAACACCGCGATGAACAGCGCCGGCGCAACGAAGTTCAGCAGGTGATTGAGCAGGTCAACGGGGCCCATGGCGATCCAGGAAATAGAGGGCAAGGCAGGGGGGTTTCCCCGCAAATACCCGGTTGGCCTACAAATTTTATAATCTTCAAATGGCAGTCTGGGCACTAGGCATCAACCACACCACCGCGCCGCTCGATTTGCGCGGCCGGTTCGCGTTCGCCATCGACCAGATCGAGCCGACCCTCAAAGGCCTGCGCGAGTCGCTGATTGTGCGCCCAGAGGCCGCCATCCTCTCCACCTGCAACCGCACCGAGATCTATTGCGCAGGCGATCACCAGGCCATTGACCATACGCTGGACTGGCTGGCCAATTCCGGCGGCGTCTCCCCCGCCCTGCTGCGTTCACACTCGTACACACTGCATGACGGCCTGGTGGCGCGGCATGCCTTCCGGGTGGCTAGCGGGCTAGACTCGATGGTGCTGGGCGAGCCGCAGATCCTGGGGCAGATGAAGGATGCGGTGCGTGCGGCCAACGATGCCGGCGCCCTCGGCTCCACGCTCAACCAGTTGTTCCAGCGTTCCTTCGCGGTGGCCAAGGAAGTGCGGACTGCGACCGAGATCGGCGCGCATTCCATCAGCATGGCCGCAGCGGCCGTCCGGCTGGCCGGCCAGCTGTTTGAAGACCTGGGCAAGATCAAGGTGCTGTTCGTCGGGGCCGGCGAAATGATCGAGCTGGCGGCAACCCACTTCTGCGCGAAGAACCCCAAGGGCATCGCCGTGGCCAACCGCACGCTGGAGCGCGGCGAGAAGCTCGCATCGCGCTTTGGCGGTGAGGTCATGCGGCTGGCTGACCTGCCCAACCGCCTGCACGAGTTCGATGCGGTGATCAGTTGTACCGCCAGCACCCTGCCCATCATCGGCCTAGGCGCGGTCGAGCGGGCCCTCAAGGCACGCAAGCACCGGCCGATGTTCATGGTGGACCTGGCCGTTCCGCGCGACATCGAGCCGGAGGTCAAGGCCCTGGAAGACGTTTACCTTTACACCGTTGATGACCTTGCCGCGGTGGTGCAGACCGGCCAGGCCAGCCGGCAGGCTGCGGTGGCGCAGGCAGAAGCCATCATCGATGCCGGCGTGCAGAGCTTTATGCACTGGATGGACCAGCGCGGCGCTGTGCCACTGATCCAGCAGCTCAATGCGCAGGCCGAGGAATGGCGCGCCATGGAATTGACAAGGGCGCGCAAGCTGCTCGCCAGGGGCGAGGATGTCGACGCCGTCATGGAGGCGCTGTCCAAAGGACTGACGCAGAAGATGCTGCACGGCGCCATGGCCGAGCTGCATGCCGGCGATGCCCAGGCGCGCGAACGTGCCAGCTCGGCCATACAGCATTTCTTCCTGCGCAAAGAGCGTTAGCGGCGCTGGCTGCCAGACCCACGCCATCGCGTTGGGCCATTCCGGAAGGATCCCTGCGGATTCGCCCTATCCACCTCATGCCGTGCAGCCACCGGACCAGCGTCCGGGCAGGCTCCCCAGGTCCTCCAGGACAGATCCCATGAAACCCTTTCTCCGCCAGCAACTCGACCGCTACGCCACCCGCATCCATGAGCTCGACTTCTTCCTCCAGCAGGAGGACGTGGTCAAGGACATGGACCGCTACCGCGCGCTGACGCGCGAACACACGGAAGTGAGTGAAGTCGCGGGCCAGTACGCCCGCTTCCGCCAGCGTGAAGCCGACCTTGCGAGTGCGAACGAGATGCTGGCCGACCCTGAGATGTCGGCCATGGCGCAGGAAGAGATCGACGCGGCGAAAGCCGAACTGCTGGTGCTGGAGGACCAGCTGCAACAACTCCTGCTGCCGCGCGACCCGGACGACGCCCGCAATGCATTTCTCGAAATCCGTGCCGGAACCGGGGGTGACGAGTCGGGCCTGTTCGCCGCCGACCTGCTGCGCATGTACACACGGTATGCCGAACGCCAGGGATGGCGCACGGAAATCGTGAGCGAGTCCGGTGGCGAGCTTGGGGGCTACAAGGAAGTGGTGCTCCGCATCGTCGGCGCATCCTCGGGAGCTGACGCCAGCGCCGGGGTATACGGCAAGCTCAAGTTCGAGTCCGGCGGCCACCGGGTTCAGCGTGTGCCGGCAACGGAGACACAGGGCCGCATCCACACCAGCGCATGCACAGTGGCCACGTTGCCCGAGCCCGATGAAGCGCAGACCGTGCAGATCAACCCGTCGGACCTGCGCATCGACACCTACCGCGCCAGCGGTGCCGGCGGCCAGCACGTGAACAAGACCGACTCGGCCGTGCGGATCACCCACCTGCCCACCGGCATCGTCGCCGAATGCCAGGACGACCGCTCCCAGCACCGCAACAAGGCCAAGGCCTTGCAGGTGCTGGCAGCGCGCATCAATGAAAAGGAGCGCTCGGAGCGCGCCGCGAAGGAAGCCGCCACCCGCAAGGGACTGGTCGGCAGCGGCGACCGCAGCGACCGCATCCGGACCTACAACTTCCCGCAGGGGCGGCTCACCGACCACCGCATCAACCTCACGCTGTACAAGCTGCAGTTTGTGATGGAAGGCGACCTGGACGAGGTCATCGAGGCACTGCTGCTGGCACGGAAGGCTGAGCAGCTGGAGGAACTGGAAGTGGGCGCCAGCGCATAAAGGGAAGAAAAGATGGCCGAAGGCATCACCACCGTGAAGCAGGCGCTGCAGGCCGCAGCCGCTGCCGGCCTTGACCGGCTTGACGCCCGGCTGCTGCTGCTGCACGTACTGGGGCGGCCGCTGGCCGACCGCGCCTGGCTGGTGGCGCATGACACCGATGCACTGCAGGACCCTGTCATGCAGCGCTTCACCGGCTTGTGCGGGCGCCGCGCCGGCGGCGAGCCCCTGGCCTACCTCACCGGCAGCAAGGAGTTCTACGGCCTGGATCTGCAGGTGGACGCGCGCGTGCTCGTGCCCAGGCCCGACACAGAAACACTGGTGGACTGGGCCCTGTCCGCCATCACATCGATTCCCCGCGCCCGGGTGCTGGACCTGGGAACCGGCAGCGGCGCCATAGCGCTGGCCATCAAGCATGCCCGCCCGGACGCAGAGGTCAGCGCGGTGGATGCCAGCGCCGGTGCGCTGGAGGTCGCGCGGGCCAACGCTTCCAGGCTTGGGCTGGAGGTGGACTTCCTGCATGGCTCATGGCTCAGTTGTGTGAGCAATCACTATCACATCATTGTTTCAAATCCGCCCTACATCGCGTCAGGGGACCATCATCTGGCAGCTCTTGGACATGAGCCGATCGAAGCACTGGCTGCCGGCCCTGACGGGCTGGCGGACATCCGGCAGATCGCCTCCGGGGCTGCCGCGCACCTGCTGCCAGGTGGCTGGCTGATGCTGGAGCACGGCTATGACCAGGCAGAGCAGGTACGCGAGTTGCTGGGGACGGCAGGCCTCGAAGGCGCTGTCAGCCGCAGGGATCTGGCGGGGATAGAACGCTGCTCCGGCGCAAAAAAGCCGGGGCGCGGATAATCATGGATATTCGACATGCTCGACACCAGTTCCCAAGGAGTAGCCCCATGAGTGACGCCCAGCAACGTATCGACGACCTCGTCAAATCCAGCGATGTGCTGCTTTTCATGAAAGGCAACGCCAGCTTCCCGATGTGCGGCTTTTCCGGCCGGGCCATCCAGATCCTGAAGGCCTGCGGCATCGACCCCAAAACCGTGAAGACAGTCAATGTGCTTGAGGACGACGGCATCCGCCAGGGCATCAAGGAGTACAGCAACTGGCCCACGATTCCCCAGCTTTATGTCAAGGGAGAGTTCATCGGCGGCTCCGACATCATGATGGAGATGTACGAGAACGGCGAGTTGCAGCAGGTGCTGGGGTCCACGCAGCCGTAAGCTGCACGGCTCGAACCACAGCGCAGGACTCACCATCTTGCCGCGAAAGCCGCCCTTGCAGGCGGCTTTTACATTTGCGTGTCGGGCAATGCCGACAGTGCGCAACCGGCCATTGAACGCTGGCACGGCTTATGCTGAAATGAATTCGTGTCCTTCAGCAGGAGTCATCGATGGAATCCCGGAGCCTCGTTCCCCAGTCTTCCGCCTTCAAGCTGCCGATAGCCAACCTGCGCAGCGTCTTCCGCACGCATGATGTCGAGCGCAAGCTGGCCAAGCTCCCCGAAAAAGACTACGAGAACCTGCGCACCACCTATGAGCGCATGCTCGAGCGCGGCCCGGATCGCTTCCAGGTCAAGCCATCCGGTGTTCCCGACATGGCCTCACTGTATGAGCAGCTTCCCAATTTCAACGAGGTACTCGATGACGTCAAGCGCCATGTCGCGCTGAGCCAGGACAGCCGCGACGGGCTGGAAGTCACGCCCATGTTGCTGCTCGGCGCGCCGGGCATCGGGAAGACCCATTTCGCAAAGAAGCTTGCCGACCTGCTGGGCACCGGCATGAGCCTTGTGCCGATGAGTTCCATGACTGCGGGCTGGCTGTTGTCAGGGTCGTCCTCGCAATGGAAAGGCGCCAAGCCGGGCAAGGTGTTCGAGGCGTTGGTGGACGGCCAGTATGCCAACCCGGTGATCGTGGTGGACGAGATCGACAAGGCCAGCGCCGATGCGCAGTACGACCCTTTGGGCGCGCTCTACAGCCTGCTGGAACACGACACGGCGCAGGGCTTTGTCGATGAGTTCGCAGAAGTGGCCATCGATGCCAGCCAGGTGATCTGGATCACCACCGCGAACGATGCGCGCTCGATTCCCGAGCCCATCCTCAACCGGATGAATGTCTTCGAGATCGAGCCGCCGTCGCCGGACGCCGCGCGGCAAATCGCGCGCAACCTGTATGGCTCGATACGCAGCGGGCACGGCTGGGGCCAGCGCTTCGTGCCGGAACCGCACGACGACCTGCTGGACATGCTGGCCGAGCTGGCCCCGCGCGAGATGCGCCGCTCGTTGATGACGGGATTCGGCAACGCCCGGCTGGGCGGGCGGGACGAGGTGCGGGCGGAAGACCTGCCGCGTCACACGCAAGGCAAGAGCAGGATCGGCTTCATGCAATAACACGTCGGCGAAGTAAAAATTCGCGAATGCGTGGAACCGGCTCTGCCGGGCCACTGCATTGCCCCCCAGTGGGGGGAGGCGCGCGAAAGCGCGCTTCGGGGGGCGTCCGTCCTACTTGCCGTCGAACTGCCAGAGTCGGGCCGCGCCGAGAACGGCGTTGGGGTACTGCGGCTTGCCCCGGCTGCCGTTATAGCGCCCGAGCGCCATGAAAAGGTCGCCGCGCTCACGGTCAATGTAGTGCCGCAGGATCACGCAGCCGAAGCGCAGGTTGGTCTGCATGTGGAACAGCTTGCCGGCATCACCGTCGCCAATGACCCGCGTCCAGAACGGCATGACCTGCATGTAGCCCCGGGCTCCCACAGGGCTCACTGCGAACTTGCGGAAGTTGCTCTCCACCTGGATCAGCCCCAGCACCAGGGAGCGTTCCAGGCCCGCGCGCCGGGTTTCATACCAGACCGTCTCCAGGAACTCCTTGCGCACCTGCCATAGCGGTTTTTTCCTCCTGAGCCGGTCGCTCATGGCGCCAAGCCAGCGCAGATGCGCCAGGCGCTGCTCGGTGTCGCTGAACTCGGGAACCGGCGGGGCACTGTTGGCAATCGCGGAGCTCAGGGCCGAGCGCACCGAATCAACCAGTGGCTCCTCAAGCTGGCCGCCGGCATGCGCCTGGGGCGCCAGGGCCAGCAGCCCCAGCCCGCCTGACAGTGAAGTGAGGCAATGCCTGCGGGTAATCACGCCTTGAGCCGGCCTTGCACGAATGCGAACACTTCGCCGGCCGGCACCTTGGTGGCGGCCGCATCCCGGCGGTGCTGGTATTCAAGCTGGCCTTCCTTCAGGCCCCGGTCTGAAATCACCACGCGATGCGGAACGCCGATGAGTTCCCAGTCGGCAAACATGGCGCCGGGACGTTCGCCGCGGTCATCCAGGAGCACGTCGACCCCTGCGGCCAGCAGGTCATCATGCAGCTTCTCCGCAGCCACCTTGACGTCGGCGCTGCGGTCCATGCCGATGGGGCATACCACCACGGTGAATGGCGCGATCGCATCGGGCCAGATGATGCCCCGCTCATCATGGTTCTGCTCGATGGCAGCCGCAGGCAGGCGTGTGATGCCGATGCCGTAGCAACCCATTTCCATGAACTGCGGCTTGCCGTTCTCGTCCAGGAATGTTGCGTTCATCGCCTTGCTGTACTTGGTGCCCAGGTAGAACACATGGCCGACCTCGATCCCCCGCTCGATCGCGAGCACGCCCTTGCCATCGGGCGACAGGTCGCCCGCCACGACGTTGCGGATGTCGGCCACCACGGCAGGCTCGGGAACGTCACGGCCCCAGTTGACGCCAGTCAGGTGAAAGTCTTCCTCGTTGGCGCCGCAGATCCAGTCGGCCATGACGGCCACCTCGCGGTCGGCCACGATCTGCACCGGCTTCTTCAGCCCTATCGGACCCAGGTAACCCGGCTTGCAGCCAAAGTGCTCCTCGATCTCCGCCACCGTGGCGAAACGAAATCCCGCATCCAGCCCCGGCACCTTGTTGACCTTGATCTCATTCATGTCGTGGTCGCCGCGCAGCAGCAGCAGCCAGACCTGGCTACGCGCCACCTGGCCCTGTTCGTCGAGATGGTCCGTCGCCAGCACCAGCGACTTGACCGTGAGCCGCAACGGAACGCCAAGCAACTCAGCCACGGCCGCACAGGTACTCTTGCCGGGGGTGGGCGCCCTTGCCATGTCGCTGGCCGGCAGCGCGCGCGGCCCGGCGGGAACGAGCGCCTCGGCTTTCTCCATGTTGGCCGCATAGTCGCTGCCAGGGCAGTACACGATGGCATCCTCGCCTGTCGCTGCAATCACCTGGAATTCCTCACTCAGGTCGCCTCCGATCGCCCCGCTGTCAGCCGCCACTGCGCGGTAGCTCAGGCCAAAGCGGTCAAAGATACGGCGGTAGGCCTGGGCCATGACCTGGTAGCTCGCCTTCGCCGCTGCCACGTCACGGTCAAAGCTGTAGGCGTCCTTCATGATGAACTCGCGGCCGCGCATCAGGCCGAATCGCGGGCGGCGCTCATCGCGGAACTTGGTCTGGATCTGGTAGAAATTCTTCGGCAACTGCTTGTAACTGCGAAGCTCCTGGCGGGCGATGTCCGTCACCACCTCTTCGCTGGTGGGCTGGACCACGAAGTCGCGGGCATGCCTGTCCTTGATGCGCAGCAGTTCCGGCCCCATTTTTTCAAAGCGGCCTGTCTCCTGCCAGAGTTCAGCGGGCTGGACAACCGGCATGGTCAGCTCGACGGCGCCGGCGCGGTTCATCTCCTCGCGCACAATGGACTCGACCTTGCGGATCACCCGCAGGCCCATGGGCATGTAGCTGTAGATGCCAGCCCCGAGCTTCTTGATCATGCCGGCGCGCATCATCAGCTTGTGGCTGGCTACTTCTGCGTCGGCCGGCGCTTCCTTGAGGGTGGATACGAAAAACTGGGAGGCTTTCATGGGGCTTGGGTCTGCTGCTGGAAGACCTGACCCCTTGCCGCACCCGCATTGCTGTGCATAATGGAATCAGTTCAAAATTTGGGGTTTGATTATGCTTGACCGGGACGGCTTTCGGCCTAACGTCGGCATCATCCTGCTCAACCAGAAAAACCAGGTGTTCTGGGGCAAGCGCATACGCACCCATTCCTGGCAGTTTCCGCAGGGTGGCATTGACCGGGGTGAAACCCCCGAGCAGGCCATGTTCCGCGAACTGCATGAAGAAGTGGGGCTCATGCCCGAGCATGTCCGCATGCTGGCCCGCACACGTGACTGGTTGCGCTACGAGGTGCCTGACCGGTACATCCGCCGCGACGCGCGCGGCCACTACAAGGGCCAGAAACAGATCTGGTACCTGCTCCAGCTCGTTGGCCACGACTGGGACCTGAACCTGCGCGCGACCAACCACCCGGAATTTGACGCCTGGCGCTGGAATGACTACTGGGTGCCGCTTGATGTGGTGGTGGAGTTCAAGCGTGGTGTCTATGAAATGGCGCTGACCGAGCTTGCGCGCTACCTGCCACGGCACGATCACCGTAACCGTTACCTGCGCAGCGGCATGCGCTCGCGCGAGCATGATGAGCTCAACCCAGAGGGTGGCCAAGAGTCGATGCCCGGTGCTTCGTTCGAGCTCCCGCCAGGCGCCACCTTCGAACCCGATCCACAGGCAGGCCTCAACCAGGGCACCCAGGAAAACACACATGCGGCTTCATAGAATTCTGGCGTGCGCGCTTGCAGCAGCGGCGTTTGGCGCTGCTGCGCAGGGCAAAATCCCCGAAGCGGTCGAGTGGAAGGAGTCAGAAGCTCCGCCTCCGCCAGCCTTCAACGCCTCCCGGTTGATTCCCTTTGAGGTCAGCGCCGGTTCGGGGCTCAAGTTCGGCGTCGATCCTTCAACCCTGAGCATTGGCAAGGACGGGGTATTGCGCTACGTTGTCGTCGCACAAAGCGCCAGCGGCACGATCAATGCCATGTACGAGGGCATCCGTTGCACCACCGGCGAGTACAAGACCTACGCACGCTACAACCCCAGCGGCGGCTGGAACCGCGCAACCGACCCGAAATGGGAAGACATGCGGACCAGCCAGAAGTCACGGCACGCATACCAGATGGCACGCCAGGGCGGATGCCCTGATGGCGGCGTGCCGGTACGCCTGGACGAGGTGCTGCGGGAACTCCGGCGACCGACCTACATCAAGGACCACCACAATTGACTCCCGGTGGGCAAGCGCCCGAAGGGCGGACGGGGGGCGTCCTTACTTCGTGAGTACCATGTTGTCCCGGTGAACCATCTCGGGTTCGGCGGTGTAGCCCAGGAGCTTTTCAAATTCGGTTGACGGCTTGCGGCAGAGCAGGCGAGCCTCGACGCTGGAATAGTTCGACAGGCCCCGCGCCAGCTCGACGCCGGCAAGGTCGCGGACTGCAATCACGTCGCCGCGGGAAAACTCGCCGTCTACACCGGTCATGCCGATGGGCAGCAGGCTCTTGCCTTCATCACGGACCTTGGCTGCCGCGCCGTCATCCACTGTAACGGCACCGCGCAGTTGGAGGTGATCGGCCATCCACTGCTTGCGGGCCTGCTTTTTCTGCGTCTGCGCAACCAGCAGCGTGCCAATGGCATCTCCGCCGGTCAGCCGCAACAGCGCGTCCGGCTCACGCCCCCACGCAATCACCGTCGAAGCGCCCGACCCGGCCGCGCGCTTGGCGGCAAGTATCTTGGTGATCATGCCGCCGCGCCCCAGGCTTGAGCCCGCACCGCCGGCCATGGCTTCCAGTGCCGGATCGCCGGCCTTGCCTTCGTGCACAAAAACGGCGGAAGGGTCCTTGCGCGGATCAGCGCTGTAAAGGCCTCTCTGGTCCGTCAGAATGACGAGCGCATCGGCCTCGATGAGGTTGGCCACCAGGGCGCCCAGGGTGTCGTTGTCGCCGAACTTGATTTCATCGTTGACAACAGTGTCGTTCTCGTTGATGACCGGCACGACGCCCAGTTTCAGCAGCGTCAGCAGCGTGGAACGGGCATTGAGGTAGCGCTCGCGGTCGGCCAGGTCGGCATGGGTCAGCAGTACCTGCGCCGAGCCAAGATGGTTCTCGCGAAGCTTGGTCTCATACATCTGGGCCAGGCCCATTTGCCCGACAGCCGCAGCTGCCTGCAACTCATTGATTTCATGCGGGCGGCTCGTCCAGCCCAGGCGCTTCATGCCTTCGGCAATGGCGCCGCTGGACACCATCACCACTTCGCGGCCATCCTTGGCCAGGGCTGCAAGCTGGCGGCACCATTCGCCGATGGCAGCCTCGTCAAGCCCCCGGCCTTCGTTGGTCACGAGGCTGGAGCCGACCTTGACGACGATGCGCCGCGCATCGCGCAGCACGGTGGAAGATGATTTCTGGGTCATGGGTTTAACTCTGCCGCCGGCTCACCGCACCTGCGGCGGCGGCGCCCCGGCTGCTGTGGCTCAGGGCGCAGGATCTCCGGCGAAACGCGGGTCCACGTAGACCGGCGCCTGCGCCGCAACCTGCACGGACTTCACGTGTTGATAGATTGCCTTGACCAGCGGTTCGCAGCCTTCGCGCGTGAGCGCGGAAATCTCGAACACCGGCCCCTTGAACTTGAAGCGCTTGACGAAATCCTTGACCCGCGCTGCGCGCTCTTCATCCGGCACCATGTCGAGCTTGTTGAGCACCAGCCAGCGCGGCTTGTCGTAGAGCGCGGGATCGTACTTCTTGAGCTCGCCCACAATTGCCTTGGCCTGTGCCACCGGGTCAGCCCCGTCGAACGGCGCCAGATCCACAATATGCAACAGCAGGCGTGTGCGCTGCAGATGGCGAAGGAACAGATGGCCCAGGCCGGCGCCCTCGGAAGCGCCCTCGATCAGGCCGGGAAGGTCAGCCACCACAAAACTCTGCTCGGGGCCCACACGCACTACGCCCAGGTTCGGGTGCAGCGTCGTGAACGGATAGTCGGCAATCCGCGGGCGGGCGTTGGACACCGCGGTGATGAACGTGGACTTGCCGGCGTTGGGCATGCCGAGCAGGCCCACATCCGCCAGCACCTTGAGCTCAAGCTTGAGGTTCTTCTTCTCGCCGGGCCAGCCAGGCGTCTTCTGGCGCGGCGCCCGGTTGATGGAGCTCTTGAAACGCATGTTGCCAAAGCCGCCATCGCCGCCCTTGGCGATGGTGATGACCTCGCCCGGCACCAGCAACTCGTACAGCACCTCGCCGGTTTCGGCGTCGCTGATGATGGTGCCCACTGGCATTTTCAGCGTGATGTCATCGGCCGCCGCGCCGAACATGTCGGAGCCCATGCCGTGCCCTCCGCGCCTTGCTTCATGGCGGCGCGAGAACCGGAAGTCGACCAGCGTATTGAGATTGGGATCCGCCACCGCAAAGACATGCCCGCCACGGCCACCATCACCACCGTTGGGGCCACCGAATTCCTTGTACTTCTCGTGTCGGAACGAGACGCAGCCGTCCCCGCCGTCACCGGCGATGACGTCGACATAGGCTTCGTCCACGAACTTCATAAGGCACCCAGTTTAAGTATTTTTTGCCGCCAAAAACAAAGCCCCGACAAGGCGGGGCTTCGAGGGAGTCGAAGTGATCAGCTTACGCCGGGCTCACACTGACCGTATGCTTGTTCAGCGAACCCTTCACGGCGAACGACACATGGCCGTCAACCAGTGCAAACAGGGTGTGGTCCTTGCCCACGCCGACATTGGTGCCGGGGTGGAAACGGGTACCGCGCTGGCGCACGATGATGGAGCCGGCGCTGATGAGTTCACCGCCGAACGCCTTCACGCCGAGCATCTTGGGCTGGGAATCCCGGCCGTTTCGCGTAGAGCCGCCGCCTTTTTTCTGTGCCATGACCTCTGCTCCTTAACCGGCGATCGCGCCGATTTGCAGCTCGGTGAACTGCTGGCGATGCCCTTGACGTTTCTGATAGTGCTTGCGACGGCGCATCTTGAAGATGCGAACCTTGTCGTGCTTGCCGTGCGACAGCACTGTGGCTGTGACGGTTGCGCCGGACACCAGGGGTGTGCCAACCTTGAGATCGCTGCCGATGCCGACAGCCAAAACCTGGTCGATCACGATTTCCTGGCCTACGTCCGCAGCAATCTGTTCTACTTTAATTTTTT
>JAZKHY010000073.1:0-60095 GCA_040385105.1 Pseudomonadota bacterium
TTCAGCCACCTGGCCAATGTGGGCGACTGCCGCTCGCTGGTGATCCACCCGGCCAGCACGACGCATTTCCGCATGTCGGACGAGGCGCTGTCAGGCGCAGGCATCTCGCAGGGCACCATCCGCCTGTCCATCGGGCTGGAAGACCCTGACGATTTGCTCGACGACCTGAAGCGCGCGCTCAAGGCCGCAGAGAAGGGGGCGTAAATGGACATCACCGTCAACGGCAGCAAGACCTATGTGTACACCGGCGGCAAGGCATTTGATGCCGCCAAACCCACCGTCGTGTTCATCCACGGCGTGCTCAACGACCACAGCGTCTGGACTCTGCAAAGCCGCTACCTGGCCAACCATGGCTACAACGTCCTGGCGCTGGACCTGCCGGGCCATTGCCGCAGCGAAGGCGAGGCGCCTTCCAGCGTGGAAGAAGCTGCGGACTTTGTGGCGGCGCTGCTCGATGCGGCGGGCGTGCAGCATGCTGCGCTGGTCGGCCACAGCTGGGGCTCTCTGATTGCGCTGGAAGCCGCGGCGCGACTGAAGGACCGCATCACGCACCTGGTGCTGGTGGGCACGGCCGCGCCGATGAAGGTGTCGCAGGCCCTGCTGGACGCGGCACGTGACGAGCCGCAGAAGGCCATCCACATGATCAATGTGTTCTCCCGCTCGACGCTGGCGCCGCCGCCGTCGGCACTCGGGCCCGGCACCTGGGTCTGGGGCAATTCCGTAGCGCTGAACCGCCGGGTGCTGGCCAGCAACCCGAAGGTGAATATCTTCCATCAGGGCTTCAAGGCCTGCGACAGCTATGCCAATGGCGAGGCCGCAGTGGCCGCCATCACCTGCCCGGTGCTGTTCCTGCTGGGCAGCGAAGACCAGATGACGCAGCCCCGCGCCGCCCAGCCGCTCGTGAACAAGGCCCGGGAGGCCGGCAAGGCGGTGCGCGTGGTGCATGTGCCGGTGGGGCACCACCAGATGACCGAGTCGCCTGACGAGACGCTGTTCGCGATGCGCGACTTCCTCAAGCCATGAGTGTGCAGCTGAACGCCGGGCAGGCAGAGGGGCCAGCCGCCGTGCAGCGCTGGTTCTGGCCGGTGGTGGGGGTGCTGGGCGCTGCGCTTGGCGGGCTGGGGGTGATCGTGTGGCTGGCGGCCAACTGGGAGTCGCTCGGCCGCGCGGGGCGCTTCGGCCTGCTGCAGGCGCTGGTACTGGCCACCTGCGCAGGCGCATGGGCACGCCCGGCCCTGCGGGCGCCGCTGGGCCTGCTGGCGCTGCTGGGCATCGGCGGGCTGTTTGCGTACTTTGGCCAGACCTACCAGACGGGTGCAGACCCGTGGCAGCTGTTTGCACTCTGGGCGGCGCTGGCATTGCCTTTGTGCCTGGGCGTTCGCAGCGACGTGCTGTGGGCGCCCTGGGCGCTGGTGGTGAGCACCGGCATCTCGCTGTGGGTGCATGCGCACACCGGGCACCAGTGGCGGGTGCAGCCGGCAGACCTGCCCGTCTTCGGCGCAGGCTTTGTGGCTTCGGCCCTGCTGGTCGCCGCGCTGGCCAAACCCTGGCGGCGCTTCACGGGCGCCGGCCCCTGGGCGCAGCGTACCGCCGGCACGCTGGCGGTGGTGATGGTCACGCTCACGGCCATCGGCGGGCTGTTCCACAAGCCGGTGGCCCCGCACTACCTGCTGGGCCTGACCGTGCTGGCCGTGGCGGCGGCTGCGTTGTCCCGTCCGCGCATGTTCGAGGTGTTTGTGCTCAGCGCCGTGGCGCTGGGCCTCAATGCGCTTCTGGTGGCCGGCCTGATCCGGCTGCTGTTTGACGGCATCCGCAGCGACTTCATCGGCTCGCTGTTCATGGTGGGCATTGCGGCCGCGGGCCTGCTGGCCGCGTCGGTCAGCCTCATCATGCGGCTCTCCCGCCGTGACGCCGCGAAAGGCCGGTCATGACGGAAATGCCTTCCGGTGACGCCGCAGCGCCTGACGCCGGCATACAGGCCGGCCAGGACGCGCGCCCCTGGCCCGTCGTGCTGCTGACCGCGCTGGGCGCGTGGCTGGCGGCCGTGCCCCTGCTGGTTGTTGTCGGTTCATTGCTGGGCGACTTTGTCATCCGCGGCGTGGGCAGCTATGTGGTGGGCACGCTGGTGCTCGCAGGTGCGGTGGTCGTGCTGCGCTCGCGGCCCATTCCCGTATTTGTGGAGCAGCTTGCGGTGCCGGCCCTGCTGGTGGGCGGCGGCAGCCTGGCCTTCGGGCTGTACCGCGACCTGCCGGTGCAGCTTGCAAGCCTTGCCATTGCCGCGCTCGCAGCCGGCGTGGCGGCAGCCCTGCCGCATGCCTGGCTGCGTGTGCTGCTGGGCGCGGCATGCGCCGGCTTTGCAGCGGTGGCGCTCGTGCCCACGCGGCTCCTTGAGGTGGAGCGTGCGCCGCTGAACGTGCTGTGGGCCGCACTGCACGGCCTCCTGGTGCTGTGGCTTGCCATGCTGGCGGCCCGGCGCAAGTGGCTGCACACAGGTGCGCGCGCGCGGCACGGTGCCGCGCTGGAGCCGTTTGCGGGCGGATGGGTGCTGGCGGTCCTGGCGGCCCTCTGCGGGCTGGCGGGCATGACCTTTCTGGTGGGCGGCAGCCTGGGCGCCGGCCTGGCCGCCGACCTGACGCGGGCCGCAGGCACCGAGCGCCACGGCGGCATCCACCTGTTGACCCAGGCAGGCTCGGCTGCCATGGCTTGCGCAGCCGCGCTCTGGCTAGCGCGCGAAGTGCCGGGCCTGCGGCAGGCGCTGGCGGCCTGCGTAGCGCTGGTGCTGGTGGCACTGTCGTGGTTCATGCCAACGCTCGGCGGCGTTTGGCTGTGCCTGGTGGTGCTGGCCTCCACACAGCGCTGGCGCCTGGCCGGCGCCGCAGCCTTTGCCGCTGCATGGATCATCGGCGCGTTCTACTACCAGCTGGCATGGCCGCTGGGCCAGAAGGCGGTGGTGCTGGTGGTTGCCGGCGCCGCACTGGGCGGGCTTGCCTGGCTTGCCGCGCGCAGCCGTGCGGCGGGCGGTAGCGAGACCAGGGAAACAAACGGCGAGGCCGGCCGGCGCAATGCCGCGCTCATTGCGGCCACAGCGCTGGCAACCCTGCTGGTCGCCAACTTCGCCATCTGGCAGAAGCAGGAACTGATCGCAACCGGCCGCCCGGTGTTTGTGGAACTCGCGCCGGTGGACCCGCGCTCGCTGATGCAGGGCGACTACATGCGGCTGAACTACCGCCTGCCGGACAACGCCTCCACCGCGCTGGACCCGCTGCGCAAGTTCGGCCGACCGCACGTGGTGGTGGCGCTCGACGGGCGGGGCGTCGCCAGGATGATCCGGATTGAAGACCCTTCGTCACCGGCAACAGGTGGCGAGACACGCATCGAGCTCACACCCAAGGACGGCCGCTGGGTGATCGTCAGCGACGCATGGTTCTTCCGCGAAGGTGACGGCGAGCGCTGGACGGCCGCCAAATACGGTGAGTTCCGCGTGGCGCCCGACGGGCGGGCGTTGCTGGTGGGGCTTGCCGATGCAAACCTGAAGCGCATCGAGCCCTGACGCGGCTTCAGGATGCGCGCCCGGCGCATTTCATGGTTAACCCGATAGCCGATTAGGGGAAGCTCACGCCTTGCACTGCCCACGCACACCCGATCCCGCCCTATCATCCCGGGGATGAACTCCCGCCTGCCTGAAGCCGCCCAGCTCCGCCTGCTCTTTGACGCCCAGTACCGCGCCAGCCGCGCGCAGGTGGACGTGTCCCTGGCCCTGCGGCGGGACCGCCTGCTGCGCATCCGTGCGTTGATCGATGAACACGACGCCGCACTGGCGCAGGCCGTGCAGGCCGACTTTGGGGTGCGCTCGCCGCAGCTCACCGAAATTGCCGACATTTTTGTGCTGCGGTCGCTGCTGTCGCACACACTCAAGCATCTGGGCCGCTGGATGAAGCCGGTCAAAGTCAGCACGCCCCTCTACCTGCAGCCCGCCCGGGCCTTTGTGCAGCGCCAGCCGCTGGGCGTGGTGGGCGTGATCTCGCCCTGGAACTACCCGGTGCAGCTGGCACTGGGGCCGCTCATCACCGCGCTGGCAGCGGGCAACCGCGTCATGCTCAAGCCCAGCGAACTCACCCCCAAAACCTCCGCGCTGCTGGCCGAGCTGCTCGGCAGGTTTTTCACCGCCGACGAAATCTGCGTGGTGGAAGGCGATGGCGCGCTGGCGGCCGAGTTTGCCCGCCTGCCGTTTGACCACCTGTTCTTCACCGGCTCCACAGCCGTCGGCCGAAAGGTGGCCGAGGCCGCAGCCGCCAACCTCACGCCCACCACCCTGGAGCTCGGCGGCAAGTCGCCCTGCGTGGTGGATGCTTCGTGCGACCTGGCGTCTGCCGCCATCAAGATCGCGCACGGCAAGCTGCTCAACGCCGGCCAGACCTGCATCGCGCCCGACTATGTGCTCGTGCCCAGGGGCCGCGAGGCGGCGTTTGGTGAAGCCTTCCAGCGGGCGGTCGCCACCCTGTTCCCGACCATTGAAGGCAACCCGGACTACGCCGCCATCATCAGCCCGCGCCACCATGAACGGCTGCAGGCATTGCTGGCGCAGGCCGAGGGCGAAGGCGCCCGGCTGCAGCCTGCGGCGCCCGGCGCTGCGGCTGTCGCAGCCACCCCAAGCGCGTCACGGCAGATGCCGCCGGTGCTGGTGTTTGGCGCCGCCGCGGAGTCCAGGCTGCTCACCGAAGAGATCTTCGGCCCCATCCTGCCTGTGCTGCCCTACGACACGATGCAGGACGCGATCCACCACATCAACGCCCACCCAAGGCCGCTGGCGCTGTACTGGTTTGGCACCGATACCGCCGCGCGCGACAAGCTGCTGGCCAACACGGTGAGCGGCGGCGTGACGGTGAACGACACGCTGATGCACATTGCCCACGAGAACCTGCCCTTCGGCGGCGTCGGCGAAAGCGGCTGGGGCAGCTACCACGGCGAGTCCGGCTTTTTGCGCATGTCGCAGCAAAAGCCGGTGCTGGTGCAGTCGAAATGGGCGCGCGGCGACCTGTTCTATCCGCCGTATGGCAAGCGGTTCGAGCAGGTGATGGGCTTGCTCAAGAAGATCATTTGATCGCGCCCAGGTGGGCGTCATGGTTCCGGCTCTCTTCTACTTGCGCGCCCGCTCGCAAAAGCTCGCTTCGCCACCGCTCGGCCCGCGAAAACTCACCGTGGGCTTGCCGTGGGGCTCGTGGTACACAGTCGTGAAGCCCTTGGGCATCATGCCGTCCAGGTGTCCGCCCTTGAAGGTCACCTTGCCGCTTGCGATGTCATAGGTGAAGCTGCCCTTGCTGCTCTTGCCCGCATAGGTGCTCTTGCCCGTCACCGTGAAATTGAGCAGCATGCGGGCCTGGCCATGGGCCCAGCACTCGTAACTGCCGGTCGCGACGACGGCCGGCCTGGCCGCCTGTGCAACAACGGCCACGCACCCCAGAACCAGGCCGCCAACGGCCACCGCTTTCAACACACCGATTGCATGATGCGCCATCTCGGGTCTCCTGAAAAAGACAAGTGGATGAAAAGCATACCGCAGACTCGTTTCAACGCGAAGGGCACCGCAACGGCAGCGGCCCTGCGGCTCTGCCCGGACAGACAGGCCTGCACTAGGGCTGCCTCGCATAGCTCACCGTCAGCATCTCCCACTGATGACCGTCAGGCTCATTCCAGTAGATGCCACGGCCGCCCATGTAGTCGCTGACCTTCATGTCCACCTCGCCGCGCACCGTGCTGCGGAAGGGAATGCCTGCAGACCGGATGCGCCCGAGGATGGCGTCAAAGTCGGCATCGCTGACGCGAAAGCAGAAGTGGTAGACCTCGACTTCTTCTGTTGTGTCAATGAAGTCCAGCGTGAGGCCGTCGTTCACATACACCGCCGTGAACGGGCCGGCTGCCGCCTGGCCCCAGGGGACGTCGAGCAGTCCGGCCAGTTGGCGGGCCGAGGCGGCTGCGTTGCGTGACGGGACGATGGCGTGGTCCAGGAGAATGGGCATGACTGAACGGGCTGGAAACTACCCCTATTCTCACCGGCAAATCTGGAATATAAAAATACACTTCAGTCACGACTCCACAATATCCGGCACCCATCCGAGGAGGTTTGATGCAGCTCACCGCCCTTTTCTTCACTGTCCTCCTGCTCATTTCCATGGGTTTTTTCATGATGGGCTCGCTGCCGCTGCTCGTGCTCAAGCACGACACGCCGCTGGACGCCCGCTTCATCCGCGGCCTGTTCGACGTCTATTACAAGGCGCTCATGACCACTGCGACGCTCGGCGCGTTTTGCTATGTCTTTGCCGAACGGCCCACCATGGCCGTGGTTCTCGGATGCGTCGCCGTGCTCGGCGTCGCGGGCCGCCAGTGGTTCGTCACGCGCATGGACGGCCTGCGCAGCATCATGACGGCGGGTGACCGGGCTTCGATCCGGAGCTTCCGGCAACTGCACATCGCCGGAATGGTGCTCAATGTGGCGCTGCTGGGAACCTTTTGCCTCGGCATGGCGTACTTGCGCAGCTAGCATGGTGCGCATGTATAAAGCGGCATGCAGATCACCCCTTCCATAGACCCGGAACGTGCCGCAGAGACAAGCCGCACGCTCGACCTCCGCGCCCTCCCCCCCGACTTCTACGCCAACCCCTACCCCGTCTACGCCACACTGCGCGAGCAAGAGCCGGTCAAGGCGATGCCCGATGGCTCGTACTTCCTCACCCGCTATGCCGATCTGGTGGCGGTGTACCGTGATGCGCAGACCTTCAGCTCAGACAAGAAGGTGGAGTTCACCCCCAAATACAACCACGGCCCCTACGGTAGCGACGGCGCCGACGCTCCCCTGCTGCAGCACCACACCACCAGCCTCGTCTTCAACGACCCGCCACTTCATACCCGCGTGCGCAAGCTCATCATGGGTGCGCTCACCCGCCGTGCGATCGCCGACATGGAGCCAGGGCTCATCACGCTGGTGGACGGCTTGCTGGATGCGATTGAAGCCAAAGGCGGCGGCGACCTGATCGAGGACTTTGCCTCGGCCATTCCGGTGGAGATCATCGGCAACCTGCTGGGCGTGCCGCATGCGGACCGGGGGCCGCTGCGTGCCTGGTCGTTGGCCATCCTGGGCGCGCTGGAGCCAAAGCTGACGCCCGAGCAGGAAGCGCTGGGCAACCAGAGCGTGACCGAGTTCACCGCTTACCTCCGGGAGCTGGTGGCAGAACGGCGCAAAAACCCGGGCGACCCGGAGCATGACGTGCTGACGCGCTTGATCCAGGGCGAGGATGCCGGTGAAAAACTCAGTGAGCCCGAGCTGCTGCAGAACTGCGTGTTCATCCTCAATGCCGGGCATGAGACCACCACCAACCTGATCGGCAATGCGCTCGTTGCGCTGCAGGAATGGCCTGAGCAGAAGGCTCAACTGCTTGCATCGCTCAGGCGCACGCAGGGCGATGCCGCAGCGCAGGAAGACCTGATGACGCTCGCAGTGGACGAGTTCCTGCGCTTCGAGTCGTCCAACCAGCTGGGCAACCGGCGGGCAGTCAGGGACTGCGTGGTGGGCGGCGTGGCCATGCCGGCAGGTACGCTGGTGACGCTGTGCATCGGCGCGGCCAACCGCGACCCGGCGCAGTTCAGCAACCCTGACGTGCTGGACCTTTCGCGCGGGAACAACCGGCACCTGGCGTTTGGCTTCGGCATCCACCAGTGCGCGGGGCTCAGCCTGGCGCGGCTGGAAGGGCGGGTGGCCATCGGGCGGTTCCTGCAGCGGTTTGGGGCTTACCGCCTGACTGCCGCGCCGGTGCGCGGCGGGCGGGCGCGGTTCCGGGGGTTTCTGCATGCGCCGTTTGCGCTGGAGTGACAAGCGGTTCCTGCAGTGGCATCATGCCGGTTCAGGAGACAACAAGACATGGACTTCACAGCCGCCGCCAACGACCCCAAGGCTTTCAACAGCTTTGCCGAGTTCTACCCGTTTTACCTGACCGAGCACAGCAATGTGAATTGCCGGCGCCTGCACTTTGCGGGCGCGTCGCTGTCGCTCGCATGCCTTGTGATGCTCGCCGTGTCCGGCAACCCGTGGTGGTTGCTGGTGGGTCTGCTGTGCGGCTACGGCTTTGCCTGGGTCGGCCACTTCGGGTTCGAGAAGAACAAGCCGGCGTCGTTCAAGCGGCCGCTGTACAGCTTCATGGGGGACTGGGTGATGTACAAGGACATCTGGACGGGCAAGGTCCGGATTTTCTGATCCTGTCGCTCAGCGCTACAGCACGTCACAAAGCCTCAGCCGCGACCACTGCCCCTTCTCCCACAACCCGAGGACCGACTCCGCCTTGTCCAGCAGCAGTTGCTGCATCAGCGGCTCCAGCAGTGTGGCCTCGGGGTCTGCCATGAAGATGAAGCGGGCTTCTTCCGCGCCTTCCACTTCATTGATCTGCCCGACCCAGTCCAGCGCCACCAGTGGCTCGAGCACCGGCTCCAGCTGCAGGGCGTCCAGCTGCAGGCGCTGGGTCAGCTGCGTCAGCGTGAGCCCCTTGGACGTGTCGGCTCGCGCCTGGTGCAGGGCCTGCAGCACTTCCACCGCCAGCTGGAACGTCCAGCCATGCGCGCTGCCGCGCCGCGCCACGCCGGTCAGCAGGCTGGGCAGGTAGGCCGCAATGACGGCGCCCAGCAGCACGATCACCCAGGCCATGTAGATCCACACCAGCAGGATCGGCACGGTGGCGAACGCACCGTACACCATGGAGTAGGTGGGCACCATGCCAAGGTAGACCGATAGCAGCCGCTTGGCGATCTCGATGCCCGCGGCCACGAAGACGCCCCCGGTCAGGGCATGGCGCCAGCGCACATGGGTATTGGGCACAAAGCGGAACATGGCGCATGCGCCGGCGGCCAGCAGGCCGAATTCCAGCACGTCCAGCAGCAGCCGCAGGAAGCCAGGTACGCCGCCCACCAGCCCGCGCGAGCTTGAAATGGCAAAGGACGTGAGCGCCAGGCTTGCGCCCAGCAGCAATGGCCCGAGCGTGATGGCGGCCCAGTAGATGAGCACCCGCTGCGTCAGCGGCCGGCGCAGCTTGACGCGCCAGATGGCATTGAGGGTGCGGTCAATCGTGAGGATGAGCGCCAGCGCCGATACCAGCAGCACCACAAGGCCCGCAGAGCCGAGGCGGCTGGCCTTGCTGGAAAACTGCCCCAGGTAGCCCAGCACCTGGCGGGCGATGCTGTCGGGCACCAGGCTTTCCACCAGCCAGCGCTGCAGCCCGCTCTGGAACTGGCCAAACAGCGGGAAGGCGGTGAAGATGGCCAGCACCACGGTGAAGAACGGCACCAGCGCAATCGTGGTGGTGAAGGTCAGGCTGCTGGCGGTGAGGCCAAGATGGTCTTCACGAAAGCGTTCGCGCAGGGTCAGCGCGGTGTTCCGCCACGGGAAGTGAAGCATTTCTTTCACAAGGGGATCAAGGCGCTCGGCAAGACTCATGGCCGCTATGATGCCATTGCCATGAACTCTCCCGAAAACGAAGCTGCATTGCCTGCCCCGATGCACCCTCCCGCACCCGCGACCGCAACGGTCGCGCTCACACGCCATCTCGCGGTGGGCAGCCTGCTGGGCCTCATCATCCTGGGCCTGGCCTGGGAGCTGTGGCTGGCGCCGTTGCGGCCCGGCGGCTCGTGGCTGGCGCTGAAGGTTCTGCCACTGTGCATTCCACTCGCGGGGCTTTTGAAAAACCGCATGTACACCTATCGCTGGGTGAGCCTGCTGGTGTGGATTTATTTCACCGAGGGTGTGGTGCGCGCATGGAGCGACAAGGCTCCGGGCAACTGGCTGGGCCTGGTGGAAGTGCTGCTGTGCCTGGTGCTGTTTGTGGCCTGCGCCATGCATGTGCGGCTGCGGCTGCGCAATGCAAAACTCTCCGCTGCCGCGGGCCAGGCCACAGCTGACGCGCAAGTTTCCCGGTGAACATTAACGATATTTTCAATCCATGAACAATCTGATTGACGCCCTGCGCAGCATCGTCGGCGCAGCCCACGTGCTGGACAGCGGCGACCTTTCCGCCTACGAAGTGGACTGGCGCAAGCGCTACCACGGCAAGGCGCTGGCCGTCGTGCGGCCCGCCACCACCCAGGAGGTGGCTGAGGTAGTCAAGGCCTGTGCTGCAGCAGGCGTCAGCATCGTGCCGCAAGGCGGCAACACCGGCATGGTCGGTGGCTCCACGCCGGACGGCTCGGGGCAGCAGGTGGTGCTGAGCCTGCAACGCATGAAGGCCGTGCGCGGCATCGACAAAGCCAACATGACCATCACGGTGGAAGCCGGCTGCATCCTGCAGAGCCTGCAGGAGGTGGCAGAACGCGAGGGCTACCTGTTCCCGCTGAGCCTGGCGGCCGAGGGCAGCTGCACCATCGGCGGCAACCTGGGCACCAATGCCGGCGGCACGCAGGTGGTGCGCTACGGCAACACCCGCGACCTGTGCCTGGGGCTGGAGGTGGTCAATGCGCAGGGCGAGGTCTGGAGCGGCCTGTCGGGCCTGCGCAAGGACAACACCGGCTACGACCTGCGCGACCTGTTCATCGGCAGCGAAGGCACGCTGGGCATCATCACGGCCGCAACCATGAAGCTCTACCCGCTACCCGCAGCAACGCTCACTGCCTGGGCGGCCGTGCCGTCGCTCGACCATGCAGTGACGCTGCTCGGCCTGGCCCACAAGCACCTGGGCGCGGGGCTGACGGGCTTCGAGGTCATGGGCAGGTTCGCGCTCAGCCTGGTCGCAAAGCACTACCCGCAGCAGCGCGTGCCGCTGTACGAGGACACGCCGTTCTGCGTGCTGCTGGAAAACTCCGACCATGAGTCCGAAGACCATGCGCGCGCGCAGTTCGAGCAGCTGCTGGAGACGGCATTTGAAGACGGCTGCGTGACCGACGCGGTGGTGGCCGAGAACCTGACCCAGGCCCACCAGCTCTGGCATGTGCGCGAGAGCATCCCGCTGGCCCAGGCCGAGGAAGGCCTGAACATCAAGCATGACATCTCCATCCCGGTGTCGAGCATTCCCGAGTTCGTGCGCGTGACGGATGAACTGCTGGCGCGCGCCATCCCGGGCGTGCGCCTGGTCAACTTCGGCCACCTGGGCGACGGCAACCTGCATTACAACGTGCAGGCCCCGGCCGAAGGCGACCCGAAGGCCTTCCTGCGCGAGCAGGAGGAGCGCGTCAATGCGCTGGTGTATGAGTCGGTGCGCAGCTTCAGCGGCTCCATCTCGGCCGAGCACGGCGTGGGTGAGCTCAAGGTGGACAAGCTGGAGCACCACAAGTCCCCGGTCGCGCTGTCGATGATGCGTGCCATCAAGCATGGCCTGGACCCGGAGAATGTGATGAATCCGGGGCGGGTTTTGCGGGCCTGAACAGGCATCCTGCAACCCTAGGATAATCAGGCCATGAGCCGCCCCGTCCGCACCCAATACGAAGATTTCATGCGCCATGTGTACACCCATGGCACGCCCAAGACCGACCGCACCGGCACCGGCACGCGCAGCGTGTTCGGCCACCAGATGCGCTTTGACCTCAACGAGGGCTTCCCGCTGGTGACCACCAAGAAGGTGCACCTGAAGTCCATCATCCAGGAACTGCTGTGGTTCCTGACCGGCAGCAGCAACAACAACTGGCTCAAAGAGCGCGGCGTCAGCATCTGGGACGAATGGGCCAAGCCTGATGGCGACCTGGGCCCGGTGTACGGCGTGCAGTGGCGCAGCTGGCCCACGCCGGACGGCGGGCACATTGACCAGATTGCCGAGGTCATCAAGACCATCAAGTCCAACCCCGACTCGCGCCGCATCATCGTGAGTGCCTGGAATGTGGCGGAACTGAACAAGATGGCACTGATGCCCTGCCATGCGTTCTTCCAGTTTTATGTGGCTGACGGAAAGCTCAGCTGCCAGCTCTACCAGCGCAGCGCCGACATCTTCCTCGGCGTGCCATTCAACATCGCCAGCTACGCACTCCTCACCCATATGGTCGCCCAGCAATGCGACCTGGCCGTGGGCGACTTCATCTGGACGGGCGGCGACTGCCACATCTACAGCAACCACCATGAACAGGTGGAACTGCAGCTTTCGCGCCAGGCCTTTCCCTACCCTGTGCTCAACATCAAGCGCAAGCCGGCGTCGATCTTCGAGTACGAGTACGAGGACTTCGAGGTGCTGGAGTACCAGAGCCACGGGGCCATCAAGGCGCCGGTGGCGGTGTGAGATGAACCTGCACCTGATCTTCGCCAAAGCCCGCAACGGCGTCATCGGCAAGGACAACGCCATGCCCTGGCACCTGCCCGAGGACCTGGCGCATTTCAAGCGGACCACCATGGGCTGCCCCGTGATCATGGGGCGCAAGACATGGGATTCGATCCCGCCGAAGTTCCGCCCTTTGCCCGGCCGCACCAATATCGTCGTCACGCGCGAGGCCGGCTGGCATGCAGAGGGTGCTCTGCGCGCCGGCTCGGTGGAGCAGGCCATTGCGCTGTGCCCGAAAGATGCCGACGTCTGGGTGGTGGGTGGTGCGCAGATCTATGCGCAGACCCTGCCGCTCGCAACCTCGGCGGTGGTGACCGAGATCGACGCTGACTTTGAAGGCGATGCCCATGCGCCGGCCTTCGGCCCCGAATGGGTCGAAGTCGCGCGCGAAGCGCATGTCTCGGCCACGGGGCTGAAGTTCAGCTTCGTGACCTGGGGCAACAGCGCAAGCGTACAGAACGCATAAAACCCACAACAACAGGAGACCGATATGTCCGGTGGAGGCTTTCATGTGCATGGCCCGCACGACCATGAGGTGGAGCATGCCGCGCAGCATGCCCACAGCGACGGCGGCGGCACCATGATCAACCAGATCGCGATGTTCACTGCAGTCATCGCCACGGTAGGCGCCATCTTTGCCTATATGGGCGGCGCCACGCAGGCCAATGCCGGCCTGTACAAGAACAACGCGGCCATCAAGAAGACCGAAGCGTCCAACCAGTGGAACTACTTCCAGTCCAAGAGCACCAAGCAGTCCCTGGCCGAGCTGGCCCGCGACCTTGCGCCCGAGGAAAGGAAGGCCGGCTACCAGGCAAAAATGGACCGGTACGAGAAGGAAAAGGGCGAGATCAAGGCCGTGGCCGACAAGATGGAGGCCGAAGCGACTGTCTGGGACAAGGCATCGGACTCGCAGATGCATCTCCACCACCGCTGGGCACAGGCCACCACGGCGCTGCAGGTCGCCATTGCCATGGCGGCCATTGCGCTGCTTACCCGCAAGAAGTGGCTTGAGTATGTGATGTTCGTCGTGGCCGGCATCGGCCTGGCCATCGGCGGGCTGGCGATGCTGCACATCTGACACGGCGGTTCGCCCGCGCGGCGGACCGCCCGGACGGCGCCTTGCCCACAGGCGCTTGTCCTACACCTGGCTGGGCCACGTCCGACAGACGGCGGGCGCCTGCCCTCCTACGATGAATCATCCTTGTTGCGGCGCACAAAGGTGCTCGCAACAGGCCCCTTTCACACCCATTTTTTCCGATCGGCCGGGCCGACGGGCGGAGCATTTGCCATGAATTCTGACGTCTATACCCCGCCGCGCTGGAGCACCTCCTCATTCGGTGACACGGCCCAGCCCACACCCGGCGAACTCGCCAGCCTGGGTGAACACCTCAACGTCTGCAAAGCACACGGGCGCCTGTTCGCGCTGCAATGTGGTGCGCTGGCGGTCCACGGCTTTGCGGCCGGCCGGTTTGTCACGACGCTTGCCATCGCAGCCGCCTTGATCGGTATCAGCGTCCTGGTGCTGTAAGGCATGCCACCGCCCGCGCTGCTGCGCCTGCTACCAGGGGTGCCGCAGGCGCTGCGGGACATTCTTGGCAGTGACCGCGGAACACTGCAGCCGCCCATACGCTCTGAAATCTTCGGCCCGCAGCGCTTTGCGCAACACGGCCTGAGCCTGGCTGAAACGCACCGCGCAGAGCGTGCCCGTTCGGGCGCGGCCACCTTCTTTCCCCGCCTTGAAAGCAATATCGCGGCGCTGCGCGAAGCGCACCGCTACATCGGCGTGCAGGCCAGCACCGGGTACGAGATCAGCCCGGCCGCCGAATGGCTGCTGGACAACTTCCACCTGATCGAGGCGCAGCTCAAGGAAATCCACGAAGGCCTGCCGCGCAGCTACTTCCGCGCACTGCCGGTGCTGATGGATGAGCCGCTGGCCGGCCTGCCCCGCGTCTATGGCGTGGCATGGGCCTTTGTGGCCCACACCGACGGCGCGTTTGACGACGACCTGCTCGCTTCCTTCCTGCGCGCCTACCAGCACAACCGCGAGCTCTCGCTCAGCGAGATGTGGGCGCTGCCCACCACACTGCGGGTGGTGCTGGTGGAGAACCTCCGGCGCCTTGCCGAGCGGGTGGCGGCGGCCAAGGCCGCGCGCGAGCTGGCCAACCTGTGCGGCGACCACCTGGACAAATGCCCGGTTGCCGAGCTGGATGAATCGCTGGCGGCACTGAACGAACGCGGCGTGGGCCGCGCCTTTCTGACGCAGCTGGCGCAGCGCCTGCAGGACAGGGGCGCGCCCGGCGCAGATGCGCGCTACCACGAGTGGCTGCACAGGGCGCTTCCCGATGTGGCCGAGGCGCTGACCCAGCAGGCTGCCGACCAGGCTGCCGACAACCTGAGCGTGAGCAACGCGGTGAAGTCGCTGCGCGCCATCAGCGACGCCGACTGGCCGGACATCATCGCCGGCACCAGCGCGCTGATGCGGCTGATGCTTGCCTCGGAAGTTTTCGAGGCCGAGGACGTCGCCACGCGCGACCAGACCCTGCATGCCATCGAGCGCCTGGCGCGGCGCAGCGGGCGCAGCGAGCTGGACGTTGCGCGTGCGCTGCTCGCGCTGATGAAACCGGCAAGCGCGGACGACGTGCCGCCTCCCGGCGCCGACCACAGCATTGCCGGGTACTGGCTCCGCGGCCCCGGCAGGCCTGAACTGGCGCGGGCACTGGGCCTGGACGAGCAACGCACAGAAGCCCGCCGGGCGATGCTGCGGCGCCTGGCACTGCCGGCCTGGCTCGGCTGCGTGCTGCTGGGCTCCGTCGGCCTGGCGGCCTGGGTGCTGCTGAGCCACCGCCTGGGCGGCGCAGGCATGGAGGCTCCCGCCGGCCTGGTGGCCCTTGCCGCGCTGCTGCTCTGGTTTCCGGCCTCGGAGGCCGTGATTGCGGTCGTCAACCGGCTGATCAGCGAGTCCGCGCGGCCGCAGCACCTGGCCAGGCTGGCGCTGGCAGGGGGCATCCCGCCTGAACACCGCGTGCTGGTGGTTGTGCCGGCGATGCTGACCGGCACGGCCAGCATCCGTGAACTTGCTTACCGGCTGGAGCTCCACTACCTGGCCAATACCGAGCAGCACGCGCAGTTTGCCCTGCTCAGCGACTGGGCCGACGCATCGGCCCGCCGCGTGGGCACCGACGACGCGCTGCTGGCCCTGGCAACCCAGGCCATCGGTGAGCTCAATGCGCGCTACCCGGCGGGCACTGGTGGCGCGCCACGCTTCACCCTGCTGCACCGGGAGCGGACTTTCAGCGAGACCGAGCAGCGCTGGATCGGCTGGGAGCGCAAGCGCGGCAAGCTGGAACTGCTGGTGGCCGCGCTGGCCGAAGGCCGCACCAGTGCATTCATGGACCTCGGTGATGTGTCGCGCATCGCGCATGGCACGCCCTACATCGTCACCCTGGACAGCGACACGCAGCTGCCGCCCGGCCGCCTGCGCGAGCTGGTGGGCGTGGCGGCCCACCAGCAGAACCGGCCCCGGCTGCATGAGGACGGCCGCAGCGTCATCAGCGGCTACGGGATCCTGCAGCCGCGCGTGGCCACGCCGCTGCCGGCGCCGCGCGACTTCACGCTGTACCACTGGCTGTTCGCCGGGCAATGCGGCATCGACCCCTATAGCGCTGCCAGCTCCGAGGTCTACCAGGACCTGTTCGGCGAAGGCACCTTCACCGGCAAGGGGTTGCTGCATGTGCAGGCCATGCATGCCGTGCTGTCGGGCCGGCTGCCCGAAGGCCAGGTGCTGAGCCATGATTTGCTGGAAGGGTCCTTGGCACGATGCGCTGCCGTGACCGACATCACCGTCATCGAGGATGCACCGTTCCATGCCGATGTGGCCGCCTCGCGGGTGCACCGATGGACGCGCGGCGACTGGCAGCTTATGCCCTTCCTGCTGCGGCCGATGCACTGGCGGCTGCGCGCCATCAACCGCTGGAAGATGTTCGACAACCTGCGCCGCTCGCTGGTGGCGCCGATGTCGTTGGCGTTGCTGGTGCTGGCGCTGTCCACCGCCGTTGTGTCGCCCTGGGCCGCGCTGGCACTGGTGCTGGCCGCCTTCACCGCGGGGCCGGTCATGGGCGCGGTGGCGGGCCTGGCGCCCAGCCGGGACGACCTCGCCCATCTGCACTTCTTCCGTGCAGGGGCTGTCGACCTGGTCCGGGCGCTGTTCAGCGGCCTGTGGCTGCTGGCGCAGCTGCTGCAGCTTTCGCTCATGGCCCTGGATGCCATTGCGCGTGCCCTGTGGCGCACGGCCGTGAGCCGGCGCCACCTGCTGCAATGGACCACGGCGGCCGCCGCACAGGCCTCGGCCACCACGGCATTCCGGGCGCTGGTGCGCAAGCATTGGGGTGCACCGGTCGCCGCTGCGGTGCTGGCAGTGGCGCTGTGGCAGGGCGGCACGCCCTCGCCTGTGCTGGCGGCATTCCTGTGCCTGCTCTGGGCGCTTTCTCCCGCGTGGACCTGGTGGGTCAGCAGGCCCCGCCCGCCGCAGTCCGGCGCAGCCCTGCCGCCCGCCGACCATGCCTACCTGGAAGGCGTGGCGCGCGACAGCTGGAAGCTGTTCGAGCGCTGCGTCGGCCCGCAGGACAACCACCTGCCGCCCGACAACCTGCAGACCGCCCCGCACGACATGGTGGCCCACCGCACCTCGCCGACGAACATCGGCCTGTACCTGCTGAGCACAGCCTGCGCGCGGGCCTTCGGCTGGATCGGCACCCCGCAGATGCTCGCGCGGCTGGAAGCAACGCTGGCGACGCTGGCCACGATGCAGCGCCACCGTGGCCACTTCCTCAACTGGTATGACACGCAGACGCGCGAGCCGCTGCTGCCGATGTATGTATCCACCGTGGACAGCGGCAACCTGAGCGGCCACCTGCTGGCCGTTGCGCAGGCCTGCCTGGAACTGGCCCGCAGCCCGGATGAAGCAGCGAACGTACAGCGCCTGAAGGCTGTGGCGCAAGCCTGCGACAGGCTGGCCTGGGAGCCCGACTTCGGCTTCCTGTACCACCGCAAGCGGCACCTGCTGCACATCGGCTACCGCGTGGCGGAGCAGCAGCTGGATGCGGGGTTTTATGACCTGCTGGCCTCCGAGTCGCGCCTGACCAGCCTGCTGGCCATTGCCAAAGGCGATGTGCCGGTACGGCACTGGGCGTCGCTCGGGCGGCCGTTCTATGCGGTGGGCGCGCGCGCCGGCCTGCGCTCGTGGTCCGGTTCGATGTTCGAATACCTGATGCCCAGCCTGGTGCTGGACGAGCCCTGGGGCAGTGTGCTGCACGGGGCCAGCCTGGCCGCGCTGCGCGAGCAGGTGGACTATGCGCAGGCGCACGGCGTGCCCTGGGGCATCTCGGAGTCGGCCTATGCGGGGCGCGACCACACGCTGGCCTACCAGTACGCGCCGCAGGGTGTGCCGCGGCTGGCCCTGCGGCGCACGCCGCCGGACGACCTGGTCATCGCGCCCTATGCCACGGCGCTGGCCGCACAGGTGGCGCCGCATCGCGCGGCGGGCAACTTCGCGCGCATGGAGGCCATTGGCGCGCGGGCCGACTACGGCTTCATCGAGGCGCTGGACTTCTCGCCGGCGCGGCAGTCCGGTGACGGCGCATTCGCGCCGGTCAGCACCTTCATGGCCCACCACCAGGGCATGAGCATCGTGGCGCTGGCCAATGTGCTGCTGGGCGGCGTGGCGCAGCGCTGGGGCATGGCCAATGCGCACATCGAGTCAGTGGCCTCGCTGCTGCATGAGCGGGCGCCGCGCGAGGTGTCGGTGCTGTACGCACCGCCCGGCATGCCGCCGCCCGCGGCGATGCAGCGGCGTGCGCCCGGCCTGCTGCGCGAGGTCATCCCCGGCACCGCCGCCGTGGAGCCCACGCATGTGTTGTCCAACGGCCGCTACAGCGTGACGCTGCGGCCCAACGGCGCGGGCACCAGCCGCTGGGGAGCCACCGGCATCACCCGCTGGCGCGACGACGCGCTGCGTGACGCCTGCGGCAGCTTCTTCTACCTGCGCTGGCCCGGCAAGGCTCGCCGGATGCTTGATGGAGACCGGGCGCCGGCCCAGCGCCTGTTCTCCATCACCCAGCATCCGGCGCCGGACCCGAAGGCGGACTACAAGAGCATCTACCACGCCGACCGCGTCTGCTTCGACGCCGCCTGGGAGACGGTGCAGGCCCACACCACAGTATGGGTCAGCCCCGAGGACGATGTGGAATTCCGCCAGGTGGAGCTGCGCAACCTGGGCGACGAGGTGCTGGACATCGAGCTCATCTCGGCCTTTGAAGTGACGCTGGCCGACCCGCGCGCCGACGAGGCGCACCCCGCCTTCACCAACCTGTTCGTGCGGGCCGAATGGCAGCCGGTGCATGAAGCCCTGATGTTCGAGCGCACGCCCCGCCTGGCCACCGAGCGCGGCCTGCAGGCGGCGCACTTCCTGGCCGATACCGACCCGCAGATCACCGGGCTGCGGGTGCAGACCGACCGCCAGCGCTGGCTTGGCCGCAACCATGCACCCAATGCGCCGCAGGCCTGGCTGGACCCGCTGCCCGGCACACCGGACGCCAGCAGCCCGCTGGACACCGGCCTGGACCCGGTCGGCGTGCTGGCGGTGCGGCTGCGCATCGCGCCGCACGGCAAGGCCCGCATGACCTTTGCGACCGCCGCCTCCGACAATGCGTCGGTGCTGCGCGCGGTGATCGACAAGTACCGCCAGCACAGCCATGTGAAGCGCTCGTCGCTGATGTCGGCCACGCTCGCAGGCATCCGGCTGCGCACGCTGGCCCTCGGCGCCGAGAACCTTGCTGCCATCCAGACGCTCACAACCGCACTGGTGCTCAGCATGACGCGGCCGCAGTCACGCACGGCGCAGGGCGACGGCGTACCCGGTGCCGGCAGCGTGCTGGCAGAGGCCTGCGACCGCCGCCTGCTCTGGCGCTTCGGTATCTCGGGTGACCGGCCCATCGTGCTGGTCACGGCCGGCGCGCGCGAAGCGCTCGGCCTGATGCGGGCCATGGCCCAGGCGCTCAGCCTCTGGTCCTGGGGCGGTGTCGCCTGCGACCTGGTCGTCGTCAACACCGAGCCGGCTTCCTACCAGATGGCGCTGTTCCATGCGATTGCCGCGCTACGCGAGCATCACGGCGCGCACAGTGCAACGCCATCGGGCATTTCCACCACCAGCTTCCACCTGCTGCGCGCGGATGAAGTGTCGGCAGCCGAATTGGGTGCCCTGCACAGCCTGGCGCGCCTGCGCATCCATGCGGACGGGCGGCCGCTTGCCCACCATGTGCAGGCCTGGACGGAAATGCATGAGCAGGCATTTGAAGAACGGCTTGAGACATCGATGGTCGAGCTGCCTGTGGCGGCCGCCTCCACAACCGACGTGGCTGTACCCACGGGCGGCTTCTCGCCCGGCGCCAACGAGTTCCGCTTTGACGTGAACGACAGCCAGCGGCCCGCGCGCCCCTGGATCAACGTGCTGGCCAATCCCGGATTCGGCGCGCAGCTGACCGAGGCCGGCGGCGGCTACACGTGGGCGCTGAACAGCCGGATGAACCAGCTCACCGCCTGGTCCAACGACCCGGTGGCGGACCCGCCCGCAGAGTGGCTGCTGCTGCAGGACCGCAAGACACTGGAGGCATGGAATACGGCGCCTTCGGCCTGGGGCGGCGGCGGCATGGCGTACCGCGTCGCGCATGGCCAGGGCTACAGCGTCATCAGCCACCGGCGCGGCGACCTGGAGGTCACCACAACATGGTGCGTCGATGCGCAGACATCGGTGAAGCAGGTGCGTGTGCGCCTGGTCAACCGCAGCCACCGCACGATGCAGCTGCGCGCCATCGGCATTGCCGAATGGATGATGGGCGCCAACCGCTCCGACCGCGCCACCACCCTCACCGCCGCACATCACCAGAAGCTGCCGGCCGGCAAACTCACCGCGCTGCTGTGCACCCAGCGCGAACGCTCCGGCGGCTTCGGCGAAGGCACGGCATTCCTCGGCGTGGTGGGCGCCGCCGGGGAAACCGATGACTGGACCTGCGACCGGCGTGAATGCTTCGACGCACGCGGCCGCCTGGTGCTGCCGGACCATTTCGGCCAGCGCAGCGGCGCGGGCCTGGACCCCTGCGCCGCGCTCTCCACCCGGATGGATATCGCACCGGGCGAGACGGTGGAACGGGTGTTCCTGCTGGGCTACGCAGCCAGCCCCGACGCGGCGAAGCTGCTGGCGGTGCAGGCTGCGGCCACCCCCGCCGCACAGCGCATGGACGAAGTGCGCAGCGCCTGGGACAAGCTGCTGGGCGCCACTGTGGTGAAGACACCCGACCCGATGTTCGACGCCATGGTCAACCGCTGGCTGCTCTACCAGTCGGTGGCCTGCAGACTCTGGGCCAAGGCCGGCTTCTACCAGGCCGGCGGCGCGACGGGCTTCCGTGACCAGCTGCAGGACTCGATGGCGCTGGCATGGGCCGCGCCGCAGATGCTGCGCGCGCAGATTGTGGTCTGCGCATCGCGCCAGTTCCCGGAAGGCGACGTGCAGCACTGGTGGCATGCGCCTGGCGGCGCGGGCGTGCGCACCCATTTCTCCGATGACCTGGTCTGGCTGCCCTTTGCCTGCGCCCACTATGTGCGGAAAACCGGCGACTCGGCGCTGCTGGATGAGAGCGTGGCTTTCCTCGAAGGCATGGCGATCCCGGAGGGCGCCGAAGACGCCTACTACACGCCCGGCACCAGCACGCTGCAGGCGCCGGTCTATGAGCATGCCGCGCGCGCCATCGACCGCAGCCTGAAGGTTGGCGCGCATGGCCTGCCGCTGATGGGCACCGGGGACTGGAACGACGGCATGAACCGCGTCGGCCATGAAGGCCGTGGCGAGTCGGTCTGGCTCGGGTGGTTCCTTTGCAAGACTGTTGCCGACTTTGCGCCGCTGGCACGGGCGCGCGGCGACACGGCGCGGGCACAGCGCTGGCAGGATGCTGCGCGGGGGTGGGAGAAGGCGCTGATCGGCACATCATGGGACGGCCAGTGGTTCAAGCGCGCTTTCTTTGACGATGGCTCGCCGCTGGGCTCGCACCTGAACACCGAGGCGCGGATCGACCTGATCGCACAGGCGTGGTCGGTGCTTTCAGGCGTTGCATCCGACCCGCTGCAGCGCATGGCACTCACGGCGGTGGACACGCACCTGGCGGACCATGAGGCCGGCCTCATCCGGCTGCTGGACCCGCCGCTTGAAAAGGCCGTGCCCAGCGCCGGCTACATCCAGGCCTACCCGCCTGGCGTGCGCGAGAACGGCGGGCAGTATTCGCATGCGGGCGTCTGGGCGATGATGGCGCAGGCCGAATACGCGAGAGCCCATCCCGAAGCGCCGGAGGCGGCCGACCTGGCGTACTACTACTTCACCTGCCTGAACCCTGCCCACCGCTCGCGCCAGCCGGCACAGGCCGCCGCCTACGGCATCGAGCCCTATGTGATGGCAGGCGACGTGTACACGCAACCGCCCTACACAGGGCGCGGCGGCTGGAGCTGGTACACCGGTGCGGCGGCCTGGATGCACCGCGCGGCTGTCGAGTCGTTCTTCGGCATGTGCCAGCAGGCGCAGGCACTGGGCTTCAACCCCTGCCTGCCCTCGCACTGGCCGCAGGCCGAGATCACGCTGGCGAAGGACGGGCGGAGTGCGCGGTTCATCTTCATGCGCGGCACGCCTGAAGCCGTGCTGGCCGCTGCCGCGCAGGCTGGCGCACAGCCCCTGCACGCCGGGCAGATGCTCGACTGGATGGCGCTGGCCCCGCAGTCCTGCTTCATGATGGCGCTGCCCGAAACCCTGTAAGAGGTGTAGCGAACATACGGCGAAAGGGAATAAGGCGCAGAATCGAGGGACAACCTTCAAGGCTCCCGCTGAAACCCACTCCCCGACCGAATGACGCCAACGCCGACCACCGGATCACCGAAGGTGCCATTGAGCTCAGGCGCCAGGAGGTGCTGCTGAAGACCGGCGCCCTGCAGACCGCCATCCTCACCAGTGCCAACTTCTCGATCATTGCCACCGACGAAAAAGGCATCATCCAGCTGTTCAATGTGGGCGCCGAACGGATGCTGGGCTACCAGGCGTCCGAAGTCGTCAACCGCATCAGCCCGAGCGACATCCATGACCCTGACGAAGTCATGGCGCGCGCCCAAGCCCTGAGCCTGGAGCTGGGTACAACCATCGCCCCCGGCTTTGAAGCGCTGGCCTACAAGGCGTCGCGCGGCATCGAGGACAGCTACCAGCTGACCAAGATCCGCAAGAACGGCAGCCGCTTCCCGGCCATCGTCTCCATCACCGCCCTGCGGGATGACCGGGGCGAGATCATCGGCTACCTGATGATCGGCGCTGATGACTCGGTGCGCAGCCAGGCGGAGCTGGCCCTGAAGAAAGCCATGGACCTTGCAGAAAAGGCCAACCTGGCCAAATCTGACTTCCTGTCGAGCATGAGCCACGAGCTGCGTACGCCGCTCAGCGCCATCCTGGGGTTTGCACAGCTCCTCGAGTCGGGCACACCGGAGCCCACGCCGTCCCAGAAGCGCAGCGTCGAGCAGATCCTCCAGGCGGGTTGGTACCTGCTCGAGCTCATCAACGAGATCCTGGACCTGGCGCTGGTGGAATCGGGCAAGCTCTCGCTCTCGGTGGAGCCGATGGCGCTGGCGGAAGCCATGCTCGAATGCAAGGCCATGATGGAGCCGCAGGCGGCGCAGCGCGGCATCGCTGTCAACTTCGCACCGATGGATTCCACGCATTTCGTCAAGGCGGACCGCACCCGCGTCAAGCAGATCCTGATCAACCTGCTGTCCAACGCCATCAAGTACAACCAGCCCGGTGGCAGCGTCACCGTGGACTGCGTGCTGCCGGTACCGGGCCGCATCCGCATCCGCGTGACGGACAGCGGCATCGGGCTGACGGCGGCGCAGATGGAAAAGCTGTTCCAGCCGTTCAACCGGCTGGGCCAGGAGGCCAATACCGAGCAGGGCACCGGCATCGGCCTTGTCATGGCCAAACGGCTGGTCGAGCTGATGGGCGGCATCATCGGCGTCGAGAGCACGCCGGGCCAGGGCAGCGTGTTCTGGGTCGAACTCAACCTGACGCTGGAGCGCCAGGCCAGGATCAAGGCCGGTGCCGGTGGAGCGGCAGCTGCAACCCCGGCCATCCCGGACGCAGATGCGCACACGCTCCTGTATGTCGAGGACAACCCGGCCAACCTGCTTCTGGTCGAGCACATCCTTGAACGCCGGCCCGACCTGCGGCTGCTCAGCGCCAGGGACGGCCTGACCGGCGTGGAGATGGCGCGTACGTTCAGGCCGCGCGTCATCCTGATGGATATCAACCTGCCCGGCATCAGCGGCATCAAGGCCCTGAAGATACTGGCCGACGACCCGGCAACAGCGCACATTCCGGTGGTGGCGCTCAGTGCCAATGCCATGCCGCATGACATTGCCAAAGGCCTGGAAGCCGGCTTCTTCCGCTACCTCACCAAGCCGATCAAGATCAACGAGTTCCTGAACACGCTGGATGCCGCGCTGGCGCGTGCGGAAACAACCATGCCCACACAGGCGGGAACAACACCATGATGACCCTCAACGAAATTCTCGACGCCAGCATCCTGGTGGTGGACGACCAGTCGGCCAACGTGGAGCTGCTCCAGTTGCTGCTGTCCAGCGCGGGCTACGGGCGCGTGACGGTCACCACCCGTGCCGAGCAGGTGTGTGCGATGCATGCAGAACACCAATACGACCTGATCCTGCTGGACCTGAAAATGCCGCAGATGGACGGCTTTGAGGTCATGGAAGGACTGAAGGCGGGCAACGAGGAAAGCTACCTTCCGGTGATCGTGCTGACGGCGGAGCCGGCCCACAGGGTGCGGGCACTGCAGGCCGGCGCCAAGGACTTCATCAGCAAGCCGTTTGACGTGCTCGAGGTCAAGGTGCGCATCCACAACATGCTGGAAGTGCGCCTGCTGCACAAGCAGCTGGCGCTGCAGAACCAGCTGCTTGAAGAGCGGGTGCTGGAGCGCACCGCGATGCTACGCGCCAGCGAGGCGCGCTTCCAGAGCCTGGCGTCACTGGCGTCCGACTGGTACTGGGAGCAGAATGCGGCCGGCGACAGCGCCACGGTATCGGGCCCGGTGGCGGAGATCCTGGGCCTGCGCGTGACTGCTTTCTTCGGCAACCAGCCCGGCGCCACCCACAGCGGCTGGGACGACAGCGAGCGCGAAGCACTGCAGGCCGTCATTGCGGCGCGGGTGCCCTTCCGCGACTTTGCGTTCAGCCGTGTCAACAGCGATGGTTCGCGCCAGCAGTTCCGCGTGAGCGGCGAGCCCATGCTGGACAACGCCTGCCGCTTTGTCGGCTTCAGGGGAATCGGGGTCGAGGCCACCGCAGCCCGCTGAAGAAGCGGTACCAGCTGCGGCGGGCGCGGCGGCCTCGCTTGCTCTTGTATCATCGCTTCCGCTTCGCTGCGGAGCACGCCGGACACCGCAGTTCAACGACATACAGGGACTGCCCGCACCATGACACCGCTGCTGATCTGCGCCTACAGGCCGCGCTACCTTGAGCTTGTGCTGAACTGGCTGCGCACCCACGAGGTGGAGCAGAAATACCGGATCTTTGCCTGGGACAACGGCGGGGCCGCCGACATCTTCCGCAAGTTCGGGCTGGAGTGGCACTGCGTCCGCGATGAAGCCACCAGCGAAGTCACAAACCTGGGCAAGGCCTTTGCCATGCATCATCTCGTGGACATCGTGAACGACACGATGCCGGAGGCGGACTGCTACGTCTGCATGGATGACGACATCGTGGTGGACCGCGACCATCTGGACGCACTCGTTGCTGCGGCGCTGCGCCCCGGCTTCGGCATGATCGCTCCGCGCTTCCACCCTTTCAACTCGGTTGTGCCCGGCGGGGGGAGCGTGTCCAGCTTCCCCACGGAGGCCGGGAGCCTGCGCCTGATGACGTACCCGCCCGAAGACCGCACGGTGCGCAACACCGGGCGCGTGGCCGGCGGCCTGTTTGCCATCTCCCGCGCTTCGACCGGCAAGCTGCCCTGGGCGCCGTATCTCTACCCGATCCTCGCGAACGACAAGGAAGAGCCGGTGGTGTATTGGACAGAGGACGCCACGCTGGACGGCGCGCTGACCGCCGCCGGTTTGACCAACGGCTACCTCGCCGCCGATGAACTGAGCCCCGTCCTGCACCTTCCGGAACTGAACGAAGCCTACAGGCAGTGGAAGCTCCAGGCGCAGAGAGCCACGCCGTCGTCAGCGTTTGACGGCTTTGACGGCTGAGTCCACAGGCTCCCCCGCCGCCGCGAGCCTGGAACGCACCACCAGCTTGCGCAGCTCGCCCCACCACAGCACTGTGCCGCCCATGGCCGCACAGACCAGCCACTGGTCCAGCGACAGGGGCACCGTGCCGAAAGCGAGGTTGAGGAAGCCAAGGTGCACCACGGCCACCTGCAGCGCCGCAGACAGTGCCACGGCGCGCCAGATCCAGGGGTTGCTGAACAGGCCGGTGAACGCGCTTTCGGTACCCGAGCGGGTGTTGAAGCAATTGAACAAGTGGGCAAAGACGAGCACGGTGAAGCCGGCGGTGCGGGCATTGGCCAGGTCGTGCGAGCCTTCGATCAACCCGCCCGGCAGGTACATGTCCATCGTGAGCAGCGTCACGCCCGCGACGATGGCGCCGACCTCAGCCACCTGCCACCACATGGCTGCGTCGATGACACGCTCTGCGCGCGGCCGTGGCTTGCGCGCCATGGTGCTGGCGCCCGGAGGGTCGAGCCCCATCGCCAGGGCCGGCCAGGAGTCGGTGATGAGGTTGAGCCAGAGGATCTGGGTTGCCAGCAGAGGCAGCACCAGCGGCGCGCCCGGTGCGCCGAGCCCGATGACGCCCGCGCCGACGACGCCGAGGAAAACCGTCAGGACTTCGCCCATGTTGGATGACAGCAGGTAGCGCAACGACTTGCGGATGTTGTCAAAGATGGCTCGCCCCTCCTGCACTGCACGGACAATGGTGGCAAAGTTGTCGTCGGCAAGGATCATCCTCGCCGCTTCCTTGGCGACTTCGGTACCGGTGACGCCCATGGCCACGCCGATGTCGGCCGCCTTCAATGCAGGAGCATCGTTGACGCCGTCGCCCGTCATGGCCACGACATTGCCGCCCTGCTGCAGCGCCGCGACGATGCGCAGCTTGTGCGCCGGGGCGACGCGCGCATAGACGCTGGTGGTGCTCACAGCCAGGGCCAGCGCAGCATCGTCCAGCGCGTCAAGGTCCACGCCGGTGAGCACAGCGGCGCTGTCCTGCCCACCTGGCTGAGCGGCACCCGCAATACCCACGTCCCGGGCAATGCGCATTGCGGTGCGCGGATGGTCGCCGGTGATCATGATCACCCGGATGCCGGCGCCATGGGCCTGCGCAATGGCCACACCGGCTTCCTCGCGCGGCGGGTCAAAGATGCCGACGGTGCCCGCGAAGATGAGATCATGCTCCAGCAACTCGCCGGCTTCAGGGTCTTCCCCCGGCGCAAGTGTGCGCCATGCCACGGCCAGCGTGCGCAGCGCGGCGTCTGACAATGCGTCCACATCCGCCAGTATCTTTGCGCGCCGCGCATCGTCCAGTGCCACCGTCTCCTTGCCAACCATCATCCTTGTGCACCGGTGCAGAAGGACGTCCGGCGCGCCCTTGGCAACCAGCACCGTGCTGCCCGTGCCTGCGCCGGGGTCTCCCCTGTCAAGCTCGATGCTGGACATCATCTTGCGCACGGAGGTGAACGGGATTTCAGCCAGGCGTTCATAACGCCGCTCGCGCGCCGCCGTGGCGCCCAGCTTGCGCTCGGCCACCAGGAACGCCACCTCGGTGGGGTCCCCATGGATCTCCCACTGGCCCTCTTTCCCCTGCCGCAGCCCGGCATTGCCGGCCAGGCTGCCGCCCACCAGCACCGCAGCCAGTTCGTCGTGCAGCGGGCCGGCCGCCACCGGGCTGCCACCCTGCTCGGCGCGGCCTTCGGGCGCATAGCCCGTGCCGGTGATGCGGGTGTCGCCGGAGGCGGTCATCACGCGCTCGATCGTCATCTCGGAGCGGGTCAGCGTGCCGGTCTTGTCAGTGCAGATGACGGAGGTGGAGCCCAGCGTCTCCACTGATGAGAGGTTCCGGATGATGGCCTTGTGCCCGGCCATGCGCTGCACACCGAGCGCAAGCACGACCGACAGGATGGCTGGCAGCCCCTCGGGCACGGCAGCCACTGCCAGCGCGACACCCAGCAGCAGCACGGCCGTGAAGCCTGCCGCGCCCTGCGGCGGCGAAACCAGCAGGATGGTGCCGACCACGACTACTGCAATCACCAGCACTGCGATGCCCAGCATGCGGCCGACAAGCGATATCTCGCGCTCAAGCGGCGTCGGCGCCTCGGCGGTCGCGTCGAGCAGTGTGGCGATGCCACCCACCTGGGTCGCCATGCCGGTGGCCGTCACAAGCGCCAGGCCGGTGCCCTGGGTCACTGAAGTGCCCTTGAAGACCATGTTCAGCTGGTCGGCAGGCGCTGCCCGGCCCGGCCGCGCGACGGCATCCTTGAGCACGGCCGCGCTCTCGCCGGTCAACGAGGCTTCATTCACATGCAGCGAGGCGGCGCGCACCAGCCGCGCATCCGCACCGACCGCGTCGCCTTCGGCCAGCACCAGCAAATCGCCGGTGACTACCGCCGTACTCGCCACACGCTGCATCTGCCCGCCGCGCATCACGGCCGTGGTGGCGGCGCTCATCCGGGCCAGCGCCTCCACGGCCTGGCGGGCCTTCGTCTCCTGCACATGGCCGAGGACGGCATTGAGGATGACGATGACCGCAATGACCAACGCATCCACCGGCCAGCCGTCCATGCCGTCGAACACCCACGCAGCCAGCGAAATCGCGGTAGCCGCCAGCAGCAGGTACACCAGCGGGTCGTCGAACTGCGACAGGATGCGGCGCCACACCGGCAGCTGCGCTGCAGCGCGCAGCTCATTCGGGCCGTTCTGCGCAAGGCGGCGAGTCGCCTCCTGCGCGCTGAGGCCTTGTTCAAGGTCGGTCTTCAGGGACGCTGCAAGCGCGTTGATGGGGGCGTTCGCCGGATCGGACTGCACGGTGGCTGCTAGCGGCGCGAGACTGCCATGCTCACGCGGTCAGCGGTCTGGGGGAATTTGTAGATGGTGTCATTCAGGTGGCGCGAGACTTCGACGATGTCGGCATCGCCCCATTGAAGGCCGGCGTTACCCTGCCAGCGGCGCACCTGTACCTTGAGACTGCCCCAGTCAGAAGCCAGCCTGCCCTCGCGCCAGTGCATCTGGGTCGTGTGGCAAGCAATGCAGTGCGTGTTGTAGAGAAGCTGGCCGCGTGACTCCGCGGGCGCCGTCTGTGCAGAGGAGAACGGGCTGGCACAGGCCAGGGCGATCAGTACAGGCAGTATGGATCGAGGACGGTTCATGGCGCTTCTCCGGAAGAATCTGCATCATCCCAAAGAAATCCCGCAAAACGCTGTGCGGCAGCACGCTTTGCAGCGCTTGTGCCGCCCGCTTGATGCAGGTCAAGTGGCGACTGCAGCCGGCTGGCAGCAGCGGGCCCCACCGGGACCCTTTGTGTACTCAACCTTCCGCTTGGGCGACGGCAGGCTGCGTGCGCCGCTCGCTGAACTCGAAAATCAGCATGCCCACGAGCATGGCCAGCACAAAAACTGCAGCCTTGGGCTGGCCGGAACCCAGCGAGACCAGCGCCGGACCGGGGCAGAAGCCAGCCAGGCCCCAGCCCGCACCAAACAGCAGGCTGCCTGCAACGAGGCGTTTGTCGATGCTGCTGGATGCCGGGAGTTTGAGCGCCCCCCCCAGAAACGTGATGGTGCGCTTTTTGGCGACGGCAAATGCAAATACCCCCACCAGGATGGCGCCGCCCATCACGAGCGCAAGGGACGGGTCCCAGGCGCCAAAGAGGTCCAGAAAGCCGATGACCTTGCCGGGGTCGGTCATACCGGACAGGATGAGGCCAATGCCGAACAAAAGACCAACGAAGAATTCAGTCAAGCGATGCATGGTGTGTCTCTTTACAGTGTGAAAGATCAGGTGAAGGTGTGGCACACCAGATAAACGGTGATGAAACCGGCGCCCATGAAGGCCAATGTGGCCACCAGGGAGCGAGGCGACAGGCGCGACAGGCCGCAGACCCCGTGGCCACTGGTACAGCCGGAACCGAAACGCGTTCCGACACCCACCAGCAGGCCAGCCACGATGACTGTGAACCATCCCGCGTCGATGCGCGGGGAGACCGGGCCTGCAACTGCGGCGTAAAGCAAGGGCGCGGCCAGCATGCCCAGCAGGAACGCCAGGCGCCAGCCCACATCGCCGGCCCTCGGCCGCAGCAGCCCGCCCACAATGCCGCTGATGCCCAGGATACGGCCGTTGAACAGGATGAACACGGCCGAAGCCAGGCCCAGAAGAATGCCCCCGGCCAGCGAGGCCCAGGGCGTGAAGTTGATCCAGTCGATCGTCATGTTTTTCTTCCTTTTGGGGGATTGCAGAATTGTTCGTACAAGACCTGGAGCACGGCCAGGGGCTCGGGGCTGCCGATGCTGTAGTAAATGTTCTTGCCGTCGCGCCTGGTGCTCACCAGGCCTTCATCGCGCAGTACACCCAACTGCTGCGAGAGTGTGGGCTGAACCACGCCGGACAGCTCCTCCAGTTCGCCCACCCGCTTCTCTCCTTCAGCCATATGGCACAGCAGCAGGAGACGGGCGGGATTGGACAGCGCCTTCATCAGCCTGCAGGCAGACTCTGCGGCGTTGCGCAGGGCGTCAAGATCCATTTCTGCGGCTCTGGCTTTTGCAGGCATGGCACAACTCCTTTATTTACTATTTAATAGTTTATTGATTTATATATTGTTTGTCAATAGAATATAAAACATGAAAACAAAACACGCCAGGAGTGCCGTCATGAATCCCGTCATCAGGAGCTTCTTTGACACCGCCACCTGGACCGTCAGTTACGTGGTGTACGCCGGGGGTAGCCCCGCCTGCGCCATCATTGACCCGGTGCTGGACTACGACCCAAAATCAGGCCGCACCCGCACGGTTTCCGCGGACAGACTGGTTGCTTTCGTGCAGGAAAAGAATCTTTCGGTGGAATGGATCCTGGAGACCCACGCCCACGCAGATCACCTGTCCGCAGCGCAATACCTGCGGCAGAAACTGGGCGGCAAGATCGCCATCGGCGCGGCCATCACGAAAGTGCAGGAGGTGTTCAAGGGCATCTTTCACCTGGAGCCGGATTTCCAGCCCGATGGCCACCAGTTTGGCCATCTGCTCATGGATGGCGAGGCCTTCAGCATCGGCGCGCTCGCCGCCACGGCCATGTCGGTACCCGGCCATACACCTGCGTGCATGGCCTACAGGATAGGTGATGCTGTGTTTGTGGGCGACACCCTGTTCATGCCCGACGTGGGCACCGCCCGCTGCGACTTTCCCGGCGGTGACGCGCACACCCTGTACCGGTCCGTGCACAAGCTGCTGTCACTTCCACCTGAAACCCGCCTGTTCATGTGTCACGACTACCCGCCACCAGGGCGGGAGGCTGCCTGGGAAACCACGGTGGCGCAGCAGCGGGCCGGCAACATCCACGTGCACGATGGCGTGAGTGAGGAAGAATTCGTCAGGATGCGCAAGGCAAGGGATGCGACGCTTGAGATGCCGGTGCTGATCCTGCCCTCTGTTCAGGTCAACATCCGTGCGGGGGAGATGCCGCCAAAGGAAGCCAACGGCGTGGCTTACCTCAAAATCCCGATCAACGCACTTTAGAAGCGGGGCAGGTGTTGATGCCGAGCAGGGTGTACAGCGGGCAGATGCCCAGCGCGCCGGTCACCAGGGGAACGATGCCGATGTAGCCCCACAGCCCCACGGTCGCGGTCACAGCCAGGGTGATGCCTGCGCCCGGAGGTTTTCGGCGCACCATCCGGGCCACTCGTCAGATGTGATGTCCAGGGTGTCCGGGTAGGTTTCCCTGCGGACAAGTTCTGCAAGGGCCAGCTGCACCATGCAAAAGTCGGGCTCCAGAGCATCAGATACAACGTCCAGCACAACCCATTCATCACCGGCCAAAGTGACCAGTGCATCCCCCGGCAGGGGCATCGCCCCTGCCGCATACCTTTGAATGAAGCCACACATGACAACCTCCTTTTCGGTCCATTCAATGTGCCCGGTTGCCGGGGAATGATCTGTTCGGTAGCGGTCTTAAGCGGGCAAACCCGGTTGATGGGCTATCCTGCGGGTCGTTTGCTTGCGCAGGATCAAGCTGGACCGGGAGCGGCTTGACTCAACCCAGCAGCGTGGCATAGGAAATCTGGTCGGCTGCGTAGCAGCCACAGGCCGCACGCTCCAGGCCGGCGCGATCAAGCACTTTCATCTCGCCACGGCTGTACTCGATAAGGCCACTGCGTTGCAGCGCGCTGGCTGCCGCCGTGATGCCGACGCGGCGAACGCCCAGCATGTAGGACAGGAATTCCTGCGTGACATGGAAGCTGCTGGCATGGGCCCTGTCCTGGCTCATCAGCAGCCAGCGCGCCAGACGGGGCTCGATCTGGTGAAACCGCAGGCACGCAGCAGATGCGGCCTGCTGGGCCATGAGTACATACAGGTAGCGGTTGAGCACACGCTGCAATGCCGCGCTGCGCTTGAGCTCCCTGCGAAAGGGGGCCGTGCCTATGCGCCAGGCGGCGCCGGGCCCCTGCACCAGCGCATTCAGGGGGGACGTCAGGACACCGAGAGCCAGTTGCGCGCCAACCATGCCCTCGCGGCCGACCATGCCGACCTCCAGCACGGGCTTGCCTTCAATCAGGGTCAGCAGCGAGATGAAACTGCTGGTCGGGAAGTACACATGGCGTGTCGGCTTTCCGCCCTCGCACAGCACATCGGACAGGACGAGTTCGACAGGCTCGCAAATGGCCAGCAGGCGCTGGCGGTCCTGGCGCGGCAACAGCGCGATCAGGGAATTCTGGATTTCAGGCAAAAGAGGCTTTCCGGAAGGGACATGCGGTGCCCCTCAGCGCGGGGGGCGCTTGAAGGTCGCGCTGCAGCCGTCTGCAGGTACGCGCTATGCCGCAAGTGTGAGCCTGGCACCGCCCGGCCACCGTCTGCCAGCGCACTTAACTGCGCCGATTGCTTCAGGTCGCCATCGTTCCGGGAAGGAGCCTATCGTACTCCCTCTTGACCACCGCGTAGCATTCGCAGGTGCGCTGCTCAAGACCTGACCGGTCCAGCACCGTGATACGGCCGCGCGAATAGCGGATGTAACCGAGGTTCTGCAGCTTGAGTGCCCCTTCCGTGACACCCTCGCGGCGCACGCCCAGCATGTTGGCAATCAGCTCCTGCGTCATGATGAGTTCGTTGCCTTCCAGGCGGTCCATGCTCAGCAGCAGCCACCGGCACAGCTGCTGGTCCAGCGTATGGTGCCGGTTGCACACGGCCGTCTGCGCCATCTGGGTGATGAGCGCCTGGGTGTAGCGCAACAGCAGGTGCAGCACCGGGCCTGCGCGATTGAATTCCTCTTTCATGGCTTCGGCATTGAGCCGGTAGCCATAGCCTGCACTCTGCACCACCGCACGGCTTGGCGTGGACTCCCCACCCATGAAAAGCGAGATGCCGACCAGGCCCTCCTTGCCGACAACGGCAATCTCGGCTGACGCACCGTTTTCCATCACATAGAGCAGCGAGACGATGGAATTGATCGGGAAGTAAACGTGGCTGAGTGTGCGGCCCGACTCGTACACCACATGGCCGAGCGGCATGTCAACCCATTCGAGCAGCGGCAGCCATCGCTGCAATTCCGCCTGCGGCAGTGAAGCCAGAAGCTGGTTCTTGAGGGGATTGCCGCGCGGAAGCGGGGCGGGGGAAATGGCGATAACAAGTCTCCAGGAATTTGCTGGCTTGACTACTCCTCCGGCAGAGGCCTGACCCAGATTTCCAGTATAGGCGGCAAATCCTGTCGTGTATGTCCGGTACCGAACATAGCGGGCCTGCCAGCTTTTTCAGGCTGCGAATCAAAGGCGGGCAAAATCAGGAACTCCAACACAAAAGGTGTCCCGTGAAAATCGCAACCTGGAACGTCAACTCGCTGACCGCCCGCCTGCAGCATGTCCTGGACTGGCTGGCCGCCAACCCCGTCGATGTCCTGTGCCTCCAGGAACTCAAGATGACGGACGACAAGTTCCCGATGGATGTGCTGCAGTCAGCGGGCTACCACGCGGCCGCTTTCGGCCAGAAGACATACAACGGCGTGGCCATCCTGTCGCGCACCGCGCCACGCGACGTGGTGAAGAACATTGTGGGTTTCGAGGATGAGCAGTCCCGCGTGATTGCCGCTACCGTGGATGGCCCCACCGGCCCGCTGCGCGTGCTGAACGGCTACTTCGTCAACGGCCAGGAGCCCGGCAGCGAGAAATTTGCCTACAAGATGAAGTGGCTGGGCGGCTTGCAAAGCTATGTGCGCGCGGAACTGGCGGCGCATCCGCAGCTGGTGCTGCTGGGCGACTTCAACGTCGCGCCTGAAGACCGGGACTCCTACGACCCTGAAGGCCTGCGCGAGACGATCCACCATACGACCGAGGAACGCGAGCACTTCCGCCAGCTGCTCGCACTGGGCCTCACCGACAGTTTCCGCATGTTCGAGCAGCCGCCCAAGAGCTACTCATGGTGGGACTACCGGATGCTCGGTTACCAGAAGAACCGCGGCCTGCGGATTGACCATATCCTGGTCAGCGACGCGGTGAAGCCGCAAGTCAAAAGCTGCATCATCGACCGGGTACCGCGCAAGTGGGAGAAGCCGAGCGACCACACGCCGGTCATATTGGAGATTTGAGGAAGCTGTCATTGCGGGCTTGACCCGCAATCCATGGCAACGCGAAGAGACGTTACCTCAGGGCGCCATGGATCCCGGATCAAGTCCGGGATGACAAGCCTCTGTTATTCCAGGCCCAGCTCCTGAATCTTTCTCGTGATCGTGTTGCGCCCGATGCCGAGCTTCTGGGCAGCCTCGATCCGGCGGCCCTTGGTGTTGGCAAGCGCTGTGAGGATGAGCTTGGACTCAAAGCGGCGCGTCAGTGCGTCCCAGACGTCGTGACGGCCGGTGGCAAGAAGTTCGAGTGCTTCGGCCTCCAGGCCACCCTCCCAGGTTCCTGCAGGCGCAGCCATGACGGGCACGGCCCCCATGCTGCCGCCCGCTTCGTCCGGCTGGGCAAGGTCAGGCGCAGCCGCGGAACGGGCAGGCGCAGCATCCGGCTTCGGCGCGTCCACGGGTGACACGCGCGCCAGTGCCATGTCGGCAGCCACAAGCGCCACCTCGGGCGGCAGGTCCTTGGCTTCAATCACCTGGGCAGGTGCCATCACGGTGAGCCAGTGGCAGATGTTCTCCAGCTGGCGCACATTGCCCGGAAAGGCAAAGTTGCCGATCTGCGCCAGTGCGGCATCGGCAATGCGCTTGGGCTCCACACCCAGCTGTTTGGCACTGATCTGCAGGAAGTGGCGCGTGAGCATCGGGATGTCTTCCTTGCGCTCGCGCAGGGCCGGCAGGCGCAGGCGGATCACGTTCAGGCGGTGGAACAGGTCTTCGCGGAATGCGCCTTCCTTGACGCGCTGCTCCAGGTCCTGGTGGGTCGCGGCGATGACACGCACATTGGCCTTGACGGAACTGTGGCCGCCCACGCGGTAGAAGTGGCCGTCGCTCAGCACGCGCAGCAGGCGCGTCTGCAAGTCAAACGGCATGTCGCCGATTTCATCAAGGAACAGCGTGCCGCCCTCGGCCTGCTCGAAGCGGCCGCGGCGCATGGTCTGCGCGCCTGTGAATGCGCCGCGCTCATGGCCGAAGAGTTCACTCTCCAGCAGGTCCTTCGGGATGGCAGCCGTATTGATGGCCACAAACGGGCCGTTGGCACGCGGCGAATGCTTGTGCAGCGCCCGGGCCACCAGTTCCTTGCCCGAGCCCGATTCACCGGTGATCATGACGGTGACGTTGCTCTGGCTGAGCCGGCCGATGGCGCGGAACACATCCTGCATCGCCGGCGCCTGGCCGAGCATTTCAGGGGCCGCTGCCATGCGTTCTTCGGCCACTTCCTCGCGCTGGCTTTCCTCGACGGCGCGGCGGATCAGCTCGACTGCCTTGGGCAGGTCAAACGGCTTGGGCAGGTATTCGAAAGCGCCGCCCTGGAACGCCGATACGGCGCTGTCCAGGTCGGAGAATGCCGTCATGATGATGACGGGCAGGCCGGGGTGCTTCTCTTTGACCTTGCCCAGCAGGTCCAGCCCCGAACCGCCGGGCATGCGGATGTCGCTGACAAGGATTTGGGGGCCATCTTCGTCGCCGGCGGTTTCAAGCGCGGCGAGCACTTCGCGCGGATTGGTGAAGCTGCGGGTGGGCAGGTCTTCGCGCAACAGCGCCTTCTCCAGCACGAAGCGGATGGATTGGTCATCATCTACGATCCAGATCGGCTTCATGTTTTTTTGGTCAACCTCAGGTCTAGGGCAACGGAATCAACAATTTGAAATCCGTACGGCCTGGGACGCTGTCGCACTCGATCAGGCCATGATGTTGCTGCACAAAGGTTTGCGCCAATGTCAGCCCCAGCCCTGAGCCGCCTTCCCGCCCCGACACGAGCGGGTAAAAAATACGGTCTTTGATCGAGTCCGGCACGCCAGGCCCATTGTCAATGACATGCAATTCCAATGCCAGACGATAGCGCTGCTTGCCAAATGTGACCTGGCGCGCGATCCGCGTGCGGAAACTCAAGGCGGCATCGCCAGCGGCAATGCGTTCGGCCAGCGCCTGGCAGGCGTTGTGGGCGATGTTCAGCACCGCCTGGATCAGCTGCTCGCGGTCGCCCCGAAACTCCGGGATGGAGGTGTCGTACTCCCGCGCCACGCGCAGCCCGCGCGGGAACTCCGCCAGGATCAGTGAGCGCACGCGTTCGCAGACCTCGTGGATGTTGACGTCGCCGACCACATGCGGTCGGCGGTGCGGCGCCAGCAGCCGGTCCACCAGGGTCTGCAGGCGGTCAGCTTCATGGATGATGACCTGGGTGTATTCCTTGAGGTCGCGCGAGTCGATCTCCATCTCGAGCAACTGCGCCGCGCCGCGGATGCCTCCCAGCGGGTTCTTGATTTCATGGGCCAGGTTGCGGATCAGTTCCTTGTTCGCCTGGGCCTGGTCGATCAGCCGCTCCTCGCGGTCCTGCTTGGCCTGCTGCTCAAGCGGCAGCAGTTCGACAATGATCTCGCCGGGCTTCTCCGTCTGCGCCACGATGACATGGACAGGCAGGGGGTCGTGATTCAGCCGTTTGAGCCAGGCGTCATAGCGCAGCGCGGCGAACTCGTTGCTGCCGGCGCCCTCAAGTGCGTTCTGCAGGATGTGGGGTTCGGTGAAGCACTCGGGGAAATGCGAGCCTTCAATGGTCCGGCGGGACGTGCCCAGGGCGTCTTCGAGCGCCGAGTTGGCAAACAGCACGGCGCCGTCGCTGCGAACGACGGCCACCAGTGTGGCCAGGAGATCAAAGGACTGAAAGCGGGCGTAAATGGAAGTGGGCTTGCTCAAGCGGGGTATTTTGCAGCAGTATTGCCCGCCCGGCGCAGGTGCCCCGGCTTATTGTCTCGCCGTCGCTGCGCCGGCGTTCGAGCGGCCCAGCTCGCGCTTGATGCCGGCGATGTCGCTGTCGTTGCGCGCGATGCCGGCCTTGAGCTCGGCCACGCGGTCCAGGTACTTCTGGTAGTTGCGGGCCTCGTCGCCGCGCTTGTCGGGCTCGCCGTTGTTGTATTCCTTGAGCAGTTCCGCCTGGCGGGCTTCGGCTTTCTTCAGCTCGGACTCAAGAATGACGCGTGCGTCGGAATCGCGGGCGCGCTGCTCGCCCGCGTCAATGCGCTGGCCGGCTTGCGGGGCCGCCGCGACGCGGGTCGCGGCAGGAACGGCTGACGCCGCTGCAGGCTGGGGCTTGACGCCCTGGACCACGGTGACGTTGCCGCCTTCGACGAGCTTGCAGCCGCGCGCCTGCGCGTCCGAAGCGTTGTTGGTGTACTCGTTGCCGCAGCGGAAGATCCGGTCCTGGGCATGGCTGTTTGCTACCAGAAGGATAGCTGCCAGCGGAAGCAGTAGAAGATGTTTCATTGGCTAACTCCTCGCAACGGATGTGCAGGGACGGTCTGCCAGTATGCGGCAATCAGCCAAAAATTCAAAGTTTGTGGATTAGCGCCAATGAAAAAGGACGGCCGAAGCCGTCCTTTCCGGGCAACACACTGTAAGGAATTACAGCGAGTAATACATATCGTACTCGACCGGGTGCGGTGCCATGCGGTAACGCGTGACTTCACCCATCTTGAGCTCGATGTAGGCGTCGATCATGGAGTCGGTGAACACGCCCCCCTTTGTCAGGAAGCTTCGGCCCTTGTCCAGGTAGTCCAGCGCCTGGTCCAGGCTGTGGCAGACGGTCGGGATCTTCGCGTCTTCTTCCGGCGGCAGGTGGTACAGGTCCTTGGTGGCGGCTTCGCCCGGATGGATCTTGTTTTCCACGCCGTCCAGGCCGGCCATCATCAGGGCCGAGAAGCCGAGGTACGGGTTGCACAGCGGGTCCGGGAAGCGCGCTTCAATGCGGCGGCCCTTCGGGTTGGCAACGAACGGGATGCGGATGGAAGCAGAACGGTTCTTGGCCGAGTAGGCCAGCTTCACCGGGGCTTCGAAGCCAGGCACCAGGCGCTTGTAGCTGTTGGTGCCAGGGTTGGTGATGGCGTTCAGCGCGCGGGCGTGCTTGATGATGCCGCCGATGTAGTACAGCGCGAAGTCCGACAGGCCGGCATAGCCGTCGCCGGCGAACAGGTTCTTGCCGTCTTTCCAGATGGACTGGTGAACGTGCATGCCGGAGCCGTTGTCGCCGGCGTAGGGCTTGGGCATGAAGGTTGCCGTCTTGCCGTAGGCATTGGCCACGTTGTGGACCACGTACTTGAGCAGGATGGTCCAGTCAGCGCGCTGCACCAGCGTGCTGAACTTGGTGCCCAGCTCGTTCTGGCCGGCACCGGCCACTTCGTGGTGGAACACTTCAACCGGGATGCCCAGGGACTCAAGAATCAGGGACATCTCGGCGCGCATGTCCTGCGTGCTGTCGACCGGGGGCACGGGGAAGTAGCCGCCCTTGACGGTCGGGCGGTGGCCGCGGTTGCCGCCATCGAGCTTCTTGCCGGAGTTCCAGGGTGCTTCGTACTCGTCGATCTCGAAGAACGCGCCCGACATCTCATTGGCCCAGCGCACGTTGTCGAAGATGAAGAATTCGGGTTCCGGGCCGAAGTAGGCGGTGTCGCCCAGGCCGGATGCCTTGAGGTAAGCCTCGGCGCGGCGTGCGATGGAGCGCGGGTCGCGGTCATAGGCCTTGCCGTCGGTCGGGTCGAGCACGTCGCAGCTCAGGAACAGCGTGGTTTCTTCGAAGAAGGGGTCGATGTTGGCGGTGTTCGGGTCGGGCATCAGCAGCATGTCGGAGGCTTCAATGCCCTTCCAGCCAGCGATGGACGAGCCGTCGAATGCGTGACCCGAGGTGAACTTGTCTTCGTCAAAATGCGAGACGGGCACGGTGACGTGCTGCTCCTTGCCACGGGTGTCGGTGAAGCGGAAGTCAACGAACTTGACCTCGTTTTCCTTCACCATCTTCAATACGTCAGCGACGGTCTTTGCCATCAGTTTTCTCCTGGTTGGATGGTTGGTTGAAAAAGGGATACGTGAGTAAGGGAATGCAGTTTTTGTGCCAAAGCTGGTGCATCGGCAGACACGATTGTGTGGGTATTTTGCACTGACTTGCGCTCAAGCCGTGTACGCCGAAGACCGTATGTAGCATCAAAGAATTCAATGATCCTGTCCATTTTGGTGCGAATACTCAAAACACTATATTGGTGCATTAACAGTCAACGCACCAATTCGGGGCCAATTTTCGCCTCAAAGCTTTTCAGGCCGGCGAGCAAGGCCGGGTAAGCCTGCTCCACAACGCCCGGCTCGCCCTTGACGCCCAGCTCGATATGCCTGCCGTACTGGGGGTGATCCACGCTGGGAAGGCTGAACACCTTCACCCCGGGATGGCGCAGTTCCAGCTCTTCCATCAAGGGAGTCAGGGCGGCTTCCATCGCGCCGAACACGATCACGGACTTTTCAATCCACGAAGCCTGGCGGAACAGGTGTGCGTAGTGGGTGTCGAGCACCCATTCGATCATCGGCCAGGCCATGACCGGAAAACCGGGGACGAAATGGACTCTGGCACCCTGCGGCCCGGCGCAGGTGAAGCCCGGGATCTTGTTGTACGGGTTGGGAATGATGCTCGCGCCCACCGGGAACGTGCCCATGTTCAGGCGGTGGATGTTGTCGGGGCGGTCGGGCTCGTAGGCCGTGCCCTGCTCGCGCGCCGTGTCCTGCATGCGTTCACGGATCAGGGCCTCGGCTTGCGGGTGCAGCGCGAGCGGCACGCCCAGCGCGGCAGCCGCGCACTGGCGGGTATGGTCGTCGGGCGTGGCACCGATCCCGCCGCAGGAGAACACCACATCGCTGGAGGCAAAGGCACGCGCCAGGGTTTCGGTGATGCGCTCGCGCGAGTCGCCCACATAGTCGGCATGGTCCAGCTGCAGGCCGCGCGCGCCCAGCAGCTCGATGACCTTGGGCATGTGCTTGTCGGCGCGCTTGCCCGACATGATTTCATCGCCGACGATGATGAGGCCAAAGTTCATGGGTCAGTCCGGGAAAATCAGGGAAGGAGGATGGCGGGCGGTGCATCCGGCAACGCGGGCGGCGGTCCTGCCGGCCCTTGCGGTGCATCTGCATCCGGCGGCGGAACGGCGGCGGCCTCCTCGCGCAGCTTCTGCAGCGCCAGCAGGCAGTAGTGGCCGAACCACAGCGACGAGAAGGCGAACACCAGCGTATAGATCCAGATGGCCACCGGCACGAGCACGACAAACGCTGCGGCAAACAGCGCGCCCGACGCCCAGACGATGCTGGGCGCCATGCCGAGGTAACCGGTGAGGATGCCGATGCCCAGCAGCCAGCCCCTGTGCCGCCGGAAAATCTCGCGCCGTTCAGCGGCGCTGGCATGGTCGGCCAGGGCATCAAATGTCATGACACGGTAGGTCAGCCAGCCCCAGATCAGCGGCGGCAGCACCAGGATCAGTGGCGGAACCAGCCACAACGGTATCGACACCACCATGGCCACCAGCGCCAGCAGCGTCGAGCCCAGCGACCAGAACACACTGACCAGCATCGAGCCGCCCTTCTTGCGCTCAAGCTGCGGGAAGCGGCGCTCGGCCACCAGCGAGATCAGGGCCGGCGTCATCAGCACCGCCACAATGAGCAGCGACAGCATCACGATCACCGGCGTGACGATGAAGATCACGATGAGCGGCACCAGCACGACCTTCAGACCGCCGGCACCCATGCCGTTCAGCCACTCCCACAGCGTTGTGAGGATGGCCCAGGAATCGAGCGAGGCGCGTACCCAGTCGAGCGCCGGCTCCCAGAAGAAGTAGCCCAGCCCCAGCGCAAAGGCCACCATCAGCACCAGCGGCAGGAACGACAGGGCAATGACACGCGGGTGGATGCAGTAGGCGACCGCGCGCCAGAAAGAGTCGAGAAACGGGCTCATCCGTTGAGCTTACCGCAAGCAGCGATCAGGACTTGCCCACAAGCCGCCTCAGCCCCTGCCACTGCTGGGCCCAGAACCCGCGGCCATAGTCGCGCAGCGTCCCGTCAGGACCGGGCTCGACCTGATCACGGATGCCTGTCGGGTCATAGCGGTCCTCATGGTTCACCGTGCCAAAGAGCATGTCCCACCAGGGCAGCAGCACACCGAAGTTGTGCCCCCCCAGCGTGCCCTTGCCGGAGGTTTCGTGCCCCAGGCCAATACTGTGGTGAAGCCGGTGAAAACGCGGGCTGATCCACAGCCGCTCGCCGATGCGGCCAAACGACAGCCGCAGGTTGGCGTGCTGCAGGCTCTCGCTCAATTGCGTGAAGGCAACCACGGCCACAAACTGGCCCGGCGCCACGCCGATCAGCTGCGCCACCACCACGATGATGACGTCGCGGATCACGTCGTCGAGCAGGTGGTTGCGGTTGTCGCTCCACATGGTCATCTGGCGCTGCGAATGGTGCAGCGAATGCAGCGCCCACCACCAGCGGAACTGGTGCTGGCCCCGGTGGATCCAGTAGTCCACGAAGTCGAACACGACGAGGTACAGCACAAAGCCGGCCAGCGCGTTGTCGGTCACGCCGGGCCAGATGCCGTCGAGGTGGAAGGTGGGCATGCCACCGACGCGCAGCAGCCCGAACAGGTCGTCGAACAATGGCGCCAGAGAGAAGAAGAGCGCCAGGCGGAACAGGCCGAGCCGGTGGACCAGCGTGTAGAGGATGTCGGTGCGGATGGCGGCCCGGTCTGTCACCGGCTCCACCGGCCGCCAGCGCTGCAGCGGCGCCATGACCGCCAGCATGATGGCGATCTGCACCAGCCCCACCAGCAGCCAGCCGGTGGCGGTGAAGGCGTCTTCCAGCTGGCCGCCCAGGCCCATCCAGAATGCCACAGGCTGCACCAGTGTCTCGAACAGCCACTGCTGCGCGTCGGAGAACAGGTCAGTCAGCCACTCCATCGGCGCAACTACCTTTTCTGCGCGATCCAGCCCTTGTAGGCCGGATGCTCGCGCAGCGTTTCAAAGCAGAAACCCTTGTCCTTCAGGCCCACCAGCAGCGGCTCCAGGACGGCCGGTGCCCACGCATCCTTGCGCGACCAGATGCCCAGGTGCGCCAGCAGGATGTCTCCGGCCCTGATGTCTTTCAATGCCTTTTTCAGCAGCAGTTCGTTGCTGAACTTCTCGCTGGGCAGCTCATCGCCCAGAAAACCTGCGGGCGACCAGCCCACGTGTTCATAGCCGCAGGACTTTGCGGCGGCAAGAAGCCGGGGCGAGGTCTTGCCGCCGGGTGCGCGGAACAGCGGCAGGGGCTTCCTGCCGGTGATCTCCTCCAGGCGCTTTGCCGCATGCGTGACCTCTTCACAGTAGCGCTTGGCGTCCCAGGTGAACTCGCGGCCTTCAAAAGCGCCTGCCGAAGGCCTGATGCGAAAACGCGGCTCGATGCCCGGCAGGTCGCCGCGCCAGTAGGCATGGTCCCAGGTGTGGGATGCGAACTCATGGCCTTCAGCCGCACGGGCCTTCCACCAGGGCGCCCAGTCATTGCCGAGGCTGCCGTCGCCCGTCTTCGTGCGTTCGTTCGCGGCGAAGAATGTAACCCTGACCTGCTGGCGCCGCAGGATGTCGGCCATCAGCGGCGCGACTTCCATGTGGCCGGTGTCGATCGTCAGGTAAAGCGGCCTGTCGCAGCCCGCTGCAGTGGCGGCGGCCGGAAACAGCGCTGCGCCGGCGCACAGGGCTGCGGCCTGCAGTGCACGGCGGCACCGGCTAGCGTGGCGCGTGATCAAGCGTCCAGACACCATGGGGCGATTTCCCGACTTTGACCTGCTGGATGACCTTGCGGCTTGCCGTGTCGATCACGGTCAGCTTCTTGGCCCAGCGCGAGGTGACGAAGATCAGCTTGCCATCGGCCGACACATCCATGCAGTCAGGCCCGCCCGGTGCCGGGTAGCTGGCCACCACCTCGAACGTCTGCAGGTCGATCTTGCTGATGGTGTTGGCCACGCGGTTGCTCACCAGGACATGCCGCCTGTCCCCCAGGGCGCGGAAGGCGTGTGCGCCCTCCCCGGTGCTGATGACACGGGTGCGTTTGGGCTGCGGGCCCGACACGTCATAGACCTCCACGCCATTGCTGCCGGTCAGGCCCAGCAGGATCATCCTGTCGTCGGCCGTGCCGTACACGTCCGCCGGCATCGGGCCGGTCTTCACCCGCCATTTGATGACCTGCGTCGCCAGGTCCAGCGCCACCATCTCGTCGCTGTCCTGCATGGACACGTAGGCGGTGGTGCTCTTGCTGTCGATCCAGATGTGGCTGGGCGTGCGGCTGGAGGAGATGCGCTTGGCAAGCGTGAAGTCCTTGCCGTCCCAGCGGTAGATGTCGATGTGGTTGAGCCGGTTGGCCGCCGTCACGAACCATTTCATGTCAGGCGAGAAGCGCAGGTGGTAGGGGTCGAGGATGCCCTTGATGGTTCGCTGGGCCTCGCCCGTTTTCGGGTCGATGAAGAGGAGAGAGTCACCCAGCGAGTTGGCAACGATCAGCGACTTGCTGTCGGGCGTCAGGTACACATGGTGCGGCTCCTTGCCCGTGGGAATGCGCCGCGTTTCCGTCCAGGTGGCCGGGTCGATCACGCTCACCGAGGCATCCAGCGAGTTCAGGACAAAGACGGGACTGGGCTGGGCCAGCGCAGCACCGGAGCATGCAAGGGCGGCAAACGCGGCCAGCAAGCCGCACAAACGTAGAAGAAAATTCACAAAAAGCCACTGGTTCAGGTAACCCGGAAGTGTAGCCTGCCCCACTCCCGGACCCACGGGCAATTCCCTTACGATGCACCCATGGATTTGATCGACATCAACGGCGTGGGCCTCGAGGTGAGGCGCCTGTCGCCGCAGGGCGCCGCCACGGCGCAGGCACCCATAGTTTTCCTGCACGAGGGCCTGGGCTCCGCCGCCATGTGGATGGCCGGTGAAAACCCGTGGCCCGAGGCGGTTTGCGAGGCCACCGGCAGGCAGGGTATTGTGTATTCGCGGCGCGGCTACGGCCAGTCCGGCGCGGTGCCGGACGTGCGCGGCGCAGGGCGCCTGCCGCCGGACTACATGCAGAGGGAGGCCTGGGAAGTACTGCCGGCGCTGTTGCAGGCCTTGCATGTCAGCAAGCCGGTGCTGCTGGGCCATTCAGACGGCGGCACCATCGCGCTGCTGCATGCGAGCCGGCATGAGGTGGCGGCTTGCATCGTGATGGCGCCGCATGTGATGGTGGAAGACATCTCCATCCGCTCCATCGAGCAGGCGCGCGATGCCTATGAAAACGGCAACCTGCGCCAGCGCCTGGCCCGCTACCACGCCGATGTGGACGGCGCTTTCTGGCAATGGAACGATGCCTGGCTGAGCCCCGGCTTCCGCAGCTTTGACATCCGCGAGGATTGCCGGCGCATCACGGCGCCGGTCATGGCCATCCAGGGCCTGGATGATATCTACGGCACGATGGCACAGATAGAGCAGATCGCGCCGACACGCGGCCCTTTCGCGATGCACAAGCTGGCGCAGTGCGGCCATTCGCCGCAGCGCGACCAGCCCGAACTCACCACGCGCCTGGTCAGGGATTTCCTGGCGGCGCAAAACTGACAGGGATGCGGCGCCGGCCGAACTGCCTGAACTCGCCTTCAACCTGGTCGAACCGCCCCGCGATGGGGAAGTCGCATTTCGGGCAGCAGTTGCCCTGCCGCAGCCTGTAGGCCGTGATGTGGTGCCAGTCGCGCCCGACCAGCGGCGTACTGCAGCGCGGGCAGTATGTGGTGCCACCTTCGGTGTCGTGGACATTGCCGGTGTAGACGTAGCGCAGCCCCTCGTCCAGCGCGATGCGGCGTGCCCGCATCACGCTTTGCGGCGTGGTGGCCGGGCGGTCGGTCATCTTGAAGTCCGGGTGGAAGGCCGTGAAGTGCAGCGGCACATCCGGCCCGAGTTCACGGTGCATCCATCGGCTGAGTGCAGTGATTTCCGCCTCGGTATCGTTGGCGCCGGGTATCAGCAGCGTCGTGACTTCCAGCCAGCAGGAGGTCTCATGGCGAATGTAGGCCAGCGTGTCCAGCACCGGCTGCAGTTCGCCCGCACACAGTTCCTTGTAGAAGGCCTCGGTGAAGCCTTTCAGGTCCACATTGGCCGCATCCATCTTCGCGTAGAACTCACGGCGCGGCGCATCGTGCATGTAGCCCGCGGTGACCGCGACGGACTTCACGCCCACGGCATGGCAGGCGTCGGCCACGTCCATGGCGTATTCGGCAAAGATCACCGGGTCGTTGTAGGTGTAGGCCACGGACTTCGCGCCCAGCTGCAGGCAGCCTTGCGCAATGGCCGCGGGCGAAGCCTGCTGGCCCAGCTTGTCCACGTCGCGGCTTTTGGAGATGTCCCAGTTCTGGCAGAACTTGCAGGCCAGGTTGCAGCCGGCCGTGCCGAAGCTCAGCACGCTGCTGCCGGGGTAGAAGTGGTTGAGTGGCTTCTTCTCGATCGGGTCCACGCAGAAGCCGGAAGAACGGCCATAGGTGTTGAGCACCATCATGCCACCCGCACGCTCGCGCACGAAGCACAGGCCGCGCTGGCCCTCATGCAGCCTGCATTCGCGCGGGCAGAGGTCGCACTGGATGCGGCCATCGGCCAGCGCATGCCACCAGCGGCCCGGATGGGCGGACGCACCGGCGACGGCGGCGGGTGTCACCCTTCGGCCTCTGCGAATTTCTGCACCCGGTAAACCGACAGGCGCACCTGCGGCGACCAGAAGTCAAACGGCAAACCGGCCTTGACCTTCAGGTGGGCGAGGAAGGCGCGCGGATCGGCGATCTGCTCCCAGACCTGCGGCAGGTAGGTGCTGCGGAAGGCGCGGCCGCGCTCCTCACACTCGAAGATCACGCCGTCCAGCCCGGGCTGCAGCTGCCAGATGGCATGTGACTCATTGGCAAAGGCCAGCGGCAGCGGCTGCGTCAGCACCGACACTTCCACTTCAAGGCCGGGCGCTTCCGCAGCCGTCACCGGCCTGAAACGCGGGTCCTGCAGCGCGGCGGCCATGGCATTGGCCCGAACGTCATCGGCCAGCGGCCGGCTGGCCTGCAGGCTGCCGATGCAGCCGCGCAACTGCCCGGCCTGCGTCAGGGTGACAAAGGCCGCGCCCGGCGCCTGGAAACTCTTGAGGCCCGGCACGGGTTCCTTCGGCGCGCCCGTGGCCTCATGCAGGCTGGCCCGCGCCAGCTGCACCAGCGCCAGGCCCTGCTCGGGCGACAGCGTGCCGCCCGGCACTGCGCCTGCCGGCGGTTCATACAGGGCAAAGCTCGCATAGCCCACAACGCGCTCCCTGTCGCCCGCGGTATCGCCGGAGTTGCAGCGCTCGATCTGCTCGATGCGCAGGCCCTTGCGCGCTGCCAGCTGCAGCAGCGCATTCACCGGCGTGGCGCCGCAGGCCTGCTCATGACTGAGCGTGGCGTCCAGCGCCATGACCTTGGCGCAGCTTTCAGCGTCGATGCGGCTGGCTTCGTCGTAGCCATGAAAGTGCGACAGGTCGGTGCTGATGAGGACGAGCGTGTCCGGCCCGCCCCAGAGCCGGTCGATCAGCTGTGCCACCTGCGCCGGTGTCACGTCGCCCACGACCAGCGGCAGCAATTCAAATGCGCCCAGCGCGCACTGCAGGAACGGCAGGTGCACCTCCAGGCTGTGCTCCGGGCCGTGCGCGTCGGGCCTTGTGACGACAAACGGCAGGTCGGCAATGGCGTCTGCGGCCAGCGTATCCACCGGCACCGGCCCCAATGGGGACGTATAGGCGCCGGCCCCCGGCAGGGCAACGCCCTTGAAGTACACGCGGTGCGCCGGGCCGAGCATCACGACGCGGCGAATGGCAGAGGCAAAAGGCTGGATGCGCGCATAGGCCTTGGCCGCTGTCGCACCCGAATAGATGTGGCCGGCATGCGGCGCGATCAACACCTTGGGCTGCTGCAGCATCGAGCGCGGCACGCCGCCGGCGGCGGCATGCAGGCGGCCCTCCACATCGCGCCGCAGTTGGGCAGGGTCGCCGGCGTAGAAAGTTGACGCGATGGCGGGCGGGCGCTGCGCGGCAGCCAGCTTGCTCGCAAACTCCCGGGACATCGCGCGGGCTTGCGGTGCGAGCGTGGCGAGGTATTCGGCACGGCGGCGGGCAGGCTCAACCCGGCCCACGGCAAACTCGCTGCGCGCGAGATTGCCCTGGACAGCGGTATCGGCCGGCGCGCGCACTGCAGCCTTTTCAAACAAGGCCAGCGCCATTCCCGCATTGCCGTCCTCGAAGGCGGCGCAACCGGCCAGGTTGAGCGCGCCCGGATGGTCTGGCGCGGCGGTGAGCACCTGCTGGACCAGCACGCGCGCCGTCGCCCTGTCGCCGGAGTTCCAGCGGGAGGCGGCCTGCTCCAGGGCCTGGTCAACGGTGAGGCTGGTCGTCATGAAGAAATCCTCGCCAGGTCGTCCGCACCCAGCCAGCACCACTTGCCGGGCGCCAGGTCGGGCGGCAGTTCAAGATTGCCGATACGGGAACGGTGCAGGCCTTCCACACGGTTGCCCACGGCCGCGAGCATGCGCTTGACCTGGTGGTACTTGCCTTCGGTCAGCGTCAGGCGCAGGTGATGGCTGGGCACGCCGGCCTCGCCGACACGCTCGCACGCCGCTGCGCGCACAGGTTTGGGGTCATCGTCAAGCACGACACCATCCAGCAATTTCTGCACCTGCGCCGCTTCAACGGGGTGTTTGGTCGTCACTTCATAGACCTTGGGAACATGGTGGCGCGGGGAACTCATGCGGTGGATGAACTTGCCGTCATCCGTGAGCAGCAGCAGCCCCGTCGTGTCCTGGTCGAGGCGGCCAACCGCCTGCACGCCCTGCACTGCGGCTTTCTGGGGCCGCAGCCGCAATGGCGAGGGCAGCAGCGTGTAGATGCTGGGGTAGGTGGAAGGCTTCTGCGAGCATTCAGTGCCCGCGGGCTTGTGCAGCATCAGGTAGGCCCGCTCGTGGTAAGGCCAGGGCTGGCCCTGTACGGTGAAGTTGAGGCCTGTTTCGTCGAAGTCCGCAGAGGGATCGGTGCAAGGCTGCCCCTGCACACGCACATGGCCCTGCTGCACAAGGCCGGCACAGACCCGGCGGGTGCCGAAGCCTTGCGAATAGAGGATGTCCTGAAGCTGCATGGAGCCTCAAGTATCGCAAAGGCGCAGCAAGCCAACCAGCGCCCGCTGCCGCGTATCAGACTGCGGGTATTGACGCTGCTGCAGCCGCCACGCCGGCGGACCCGCCGTCGATCGACATCGGCCGTACCGCACCGGCGCCGGTCCGGGCTTTCTGGTGCAGGTCCAGCAGCAGCGTTTCCAGTTCGGAGTTGCCGTTGTTCTGCGCGTCCTTGGCCAGCCGCATCAAGTCGCTGGCCAGGCCGTCCTGCTGGTCCGCATTGAGTTGCCGGGCCAGGGCGAAGGTCAGCGCGCTCATCGCATCTATCGTGGCGCGCAAGCCGGCACCGCTGAATTCCAGGCTCGTATCAGTCATGGTCAGTCCTCAGTAAAAGTCAAACAGGCTCGCATGCGCAAGCACCTGGGGCGCGGTCCAGGCCTTGGGCTCCGGCACCTTGGGTGTTGTAGGCACTTTGGGACCGCGCGGATCAGGGCAGGCCGCGAGCAGTGCCGAGGCCAGGACCAGGACCGCCGCAGCAAGGCGCCGTGAACGCATGGCAGTCAGTCCGGGATGTTGACGACCCGTTCAAACTCCGGGTCGTCGTCGATGCCGGCAGGCGGCACCAGGCCGTCGTCGTGGACTTCCGGCAGATCATCAAGATCGGCCGTGACCGGGGTCGGCAGTTCAGCGTCGGTTTCGATGCGGGGTCTTGGCATGGTATTTCTCCTGTCGGGTTCAACTTGAGAGGGATACAGGGATTCAGCGGGCCTGCGTGCCCACTTCGCCCTGCGCATTGACGGACGCTGCTGCGCCGCCCGTCGCGTTGCGGGCTGTGCTGGCCGTGTCGCGCGCAACCCGCTTGGTGGTCCTGGCGGCCTTGCGTGTGGTTTGCTTTACCGCACCCACAGCCTTGTCGGTGTTGTCGGCCGTGCCGGATGCGGCCACACCGGCCCCGGCGCTGCCTGTCACTGCGGCAGGCCCCTTGTAGTCGGTGCCGGCGTTTCCGGTGATAGTGGTACCGGTGGCAATGCCGCCATTGAGGCCGCCGCTGGTACCGCCATTGGCAGAAGTGCTGGCGCCTGCGCCGACGCCGACGTTGGCCGTCCCGGCGCCAACCCCTACGCCCACGCGGGCGCCGGTATTGCCGCCGACGCCCACCGACAGTTGTGCATTGGCACTCATGCCGATACAGGCTGCTGCGAGCGCGATGGCCGCGGGAATGGCGCGGACGCGAAGCGAATGGATGCTTGTATTCATGATGGACTCCTTCGTGGATCACGGAAAAATCCAGTATGCGGCGGGGATGGGCGGCAAGCTGCGTTTTCACTGTGGAAATCGCAAAAATGGATGCCGCCTGACATGCCGGGTAGGAATGCGCCCACGCCGGCCTTCCGCCCTTTCGACGGGTACGCAGCGAACGCTTCAAGCACAATCAGGAGCAGGCTGCCCCGCAGCTGCGGAACCTTGAAGGAAGACCATGCTTGCCGCCGTGAAAATTCAGAACCTTGTGCCCGCCGCCTTCATTGCCATGCTGATGGGAGGTTGTGCGGGCGGGCCTTCGCAGCAGTCCGCACCGCCGGCGCCGCCACCACCCGCGCTCCAGCAGACCCGTTGCGACGCGGCAGCCGCGCAGTTTGCAGTCGGGCAGGCCTTCAACGCGCCGCTGGCCGAGCAGGCACGCCAGCGTGCAGGCGCCGAGACGGCCCGTGCCCTGCGGCCCGGCCAGATCGTGACCATGGAATTCAACGGCCAGCGCCTGAATCTTGATGTGGATGCGTCGGAGCGCGTGACGCGGGTGCGTTGCGGCTGAGCCAATGAAAACCCCCGCGGGCGTTGCCGCCGGCGGGGGTGATGTAAATGGTGGAGCTGGCGGGATTTGAACCCGCGTCCACAAGCCTTCTTCGTACAGTTCTACATGTTTAGCGATCTGGTTTGGATCTCACTCCCTGTGTCGCGCAGTCGCACGCTACACAAGGCGCCAGCACCCTATTTTCTCGTCCCATACCAAGGTACCCGGTACGGAACCAGCCGATGTGTATTACCCCACAGCCTGGACAGCTTGCGCCACCCTTGCCCGGCCCATCGGCCTGCCGTTGTGAGGCTCACGTGCAATTAAGCAGCGAGTGCGAAACGTTCGTCGTTTGCAGTTAGTTTGTTTGAATCTGTTTTACGAGCACATTCAGCTCGACATGCCCTGCCACGCGTCCGAACCCGTGTCGAAACCAGTGCAGCCCCTGAAGCTCCTATTTTAGGCGCCAGGAAGCAATTGCAAGAGCGCAAGGGGTGAATTAATCGCGGCATGCGCGCCCCAGCGGCTTGTATCGGCCTGTTTGCCGAGGTAACCGTAGGTTGCGGCCACCGTTCCCATGCCGGCAGCAAGGCCGGCCAACACGTCCCGCTCGTCGTCACCCACATAGATGCAGCGCGCCGGGTCAAGGCCAAGCCTTCGGGCGGCCTCATACAGCGGCTCGGGATGGGGCTTGGCATGCGGCGTCGTGTCGCCGCTCACAACGGTTCGCGCTGTGGAAAAAAGAGGCATGGCGCGCGTCAGCGGTTCGGTGAACCGCCTGGACTTGTTGGTCACCACGCCCCAATGCAGGCCGCGCCGGACCAGCTGGACCACAAGTTCCGGCACGCCATCAAAGGCAAAGGTGCGCTCGGTCATGCAGTTCTCGTAGTTGACAAAGAACTCTTCGCGCATGGCCGGGAAATCCGCATGCTCGGGCGTCAGACCAAAGGCCACGCCCAGCATTCCGCGCGCGCCCGCGCCCGCCATGGGCCGGTAGTGCTCGTAAGCGAGCGAGGGCAAGCCGCGGTCAAGCCGCATCTTGTCTGCGGCGGCGCCGAGGTCAGGGGCGCTGTCGATCAAGGTGCCGTCAAGATCGAACAGGACGGCCTGGATATCTGTAAACAAAACGGGATTCTCCCTTTACGCCGGCTTCTGCATCGCCATCATGTAGTTCACGCTGGTGTCGCTGCTAAGCCAGTAGCGCCCCGACACCGGGTTGTGCTCCAGGCCCCGGGTGGCTGCAAGCTCGAGCCCCGCCTGCCTGCTGTAGCCCGCCAGTTCGCTGGGGCGGATCAGTTTGGCGTATTCATGGGTGCCCCGCGGCAACAGGTTGAGCACGTATTCGGCAGCCACGATGGCCAGCATGAACGCTTTCGCATTCCGGTTGATGGTGGAGAAGAATATCCAGCCACCCGGCCTGGCGAGTGCCGCGCAGGCTCGCACCACCGAAGACGGGTCGGGGACATGCTCGAGCATTTCCATGCATGTCACCATATCAAAAGACGCAGGCTGCTCAAGCGCGCAGGCTTCGGCACTGATCTCCCGGTATTCAACATTGGGCGTCCCGGCTTCCATCGCATGGAGCTGGGCCACCTTGAGCGCCTTGGTGGCCAGGTCGATGCCCAGCACATTCGCACCCTTGCGCGCCATGGAGTCAGCCAGGATGCCGCCGCCACAACCAATATCGACCACACGTTTACCCTGAAGCGGCGCCATGCTCATGATCCAGTCCAGCCGCAGCGGGTTGATCTGGTGCAAGGGACGGAACTCGCTTTCAGGGTCCCACCAGCGGTGCGCCAGCGCAGAGAACTTGGCCAGTTCGGCCGGGTCGGCATTGAGAGCTTCAGTCATGGATGCATTTTCGTTGAGGCCATGAAAAAAGCCCCGTTGCCGGGGCTTTTTTCTGCAATCCGCGAGGGATTAGCGGTTGGCGCGGGTGCCGACCACTTCGATTTCCACGCGACGGTTCTTCGCACGGCCTTCGGAGGTCTTGTTGTCGGCGACAGGCTGCTTCTCGCCCTTGCCTTCGGTGTACACGCGGTTCTTTTCGATGCCCTTGGACACCAGATAAGCCTTGACGGCTTCAGAACGTGCAACCGACAGCTTCTGGTTGTAAGCATCGGAGCCCACGGAGTCGGTGTGACCCACGGCGATGATGACTTCCAGGTTGATGTCCTTGATCTTGCCGGTCAGGTCGTCGAGCTTGGCCTTGCCTTCGGGCTTGAGGACAGACTTGTCGAAGTCAAAGAAGGCATCAGCGGCGTACGTCACCTTGGTGGCTGCCGGAGGTGCCGGGGGAGCCGGGGGCGGCGGGGGCGGGGGCGTCGGTGCAGTACGTGGTGCAACCGGAGCCGGGGCCGGGGCCGGAGCAGCCATCGGGGGTGCGGGCGGGGGTGCCACGATGGCGCCATCGCAGCCGACCGCTGCCGTAGCAGGCGTCCAGCTGGAATTGCGCCAGCACAGTTCATTGGTGCCGTTTTTCCAAACGGTGCCGGTGCTGTTGACCCAGTTGTTCACCGTCTGGGCGCCTGCGGCGGTAGCGAGTGCAGCGGTAGCAAACAGCATCGCCACTTTATTCAATTTCTTCATGGTTCTCCTCTTGGGGAAAAAGCCGCAGCCTCGCTGCGAAACAGGACGTTTAAGGTGACCATCACCAAAGACGTTGAGGTTATTGTGCCACACGTAACAGGCCTGACAACGCCTAAACAGGGCGTGTCACGTAGGACAAAACCGCATTCAATCGCATCTGTTGCTGCTTAGCGACAGCGCCTTGGCCCTAAAATCAGGCTCCTTCCCCGCCGCAAAAGCCCCCCGCTCATGACCCAGTTCGCCAAAGAAACCCTGCCCATCAGTCTTGAAGAGGAAATGCGGCGCAGCTATCTCGACTACGCGATGAGCGTGATCGTGGGCCGGGCCCTGCCGGATGCGCGGGACGGCCTCAAGCCCGTGCACCGGCGCGTGCTGTTTGCCATGCACGAACTCAACAACGACTGGAACCGCGCCTACAAGAAGTCCGCGCGTATCGTTGGCGACGTCATCGGCAAGTACCACCCGCACGGCGACCAGTCGGTCTACGACACCATCGTGCGCATGGCGCAGGACTTCTCCCTGCGCCACATGTTGGTGGACGGCCAGGGTAACTTCGGCTCGGTCGACGGCGACAACGCGGCGGCCATGCGCTACACCGAAATCCGCCTGGCCAAGATCACCCACGAGATGCTGGCCGACATCGACAAGGAAACGGTCGACTTCGGCCCCAACTACGACGGCTCCGAAAAGGAACCCCTCGTGCTGCCGAGCAAGCTGCCCAACCTGCTGGTCAATGGCTCGGGCGGCATCGCGGTGGGCATGGCCACCAACATCCCGCCGCACAACCTCAATGAAGTGGTTGATGCCTGCCTGCACCTGCTGCGCAACCCGGAGGCCTCCATCGACGAGCTGATGGAAATCATCCCGGCACCGGACTTCCCCACCGCCGGCATCATCTACGGCATCAATGGCGTCAAGGACGGGTACCGAACCGGCCGCGGCAAGGTCGTGATGCGCGCCCGCTGCCATTTCGAGGACATCGACAAGGGCCAGCGCCAGGCCATCATCGTTGATGAGCTCCCCTACCAGGTCAACAAGAAGACGCTGCAGGAGCGCATGGCCGAGCTGGTCAACGAGAAGAAGATCGAGGGCATCAGCCACATCCAGGATGAGTCCGACAAGTCCGGCATGCGCCTTGTCATCGAACTCAAGCGCGGCGAAGTGCCCGAGGTGGTGCTCAACAACCTGTACAAGCAGACGCAGCTGCAGGACACCTTCGGCATCAACATGGTGGCCCTGATCAACGGCCAGCCGAAGCTGTGCAACCTGAAGGACCTGATCGAGGTGTTCCTGGAGCACCGCCGCGAAGTCGTCACGCGGCGTACCGTGTTCACGCTGCGCAAGGCGCGCGAGCGCGGCCATGTGCTGGAAGGCCTGGCCGTGGCCCTTGCCAACATCGACGAGTTCATCGCCATCATCCGCAACGCGCCGACTCCCCCGGTCGCCAAGGCGGAGCTGATGAGCAAGCCCTGGGACAGCAAGCTGGTGCGCGAGATGCTCACCCGCACTCGCGCCGACGGTGGCGTGATCAATGCCGACGACTACCGCCCTGACGGCCTTGAAAAGATGTTCGGCATGGGCAACGACGGCCTGTACCGCCTGAGCGAGACGCAGGCCCAGGAAATCCTGCAGATGCGCCTGCAGCGCCTGACCGGGCTGGAGCAGGACAAGATCGTCGCCGAGTACAAGGAAGTCATGGCCGAGATCGAGGACCTGCTCGACATCCTGGCCAAGCCGGAACGCGTCTCGACCATCATCGGCGATGAACTGACGCACATCAAGCAGGAGTTCGGCCAGACCAAGCTCGGCGCGCGCCGCAGCGTGGTCGAGCACAGCTCCTATGACCTCAGCACCGAGGACCTGATCACGCCGACCGACATGGTCGTCACGCTCTCGCACAGCGGCTACGTCAAGAGCCAGCCGCTGTCCGAATACCGCGCCCAGAAGCGCGGGGGGCGCGGCAAGCAGGCCACGGCCACCAAGGAAGACGACTGGGTTGACCAGCTCTTCATCGCCAATACGCACGACTACATGCTGTGCTTCTCCAACCGCGGCCGGCTTTACTGGCTCAAGGTCTGGGAAGTGCCCCAGGGTTCGCGCGGCTCGCGCGGCCGGCCGATTGTCAACATGTTCCCGCTGCAGGAAGGCGAGAAGATCAACGTCGTGCTTCCGCTGACAGGCTCGAACCGCAGCTTCCCGGCCGACCACTACATTTTCATGGCGACGTCCATGGGCACGGTCAAGAAGACGGCTCTGGACGAATTCAACAACCCCCGCAAGGGCGGCATCATCGCCGTCAACCTGGACGACGGCGACTACCTGATTGGCGCAGCCCTCACCGACGGCAAGCATGATGTGATGCTGTTCAGCGACGGCGGGAAAGCCGTGCGCTTCGACGAAAACGACGTGCGCGCGCTGGGCCGCAACACCCGTGGCGTGCGTGGCATGGACCTGCCTGACGGCCAGTCCGTCATCGCCATGCTGGTCGCCGAGGACGAGCAGCAAAGCGTGCTCACTGCCACCGAGAACGGCTACGGCAAGCGCACCAGCATCACCGAATACACGCGCCACGGCCGCGGCACCAAGGGCATGATCGCCATCCAGCAGTCCGAGCGCAACGGCAAGGTCGTTGCCGCCACGCTGGTGCATGTGGACGACGAGATCATGCTCATCACCGACAAGGGCGTGCTCGTGCGCACCCGGGTGAGCGAGATCCGCGAGCTGGGCCGTGCCACCCAGGGTGTCACGCTGATCGGCCTGGACGAAGGCTCCAAGCTCAGCGGCCTGCAGCGCATCGTCGAAAACGATGCCAACCCTGTCGAAGGCGAAGCCGGCGACGAAGAAGGCACGGACACCCCCACCTGATACCGGAACAGACAACAGCGGCATGCCCAAGACCCTTCCCGAACTGCGCGTCCAGATCGACGCGCTCGACCAACAACTGCTGAAGGTGCTGAATGAGCGCGCCGCACTCGCCAACGAGGTGGGCGAAATCAAGCGTGCCGAGGGCTCGCCGGTATTCCGCCCCGAGCGTGAGGCGCAGGTCATCAGCGGCCTGCAGGCAGCCAACCCCGGGCCGCTCAAGAACGAGCATGTCGCCACCTTGTGGCGCGAAATCATGTCGGCCTGCCGCGCGCTGGAAGCGCCGCAGCGCGTGGCCTACCTCGGGCCCGCGGGCACTTACAGCGAACAGGCCGCGCTGCAGTTCTTCGGCTCCAGCATCGAGCATGTGCCTTGCGCCAACTTCGACGAAGTCTTCCAGGCCGCGGCCTCCGGCCGCGCCGACTACGGCGTGGTCCCGGTCGAGAACAACACCGAGGGCGTGGTGCCGCGCTCGCTCGACCTGCTGCTGCATTCGCCGCTGCACATCGTCGGCGAAACCAGCTTCCTGATCCGCCACCACCTCCTGCGCCTGCAGCCGTCGCTTGAAGGCATTGAAGTCGTGCTGGCCCACCCGCAGGCGCTGGCGCAATGCCACGGCTGGCTGACCACGCATCTTCCGGGCGTCGAGCGCCGTGCCGTGTCCAGCAATGCCGAGGGTGCGCGGCTGGCCGCCACCAACCCGGCATGGGCTGGCATCGCCGGGGAACGCGCGGCATCCGAATTCGGCCTGCACATTGCGTCCCACGCCATCCAGGACGACGCCTTCAACCGCACACGGTTCGCCGTCATCTGCCTGCCGCAGACGCTCGCCGCACCGCAGGCTTCCGGCAAGGACTGCGTGAGCCTCGTCGTGTCGGTCCCCAACAAGCCGGGCGCGGTTCATGACATCCTGGTGCCGCTGAAGAAGCACGGCGTCTCCATGACGCGCTTTGAGTCCCGGCCCGCGCGCTCCGGCCAGTGGGAATACTATTTCTACATCGACCTGCAGGGCCACCCGTCCCAGCCCCATGTGTCGGCGGCCCTGCAGGACCTGCAGGCTTTGTGCGCCTTCTACAAAGTGCTCGGCACTTACCCTGTAGAGTAGGCGGCCATGTTCGAGCAACTAGGACTTATCGGATGCGGGCTCATGGGCGGCTCGTTCGCCCTGGCGCTCAAGCGCGCCGGCCTCGTCAAGCGCGTGGTGGGCTACAGCAAGTCGCCCTCCACCACCGAACGTGCGCGCCAGATGGGAGTGATCGACGTCGAGGCGCCTTCCGCGCTGCTGGCCGTGTCGGGCGCCGACATCGTGCTGCTGGCCGTGCCCGTGGCAGCGACCGAAGCAACCTTCAAGGCCATCCGCCACCTGGTCACCCCCAGCACGCTCTACATGGACGTCGGCTCCACCAAGCGCGATGTGGTGGATGCCGCGCGCCGCGTGTTGCGTGAGCATGTCGGCTCCTTCGTGCCCGCCCACCCCATTACGGGGAAAGAAGTTGCCGGCGTCGAGCATGCCGATGCAGACCTCTATACCGGCAAGCAGGTCATCCTCACGCCCATCGAGCGCACCCAGACCGCTCACCTGAAAAAGGCCACCGACGTATGGACTGCCCTGGGCTGCAATGTGCTCAGGATGTCGCCGGAGTCGCACGATGCGGCTTTCGCTGCGGTCAGCCACCTTCCGCACCTGGTGGCCTTTGCGCTGATGAACGGCATCTCCGGCCAGCCCCATGGCAAGGATTACCTGTCGCTGGCTGGCCCCGGGTTCCGTGACTTCACCCGCATTGCCGCAAGCGACCCCAAGATGTGGCGCGACATCCTGATCGCCAACAAGGAAGAACTCCTGGCGCAGTCGCAGACCTTCCAGCGCGCCCTGAAGGCGCTTGAAGCCGTCATCAGCAGCGGCAACGCCGAAGCCCTCGAGAGCCTGATCGAGCAGGCCAGCTCGACGCGTGCCCACTGGCGCATGAACACGCCCAAGCCCGGCCGCTGATGTTCAGCACCGATTTCCTGGACCTGCCCCACCTGGCCAGCGCGGGCGGCACGGTCGCCCTGCCGGGCTCCAAAAGCATTTCCAACCGTGTGCTGCTGCTCGCAGCGTTGAGCGGCGGCGTCACGTCCGTGCATGACCTGCTGGACTCTGACGACACCCGCGTCATGCTCGCCGCACTGCGGCAACTGGGGTGCGGCGTCACCACAAGCGGCACCACGGTGAACATCCAGGGCCTGGCCGGCCAGGTGCGCACTGCAAAAGCCAGCCTCTTCATGGGCAATGCCGGCACCGCCATGCGCCCGCTCACGGCAGCGCTGGCGCTGCTGGGTGGCGAGTTCGAGCTGAGCGGCGTGCCCCGAATGCATGAGCGGCCGATCGGCGACCTGGTGGACGCACTCCGCCAGCTGGGCTGCAGCATCGACTACCTGGGTGCGGAGGGCTACCCTCCCCTGCGGGTCGGCAAGCCTGCGTTCCGGTTCGGCGAGCCCATCCGCGTCCGGGGCGATGTCTCCAGCCAGTTCCTGACAGCCTTGTTGATGGCACTGCCGCTCGTGGCGTCGCAGGACATCGTCATCGAGGTCGTCGGCGAGCTGATCTCCCGGCCCTACATAGAGATCACATTGAATCTCCTCTCGCGCTTTGGCATCCAGGTCCAGCGCGAGGGTTGGGAGCGCTTCACCATCCCGCAGGGCAGCCGCTACATATCGCCCGGATCGGTGCATGTGGAAGCCGATGCGTCGTCGGCGAGCTACTTCATTGCGCTGGGCGCGCTGGCGGCGCCTTCCGCCGGGCAACGCGGCATCCGCATCGAGGGGGTGGGCGCCGGCTCCATACAGGGCGACATCCGCTTCATTGAAGCTGCGCAAGCCATGGGTGCGAAGGTCGAGAGCGGGCCCAACTGGCTTGAGGTCTCGCGCCAGGCCTGGCCGCTCAAGGCCATCGACCTGGACTGCAACCATATTCCCGACGCAGCGATGACACTGGCGGTGATGGCGCTGTACGCCGACGGCACCACCAGGCTGCGCAATATCGCCAGCTGGCGGGTCAAGGAAACCGACCGCATCGCAGCCATGGCGGCAGAGCTTCGCAAGCTTGGCGCCTCGGTGACTGAAGGCCCGGACTTCCTGGAAGTCACGCCCCCGCAATTGTGGAGGGCGGCGGCCATTCATACCTATGACGACCACCGGGTTGCCATGTGCTTCTCGCTCGCCGCCTCCAACCCCGCTGGCCTGCCGGTGCGTATCCTTGACCCGAAATGTGTTGCCAAGACCTTCCCCGATTACTTCGAGACGCTGTTCTCGGTGGTCAGGGCCGCCGCCGGCAGCATCCCGGTGGTCTGCATCGACGGACCCACTGCCTCCGGCAAAGGTACGCTCGCCTCCGTTGTGGCCCAACGGCTGGGCTACCACTACCTTGACTCCGGCGCCCTCTACCGGGTGACGGCGCTCGCCGCCATCCGCAGGGGCCTGGCGCTGGACACGGCCCATGAGGCAGAAATCGCCCGCATGGCAGAGCACCTTCCGGTGCGGTTTGAGGGCGGCAAGATCCTGCTGGACGGCACCGACGTGGCCGACAGCATCCGTACCGAGGAAGCCGGCATGAATGCCTCGAAAGTCTCGGTGCTGCCCGCCGTGCGTACCGCGCTGGTGGCCCTGCAGCACAGCTTCCGGCGGTTGCCGGGGCTGGTGGCCGACGGGCGCGACATGGGCACCGTGATCTTCCCGGACGCCCCGTTGAAGGTCTACCTGACTGCGAGCGCCGCCCACCGTGCCGAGCGGCGCCATAAGCAATTGATTTCAAAGGGTTTTTCTACTACAATCGCCAGTCTTCGCGCAGACCTTGAGGCGCGTGATGCCAGGGATTCGTCCCGCAGCGTCGCACCGCTCAAGCCCGCGCAGGATGCCTTCCAGCTGGACAACTCCGATCAGACGGTTGAAGAATCGGTTGATCAGGTCTTGAACTGGTGGCAGGCAAGGCAGCCGTTCGGGTCATCCTGAGCAGTTGCCGAACAGAGGCATGGCAAAAGGTTGCCGCTTCTGCAAATGGGCCCACATCGCCCCTTCCGCGCAGCAAATGCGCACAGGTGATGTGGTTCTTGTAACTTAACCCGCAGGCACAACCTGCACAACCGCCGCTCCGAACCAAAAAACAGCCGCAATGGTGCTGCTGGAAACCTCGTGAACGGATTAGGAACATCAATGTCTGAATCTTTTGCCGCCCTTTTTGAAGAATCCCTGCAACGCTCCGAAATGCGTACGGGTGAAGTCATCACCGCCGAAGTCGTCCGCATCGAGCACAGCTTCGTCGTCGTGAATGCCGGACTGAAGTCCGAAGCCTATGTGCCAATCGAAGAGTTCAAGAGTGACAAGGGCGAAATCGAAGTCCAGGTCGGCGACTTCGTCTCTGTGGCCATCGACGCCATCGAAAACGGCTACGGCGACACCATCCTCTCGCGCGACAAGGCCAAGCGCCTCGCCTCGTGGATGAGCCTCGAAAAAGCCCTGGAATCCGGCGAATTCGTCACCGGCACCACCAGCGGCAAGGTCAAGGGCGGCCTCACCGTCCTCGTCAACGGCATCCGCGCATTCCTGCCCGGCTCGCTCATCGACACCCGCCCCATCAAGGACTTGTCTCCCTACGAGAACAAGACCATGGAATTCAAGGTCATCAAGCTGGACCGCAAGCGCAACA
>JAZKHY010000074.1:0-3500 GCA_040385105.1 Pseudomonadota bacterium
GTCGCGGCGGGCCTGCTCACGCTGGCCGCCTGCGCCTCGGTGCCGCTGCCGCCCACCCAGGCCCTGCAAGCGGCCGAGCAGGCCATTGCCAGCGCCGAACAGGCGCGCGCGGCGGAATATGCCTCCCCCGAGCTCGGTGATGCCCGCCGGGGCCTGACGGCGGCGCGCCTGGCAACGGAGCAAAAGAAAATGGCCATCGCCCTGGGTCTGGCCGAGCAGGCCCGTGCCGATGCCGAACTGGCCCAGGCCAAGGCCGCGGCCGAAGTGGCCCGCAACGATGCGACGCTGGCGCGCAGTGATGCCAGCGCGGCGCAGACCCAGGCCATCGTCGCCCGTACCGATGCCAACGCGGCGCGCGACCAGGCGGACGCGGCCAGCCTCGCCACCGCGGATGCCCGCCAGCATGCGGCAGACCTGCAGAGCCAGCTTGCCGCCCTGAATGCCAAACCCACTGACCGCGGCCTGGTCGTGACCCTGGGCGACGTGCTGTTCTCCAGCGGCCGCGCCGAGCTGGCCAGCAGCGCCGCCAACGGCCTCAGCAAGCTGGTGGCGTTCCTCAGCCAGTATCCGGAGCGTACCGTGGCCATCGAAGGCCACACCGACAGCATCGGCAGCGCGGAGTCCAACTTGGGTTTGTCACTGCGCCGCGCCGAGGCGGTGAAGGCCTATCTGGTCGCCCATGGCATCGCCGCCACCCGCCTCACCGTCGCCGGCCAGGGGGAAGCCACGCCGATCGCCGGCAACGACACCGCGGCCGACCGTCAGCAGAACCGCCGCGTCGAGGTCATCATCGCCGACCTGGCCGCCCGCTAACGGCGAGGCCGGCGCAAGCCGCTGGATCGCAGCGGCGGCTGACCGGCTACCAAGCCCGCATAGCTAGCGCTGCGCGGGCTTTTGCCGGTGCGGAAGACGCCGCGTCGCCAACCGTACAACCTTGGGAAACCCGCGTAGACTGGGTTTTTCGGAAGCCTTTTTTTGATTCTCCCGCCAGGGCCAGCGCTGCGTGCCCGGGGGAGCGCGCCGCCGTGAGGCGATGCCTGAGGAAGGGACTGCCATGAGTACTCGTGAACAAGAGCTAGCCCCGGAAGCCGGTTGCAGCGAGGGCCCCGACGACGCGCGGATTGGCCTCGTCGCCAGCAGCGGACAGCCGCGGCCGCCCACCCTGCTCAAGGCCGACGCCTTGCAGGAAGCCATCTTCAACAGCGCCCACTTCTCCAGCATTGCCACGGATGAAAACGGCGTGATCCAGATTTTCAATGTCGGCGCCGAACGCATGCTGGGCTACACGGCCGTGGAGGTCGTCAACCGCATCACGCCGGCCGATATTTCCGATCCGGGCGAACTGGTCGCGCGGGCCCTGGCCCTGAGCCTGGAGCTGGCGACGCCGATCACGGCCGGCTTCGAGGCCCTGGTGTTCAAGGCCAGGCGCGGCATCGAGGACATTTACGAGCTGACCTATGTGCGCAAGGACGGCAGCCGCTTTCCGGGCATGGTGTCGGTGACGGCCCTGCGCGATGCGCAGGCCAAGATCATCGGCTACTTGCTGATCGGCACCGACAACACCGCGCGGCAGCAGGTCAAGGTAGAGCGCATCCGGCTGGCGCAGGTGCTGGAAGAAAAAAGCGCCGAACTGGAGAGCGCGAAATTCCTGGCGGAAAAAGCCAATCTGGCCAAGTCGGACTTCCTGTCCAGCATGAGCCACGAGCTGCGCACGCCGCTGAGCGCCATTCTCGGCTTTGCCCAGCTGATCGAATCCGGCACCCCCAAGCCGACGCCGACGCAAAAGCGCAGCATTGACCAGATTCTCAAGGCGGGCTGGTATCTGCTGGAGCTGATCAACGAGATCCTGGACCTGGCGCTGATCGAGTCGGGCAAGCTGTCGCTGTCGATAGAGCCCATGGCGCTGGCCGACGTCATGCTTGAATGCCAGACCATGGTGGAGCCGCAGGCGCAGCAGCGCGGCATCCGCGTGACCTTCCCCCTGCTCGAGAGCCCGTATTTCCTCAATGCCGACCGCACGCGCGTAAAGCAGATCCTGATCAACCTGTTGTCCAACGCCATCAAGTACAACCGGGCGGGCGGCAGCGTCGTCGTCGCCTGCGAGCTGAGCGCGCCGGGGCGCTTGCGCATTGGTGTCAAGGACACCGGGCAGGGACTGACCCCGGACGAGATCTCACAGCTGTTCCAGCCCTTCAACCGACTCGGGCAGGAAGCCAATGCCGAGCAGGGCACCGGCATCGGCCTGGTGGTGTGCAAGCGCCTGGTCGAACTGATGGGCGGCAGCATCGGCGTGGAAAGCGCCGTGGAAGAGGGCAGCGAGTTCTGGGTCGAACTGAACCTGACGGAAAAACCGCAGGTGGTCGCGGACATCGCGGCGCCCGCGGCGGTCGTGCTGGCGAAGGTCCAGGGCGGCGCGCCGGTGCACACCCTGCTGTATGTCGAGGACAACCCGGCCAACCTGATGCTGGTCGAGGACCTCATGGCGCGCCGCCCCGATATCCACCTGCTGAGCGCGCGCGACGGCCGCCGCGGCATCGAGATTGCGCGTGCCGCGCAACCGGACGTCATCCTGATGGATATCAACCTGCCCGGCATCAGCGGCATCACGGCCATGCAGATCCTGGCCGAAGACCCGGCCACCCGCCATATTCCGGTGGTGGCGCTGAGCGCCAACGCCATGCCCCGCGATATCGAGAAGGGGCTGGAGGCCGGCTTTTTCCGCTATCTCACCAAGCCGATCAAGGTCAATGAATTCATGAGTACGCTGGATCTCGCCCTGCTGTTCGCCAAGACCGGCCTGGGCGGCCTCGACAAAGAAGGGGAAAAGTCATGATGCTGACTAACGATGACATCCTGAACGCCAGCATCCTGATCGTGGACGATCAGGACTCCAATGTGGCGCTGCTTCAGCAGCTACTGGAGGAAGCGGGCTATCGTAGTGTCAGCTCGACCCTGAACCCGATGGAGGTGGGCGCGCTGCATGACGCCCATCATTACGACCTGATCCTGCTCGATCTGCAGATGCCGGGGATGGATGGCTTCCAGGTGATGGAAGGCCTCCAGGCCGGCAGTGCGGACGGCTACCTGCCCGTCATCGTGCTCACCGCGCAGCCGGGCCACAAATTGCGCGCCTTGCAGGCGGGTGCCCGCGACTTCATCAGCAAGCCCTTTGACCTGGTCGAGGTCAAGACGCGCATCCGCAACATGCTGGAAGTGCGGCTGCTGTACAAAAAGCTGGAAGGCTACAGCCAGAAGCTGGAGCAGGCCGTCGCCGAGCGCACCGCCGAGTTGCGCGAAAGCGAGGCCCGCTACCGCAGCCTCACCGAGCTGGCCTCCGACTGGTACTGGGAGCAGGACGAGCACGGACGCTTCACCCGCGTGTCCGGCGCCGCCCTGAACATGCTGGGCATACAGACCGAGGCCCTGCAGGCGGACGCCGACGATGAGTACGCGACCGGCTGGAACGAGGCCGAGCGCGATGCCCTGAAAGCCGCGATTGC
>JAZKHY010000075.1:0-22538 GCA_040385105.1 Pseudomonadota bacterium
GGCGGCGAGTACTTCAAGTTCGACGAGGCGCGCCAGGAACTGCGCGGCGAGCGCACCGGCATCCGCTATGCGATCGGTTCCCGTGTGCGGGTGCAGGTCAGCCGGGTGGACCTGGACGGACGCAAGATCGACTTCAGGCTGATCCGCGAAGGCGAGGAACTGGTGGCGCGGGCCATGAAGGACAAGGGCTCAGGGCCGGCCGGCCGCGGATCGCCAGCGGGCGTGCCCGCCAAGGCATCTGCCAAGCGTTCGTCGCGCAAGGATGTGACGCCGCAGGAGCGTGCTTCCCGCTCGCCCATCCAGAACCTGAAGGCAGCAGTGAAGAAGGCCGTTGGCAAGAGCAAGAGCCGCAAGCCCAGGCGCTGAGGCGCCGTTCATAAGCAAGAAAGAGGAGCAAGAGACATGAGTTCAGGCAACAAGGTGGCCATCGTGACAGGCGCTGGCACAGGCGTGGGCAAGGCGGCAGCGCTGGCGCTGCTCAAGGATGGCTGGCGCGTGGCGCTCGCCGGCCGCCGCGTCGAGCCGCTGCAGGAGGTGGCTGCGGCATCAGGCGCCGTGGACAGGGCGCTGGCGGTTTCTACCGACGTGTCGGACCCGGCCTCGGTACAGGCCCTGTTCGAGGCGACGGTCAAGGCCTTCGGCCGCGTGGACGTGCTGTTCAACAATGCCGGCGTCAATGCACCCGGCATCCCGCTGGAAGACCTGACGCTGGAGCAGTGGAAGTATGTGGTGGACATCAACCTCACCGGCATGTTCCTCTGCATCCAGCAGGCCTTCAAGGTGATGAAGGCGCAGGCGCCGATGGGCGGCCGCATCATCAACAACGGCTCGATCTCGGCCCACACGCCGCGGCCGAACTCCATTGCCTACACGTCCACCAAGCATGCCGTCATGGGCTTGACCAAGACAGCCTCGCTGGACGGCCGCAAGTACGACATCGCGGTGGGGCAGATCGACATCGGCAATGCCGCGACCGAGATGGCTGCGCGCATGGCCAAGGGCGTGATCCAGGCCAACGGCGAGATTGCGGTGGAGCCGCTGATGGATGTGGACTTGGTCGGCTCGTCGGTGCTCTACATGGCGAACCTGCCGCCCGGCGCCAATGTCATGTTCCACACCATCATGGCAACCAAGATGCCCTTTGCGGGCCGCGGCTGAACCCGGGCTTCAGACCGTCAGGCGCTGAAGGAGCGGGCCAGCCGGGAGGCGGTCAAGGCTCGTCCTTCGGGCCAGTGGTCGGCCGCGCTGCCATGTAACCACACGGACTCACAGGCTGTCTGGAATGCGGGCATGCCGGTGGCAAGCCGGGCGGCGATCAGTCCCGCCAGCACATCCCCCGTTCCGGCAGTACCCAGGCGCGCATTGCCGGTGGGGTTGATGGCGCTCATCTTGCCCGGTGCTGCAATGACGGTGCCTGAGCCCTTGAGCACGGCGGTGCAGTTGAACCTGCCTGCCAGCTCGCGCGCTGCAGCCAGCCTGTTGGCCTGCACATCCGCAGTGGACGTACCCAGAAGCCTGGCTGCTTCCAGGGGATGCGGCGTGATCACGGCGGGGGCGCCGCGTGCTGCCCGGGCCGCCAACAGCGCCTGCAGCTGGGAGTCCTGGGCGATGGCGTTCAGTGCATCGGCATCAAGGACCAGCCGGCCGGCAGTGGAGCATGCGCGCGGCAGGACGGCGCGTACGGCATCCGTGCCGCCGCCGCAGCCGCAGGCAACGGCCATGGACCTGAAGTCCAGCGAGTCCACAGAGCGAAACATCAGCTCGGGGTGAGCGACGTCCACGCCCATGGACCCACCGTCAAGCAGCCCCACCAGGACCCGGCCCGACCCGGCATGCAGCGCTGCCGACGCCGCGAGCAGTGCAGCACCCGTCATGCCCTGTGCGCCGCCAATGATCGCAACATCGCCATGCGTGCCCTTGTGCGAAGCGTGCAGCCTTTGAAGCGTGTCCGGCGCGCTGCACAGCCGTGCCGCAGGCTCCGGCAGGCCGGCTTCCGGCGCAGCAATGCCCAGGTCATCGAACCAGATGCTGCCCGCCGCATCGCGCCCCGACCCCGTGAAGAGGCCTGGCTTGAGTGTCAGTAGCGTCAGCGTGTGGTCTGCCTGGATGCACGGGCCCTGCAAGCAACCGGTATCGGCGGCCAGGCCGGAGGGAATGTCGATTGCGAGCACAGGTGCGCCGCCGCGATTCATCAGGGCGATCCATTGCGCCATGCGGCCTTCCGCCGGCCGGCTCGCGCCAATGCCAAGCAGTGCATCCATGCACAGCCCGAATTGCGCCGGGGGCTCGCCGGCGAAGGCCACGCCTGCATCCTGCGCGCGCCTGAGCGAGGCCAGCGCGTCAGGGGGCGCACCGGCTTCGCTGCCAAGCCATGTGACAGTCACATCCCGTCCCCAGCGGCGCAGGTGCATCGCCGCTTCCAGGCCATCGCCACCATTGTTGCCTGGCCCGCAGGCCACCCAGGCAGTGCGCGCATGCGGGGCGATGGCCATGGCGAGCTGCGCAGCGCGCAGGCCCGCGCGCTGCATCAGTGCATGCGCAGGCAGGGAAGCCGTAGCGGCTTCCTCAATGCGCCGGGTTGCGGCAACGTCGAAGAGGGCATGAGGCTGGATCGTTGTGACGCGATGCATCCGGTCATTGTGCTTCAAGCGGGCGGGATGATGGGGCCCGCGGGAGTGCCACTGTCAGCGCAGCAGCCGCGCGGCGTCCAGCCCTTCCATGTCGAGTTCCGGGCTGCGCCCGGAGATCATGTCGGCCACCGCGCGCGCGCTGCCGCAGCTCAGGGCCCAGCCGCTGGAGCCATGGCCCAGGTTCAGCCACAGCCCCGGCAGGCCGCTTGCGCTGACGATGGGCGGGCCATCGGGCAGCATGGGCCGCGCGCCTTTCCATTCCTGCACGCTTGAGCCGGTGTTGGAGATTTGCGCGGCGCCGGGAAACCAGTCGTGCAGGACCTTGTAGAGGGTCTGGATGGAGGAGGCGCGCTTCTTCCCGGCGGAACCGCCGATTTCGGCGCTGCCGGCCACGCGTACCCGGTTACCCAGGCGCGAGATGGCCACTTTGTAGTGCTCGTCCATCAACGCACTGCGCGGGGCGTTGAGCGGCTCACGGACCGGCGCGCTGATGGAGTAGCCATGGACGGCGGCGAGCGGGATCCTGAGGCCCAGCGGCCGCAGCAGCGCGGCTGACGCCAGGCCGGCGCACATGACGGTGGCATCGAACTTCCGCGGGGCATCTTCGCCGGCGAGCAGGAGCTGGCCGGGCGCCGCCGGGTCGATCTGCGTCACGGTGGTGTTGAATTCGAAGCGCGCGCCGCGGGCTTCGGCTTCTTTCTTGAGCAGCAGCGCGAACTGCCGGCAGTTGGCCACTTCGTCGTTCGGCAGGTGGATGGCGCCATGGAATTCGGTATCGGGGTTGAGTGCGGGTTCGATGACGCGCGCTTCATGCGCGCTGATCTCGCTGAAGGTCACGCCGGCGTCGCGCAACACCTGCAATCCAGGCTGGACCATGCGGCTGTCCTTGCCGGATCTCAGCAGCACCATATAGCCCGGGCTGCCGTCATATTCCAGGTTCAGCTGTGCAGTCAGGTGGTGCAGGCGCGCACGGCTGTAGAACGCCAGGCGCTGCAGCCGCGCCCGGTTGGCCAGGTAGGTCTCAAGCTTGCAGGCGCGCCACCATTTCCACATCCAGGCCAGCTCGTCGCCCGACAGCGGCAGGCCGATCCGTACGGGAGCGTGCCGGCTGAACATAAGCCGCGCAACCTTGCCCGGCATGCCTGGCGCCGCCCAGGGTGTGACGTATCCCGGAGCCACCACACCTGCGTTGGCAAAGCTGCTTTCCTCGGCTGCCGCGCCGCGCCGCTCGAAAACGGTGACTTCGTGGCCGTCGGACGCGAGTTCCCAGGCCGTAGTGACGCCGATGATCCCGGCGCCGACGATTGCGATTTTCATGAAGCCCGTTTCAGCAGTTCTTCCGCCTGCAGCGCAATGCCGAGGACAGCGTCGTCGCGCATCGGGCCATGCCAGATCATCAGCCCCACGGGCAGTTCATCGGGGGCCTGGCAGGGGATGGAGATGGCGCAGCCGTCCAGCATGTTGACCACGCTGGTGTTGCGCAACAGGAGCGCATTGATGCGGAAGAATTCCCCGTCGCGTTCCGCGCCCGGAGCAACATCCGCAATCGGCGGCGCAACGATGGGGACTGTGGGGGACAGCACGGCATCGTAGCCGGCCAGTGCAATCCCGACACGGTTGATCCACGCATTGCGCGCATGGATGAGGTCGATGTACTCGAAGGCCTTCATCTCCGCGCCGCGCTGGATGCGCGCAGCAACCCTCGGGTCGTAGGCTGCGGCCTTTGTGGCGAGCAGCTCGCGGTGCCAGGCATAACTCTCGGCTGCGGAGAATCCGCCGGTGGACTGGATGGCGCCAAGGTCGCGTATTTCCGCCAGCGGGATGTCGTCGACCTGCGCGCCAGCGTCGCGCAGTTGCTGAACGGCGCGGGCAAATGCACGGCTCACGGTTGCATCCAGGCCGTCCAGCATGGAGGTCTGCGCGACCGCAAGGCGGCAGGCTGACAGGGGTGCGCTGCGGGGTGCCACGCGCAGGCCCGAGAGCACCTCGTGCGCGAGGATGGCATCGCGCACCGACCTCGTCATGGCGCAGACCGTGTCCATCGTGGTGGACAAGGGCAGGGCGCCCGCCACCGGAACCAGCCGGGCGGTGTTCTTGAACCCCACAATGCCATTGAGCGCGGCCGGAATCCGGATGGAACCCCCGGTGTCGGAGCCCAGGCCGATGAAGGCCGAGCCTGTCGCCACTGAAACAGCCGCGCCGCTGGAGGAGCCGCCCGGGATGCGTGGCGTGGCCGTGTCGCAGGGGTTGGCGGGAGTGCCGTGGTGTGGATTGATGCCCACGCCGGAGAAGGCGAACTCGACCATGTTCGTCCGGCCGATGATCGCCGCGCCCGCGGCCTTGAGCCGCGCCACCGCAGGGCAATCGAGCGTGGCGGGCGGTGCCCCGGAAAGGACCGTGGAGCCGGCGGCTGTCGTCTGCCCGGCGATGTCGAACAGGTCCTTGACGGAAACGCTCAGCCCGGCCAGCGGGAGCGCTGCGCCGGCGGCCTGGGCGGCTTGCGCCCGTGCTTCGGCAAACATGGTCTTGAGGTACACGCCGGTGCCGGCCGGAGACCCGGCGGCGCGGATGGATTCCTCGATTTCCTGCGCGGCGGTGGTGCTGCCGGAAAGGATGCGTTCACGGGTGGTGTGGAGGTCAGGGTACATGGGTCTGGCAGGGGCGCTGTGCTATACTCGTCGGGCTTTGCTGGCTGCCGGGTTCGCGTGTTTTTTACAGATGTATCGAGCAGGTGTGATCAGGCAGGGGGCAAAGTAATTCGCAAACCAGTCCATACAAGGTGTTGCGGTGTTTACAAACACTGCAAAACGGACTGGATTTTAGACCCAACCTTTGGAGCTCACATGTCAGTCACCATGCGTCAAATGCTGGAAGCCGGCGTCCATTTCGGACACCAGACCCGCTTCTGGAACCCCAAGATGGCCCCGTTCATTTTCGGCCATCGCAACAAGATCCACATCATCAACCTGGAAAAGTCGCTGCCGATGTTCCAGGAGGCGACCAAGTTCGTCAAGCAACTCGCTGCCAACCGCGGCACCATCCTGATGGTCGGCACCAAGCGCCAGGCGCGCGACATCGTCTCCGCTGAAGCCCAGCGCGCAGGTGTCCCGTTCGTTGACCAGCGCTGGCTCGGCGGCATGCTCACCAACTTCAAGACCGTCAAGACCTCCATCAAGCGCCTGAAGGACATGAAGGCCCAGCAGGAAGCCGGCCTTGACTCCCTGAGCAAGAAAGAGCAGCTGACCTTCACCCGCGAGATCGAGAAGCTCGAAAAAGACATCGGCGGCATCCAGGACATGACCGCCCTGCCCGACGCCATCTTCGTGATCGACGTCGGCTTCCACAAGATCGCCATTGCCGAAGCCAAGAAGCTGGGCATCCCGCTGGTTGGCGTGGTGGACTCGAACCACTCCCCCGAAGGCATCGACTACGTGATCCCCGGCAATGACGACTCGTCCAAGGCCGTGATCCTCTATGCCCGCGGCATCGCCGATGCGATCATCGAAGGCCGCGCCGCTGCCGGCAACGACGTCGTCCGGACCGCGCCCGCTGAAAGCGGCGACGAGTTTGTGGAAGTGGAAGAGGCTGCTGCCTGATTTCCCCTCGTGGCGAGACCCGCCGCGTCAAAAGAGGGGCTTCGTTGCCCCTTTTTTTTAGCTGATTTTTGTTTGATCTGAACCGAGACGGAGAATTTTTGATGGCTGCAATTACCGCAAGCATGGTCGCCGAACTGCGCGCCAAGACCGACGCACCGATGATGGAGTGCAAGAAGGCCCTGACCGAAGCCGAAGGCAACATGGAAAAGGCCGAAGAGCTGCTGCGCGTCAAGCTGGGCAGCAAGGCCGGCAAGGCCGCCTCGCGCATCACCGCTGAAGGTGTGGTCGCCAGCCATATCGACGGCAATACCGGCGCCCTCATCGAAGTCAACTGCGAAACCGACTTCGTCACCAAGAACGACAGCTTCCTGGCCCTGGCCAAAGCCGCTGCCGAGCTGGTCGCAAAGCACAACCCGGCCGATATCGCCGCACTGGGCGCGCTGCCCTACAGCCAGGACAGCTTCGGCCCCACCCTTGAAGATGTGCGCAAGGGCCTGATCGGCAAGATCGGCGAGAACATGAGCTTCCGCCGCTTCAAGCGCTTTGCCGGCGCCAGCAAGCTGGCTGCCTACCTGCACGGCACGCGCATTGGTGTTGTCGTCGAGTTCGACGGCGACGAAGTTGCGGCCAAGGACGTCGCGATGCATGTCGCCGCGATGAAGCCCGTTGCCTTGTCCAGCGCCGACGTTCCGGCCGAGCTGGTCGAGCGCGAGCGCTCGGTTGCCGCCGCCAAGGCTGCTGAAGATGCGGCCCAGGCGACGGCTGCCGGCAAGCCGGTGCAGTCCGCCGAAATCGTTGCCAAGCGCATCGAGGGTGGTGTGCAGAAATACCTGAAGGAAGTGTCCCTGTTCAACCAGTCGTTCGTCAAGAACGACAAGCAGACCGTCGAGCAGATGCTCAAGGCGGCCGGCACCACCGTCAAGGGCTTCACGCTCTACGTGGTGGGTGAAGGCATCGAGAAAAAGGTCGACGACTTCGCCGCTGAAGTCGCCGCCCAGGTTGCCGCCGCCAAGGCCGCCGCTTGACAGGTATTTTTCACGAAGCAGGGAAGTTGTTGAACCTATGGGGAGCCCGTCCATGACCAAGTCCAAAGCAGCCCACAAGCGCATCCTGCTGAAGCTGTCCGGTGAGGCCCTGATGGGCGATGACCAGTTCGGCATCAACCGCGCCACCATCGTCCGCATGGTCGAGGAGGTCGCGGAGGTGGTGAACATGGGCGTCGAGGTCGCGGTGGTCATTGGCGGCGGCAACATCTTCCGCGGCGTGGCCGGCGGCTCGGTCGGCATGGACCGGGCAACCGCCGACTACATGGGAATGCTGGCGACCGTGATGAACGCGCTGGCGCTGGCTGACGCAATGAACAAGCAGGGGCTGATAGCCCGCGTCATGTCGGCCATCGCCATTGAGCAGGTGGTCGAGCCTTATGTGCGCCCCAAGGCGCTGCAGTACCTGGAAGAAGGCAAGGTCGTCATCTTCGCGGCCGGCACGGGCAACCCGTTTTTCACGACGGACACAGCCGCTGCGCTGCGCGGTGCCGAGATCGGCGCGGAGCTTGTGCTCAAGGCCACCAAGGTAGACGGTGTCTACACCGCCGATCCCAAGAAAGACCCCAAGGCCACCCGGTACACCAAGATCTCGTTTGACGAAGCCATGTCGCAGAACCTGGGCATCATGGACGCGACCGCATTCGCGCTGTGCCGCGACCAGAAGCTGCCCATCAAGGTGTTTTCGATCTTCAAGCACGGCGCCCTCAAGCGCGTCGTGATGGGTGAAGACGAAGGCACTTTGGTCTATGCCTGACGCATTTACGCCAGAATACGTGTGGCCGGGCGGCATGAGCTGCCGCGGCAGACAGAGGAGCAAAGCATGACGATTGCAGACATCAAGACAACGACGGAAGGCAAGATGGACCAGTCCATCGCATCCTTCAAGAGCAACCTCACCAAGATCCGAACAGGGCGTGCCAACCCGGCCCTGCTGGATTCCCTGCAGGTGGATTACTACGGCTCGATGATGCCGATCAACCAGGTGGCCAATGTGTCGCTGCTGGACTCGCGCACTATCAGCATCCAGCCCTGGGAAAAGGGGATGGGCGCCAAGATCGAGAAAGCCATCCGCGACAGCGACCTGGGCCTGAACCCGTCCAGCATGGGCGACCTCATCCGTGTGCCTATGCCGCCGATGAGCGAAGAGCGCCGCAAGGAGCTCACCAAGGTCGTCAAGGGCGAAGGCGAAAATGCCAAGATCGCCGTGCGCAACCTTCGCCGTGACGCGAACGAGTCCGTGAAGAAACTCGTCAAGGACAAGCTGGCGTCCGAAGACGACCAGAAGCGCGCCGAGGCCGACATCCAGAAAACAACCGACCGGCACGTTGCCGAGATCGACAAGCTGGTTGCCGCCAAGGAGCAGGAGATCATGGCGGTCTGACCATGATGCCCTCATCATGACCCATGTCCCCCACCACATCGCGATAGTGATGGACGGCAACGGCCGCTGGGCCAACCGCCGCTTCCTCCCGCGTGTGGCGGGCCACAAGCAGGGCGTGGATTCGCTGCGGCGTTGCGTCAGGGCCTGTGCCGAGCGGGGCGTCGCGGTACTCACCGTATTTGCGTTCTCCTCCGAGAACTGGAACCGGCCCGAAGACGAAGTCTCAGGCCTCATGGAACTGCTCGCCATGGCCCTGGCGCGCGAGGTTCCGCAACTCAAGGCTGACGGTGTGCGCCTGTATTTCGTCGGTGAACGCGCAGGTCTGTCGGACAAGGTCTGCGCGGGCCTGGCGCAGGCCGAGGCCGCGACGGCCGACAACACCCGCCTCGTGCTCAATGTCTGCTTCAACTATGGCGGGCGCTGGGACATCGCCCAGGCCGCCGCGAAGCTTGCGGCTGCGGGTGAACCCATCACCGAGGCGGGGCTGGACCGCGCGATGGCGCTGGCCCACGTCCCCGACCCCGACCTGCTCATCCGCACCGGCAACGAGCAGCGCATCAGCAACTTCCTCCTGTGGCAATGTGCTTATTCGGAGCTTTATTTCAGCGACAGGCTGTGGCCCGAATTTGACGAGGCCGCGCTGGATGACGCAATCTCCGCTTTCCAGCAGCGCGAGCGCAGGTTCGGCAAGCTGACCGCACAGTCCGTGCCGGCCCCAACGCAGCGCAGGGCTGCCTGACAAGGCCCCACATGCTCAAGCAGCGCATCATCACGGCCATCGTCCTGCTGGCCATCCTTTTGCCGGCGATGTTCCATTCGCCGGGACTCTTCGCGGCGGTGGCACTCGTCCTGATTGCCGCCGGCGCCTGGGAATGGGGCCGCTTCAGCGGCTATGGCGACAAGCCTTCAATGCTCGTAGGCCTGGCCTGCGTGCTTCTGTGTGCGGGCTCCTGGTACGCCGGCCTGCTGGCGCGCCCGCTGCCGGTGCTCTGGAGCGCAGTCGGCGCGCTCTGGGTGCTGGGCGGGGCCTGGCTGCTGCGCGGTGGCGTTCCGTTGTGGGCAAGAATCCCGCGGGCAGTCCGCCTGCTCGCCGGATTGCTGGCACTCTGGATGGCCTGGCTCGCCGTGGCCAAGGCCCGAATGGTCGGCGTGAACTTCCTGCTGTCGGTGCTGGTACTGGTGTGGGCGGCGGATATCTTTGCCTACTTTGCCGGCCGGGCGTTCGGCAGGCGCAAGCTGGCGCCTGCCATCAGCCCCAACAAGAGCTGGGAAGGTGTCTGGGGCGGCATGACCGGCGTTGTGGTTCTGGCGCTGGCGTGGGTCTGGGCCGATGTCCAGTTTGCGGCGAGGCTGGACAGCGTCAGCTTCCATTCCCGCCTGTGGGTCCAGGGCTGGTGGTTCCTGCTGATCGCGGTACTGTTCATGGCCGCGATGAGTGTGGTGGGCGACCTGGTCGAGTCGCTCATCAAGCGCAGTGTGGGCCTCAAGGACAGCAGCGGCCTGCTGCCCGGGCATGGCGGTGTGCTCGACCGCGTCGATGCGCTGCTGCCGACACTTCCGCTGGCCATGATGCTGGCTTCCCTGTGACCACGATGCCGCATCTCGTAACAGTTCTCGGCTCGACCGGCTCGATCGGCGTCAATACGCTGGACGTGATCGCGCGCCACCCCGGCCGGTTTGGTGTCTATGCCCTGAGCGCGGCAACGCAGGTTGACCTGATGCTCAGCCAATGCGCGCGGTTCCGCCCCCGGTACGCCGTCATGGCGAGTGAAGCGCACGGGCAGGCCCTGGCCGAAAAAGTCGCAGCTGAGGGCCTGGGTGTACAGGTCCTGTCTGGCGCGGCGGCCCTTGAGATGATTTCCTCCCATGAGGAGGTGGACAGCGTGATGGCGGCCATCGTCGGCGCCGCCGGTCTCGCGCCCTGCATGGCGGCGGCCCGCGCCGGCAAGCGGCTGCTGCTGGCCAACAAGGAAGCCCTTGTGGTCGGCGCGGAACTGTTCCTGGAGGCGGTGAAGCAGGGCGGCGCAACGCTGCTGCCGATTGACAGCGAGCATTCAGCCATCTTCCAGTGTCTGCCTGAAGACCCGCAGGCCTGGCCGGGCCGGGTAGACAAGATCATCCTCACGGCGTCGGGCGGGCCTTTCCGCACGCATTCGCCGCAGGCGCTGCATGACGTCACGCCGGAGCAGGCCTGCGCGCACCCCAATTGGGTGATGGGCAGGAAGATATCGGTGGATTCGGCCACCATGATGAACAAGGCGCTTGAAGTCATTGAGGCCCGATACCTGTTTGGCCTCGCGCCGGGGCAGATCGAGGTTGTCATCCACCCTCAGAGCGTCATCCACTCCATGGTGCAGTACCGCGACGGCTCGGTAGTGGCCCAACTGGGCACTCCCGACATGCGTGGCCCGATTGCCTACGGCCTTTCCTGGCCCGAGCGCGTTGAAAATGGCGCGCCTGCGCTGGACTTCCTGACACTGCCCGCGATGACCTTCGAACCTGTGGACCCACTGCTGTTCCCGGGGCTGAAGCTGGCCTGGGATGCGCTCAAGGCTCCCCCCGGCACGACGGCAGTGCTCAATGCAGCCAACGAGATTGCCGTGGCGGCATTTCTTGACAGGCGTATCCGGTTTGACGAAATCCACCGCGTCAACCTTGCAACTTTGTCCGCTGTCCCGGGCTCCAAGTCCGGGACGCTGGCGGAGTTGCTGGCCCTGGATGCCAGGGCGCGCGAGGAGGCCAGCCGGCATACCCGCCTGCTGGCCGCCTGACCCGCCGTAAATACGGGGAGATTCACACATGCTGACCGTTGTTGCATTCATTGTCGCGCTGGGCCTGCTGATCGCCGTGCATGAGTACGGGCATTACCGGGTGGCTGTGGCCTGCGGCGTCAAGGTGCTGCGGTTTTCGGTCGGGTTCGGCAAAACGCTCTTCCGCTGGCAGCCCAAGGGTTCTCCCACGGAGTTTGTCATCGGGGCCTTTCCGTTGGGCGGCTATGTGAAGATGCTTGACGAGCGGGAGGGGCCGGTTGCACCGCAGGAGCGGCACCTGGCCTTCAACAACAAGTCCCTGCGTGCCCGTGCGGCTGTGGTGGCAGCGGGGCCCGCGGCCAACCTGCTGCTGGCCGTGCTGCTTTATTCCGCAGTGAACTGGTATGGCGTGCAGGAGCCCAGGGCCGTGCTGGCCAGCCCGGTAGCCGGCTCTGTTGCCGAGGCCGCCGGCCTGCGCGGCGGCGAGACCGTATTGCGCGCGGGCTTTGCAGACGGCGAATCCCGTGAGACCCGCTCCTTTGAAGACCTGCGCTGGCTGCTCACCCGGGGCGCCCTCGATGGCCGCGACGTGCGGCTGGAGGTTGCAACATCGGCCAACGGCCCGTCGCGGGAGCTGTTGTTGCCCCTGAGCGGCATTGATGCCAGCCAGGCAGACGCCCGGCTGTTCCGCAAGGTCGGCATCCTGGGGCCCTGGACCCGGCCCGCCATCGGTGAGGTCATGGCAGGCGGTGCGGCAGACAGGTCCGGCCTGCGCCAGGGCGACTTGGTGCTGGCGCTGGGCAGCCTGCCCATTGTGGATGGCGTCCAGTTGCGCGAAGCCATTCGTGCGTCCGTGCAGGGTGGCAAGGCTGAGCCCCAGGCCTGGCGAATCGAGCGTGGCGGCCAGCCGATGGTGTTGCAGGTGACGCCCGAGATCCGCAAGGAAGGCAATGCGGTGGTTGGGCGTATTGGTGCCTTTGTCGGCGCCCCGCCGGCCTTCGTCAGCGTGCAGCAGGGCCTGGTGGAAGGCCTTCGCAACGGCATCGTGCGGACCTGGGAGGTTTCGGTGCTGACGCTGCGCATGATGGGCCGGATGCTCACCGGCGAAGCATCCCTCAAGAACCTGAGCGGCCCCCTGACAATTGCCGACTATGCCGGCAAGTCGGCCAGCATGGGGCTGACGCAATACCTGGTGTTCCTGGCGCTCATCAGTGTCAGCCTTGGCGTGCTGAATTTGCTCCCGCTGCCGGTTCTCGACGGTGGGCACCTGATGTATTATCTTTGGGAGGGCGTGACGGGCAAGGGCGTGTCAGACGCATGGATGGAGCGGCTGCAGCGCGGTGGCGTGGCGCTGCTACTGGTCATGATGTCGATTGCGCTGTTCAACGACGTCACCCGGCTCTTCGGTTAACTTTTTGGCCGGCCCACATGGCAGTTCCGGCAAACCAGCATTTCATGAAAAAACAACTCAATCGCTTCCGTGTGCGCACCGTTTCGGCAATGGCAGCCCTGGCTTTCTTGGCCAACTCCGCCTGGGCGGTCGACCCTTTCACGGTCAAGGACATCCGCGTCGAAGGCCTGCAGCGTGTCGAGCCGGGGACCATCTTCGCATCGTTGCCGTTCCGCGTGGGCGACGTCTACAACGACGACAAGGGCACCACCGCGATCCGCGCACTGTTCGGCCTGGGCCTGTTCAAGGACGTCCGGCTGGAGGTCAGCGGAGATGTGCTGGTCGTGGTCGTGGAAGAGCGCCCGACCGTGGCCGATGTGGACTTCTCGGGCACCAAGGAGTTTGACAAGGACGTGCTCAAGAAGTCGTTGCGCGATGTGGGCCTGACCGAAGGCCGACCCTATGACCAGGCGCTGGCCGACCGCGCCGAGCAGGAACTCAAGCGCCAGTACATCAACCGCAGCCTGTATGGCGTCGAGGTCGTGACCACCGTCACCCCCATTGAGCGCAACCGCGTGAACCTGACGTTCACAGTCACGGAGGGCGAGCTCGCCAAGATCAAGGACATCCGCGTTGTCGGCGCGCGCGCCTTCAGTGAATCCACCCTCAAGGGCCTGTTTGACCTGGACACCGGCGGGTGGCTCAGCTTCTATACCAAGTCCGACCGCTATTCCCGCGCCAAGCTCAATGCTGACCTGGAGTCGCTGCGTTCGTACTATCTCACCCGCGGCTACCTCGAGTTCAAGATCGACTCCACGCAGGTGGCGATCTCGCCGAACAAGCAGGACATCTCGATCACCATCAACGTCACCGAAGGCGACCGGTATGTCGTGTCCGGCGTCAAGCTGGAGGGCAATTACCTGGACAAGGACGACGAATTCAAGTCGCTCGTCAAGATCAAGCCCGGCCAGGCCTATAACGCCGACGATGTCGCCGAGACCACCAAGGCGTTTACCGAGTATTTCGGCAATTTCGGCTTTGCCTTCGCCCGTGTCGAGGCCCGCCCGGAGATCGACCGGGTAAACAACCGCGTGGCCTTTGTGCTGCAGGCTGACCCGTCGCGCCGCGCCTATGTGCGCCAGATCAATATCGGTGGCAACAACCGCACGCGCGATGAAGTGATCCGCCGCGAGTTCCGGCAGTTCGAGTCGTCCTGGTATGACGGCGAGAAAATCCGGCTGTCGCGCGACCGTGTCGACCGTCTTGGCTACTTCAAGGACCTGTCGGTTGACGTCTCCGAGACCCCGGGCACGCCCGACCAGGTTGACCTGAACGTCACCGTTTCCGAAAAGCCCACAGGCAGCCTGCAGCTGGGCGCAGGCTTCTCCAGTGCGGAGAAACTCTCGCTGTCCTTCGGCATCAAGCAGGAGAATGCCTTCGGCTCGGGCAACTATCTCGGTGTGGAAGTCAACACCAGCAAGTTCAACCGGGTCATCGTGCTCAACACCGTCAACCCGTATTTCACCGCCGACGGCATCTCGCGCACCATCGACATCTACCACCGCGCCTCCAAGCCTTACGAGGACCAGGGCGGCAACTATGAACTCATCACCTCCGGCGCAGGCATGCGCTTTGGCGTGCCTTTCAGCGAGAGCGACACCATCTTCTTTGGCGCCAACCTCGAGCGCACCACCATCAAGCCGGGCACCAACATTCCCGCCGCCTACCTGACCTACGCCAACCAGTTCGGCTACACCAGCACTGCGTTGCCGCTGTCGATCGGCTGGTCCCGTGATGACCGCGACAGCACGCTGGCTCCCACGCGCGGGCGTTACCAGCGGTTCGGCGCGGAAGTCGGCGCCGGTGGCGATGCCCGCTATGTCCGTACCCAGTACCAGTACCAGCAGTACATCCCGCTGAACCGGCAGTTCACCATCGGCCTCAATGCGGAGGCAGGCTGGGGCAAGGGCTTGCAGGGCAACCCGTTCCCGGTGTTCAAGAACTTCTATTCCGGCGGCCTGGGCTCCGTTCGCGGTTTCGAGCAGGGGACGCTGGGCACACGCGACGTGACAGGGTCCGTCATCGGCGGGCCCAAGAAGCTCACCCTGAATGCCGAGGTGATTGCGCCGTTCCCGGGTGCGGGCAACGACCGGACCCTGCGGGTGTTCGGCTTTGTCGACATGGGCAATGTCTACGGCGACGGCCAGCGGGTCGACCTGGGCGAACTGCGGGCCTCGGTTGGCGCAGGCCTGAGCTGGATTTCCCCAGTGGGGCCGTTGCGTATTGCCATTGCGAATCCGGTGCGCAAGTTCCCTGGCGATAGAATCCAGAAATTGCAATTCCAGATTGGAACGTCTTTCTAATGAAGCACATGTCTCGTTACATCCATGTTGTTCTGGCCATGGGCCTGTTGTCCCTGGCGGGGCTGGCCCAGGCGCAGGAGTTCCGCGTGGGCTTCGTCAACACGGACCGCATCTTCCGGGAAGCGAACACCGCCAAGACGGCGCAGGCCAAGCTGGAGCAGGAGTTCTCGCGCAAGGAGAAAGACCTGGTGGACCTTGGCAACTCGCTGAAGACGGCCTCCGAGAAATTCGAGCGCGAGGCGCCGACGCTCACCGAAAGCCAGCGCAACACGCGCCAGAAGGCCCTGGTCGAACAGGACCGCGACTTCCAGCGCAAGCGCCGCGAGTTCCAGGAAGACCTGAACTCCCGCAAGAACGAAGAACTGCAGCAGGTTCTGGAGCGTGCCAACAAGGTGGTGAAGGCCGTGGCCGAAGCCGAGAAATACGACGTGATCCTCCAGGAAGCCGTCTACATCAATCCCAAGCACGACATCACCGACAAGGTGATCAAGGCGCTCAACGCCAACGGCAGGTAAGCCGGCCAAGGCAAGCAAGGTGTGGCACTGCGTCTAGGCTCGATTGTCAGCACCCTCGGGGGCGAGCTTCATGGCGACCCGGACACCCTGATTGAAGGCCTTGCAACGCTCGAGTCCGCCACACCGGCGTCGCTGAGCTTCCTGAGCAACCCCAGATACCAGCAGCAACTGGCCGCCTCACAGGCGGCCTGTGTCATTGTGGCGCCCGCCATGCTTGATGCGGCGCTGGCGCGGGGCGCCTGCATCGTGGCTGAGCAGCCTTACCTCTACTTTGCCCGCGTCACCCAGTTGTGGAAAAGGCAGTTGCCCGCTGCCGCCGGGCCACGCATCCATCCTTCTGCCGTTGTGGATCCCGCTGCCGACATCTCGTCCACAGCATCGGTGGGGGCGCTATGCGTCATCGAGCGCGGCGCCCGGATCGGCGCCGGCACCGTCCTGAAGGCCCGCGTGACCGTGGGCGAGAACTGCGTGATCGGCGAGCGCTGCATCGTGCACTCCGGCGTGGTCATCGGGGCCGACGGCTTCGGCTTTGCGCCCGATGGCGGCGCCTGGGAAAAGATCGAGCAACTGGGCGCGGTGCGCATCGGCAACGACGTCGAGATCGGCGCCAACACCTGCATCGACCGCGGCGCGCTGGAAGACACGGTCATCGAGGATGGCGTGAAACTCGACAACCTGATCCAGATCGGCCACAACGTGCGCGTCGGGCGGCACACCGCCATGGCGGGCTGTGTGGGCGTGGCGGGCAGCGCCACCATCGGCGCGCATTGCACGGTGGGTGGCGGTGCCATCGTGCTCGGGCATCTCACGCTGGCAGATCATGTCAACATCTCGGCGGCGACCGTGGTGACGCGTTCCATCACAAAGCCGGGCCACTACACCGGCATGTTCCCCATCGACGACAATGCGTCCTGGGAAAAAAATGCGGTAACCCTCAAGCAACTCCACAGCCTGCGCGAGCGCCTCAAGGCGCTCGAGAAGAAACTACAAGAGCCATAAAAATCATGATGGACATTCATCAAATCCTCAAGCAGTTGCCCCATCGCTACCCGATCCTGCTGGTTGACCGCGTGCTGGAGATCGACAAGGGCAAGCGCATCAAGGCGCTGAAGAACGTCACGATCAACGAGCCCTTTTTCACCGGGCACTTCCCGCACCGCCCGGTGATGCCTGGCGTGCTGATGCTGGAGGCTCTGGCCCAGACGGCAGCCCTGCTGGCCTTCGACATGCTCGGCGTGACGCCCGACGAAAAGACGGTGTATTACTTTGCCGGCATCGACGCCGCCCGCTTCAAGCGGGTGGTGGAGCCGGGCGACCAGCTTACGCTGGAAGTCGAGCTGGACCGCATGAAGGCCGGCATTTTCAAGTTCAAGGCACGCGCCAAGGTGGGTGAGGAGGTGGCCGTGGAGGCAGAACTCATGTGCACCATGCGCACGATTGCCTGAGGAGGCCAGCTTTGGGCCAGATTCACCCTACCGCCATCATCGACCCGGGCGCCTCGCTCGACAGTTCGGTCAGCGTCGGGCCCTACACGGTCATCGGCGCGGATGTGAAGGTGGGTGCCGGCACGACCATCGGCGCGCATTGTGTGATCGAGGGCCACACCACCATCGGCAACGACAACCGCATTTTCCAGTTCAGCTCGCTCGGGGCGGTGCCGCAGGACAAGAAGTACGCCGGTGAACCGTGCGAGCTCGTCATCGGCGACCGTAACACCATCCGGGAATTCTGCACGTTCAACATCGGCTCGCCCGGCGGCGGGGCCGTGACGCGGGTGGGCGATGACAACTGGATCATGGCCTATGTGCACCTGGCACATGACTGCCTGGTGGGCAACAACACCATCTTCGCCAACAACTCCCAGCTCGCCGGCCATGTTGAAGTCGGGGACTTCGTGATCCTCGGCGGATTCACCGTGGTCCACCAGTTCGTGCGCATCGGTGCACATGGCATGACGGCCATGTGCTCACTGCTCTTTGCGGACCAGCCGCCGTTCGTCATGAGCCAGGGCCAGCCCGCGCAGGCGCGCTCGATGAACTTCGAAGGCCTGCGCCGCCGTGGCTTCTCGGCAGACCGTATCTCCGCAGTGAAGGCCATGCACAAGGCCCTGTACCGCGACGACCTGACGCTGGAAAAGGCCAAGGCCCGGATTGCCGACCTCACGCAGAAGCATGCCGAGGCAGGGCCCGACGTGCAGATGATGCTGTCCTTCCTGGACAAGGTGCCGCCGCAGCGCGGCATCGTCCGCTGACCGATTCCATTCGCGCCATGAACAGCCCCCGGTTCGCCATGGTTGCAGGCGAGACCTCCGGGGACTTGCTGGCGGGGCTTCTGCTGGACGGCATGAAGGAGCGCTGGCCGCAGCTTCAGGCCAGCGGCATCGGCGGGCCGCAGATGGAGCGCCGCGGCTTCCGGGCGGACTGGCCCAGCGAGAAGCTCGCCGTGCGCGGCTATGTGGAGGTGCTGCGCCATTACCGCGAAATCGTCGGCATCCGCCGGCAGCTTAAGGAAAAACTGCTGGGCGAGGGCCGGACGGCCCTGTTCATTGGTGTTGATGCACCCGATTTCAACCTGGACCTTGAAGCCGGCCTGAAGGCCTCCGGCATCAAGACGGTTCATTTCATCTGCCCCTCCATCTGGGCCTGGCGCGCGGACCGGGTTGAGAAAATCCGGCGCAGCGCAGACCATGTGCTGTGCATCTTCCCGTTTGAACCCGAATTGCTGCGCGCCCATGGCATCGCGGCAACCTATGTGGGCCACCCGCTGGCGAACATGATCCCGATGGTGCCTGACAAGGCTGCCGCGCGGCACGCGTTGGGTCTGGCGCAGGCAGACGAGGTGGTCGCCATCCTGCCCGGCAGCCGCGCGTCGGAGGTCCAGTACCTCGCCGGACGCTTTTTCGAGGCCGCAGTACTGATGCAGCACAGCAGGCCGGCGCTGAAGTTTGTGGTGCCGGCAGTTGCGGCATTGAAGCCTGCGATCGAGCAGGCGGCCCGGCAGTCCGGGCTGCTGCAGGGGCTGCAGATCGTGACGGGCCAGTCCCATGCCGTCCTGGCCGCCTGCGACGTGACGCTGATTGCCAGCGGTACCGCCACGCTGGAGGCCGCGCTCTTCAAACGCCCCATGGTCATCGCCTACAACATGAACTGGCTGTCCTGGCAGATCATGCGGCGCAAGCAGCTCCAGCCCTGGGTTGGGCTGCCGAACATCCTGTGCGGCGATTTCGTCGTGCCGGAACTCCTGCAGGAGGCGGCAACCCCGGAGGCACTGGCGGGGGCGACGCTTGCCTGGCTGCGCCAGCCTGAGACAATCATGGCATTGCAACAGAAATTCACCGCGCTGCATGAGCAATTGCGGCGCGACACGTCCCGACTGGCTACCGATGCGATCCAGCAAGTTCTTGAAAGCTGAGCAGGCAACCCTCCATTGGGACCCCGTCGGCCTGCTGGCCGGGGTCGATGAGGCTGGCCGCGGCCCGCTCGCGGGCCCGGTCGTTGCGGCGGCCGTCATCCTCGACGATACCAAGCGCATCCGGGGGCTGGCCGACTCCAAGGTCCTTTCGGCGCTGCAGCGCGAAAAACTCTACGACCAGATCCGCGCGAATGCGCTGTGCTGTTCGATTGCCGAAGCCAGCGTCGAGGAGATTGACGAACTCAACATCCTGCATGCCACCATGCTCGCCATGAAACGGGCTGTGGAAGGCCTGCGCCTGAAGCCCGCCAAGGTTCTGGTGGACGGCAACCGCCTGCCCACGCTCGACGTGCTGGCTGAGGCCGTGGTTGGCGGTGATGCCAGGGTCAAGGCCATCTCGGCCGCTTCCATCCTGGCCAAGGTTCACCGGGACAGGCTGTGCGAGAGCCTGCACCAGGAGTTTCCGCATTACGGCTTTGCCTCGCACAAGGGCTACGGCACGCCGGAACACCTCGCTGCGCTGAAGCTCCACGGCGCCTGCCGCCATCACCGGCGCTTCTTCAGCCCCGTGGCGGCCACGCTGGTCACCCAGAGCGGCGCTACTGTCAGCGTGAGCAGCTCCTGAATCGCCCGTGACATCCGGCCCACAGCACATCAGCTCGCGCGACAACGTCCTGCTCAAGGACTTGCGCCGGCTGGCCCAGGACAACACTGGCTACCGAAAGCAGGGGCAGGTCTGGCTGGAGGGGGACCACCTGTGCCGAGCCGCTCTGGAGCGGGGCATTGCGCCGGTGATGGCCGTGTTTTCCGAATCAGCCTGGAGCCGGGGGCCGCAGTGGGCGCCGCCGTCGGCAAAGACGGTCGTCATCGCCGATTCCCTGTTTGCCGGCGTCAGCGGCCTGGAGTCGCCGGCCGACTCGGCCTTTGTGATTGAACTGCCTGTCCCGGCTGCCGTCGTGCCCGGAATGGCCACGGTCATCCTTGACCGCGTGCAGGATGCCGGCAATGTCGGCTCCATCCTGCGCAGCGCATCGGCGTTCGGCTTCCGCCAGGTGGTCGCGCTCAGGGGATCTGCCGCGCTCTGGAGTCCCAAGGTGCTGCGCGCCGGCATGGGTGCGCATTTCGGCCTGCAGCTGGTGGAAGGTGCTGAAGCGGACGCACTGCTTGGCCTTGGCGTGCCTATTCTTGTCACTAGCTCGCACCAGGGCAATTACCTGCATACCCAGGAGTTCCCGCAGCCGTGCGCCTGGGCGCTCGGGCATGAAGGGCAGGGCGTCAGCGAGGCGCTGGCGGGCATGGCCGCGATGTCGGTGCGCATTGCCCAGCCCGGCGGCGAGGAGTCGCTCAACGTGGCTGCGGCCGCTGCCATCTGCCTGCATGCCAGCATGAGTTTTTGACATGGGCATGGGGCAAGCACCCATTGCCTATCAGTTATACTCAGGGGCTTTCCCGCAAACCCCGTACGCCTAGCGCATTCAAGCCTCCTCCCTTACAAAAGCAGCAATCGAGAGACTCCTCTTGAGCGCGTTTGGGCGTACCCGTAACCAATCCGGAGAACCCAGTGCTTTTGTCTCAACAGGGAACCCACCCTCTGGCCATCCTGGCCCTCGCAGACGGCACGGTCTTTCATGGCAATTCGATAGGAGCCGCAGGCTCCACGGTCGGCGAGGTGGTGTTCAACACCGCCATCACCGGCTACCAGGAGATCCTCACCGACCCCAGCTATTGCCAGCAGATCGTGACGCTCACGTATCCGCACATCGGCAACTACGGTGTCAATGCCGAGGACATCGAAGCCGAGAAGGTCCATGCCGCGGGCCTGATCATCAAGGACCTGCCCCTCATCGCCTCCAATTTCCGCTCCAGCATGACGCTGGCGCAGTACCTGGAGCGCGAGAACACCGTGGCCATTGCCAACATCGACACCCGCAAGCTCACCCGTCTGCTGCGCAGCAAGGGTGCGCAGAACGGCTGCATCATCGGGTTGCCCATGGGCGCAGCCGCCACACAGGACGTCATCGACAAGGCGCTTGCTGCCGCCAGGGGTGCGCCCAGCATGGCGGGGCTGGACCTGGCCAAGGTGGTGTCGGTCACGCAGCCCTATGAGTGGAGCCAGACCGAGTGGACGCTTGGCGCAGGTTACGGCACGCAAAACGATGCGAAGTTTCACGTCGTGGCCTTCGATTTCGGCGTCAAGAAGAACATCCTGCGCATGCTGGCCTCGCGCGGCTGCAAGATTACCGTGGTGCCCGCGCAGACCAGCGCCGCCGAGGTGAAAAAGCTCAATCCTGACGGCGTGTTCCTCGCCAACGGCCCCGGTGACCCGGAGCCATGCAGCTACGCCATTGAGGCCAGCCGCGAATTGATCGAGGCCGGCTATCCGACCTTCGGCATCTGCCTCGGCCACCAGATCATGGCGCTCGCCTCCGGCGCAAAGACCTTCAAGATGAAGTTCGGCCACCACGGGGCGAACCACCCGGTGAAAGACCTGGACACAGGCCGCGTCAGCATCACCAGCCAGAACCACGGCTTCGCGGTGGACGAGAAAAGCCTGCCCGCCAACCTGCGCGCCACCCACATCAGCCTGTTTGACAACACGCTGCAGGGGCTGGCCCGCACCGACAAGCCCGCGTTCTGCTTCCAGGGGCACCCGGAAGCCTCGCCGGGCCCGCATGACATCGGCTATTTGTTCGACCGCTTCACGGCATTGATGGAGAAGAGTAAACATGCCTAAGCGCACAGACATCAAGAGCATCCTCATCATCGGCGCCGGCCCGATCATCATCGGCCAGGCCTGCGAGTTCGACTACTCCGGCGTGCAGGCCTGCAAGGCGCTGCGCGAGGAGGGCTACAAGGTCATCCTGATCAACAGCAACCCCGCCACGATCATGACCGACCCGGCCACGGCCGACGTCACCTACATCGAGCCCATCACCTGGCAGACGGTCGAGAAGATCATCGCCAAGGAAAAGCCTGACGCCATCCTGCCGACCATGGGCGGGCAGACCGCGCTGAACTGCGCGCTGGACCTCTGGCACAACGGCGTGCTGGACAAATACAAGGTCGAGCTGATCGGCGCCACGCCCGAAGCCATCGACAAGGCCGAAGACCGCCTCAAGTTCAAGGACGCGATGACCAAGATCGGCCTTGGCTCGGCGCGCTCGGGCATCGCCCACTCGATGGATGAAGCCTGGGCCGTGCAGAAGACGGTGGGCTTTCCTACGGTCATCCGCCCCAGCTTCACGCTGGGCGGCACCGGCGGCGGCATCGCCTACAACTCGGAGGAGTTCGAGGTCATCTGCAAGCGCGGCCTGGAGGCCTCGCCGACCAATGAGCTGCTGATTGAAGAATCCCTGCTCGGCTGGAAAGAGTACGAGATGGAAGTCGTGCGCGACAAGGCCGACAACTGCATCATCATCTGCTCGATCGAGAACCTCGACCCGATGGGCGTGCACA
>JAZKHY010000076.1:0-13882 GCA_040385105.1 Pseudomonadota bacterium
GGCTGGATGTTGTGGATGGTCATCGCGCCGACCATCAGCGCCATCACGGCGTTGGGCGGGATGCCCAGCGTGAGCAGCGGGATGAACGAGGTCTGCGCGCCGGCGTTGTTGGCCGACTCGGGGCCGGCCACGCCGCGGATGTTGCCCTTGCCGAAGGCGACTTCGCCCGGCTTCATCTTGACCTTCTTTTCCAGCGCATAGGCGGCAAAGGCCGCCAGCAGCGCGCCACCGCCGGGCAGGATGCCCAGGGCAGAGCCCAGCGTCGTGCCGCGCAGGACGGCGGGCGCCATGTTCCTGAAGTCTTCGGCGGTCGGCCACAGGCCTTTCACCTTGGCGGTGAAGACCTCGCGTTCATCCTCGGGCTGGGACAGGTTGGAGATGATCTCGCCATAGCCGAACACACCCATGGCAATGGTCACAAAGCCGATGCCGTCCGTCAGCTCGGGGATGTCAAAGGAAAACCGCGCCACACCGGAGTTCACGTCGGTGCCGACCAGGCCGAGCAGCAGGCCGAGCACGATCATGGCAATCGCCTTGATCAGCGAGCCCGATGCCAGCACCACCGCGCCGATCAGGCCCAGCACCATCAGCGAGAAGTATTCGGCCGGGCCGAACTTGAAGGCAAGCTCGGTCAGCGGCGGCGCGAACGCCGCCAGGATCAGCGTGCCTACGGAGCCCGCGAAGAACGAGCCCAGGCCGGCCGCCGCCAGCGCGGGCCCGGCCCGGCCCTGCCGCGCCATCTGGTAGCCGTCGATACAGGTCACCACCGACGAGGACTCGCCCGGCAGGTTGACCAGGATGGCCGTCGTCGAGCCGCCGTACTGCGCGCCGTAGTAGATGCCGGCGAGCATGATCAGGGCCGACACCGGCGGCAGCGCATAGGTGGCCGGCAGCAGCATGGCAATGGTGGCGACCGGGCCGATGCCAGGCAGCACGCCGATCAGCGTGCCCAGCATGCAGCCGATGAACGCATACAGCAGGTTGATCGGCGTGAAGGCCACGCCGAAGCCGAGCGAAAGGTTTGAAAGCAGGTCCATGGGTCTTGTCTCCTCAACCGGTAATGAAGGTGGGCCAGACCTGGATCTGCAGCTTGAGCAGGACGATGAACGCCAGGTAGCTGCCGATGGAAAGCACGGTGGCAAGGATGAGCACGTCGCGCATCCGGAAACGGTCGCCGGCCAGGCTGGCGATGATGGTCAGCGCGTAGATGGCGGCGATCATCCCCATGGCCGGCACCTTGAAGGCCGGCAGCCCGCCCAGCAGGATGCCGAACAGCAGGTTGGCGCCAATGATGTAGACCAGCGGGCGCCAGGCCCACGCACCGATCTTCTCGCCGTCTTCGGTTTCAACCACCAGCGAGGTGAAGATGACCACCGCACCGAGAAGTGCCAGCACCACGCCCAGCATCAACGGGAAGTAGCCCGGGCCCATGCGGGCACCGGTGCCCACGTTGTAGGTGAGGGCCCCCCAGCCGAACGCCACGCCGATGGCGCTGAACATGACGCCCGAGAAGAAGTCCTTCTGGCTCCTTATTTTCATGATTGAATGTCTCCGGTTGAACAGGTAAGAGAGGGGACGCGGCCAGCCGCGTTCCCTGCATCCCTGTTTATCGCGCCGGGGCACTGACCCGAGACTGACGCGGGCGCTACGCATTAACGCGTAGCGTGAACAGGGCTTGTTGCGCTAATGTCTGCATCGATATGCGTATCCTCCTGGTCGAAGACGATGTGGTGCTGCGTGACGTGATGGTTCGCAGCCTGACCGACGCGGGCCACCGCGTGGACGTGGCCGAGACGCTGGAGCAGGCCGAGCACTTCTGGCTGGTTCAGCCGTTTGACACCGTGCTGCTGGACCTGAACCTGCCGCTGACCGACCACCCGATGAGCGGCCTGGGCAGCGGCCTGAAGGCGCTGCGCAATGCGCGCGCCCGCGGCGACAGGACGCCGGTGCTGGTGCTCACCGCGCGCAACCGCACCGACGAGCGCATCGCCGGCCTCGATGCCGGCGCTGACGACTACCTGGGCAAGCCGTTCGACCTTTCCGAAGTGGAGGCGCGGCTGCGCGCCCTGGTGCGCCGCGCGCAGGGCACGGACGACCGGGTGGAAGTCGGCACGCTCACGCTGGACCGCAAGGCGCGCCGCGTGCTGCTGGGCCCGCAGCCGCTGGACTTGCCGGCCCGCGAGTTCGAGGTGCTGTGGGAGCTGATGACGCCACCGGGCCGCGTGGTCAGCAAGCGCGCGCTGTCAAGCAAGCTCTCGGACACCGATGAATGGCTGGGCGACAACGCGCTGGAGGCCTTCATCTCGCGCCTGCGCAAGCGGCTGCCGGGCTCGGGCGTGCGCATCCGCACGCTGCGCGGCCTGGGCTATGTGCTGGAGCCGGACCAGTGAATGCAGCCGGGGGCAACATGCCCACAGCACCGGCCAAGCCGTCCCTGCGCTCACGCGTCGTCCGCAACGTCCTGATACCGCTGGCACTGACCTGGCTGGCCGGCACGCTGGTCACTCTGGTGCTGGCCAACTCGTTCATGCAGCAGGCCTTTGACCGCGCGCTGCTCGACGATGCGCATGTGGTGGCCGCCAACGTCAAGCTGCAATCCGGCGTGCTGCAGCTGGGCCTGTCGCAGCGCGAGATCAGCACCGTGCTGTTCGACCAGGTGGAGTCGGAGTACTTTGCGGTGCTGCTGCCGGACGGCACGCTGGTGGCCGGCGAACCGGCCCTGGCCCTGCCGGACCGCGGACCGCGCACCGCGCTGCACGGCTTCTCCGACCTCGTCGTCAACGGCAGCAAGGTGCGCGCCGCCACGCTGCACCTGGACCTGCCGGTGCCCTTTGACGTGGTGGTGGCCGAAACGACGCGCAGCCGCACGGCCCAGCTGCAGCGCCTGCTGGCCTGGTGCATCGCGCCGCAGACGGTCTTCCTGTTCCTGCTGGCCTGGTGGCTGCGCCGCTCAATCACCCGTGACCTGCAGCCGCTGGCCCAGCTGCAGCAGGCGGTGCAGTTGCGCGATGCGAACGACCTCACGCCGGTGCCGGTCAATGCCAGCACGCGGGACATCGAGAAGCTGGGCCTGGCCGTCAATTCGCTGCTCGCAAGGCTCAACGAAAGCGGCCGCGCGCTGCGCGAGTTCACCGGCAATGTGGCCCATGAGCTGCGCACGCCGCTGGCCGGCATCCGGGCGCTGGCCGAATACGGGCTGGCCCACCGGGAGCCTGCCGTCTGGCAGGCGCAGCTGCAGGGCATCGTCAGCAGCCAGGCGCGCGCGAGCCGGCTGGTGGACCAGCTGCTGGCACTGGCGCTGGCCGACGAGGCCAAGGCCGGCATCCAGCTGGCCACCGTTGCGCTGGACGGCATGGTGCAGGACAGCGTGATGCGTTTCCTGGCGCAGGCCGATGCCGCCGGCGTGGACCTTGGCGCGCGCGGCATGGACGGCGCCGCCCGCGTGACGGGCGACGCAACCCTCATTGAAGGCATCCTCAACAACCTGCTGGACAATGCGCTGCGCTACGGCCGCAATGACCGCGGCGAGCCGTCCAGCGTGACGGTGGCGCTGTCACATACCGGAGGCGGCGTGACCCTCTCGGTCATCGACAACGGCCCCGGCCTGAGCCCGCAAATGCGCAGCCGCCTCACCCAGCGCTGGATGCAGGGCAGCGCCGGGCAGATGCTGGGCCTGGGGGCCGGCCTGGGCCTGGCCATCGTGGCCCAGTATGCGCAGCTGATGAACGCCCGGTTTGAGCTGGGCGACGGCGCCGACGGGCACGGCCTGGCGGCCAGCGTGACATTTCCGGGCGCATTGAATATTTGAACTAAAGTACATTTTCTTTCGCCATCCCGGAAGATGATTAATTACAATTTGCTAGTTATCTCAACCGTCAGGCAGCTGACCGCAAGCAAATGTTCAAGTGGTTCAAGCGCAATCCCGCCCGCACGTCACCGGCAAGCTGGGAGTCAGGGCACCGGCACCGGCGGCATTCGCGGGTAGACGCCGGGCCCTCCTCATTGCATCCGCTGCCAGAGCCGCCAGACAGCGACAGGGCCCCGTTCGCCGAGACCGAGCCCCAAAGCGCGGCAGACCTGCCCTGGCGCGAGATCCTCGGGAAAACCGGGGCAGAGGTCGCCCAGTCGCTCGTCCACTCGCTGCATGAGCTGGACGCCGCCGCCAACAGCCGCGCCCTGCCGGCCTTCCAGCTGGAATCCGCGCGCGAAGCCATCGAGCACGCCCGGCGTGTTGCCATGGTGGCGCAGAACCTTGCAAGGCCCCGCGACCACAACAGCCCGCACAGCGACCGCATCAACCTGGAAGAAGTGGTGCAGGCCGCATTCGAGGCCAGGGCCGGGTGGCTGGAGCGGTGTGGCGTGGCCGTCAGTTTCACCCCGGGCCGGGCCATCGTCTGGACGGACGCTGCGCAGCTGTATGCGCTGGTCGATGAGCTCATCCAGTGGGCCGTGCGGCTCGCGCCGGAAGTCGACTTCAGCATTGACACGCTGAAAGACGGCTCGCCCCGGCTGCAGGTGCTTGCCAGGGTGGACGTGCAGGCGCTGGACGCCGGCAACTGGGAAACCCTGGGCTGGTACTTCTTCCACCAGCAGCTGCGCCTGCTGGGCGGCCAGGCGAGCTTCCATGCCGAGCCCGACAAGCTGACCGTCATCGCGGTTTTTCCGCCGCATGATGCCGACGAGCCCGACACCTGCAGCGCCGAGCTGACGCATGACCACGACGTCGCCATCGACGTGCTGGCCGGGCGGCGCATCATCGTCATCTCCCCCGACGCCGCCCTGCGGCGCGAAGTCAGAAACGCCATGCCCCGCTTCTTCGACCTGCGGCCCTATGACAGCGTGGAAGATGCCCGGCGGGACTTCGTCTGCGAATCCCCGCATGCCGTGATCTACGACGGCAGCATCGACGCCGCTGCCGTCTTCATGCTGCGCCATGACAAGCACGGGGACTGCGGCATTGCCTATGTCGAGGTCTGCAGCGAAGCCGAGGATTTTTCAGTCTCGCATTTCGGCTCGATGAGCACCGGCCATGTCGGGCGCGCGGTCCTGGCCAACGCCCTGGTGCCTGCGCTTGTGTTCGAACTGTGCAAGGCCGATGCCGGCTTGATATAGCGGGGTTCCTGCCAAACCCCGCTCCTGCGCTACTTGCGGCGCGCCTGCTCGTACAGGCCCTGGACCTTGGGCACGTTGGCCTTCAGCTCGTCGATGCGCGCCGGGCCGGACGGGTGGGTGGACAGGAAGCTCGGTCCGCTCTTGCCGCCGCCGGCCGCGCCCATCTTCTGCCAGAGCGTGACGCCGGCCTGCGGCTGGTAACCCGCGCGGGCAGCGAGCTCCAGGCCGACCAGGTCGGCCTCTGTCTCGTCCTCGCGGCTGAACTTCAGGCTGAGCAGCTGGGTGCCGAGGTTGGCCGCCACATTGCCCAGGTCGCCCAGGCCCAGCAACTGCGCCCCGAGGGACAGGCCGATGCTGGTGGCCTGGGTCTTGGCCAGCCGCGCCCGTGCATGCTCGCGCAGCGCATGGGCCATCTCGTGGCCCATGATCATCGCGGTCTCGTCGTCGGTGAGCTTGAGGTCATCGAGGATGGCGGTGTAGAAGGCGATCTTGCCGCCCGGCATGCAGAAGGCATTGATCTGCTTGCTGCCCAGCAGGTTGACCTCCCACTTCCAGCCGGTGGCCCGGCTGTTCCATTTGGCCGCATGCGGTATCAGCCGCGAAGCGATGGCGCGCAGGCGCACCACCTGTGGATGGCCGTCGGGCGCAAGGGCGCCCTTGGCACGGGCCTCGGCCATCATCTGGGAATACTGCTTGGTGGCAGCGCCTTCCAGCTGGTCGGCCGGCACCAGCTTGCGCAGGGTGGAGCCACCACCTACGTCGACCTGCGCTAGCGCGGGCAGGGTCACGGTAGTGGCGGCAGTGGCGCCCGCAGCCAGCACAAAAGCGCGGCGGGACGACCAGGCTGAATGAGCCGCCGGTTTGGCTGCGGGGGTTTTGGCGTCGCAGATGAAGCACATGCGTGAATAATAGTCACAAAACCAATTCCCCCATGACTGACGCCACAACCCTTGCCGAAAAACCCAAGCCGTCCTGGCGCGAGGCCCTGGCCGTCTACCTGGAGCCTGCCAGCCTGCGCATGCTGACGCTGGGCTTCGCAGCCGGCCTGCCGCTGCTGCTGGTGCTGGGCACGCTGAGCTTCCGGCTGCGCGAGGCGGGCATCGACCGCTCCACCATCGGCTACCTGTCGTGGGTGGGGCTGGCCTATGGCTTCAAGTGGTGCTGGGCACCGCTGGTGGACCGGATGCCGATACCGCTGCTCACCCGCGCGCTTGGGCGGCGGCGCAGCTGGCTGCTTCTGTCGCAGCTGGCCATCATGGCCGGGCTGGCCGGCATGGCGCTGTCGGACCCGCGCGACGCCCTCGGGCCCATCGTCTGGTGTGCGCTGGCGGTGGCCTTCGCCTCGGCGACGCAGGACATTGCGCTGGACGCCTTCCGCATCGAGTCGGCGGACACCGTGCAGCAGGGCGCGCTGGCAGCCACCTACCAGACGGGCTACCGCATGGCCATGATCTGGGCCGGCGCCGGCGTGCTGTGGATTGCCGCGCGCGCGGAAGTCGCGCCGGCGGCAGCCGTGGCGGGCGCGGCAACTGTCGGAGCGGGTGCCGCAGCGGGCGCCGCCTACCAGCAGGCCGCCTGGGCGACCGCCTACTTCGTCATGGCCGCGTCAATGCTGGTGGGCGTGCTCACCGTGCTGTTTTCGCGCGAACCGGCACGGGTGGAACTGCCGCCCGCGCGGAATGCCGCCGAGTGGCTGCAGGGCGCACTCGTCGAGCCGTTTGCCGACTTCATCAAGCGCTACCGCTGGCAGGCGGTGCTCATCCTCGCGCTCATTGCCGTGTACCGGATCAGCGACATCGTGATGGGCATCATGGCCAACCCGTTCTATGTGGACATGGGCTACACCAAGGACGAAGTCGCTGCCGTCACCAAGGTCTATGGCGTCATCATGACGCTGGCCGGCGCCTTCATCGGCGGCATGATGTCGATGCGGCTGGGCGTGATGCGGGTGCTGATGCTGGGCGCGATCCTCAGCGCTGCGAGCAACCTGCTGTTTGCCTGGCTGGGCAGCCGGGGCCATGACGTGACGGCGCTGATCTTCGTCATCTCTGCCGACAACCTGTCCAGCGGCATTGCCTCGGCCGCATTCATCGCCTACCTGTCCTCGCTGACCAACATCAGCTACTCGGCCACGCAGTATGCGCTGCTGAGCTCGATGATGCTGCTGCTGCCCAAGTGGCTGGCGGGCTTCTCGGGCGTGTATGTCAATGCCCATGGCTATGCGCAGTTCTTCACCGCCACCGCGCTGCTCGGCGTGCCCGTGCTGCTGCTGGTGTGGCTGGCATCACGCCTGCCGGATACCGCGGTGCCGCGCCAGCCGGAGGGCGGCTCAGCCGGGTTGCCTGGCACCTAGCAACATCTACTGCGGCACCAGCAGGGGCCTCAGCAGCGGCTTCTGCACCTTGCCCAGCGCCGTCTTCGGCAGCGCGTCCAGCCAGACCACGCGGCGCGGCAGCTTGTAGCGCGCGATGCGCCCGGCCAGGAAGTGAAGCACGTCATCGGCCGTGGCTTCCATGCCGGCCCGCGCCACGAGGGCCGCAACCACCACTTCGCCCCACTTGTCATCGGGCATGCCGATGACCGCGCATTCCGCCACGCACGGATGCTCCGCCAGCAGGTTCTCGATCTCGGCGGGGTAGATGTTCTCGCCGCCCGAAATGATCATGTCCTTGAGCCGGCCAACGATGGTCCAGCTGCCGTCTGCTGCCTGGCGCCCGAGATCGCCGCTATGGAACCAGCCTTCCGCATCAACGGCCGGAGCAGCGGGCCAGTAGCGCTGCGCAACGTTGGGCGCGCGCAGGAGCAGCTCGCCCACGCCGTCCCTGGCACCCTCCAGCCGCACCTCCACGCCCTGCGCCGGCCAGCCGCAGGAGCCTGCGTGGCTGAACGCATGCCGCGCCGTGAGCGCAATCGAGAACGGCCCGGTCTCCGTCGCGCCATACACATTGCAGACCGGAACGCCCCGCGCATGAAACGCATCCACCAGCGACTGCGGCAGCGTGCTCGACCCGGCCCAGACGGCGCGCAGGCCCGACAGGTCCGCCAGCGCCCAGCCCGGGTGCCCGGTCAGCGCCTGCATCACCGCAGGCACGAGCAGCGTGAGGCTGGGCCTGTCCTGCGCGAAGCAGGCCAGCGTTGCCTCCGGCTCGAAGCGCGGATGCAGGATGACGCTGGCGCCCGCATACAGCGCGGGCAGCGTCTGGATGCACAGGCCGCCCACATGGAACATCGGCAGCACCGTGGCCACCACATCGGCCGGGCCCATCTGCTGCGCTGCGCAGGCTGCCGCCATGTTGGCCAGCAGGTTGGCCTGGGTGTGCACCGCGCCCTTGGGCAGCCCGGTGGTGCCGGAGGTGTAGACGAGCAGCACCGGGTCTGCGGCTGTGCCGGCCTTGCCTGGCACCTGCGTCTGATCCGGCGCAAGGGCCGGCTGATCCCCAGGCGCCGGGGCCGCGCCAGGAACCAGCGCACTGACACTGCGGGCAGGCACGCCGCAGCGCGCGGCCAGTGCCACGGCGGCTTCCTGCCAGGCAGCGTCATGCACAACGCAGACGGGCGAGCAGTCGGCCAGCACTGCATCCCATTCGGCGGCGGCGAGGCGGAAGTTCAGCGGCACCAGCACCGCGCCGATGCGCGCCAGCGCAAACAGCAGCACCAGCTGGCCCGGGTGGTTCGCGCCGAGCCAGGCCACGCGGTCACCATGGCGCACGCCAAAGCCGTGGCGCAGCGTTGCCGCCGCCTGCCCCACCTCGCGCGCAAAGCCGCTGTAGCTCCATTGCAGCCCCTCAAACCTCAAGGCCGGCGCATCCGGCCTCGCCCCGGCCTGGTGCTCAAGCACTTCGGCAAGGGTCCGGGGCGGGTGGAGGGAGTCGGGGGACAAAGGCACAGCCATTTACCTAACTTTACAGCCGCTTCAAGCGCATTTGGTGCGTGGCGCCCAAGATGGGACCAGGCAATCTTGCGCACCTTCAGGGGAACACCATGTACGACACGGACACCAGCAGCGACCACGGCAGAACGGACTTGAGCGACAGGGGCGCGCCAGTTACCATCAAAGCCATGCAGCAACTCCTGATGATCGAAGACGACACCCGCCTGGCGCAGATGGTGGGCGAGTACCTCGGCCAGTCGGGTTTCACCTTTCACCATGCCGCCAACGGCCAGGCCGGCCTCGCGCACCTGCAGGGCGAGGCGCCGGGCACAGTGCCCGACCTGGTCATCCTGGACCTGATGCTGCCCGACATGGACGGGCTTGAGGTCTGCCGCCGCATCCGTTCGCTGACCGGGGCTGCGGCCCAGGTCCCGGTGCTGATGCTCACCGCCAAGGGCGACCCGATGGACCGCATCATCGGCCTTGAACTCGGTGCCGACGACTACCTGCCCAAGCCCTTCGAGCCGCGCGAGCTGCTGGCGCGCATCCGCGCCATCCTGCGCCGCCGTGTCGAGGGTGCGGCGCCGTCGGCCAAGCTGCTGCGCTTCGGCTCGCTCGAGATCGACCGCGACGCCCGCACCGTCACGGTGGGCGGCCAGCCCTGCGACCTCACCTCCTACCAGTTCGACCTGCTCATCACCCTGGCCGAGCGCGCGGGCCGCGTGCTCACCCGCGACCAGATCATGGAAGCGGTGCGCGGCCGCGAGCTGGAAGCCTTCGACCGCTCCATTGACGTGCACATGGGACGCATCCGCGCCGCCATCGAGGCCGACGCGAAGAACCCCAAGCGCATCCTGACGGTGCGCGGCGTGGGCTACGTGTTCGCCAAGCAGCAGGACTGACGTCCTGCCCGGGTATCCCCATTGAACCTGCCACGGTACCTGCCGATCTACGTCCGCCTGTGGCTGGCCGTGGTGCTGGCCGTGGGCGTGCTGACGCTGATCTTCGGCTGGCTGTGGCAGGCCAATGCCGAGCAGTCGCCGCCGCGCGAGATCCTCGTGCGCAATGAAACCGGCCAGGTCGTGGGCCAGGCACTGGCGCGGCCGGTGCGGGTGCCGGGCCAGGGCGTCGAATTCCAGGTCGCGATGAACGACGGTTCCTCGCTGTTTGTGCAGATACCGCCGCGGCCGCGCCGACCGGGCGAGCCGCCGCCGACGCGCCCCTGGGCCCGCGGCTCGACCGGCCTGCTGTGGATGCTCGGCATCGTGGCGCTGGCGGTGGCCATCGGCACGTACCCGATCATCCGGCGGCTCACCCACCGGCTGGAGAACCTGCGCCGCGGCGTGGAGCGCTGGGGCGACGGCGACCTGAGCACGCGGGTACCGGTATCCGGCACTGACGAGGTGGCCTTCCTGGCGCAGCGCTTCAACAAGGCCGCCGAACGCATAGAAACACTCGTGAAGTCGCACAAGTCACTGCTGGCCAATGCATCGCACGAGCTGCGCTCGCCCCTCACCCGCATCCGGATGGGCCTGGAGCTGATGGGCACGCAGCCCTCGCCCACCTTCAGGAACGAGATCTCGCGCAACATTGCCGAGCTGGACCAGCTGATCGACGAGATCCTGCTGGCCAGCCGGCTCGATGCCAAAGAGGCTGACGTCGGCACGGTGGAACCGGTGGACCTGACCGGCCTGGCCGCCGAAGAATGCGCGCGCCTCGGCGCCGAACTGCAGGCTGCCGACGACGGCACGCAGACCGTGGTGGTGCAGGGCATTGCCAAGCTGCTGCGCCGCGTCATCCGCAACCTGCTGGAGAATGCCCGGCGCTACAGCACCGGCGAGATCACCGTCATCGTACGGCGTGAAGGCAACCGCGCCATCGTCCAGGTCTGCGACCGCGGCCCTGGCGTGCCGGTGGCGCAGCGCGAACGCATCTTCGAGCCGTTCTACCGGCTGCCCGGCGCCAGCGAGCACGAAGGCGGCGTCGGCCTTGGACTCGCGCTCGTCAAATCCATCGTGCAACGGCATTCCGGCACTGTCCATTGCGAAGACCGGCCCGGCGGCGGCGCTGTGTTTGTGGTGAATTTGCCGGCCCGCGACTTGTAATCAGTTGTAAATTTTCTTTCGCATAGGCCGATCCTGGTGCGAAATATCACAGGTCGCACAAGTTGTTTCAAATAAGCATTGAATCATCCCCCAATTGGGGGATGCATATTGGCGCTGCACGATTTACATTCTCTTCATCAGCTGTCACCACAACAAGGGCGAGTCACAAGAATCAACGAGCACAGGCCTCGCACACAAATAGTTTTCAAGTCTCCCAACGACGTCCTTCCAAGGACTTTCCACAGCCACCGCAAGGTGGCTGTTTTTTTGGGCGGCCGGATTCCTGCGCTTCATTAAGATCGGCGTGAGTTGCAACCCACACCATCGCAGGAGACCCCAGTGAACCCCAGCACCGACACGCCCCAAAAAGCCGGCAGCATCGTGACCCAGGGCTTCTCGCCGCAAGCCGCAGACCGTCTGCCGATGATGCCGCGCGAGTCGATGACACCGGCCCAGCGCCAGGCCGCAGACGAACTGATCGCCGGCCCGCGCAAGGCCGTGTTCGGCCCCTTCATTCCCCTGCTGCGCAGCCCCGAGCTGATGGGCCGCGTCGGCAAGCTCGGTGAGTACCTGCGCTTTGACAGCGTGCTCGATGTGCGGGTGCGCGAGCTGGCAACCTGCATTGCGGCGCGCCACACCTCCAACCAGTTTGAGTGGCTGATGCATGTGCCCGCCGCGCGCAAGGCCGGCGTGGCGCAGGCCACCCTGGACGCGATTGCCGAAGGCAGGCACCCCGCAGGCATGGCCGCCGATGAAGCCGCTGCGGCGAATGTGGCGCTGGAGGTGCTGCGCCACCACGGCCTGAGCGACGCCACCTGGGCCGAGGCGCTGGGCGTCTTCGGCGAGCAGGGCGTGGTGGAGCTGGTCGCGCTGGTGGGCTACTTCGTGATGGTCTGCTGGGTCATGAACGTGGCGCGCACCGACACGCACAATGCCGGCGGTGCCACGCCGCTGGCGGCGTTTCCCGTTTAGGCTGGCGGCGTTTCCCGCTCAGGCGCTGGCGGCGTTTCCCGCTTGGGCCCCGATCGCCGCGAGTACCCGTGAAGCCGGCAGGTCGTTCAGGCAGCGGGTGTGCCCCAGCGGGCATTCGCGCTCGAAGCAGGGCGCACAGTCCAGCGGCGGCTGGTAGGCCGCATCCTGCTTGAGCCAGAGCACCGTGGCGCGCGCGTTGAGCGGCGGCGTGTGCAGCGGGCTTGAGGAGCCGAACACCGCCACCTGCGGCACGCCGAACGCCGCCGCCACATGCATCAGGCCCGAGTCGTTGCTGATGACATGGCCGGCGCCGGCAATCAGGCACAGCGCGTCATGCAGCGATGTCTTGCCTGCAAGATTCGTGCAGCACCCGGGAGCCGCAGAGGCAATCTCCTCGCACAGTGCGGCCTCCTTGCCGGAGCCCAGCAGCACCACGGGCTGCCCCACCGCCCTTGCCAGCCCCGCGAAATGACCCGCCGGCCAGCGCTTGGCCGGCCCGAACTCGGCACCCGGCGCAAACACGCAATAGCCGCCGTGCGCGAGGCCATGCGCCCCCAGCGCCCGGCCCACCTGCGCAGCGTCCAGCTGCAACTGCGGGCGGTCGCCCTGCACGTCACCATCGCCGCTCAGGGCGGAGTAAAACGCCACCATCGGCGGCTTGTTCTTCGGGTTTTTAAGGCGGTGGGTCAGCAGGCCGACGCGCGCCTCGCCGAGGTAGCCCACGCGTTTTGGAATGCTGGCCAGGAACGGCAGCAGCGCGCTCTTGAGGGAGTTGGGCAGCACATAGGCCGCGTCAAAGCGGCCGGTGATCTGCCGCGCCAGGCTCTTGCGTGCCTTGAACTGCAGGCCGCCGTGGGCAAACGGGAACTCGATGACTTCGGCGACCTGCGGCATGGCGCGGTACACCGGCGCTACCCAGGGCAAGGCACCGACGGTGAGTTGCTCGCCCCGCGCATGCAGCCGGCGCAAAAGAGGCTCGGTCATCACCGCATCGCCGATCCACTGCGGGGCAATGACGAGGGATCTCATCCTCTGTCATTGCGGACTTGATCCGCAATCCATGACTCGTTGGCCAGGGTGTTGGCAGGGAGCCGTGGATGCCGGATCAAGTCCGGCATGACAGCGGTGGGGTCAATGCCCGCCACCGCCAAAGTGCTCGCCCTCTTTGAGCTTGTAGACAGTCCCGCAATACGGGCACTTGGCCTGGCCCTTGCCGGCCACGTCCAGGTACACCTTCGGGTGGCTGTTCCACAGGACCATCTCGGCCTTCGGGCTGGGGCAGAAAACGCCGCCCTGCGCGTTGAGGTCTTTGGCCAGGAGTTCGACGACGGCTTTGCCCATGATCAGACCTTTGCCAGCCAATGCGAATATTTCGGGTTGCGGCCATTGACGATGTCAAAGAACGCGCTCTGGATCTTCTCGGTGATCGGCCCGCGCGAGCCGCTGCCCAGTTCAATGCGGTCGAGTTCGCGGATGGGCGTGACTTCGGCGGCGGTCCCGGTGAAGAAGGCTTCGTCAGAGATATAGACCTCGTCGCGCGTGATGCGCTTTTGCACGAGTTCCAGGCCCAGGTCCTTGCAGATGTGGGTCACGGTGTTGCGGGTGATGCCGTTGAGCGCGCCGGCCGACAGGTCGGGCGTGTAGACCACGCCGTCCTTGATGACGAACACGTTCTCGCCCGCGCCTTCGGAGACGAAGCCCGACGCATCCAGCAGCAGGGCCTCGTCGTAGCCGTCGTCCAGCGCTTCCATGTTGGCCAGGATGGAGTTGGTGTAGTTGCTCACCGCCTTGGCCTGCGTCATGGTGATGTTGACGTGGTGGC
>JAZKHY010000077.1:0-20500 GCA_040385105.1 Pseudomonadota bacterium
CTGGACATGACGCGCCGCGACCTGCAGGGCGAGATGAAGAAGCAGGGCCGGCCCTGGTGCATCGGCAAGGCGTTCGACCAGTCCGCCCCCATCGGCCCGATCACGCCAGCCGCGCAGGCCGGTGATGTGGAGAATGCCGAGCTGTACATCCAGGTCAACGGCCAGGACCGCCAGCGCAGTAATGTCTCCAAGCTCATCTGGAACATTGGCGAGACCATCGAGCACCTGTCGGCGGCATGGGAGCTGCAACCCGGTGACCTGATCTTCACGGGCACACCCGAAGGCGTCGCAGCAGTCGTGGCCGGCGACACCATGGTGGGCGGCGTGGCAGGCCTCGGCACGCTGACGGTCAAGGTCGCTTGAGGGTAAGCCCCGAAAGCGGATTGCCTTGTGGTGCGTTACCTTATGCACCATCTTCCCAGGAGTTCTCCATGATCCAGCGTCGCACCCTTCTCAAAACGTCCGCAGCCGTTGCGCTTGGGGCTCCGGGCCTCAGTGGCCTGGCCCAGCAGTCGGTCACCCTCAAGTTCCACACCTTCATGGCGCCGATGTCCGGCGTCTGGCTCACCATGCACAAGCCATGGATGGAAAAGGTTGAAAAGGAGTCGGGCGGCCGCATCAAGTTCGAGGGGTATCCCGCGATGCAGCTGGGCGGCACACCGGTGCAGCTCTATGACCAGGCCAAGGACGGCGTGGTGGACGTGGTCTGGACCTTGCCCGGCAATACGGCCGGCCGCTTCCCGCGCGTCGAGGCCTTCGAGCTGCCGTTCATGATGAACAACGCCGAAGCAACGTCCAAGGCTTACTGGGAGTACGTGCAGACAGTGGCGGCCGACGAGTTCAAGGAAACCCAGGTGCTGGCGCTGCATGTGCACGGCCCCGGCATGTTCCACTCGCGCGACAAGCTCATCAGGAATGCTGCCGACCTGAAGGGCATGAAGGTGCGCGGCCCGACGCGCCAGGTCACCAAGATGCTCGGCTCGCTTGGCGCCACGCCGGTCGGCATGCCGCTGCCGGCCATCACCGATGCCATTTCCAAGGGCACGATCGAAGCCTGCGTCATCCCCTGGGAAGTCGTGCCGTCGATCAAGGTCAATGAACTGACCAAGTTCCACAGCGAGTTCCCGGCCAATGCAAGGGCGCTCTACACCACCACCTTTGTGATGGCCATGAACAAGGCCAAATACGACAGCCTGGCGCCCGACCTGAAACGCGTCATTGACGCCAACTCCGGCATGGCTACGTCGGCATGGCTCGGCAAGACGCAGCAGGGCAACGACCCGGCCGGCCGCAAGTCGGCTTCCGACCGCGGCAACACCATCTATTCAGTCACGGCAGCAGACGCGGCAGAGTTCCAGCGGCTGTCCAGCCATGTTGACGAGGAATGGGTGGCCGACATGAACAAGCGCGGCTTCGACGGCAAGAAGCTGCTTGATACCGCCAAGGCGCTGATCGAGAAGCACGGCAAGGCCTGAGGTTTGGCGCGGCTGCAGGCAGGCCGCAGGTCTTGAAAAGGGCTCCTTCACGGAGTCCTTTTTTCATTTCAAACTACACTGGGGACCATGCTCCGAAGCCCTATCAAGCACTGCAGGAATTGCGGTACCGCCGTCACCTACCGTGTGCCCGATGATGGCGACGTGCGCGAACGCGCCGTCTGCCCTGCGTGCAACACCATCCACTACGAAAACCCGCTGAACGTGGTCGGCACCGTACCGGTGCTGGGCAGCAAGGTACTGCTGTGCAAGCGGAACATCGAGCCACGCTGGGGCAAGTGGACGCTGCCCGCCGGGTTCATGGAACTGGGCGAAACCACCGCCGCCGGCGCAGCGCGCGAAACCGACGAGGAGGCAGGCGCGAAATTCGAGATGCTGGGTCTTTTCAGCGTGATGAACGTGCCGCGCGTCGGGCAGGTCCACCTTTTCTACAGGGCCCGGCTGCTCAGCGACGAGTTCAATCCCGGGCACGAGACCATCGAGGCCAGGCTGTTTGAAGAGGCCGACATTCCCTGGGACGAAATCGCATTCAGGACCGTCAAGGAAACCCTTGAATGCTTTTTTGCCGACCGCCGCAAGGGCGAGTTCGGCATTCACCACATCGACATCAACTGAGCGGCGTCAGCCTGCTACCGCTGCACCGCAGGCTCAGTTGATGATGCGTTGCTGCTGTTCGCGCTGGCGGCGCTCCATGTCGCGCCGCTCGACGCAGGTCGGGTGATTCTGGAACACCGGCCTTGCGCACTGCTCGGACATGCAGATCTGGAAGCCCAGCAGCATCCGCCCCTCGCAGGCATCTTTTGGATTGGCCGCAGTGGCGGGTGCCGCCGTGGGCGTTTGGGCCGGCCTGGCCTCAACCCGTGGGGCAGGCGCTGCCGGCTGAGGCTGTGAAGGCGCGGGCACCACGGCGGGCGCTGCCACCGGCGCGGAGTCCTTGGGCTTGGGCCGTGCTGCCAGCTGGCTCGCAGTGAGCCTCGGCGCACTGGCTGCCGGCCGCGAGGCTGCGGCCACGGCGGCGGACGCTGCGCTGGCAGGACTGCTGGCAGCGACAGCCGCAGCAGGCACCGCTGAAGCGGGCAATGCCTGGGCGGAAGCCGCAGAGGAGGCCACAGCGGCAGGACTGGAGGCGGCACTGGCGGCTGCATCAACCGCGGGCGTTCCACTGCCTCCAGACGTGAATTTCAATGCAATACCGATCAGCGCAATGGCTGCAACGCCGATGACGGCGTAGAGCGGGGTACGCGACTTGCCGGCGCTCGCCGCAGCGGCTGCCGGGGCTGTAGCGGCTGCCGCCGCCTGTGCAGCGGGCTTCGACGGAACCGGCGGTATGGTGGGCGCGTCGCGCGGGTCCACCGGTGCGGGCTCGGCCGGTGCAGCGCCAGGTGAGGCAGCACCGGCTTCGGTTCTCGGCTGGACCAGGGTCCGGGTGTAGTCGCCGCCGCGCGTACCGGTGCCCGATACCGAACTGCTGCCTGGCGACGTGGCGCCGTCAGGCACTGTGGGCCGCGAAAAGTCGCGCATCCGCGTGGCATCGGTGTCCTGGGCGCTGGCAGGCATCTGGGTGCCGTAACTGCCCATCGTGGCGTCCATGCTCGCGCCGCTGGCCAGCTTCTTGAGCCGCCGCCGTGCGAGGTCGGCGTAGATGCCGGTCGGGAACTTCACCAGGAAGCCCTCGATCTCCTCGGGCTCGACCGAATCCTTGATGTCTTTCCAGTACACGAGCTCCAGTTCCTGCGTGACGGTACTGGTGTTGGTGCTGGTGGCGGATGTAGCCGAAGTACCGGACGTCGCCGACCCCATGGTCACGCCGGAGCCCTTGGTATCAGCGCCATGATCCTGCTTGCCGGGGTTGGCCGGCGGCACGATGGTCTGGTCAGAGGCGCGGCGGATGGCCGCCTGGAGCGCAACTGCAAAATCGCGGGCAGTCGCAAAGCGCTCGTCACGCTTCTTCGCAAGCGCCCTGGCCACCACGGCATCGATGGCCGGGGGCAACTGCGGGTTGATGACGCTCGGCGGCGTGGGCGAATGGCCGATGATCTGGTGAATGATGGAGAAGTCGTTCTCGCCATCAAACGGCCGCTTGTCCGTGAGCAGCTGGTACAGCACGATGCCGACTGAAAAGAGGTCGGCCCGTGAATCCACCGGCTGGCCCTGCACCTGCTCGGGCGACATGTACTTGAGCGTACCGACCATGGCCCCCTGGGTGCGCGTGGCCTCGCCCGAATCCTGGATGCGGGCGACGCCGAAGTCGGTCAGCTTGATGCGCCCACCCGGCTCGATCAGCAGGTTGGCCGGCTTGATGTCCCGGTGGACGATGCCCTGCTTGTGCGCATAGTCCAGCGCGGCAAGCAGGTCACGGATCATCTTCAGCGACTGGTCCAGCGTGTAGCGCTCGCCCTTGTCGATATGGTGCTTGAGGTCGTCACCCTGGATGTACTCCATGACAAGGAAGGCGATGTCGCCGTCCCGGTCGGAGTCATAGACGCTGACGATATTGGGGTGCTGCAGCCGCGCGGCGGAGCGGGCCTCGGTCCGGAAGCGGGCCTCGTATTCGGCGGCGGCCTCCTCCGACATGTTCTCGACCTTGACGGTCTTGATGGCGACCCGGCGGTCAAGGTTGGGGTCGCGCCCCTCATAGACGATGCCCATCGCGCCCTTGCCCAGGACGCGAAGTAGATCGTAACGACCAAGCTTCTTGATGCTCACAAACTGCAGTAGGGGTAGAGCGGTGTTAAGTTATTCTAACGTCACATCATTGACGCACCGGCTCATTCTCTGCGGGTTGCACCTTTTCGGATGCGCGTGGTTTCCCGTGTATAGGCTGCGGTGAAGTAACGGTTGAACAGGCGCTCCAGCCATTGCGCCATGCGCCCGCTCTCCGCCGCGTAGTATTTGGCATAGGCGTCCCAGGGCCGGATTTTGGCAAGCAGGCCCTGCGATTTGTCGTCAGCGATCCTGGCCTCGAGCTTGTCCGGCGCGAATTCGCGCAATGCGCCCTCCAGCACCGCACGGGACGCAGCCGTCACAGCCGCATCGTGGATTTGCAGTTCGGCCACCAGGTCAGCCAGCGCGGCTTCTGGTTGCGCAAAGGCCGCCCCGGCCGGGCTGGCCCCGAGCAGGTATTCCAGCTTGGTGTCCAGCGGCCAGTCTGTCTTGAGGGGATTGTTCTCCCGCGTTGCCACCATGGTGCGCTCATCAGCGCCCATCTCGCGGCTCAGTTCCAGCTTGGCGGCATACAGCGCAACAAGCCCCTCCACCGCCAGACGCACTTTCCGTCCGGCGGACTCCAGCTCGGCGGAATTGAGGGTGCCGAGCCTTTCGGCATCAAGTCCCAGGCCCTTGAAGAAATGCGCCATGTCTCCCGTCATTGCCTCGCCGACCGCAACCGTCCTGGTGAACTCCGGCTGCCCGGCAGGCTGTGGAACGAAGCGGTGGACCACGGTGGCATCGAAGCCCCATTCACCAAACGGATCCTCGTCTCCCGGTGCCCCGGGCGCGCCATGCGCCCCCAGACCGACAATTCCGGAAGCAGAGGCATCGGGCGCCACGCTGTCTGGCGCAGAAGCGTCGGGCACGACTTGCCGCACGGTGAGGCCATAGTCCCCCACCATCAGGCGTTCGTTTTCTGCCAGCGTGGCCACGCCACCCGGGGGAACCTCGCCCGAAGGCAAGTCCACGCCGTTCACAACCGACAGGACGCGCAACTGGAGGCGCCCCGCCTCGACCCAGACGGCCAGGTGCTGGCGTGAGACGGTGCGCTCCGGGTCGGGCAGGCACAGGTCGCAGTCGGTATCGCGCCCGATCAGCACGGACTGGCCTTCATCGAGGGTCCGCCTGATTTCGAGACCCGGGCCGGTCACGGAAATTTCAAGCTGGGCCATGGGGCACTGTCAGGTCTTGACGGCGAAGCGCAACAGCGGAACGCTGTCGGCATCGCGCTCGCAGCCAAGGGTGATTTCACCGCTGCCCACAAGGTATGACTCGGTGCGCCGCAGCACCACGGGCTCCGTCTGGTTGCCCATGTACACCCAGGTGCCGAAGCTCGAAACGTCATTGAGCACGAAATGACCGCCACGCCATTCGAGCGTGGCATGCACGCGCGATACCCGCGAATCATTGACGGACACGGTGGCGGTGGTGGCCCGGCCGATGGATATCTTCTCGGCCCGCGGCTCAAGGCTGACGGTCTGGTCTGCGTATGACAGCTCCAGCAGGTGCTGGCGCGGCTTGGCCATCATTGACACCCCCATGATGGTGGCGTCTGCGTCACGGCCGGTCTGCCATTCGACGCGGAAGACCTCGGTGACGTCGGACTTGCCGCGCAGGTACATCGGCCCCAGGCTGCGCAACGGCGCGCGCAGCACGGGAGCCAGTGCATCGCGCACCCGCTGCGTGGTGAGGATCTGCTCCGCGCCCGCAAGGTCGGCCAGCCGCGCTGCGCTGTTGACGGCATCGCCAAAGCAGTCTCCCTCGATCTCCACGACCTCGCCCGATTCGATGCCCATCTGCATCTGGATGGGGTTGCCGGTTCCTCCGGCATGGACGGGATCCTCAAGCAGGCGTTTCTGGATGGTCACGCAGGCGGCGAGCGCATCGCCCTCTTCGGGGAAGACCACAAAAAGGCCGTCACCCAGGAGCTTGACCACACGGCCGCGATGCTCCTCGAATACACGGCTGAGGTCGCCTGTCAGCTGCGTCACGAAGTGAGAGGCAGTCTGGTCGCCCAACCGCTCAAAGATACCGGTACTGCCAACAAGATCAGCAAAAACGACGGTGGTCACAGTATTGGAGGATTGGGGTGGGTTGGGTGGGCGCCGCAATTACGGTGCCTGATTTTATGTCGGTTCGGAAAAAGAAAAAGGGTTAGCAGATGACTCTGCTAACCCCGTATCCTTGACTGGTCTGATTTGGTCGGCGTGAAAGGATTCGAACCTTCGACCCCTTGCACCCCATGCAAGTGCGCTACCAGGCTGCGCTACACGCCGAAGCCTCAAATTATAACCTGCGCCGTCAGTGTGTCGCGGAGAGCAGGTCGCGAATCTCGAACAATTCACGCCGCACCAGCATCAGCTTCTGCGATGCAGCGCTGGTTTCCTCTTCGGGCGTGCTGTCTTCGAAGTCGTCAAAGCCGGAGTCGACTTCAATCACCTCGACGCCTTCGAGCATGACCTCGCCCGCCTTGCGCTTGTCGCGCTCGCCCTGGACGATCTCCTGCAGCTTGTTGCGCGCGCCGCTGATGGTGAAGCCCTGGTCGTAGAGCAGGTCGCGGATGCGCCGGATCATGAGCACTTCATGATGCTGGTAGTAACGGCGATTGCCGCGCCGCTTCATCGGCCGCAGCTGTGTGAATTCCTGCTCCCAATACCGTAGCACGTGAGGCTTGACGCCACAAAGGTCGCTGACTTCACCGATGGTGAAGTAGCGCTTGGCAGGTATTGTGGGGAGAGCTTTCTCCATTGAAATCAATGCGGTAGGAGAGAAAGTTTCTAGGTTACTCTAACTTTGCCTCAGGTGCAAAGCATGTTCCCGCGCGCCACCGCAAAAGGCAGCGGGTGTTGTTTCAAGTCACAGTTATGCAGAATCCGCAACCGGGCCGTCGCCCTGGATCTGTTCCTTGAGCTTGTGGCTCGCGTGGAAAGTCACAACGCGCCGCGCCTGGATCGGGATGGCCTCGCCAGTGCGGGGGTTGCGCCCGGGCCGCGGCGCCTTGGTACGGATCTGGAAGTTGCCGAAGCCGGAAATCTTGACGTCGTTGCCATCAACCAGGCTGTCGGCGATGAGGTCGAAGAACGCGTCGATCATGTCCTTGGACTCGCGCTTGTTCAGCCCGATCTGCTCGAACAGCAGTTCCGCGAGCTGCGCCTTGGTCAACGCCGGTGTTTCCAGGCTTTCGACGGAGATTTCCATGTTTCTCTTCCTCAGACTTCTTTGTTGTATGTCCGGTGCCGTCAGCCCCGCAGCCGGGCACCCAGCTGGCTGGCAAGCCGGGCGACAATGGCCTGGACAGCGGCATCGATCTTGTCATCAGCCAGTGTGGCGTCGTCGCTGTTCAGCGTCAAGCGCACGGCAAGGCTCTTTTCACCCTGCGCCATGCTGCCGGCAGCGCCCGCCTGCGGCTTGGGGCGGTAAACGTCGAAGAGCACCGCCTGGCGCAGCAGCCCTCCCGTGGGCGCGGCATGTATCGCAGACATCAGTTCGGCGTGGCCCACGCCGTCAGCCACGATCACGGCAATGTCCCGCTCCACGGCCTGGAACTTCGGCACCGGCCTGAATGCGGCGACGGGCCGCTGCAGCACGGCTTCAAGCTCCAGCTCGAACACGACGGGCGCATGCGCCAGGTCGTAGCCCTGGCGCCATTTGGGATGCAGTTCGCCGACATGGCCGATCTGGCGGCCCTCAAGCTCGATGCGGGCGCAGCGGCCGGGATGCATGGCCGGGTGCTCTGCTGCGGTGAAGACAGGTTGCAGCGGAGCCAGCAGCGCCTCGACGTCACCCTTGATGTCGAAGAAGTCGGCGCCCTGCTCCTTGCGGCTCCATTGCAGCGTGTCAGCCGGCCCGTAAGCCATGCCGGCGACGCGCATCGGCTGGTGAAAGCCTTCGACGGTGGTATCGGTGTTCTCTACCGATGCATCACGCAGGAAGACGCGGCCCAGCTCGAAGACACGCACCCGGGCTGCCTTGCGGTCGATGTTGAACTTCACCACCTGCAGCAGCGAGCCAATCAATGAGGAGCGCATCACACTCATCTGGCTGGCAATCGGGTTGAGCAGCTTGACCGGGTTGGCATTGCCGGCCAGCTCGGCCTCCCAGCGCTCCTCGACAAAACTGAAGTTGATGGTTTCCTGGTAGCCCAGGCCCGCCAGCGCGCGGCGTACCGCAAACGGGCTGCGGCGGGCTTCAGCGCGCATCCGGGCGGTGATGGGCGCCAGCGGCGGCGTGGTTGGCAGGTTGTTGTACCCCACCATGCGCGCGACTTCCTCGATCAGGTCTTCCTCGATCTGGATGTCAAAGCGGTAAGGAGGCGGCGTCACGGTCAGCGCGCCTTCACCCTGCGTCACCGGCAGGTCCAGCCTTGTCAGTGCGTCGGCGCATTGCGCCAGCGTGAGCGGCATGCCGATCACCTTGACGGCCCTGGCCACACGCAGCGTCACCGGCTGTGCCTTGGGCACATTGACCGTGGCATCGTCAACCGGGCCGGCCTCGCCGCCACAGATGTCGATGATGAGCTGCGTGATCCGCTCGATGTGCTCCACGGTGAGGCTTGGGTCCACCCCGCGCTCGAAGCGGTGCCCGGCGTCAGTGGAGAAGTTGTAGCGACGTGACCGGCCGGCGATGGACCGCGGCCACCAGAACGCGGCCTCAACATAGACATTCCTGGTGTCGTCCGACACGGCCGTGGCGTCGCCGCCCATGATGCCGGCGAGGGACTCGACCTGCACATCGTCGGAAATCACGCCCACGGCTTCGTCCACCGTCACGGTGTTGCCGTTGAGCAGCTTCAGCTGCTCGCCGGGCCTGCCCCAGCGAACGTCCAGGCCGCCGTGGATTTTGTCCAAGTCGAAGATGTGCGAAGGACGTCCATATTCGAACATCACATAGTTGGAGATGTCCACCAGTGCCGTCACGCTGCGCTGGCCGCAGCGGGCCAGGCGGTCAACCATCCATTGCGGGGTGGCTGCCTTCGTGTTGACATTGCGCACGATGCGCCCGGAAAAGCGGCCGCACAGGTCCGGCGCGCTCACCTTGACCGGCAGCGTATCGCCATGGCGGGTCGCAACGGGCGGGAATGCGGGCGCCTTGAGGGGAGCGCCCGTCAGCGCAGACAGTTCGCGAGCGATGCCATAGACGCTCAGGCAATGCGCCAGGTTGGGCGTGAGCTTGAGGGTGAAAAGCGTGTCGTCCAGCGACAGCTGTTCACGGATATCGCGGCCCACCTGCGCATCATCGGCCAGCTCCAGCAGGCCGCCATGGTCGTCGGAGAGCTTCAGTTCGCGGGCCGAGCACAGCATGCCCTGGCTTTCAACGCCGCGCAGTTTGCCAATCTTGATCTCGAAAGGCTTGCCGTCGTCGCCCGGCGGCAGCACGGCACCAACCAGTGCGCAAGGCACCTTGATGCCCACGCGCGCATTCGGCGCGCCGCAAACAATGTTCAGCAACTGGCCCTGCCCCGCATCAACCTGGCACACGCGCAGGCGGTCGGCATTCGGGTGCTGCACGGCCTCGACGATCTTGCCCACGACAATTTTCGTGAACGGCGGCGCGACCGGCTTCAGCTCCTCGACCTCCAGGCCGGCCATCGTCAGGGTGTCCGCAAGCTCTTGCGTGGAAAGCGGCGGGTTGCAGAAGTCGCGCAACCAGGATTCCGGGAATTGCATGTTCTTGTTCTCTTGGGTTACTGGAACTGGTTTACTGAAACTGGGTCAGGAAACGGACGTCACCGTCAAAGAACAGGCGCAGGTCGTTCACGTCATAGCGCAGCATGGTCAGGCGGTCCGGGCCCATGCCGAAGGCAAAGCCGATGTATTTTTCAGGGTCCAGCCCCATGTTGCGGATGACGTTGGGGTGAACCTGGCCGGAGCCCGCGACTTCGAGCCAGCGGCCCGACAGCGGCCCCCTCTGGAACTGGATGTCGATCTCGGCGCTCGGCTCGGTGAACGGGAAAAAACTCGGCCTGAAGCGCAGCACCAGGTCGTCGGATTCAAAGAAGGTACGGCAGAAGTCGGTGAACACGACCTTCAGGTCCTTGAAGCTCACGTTCTCGCCAACCCACAGGCCTTCGCACTGGTGGAACATGGGCGAGTGCGTGGCGTCGCTGTCCACGCGGTAGGTCCGGCCGGGAGCGATGACGCGGATTTCGGGCATTGCACCGCCCGCGTCAATCAGCGCCCGGTGCTTCTTGACATGCTGCACGGCATGGCGGATCTGCATCGGGCTGGTGTGGGTGCGCAGCAGGTAGCCACCTTCAACATAGAAGGTGTCGTGCATGGAGCGGGCAGGATGGTCTTCCGGCGTGTTGAGCGCGGTGAAGTTGAACCAGTCGGTTTCTATCTCGGGGCCTTCAGCGACCTCGAAACCCATGGAGCCGAAGATGCCCTCGATGCGCTCCAGCGTCAGCGATACGGGATGCAAGCCACCCTGGCCGCGCTGGCGGCCAGGCAGGCTCACGTCCAGTGCCTCGGCCTTGAGCTGGGACTGCAGTTCGGCATCTGCCAGCTCCTGGCGGCGCGCCGTGAGGGCGGCCTCAATCGCCTGTTTGGCCAGGTTGATGGCGGCGCCGCGCGACTTTTTCTCGTCCACGCTCAGGGCGCCCATGCCCTTCATCATCTCGGTGATGCGGCCGGACTTGCCCAGGAACAGCGCCTTGGCGTTTTCAAGGTCCGCCGGGGTGGCCGCCTGCGCAAAAGCGGCCTTGGCGCTGTCAACCAGAGAATCCATCTCGTTCATACATTCAGCTGAAAAATGAAAGGGCTGAAGCTTTTGCAAGCCTCAGCCCTTCTGTTTGCTTGAGATCCCGCTGCTCCTGGGAGCAACGGGGCATCGCGACAATCAAGCAGCCAGCTTGGCCTTGACTTGCTCCACGATGCTGCCAAAAGCAGCCTTGTCGTGCACGGCGATATCGGCGAGGACCTTGCGGTCGACTTCGATGCCGGCTTTCTTCAGGCCATTGGCAAACTGGCTGTAGGTCAGACCGCATTCACGCGCGGCGGCGTTGATACGGGCAATCCACAGCTGGCGGAAGACGCGCTTCTTGGTACGGCGGTCACGGTAGGCATATTGCCCGGCCTTCATCACCGCTTCTTTGGCGATCCGGAAGACATTGCCGCGGCGGCCGCGGAAACCCTTGGCAAGGGCGAGAACTTTTTTGTGGCGGGCGCGAGCCGTTACACCACGTTTGACGCGAGGCATGTGAGTACTCCTTGTTCGTCGTTAATCAAATGCCCTGGCCGGGCAGCATCTGGGACATGTGACCCATATTGGTCTCATGCACAGTCACCGAACCACGCAGGTGGCGCTTGTTTTTGGTGGTCTTCTTGGTCAGGATGTGACGCTTGAAGGCTTGACCGCGCTTGACGGTACCACCGGGACGAACGCGGAAGCGCTTCTTCGCACCGCTCTTGGTCTTCATTTTGGGCATGTGAATGCTCCTTCTTTGGTTGTGCTCGTGAGGCGTCTGCAAACTGCTTGCAGCCTTGTTGGCCCCGAGCCACTTTTTTCAGTGATGCGTGTTAATTCACCACTGTCGTGGAGAGTTTGAAAGCTCTCCACTTTTCGCCGGCAAGCGACCAAACCTGCCGGCTACTTTTATCTCTTACGCCGCTGCTGCAGGCTGCCCTGCTTCAGCTGCGGGCTTGGCACCACTGCCACCGCCCGGCTTTTTCTTGCCCGGCGCGATCATCATGATCATCTGCCGGCCTTCGAGCTTCGGAAACTGCTCGACCACAATCAGATCGGCCAGCTCGTCACGGATGCGCTGCAACAGCGCCATGCCGATTTCCTGGTGGGTGATCTCGCGACCCCGGAAACGCAAAGTGATCTTGCACTTGTCGCCTTCGGCCAGGAAGCGCCGGATATTGCGCATCTTGATGTTGTAGTCGCCGTCATCGGTACCGGGGCGGAATTTGACTTCCTTGATTTCAATGACCGTCTGCTTCGCCTTGGCTTCCGCTGCCTTCTTCTGCTCCTGGTACTTGAACTTGCCGTAGTCCATCAGGCGGCAAACCGGGGGGTTCGCCGTGGCGGCAATTTCAACCAAGTCAACGTCCAGCTCGCCCGCCATTCGCAGGGCTTCAGCAAGACTGACAACACCCAGGGGCTCGTTCTCAGGGCCGGAGAGGCGGACTTCCGGGGCCATGATTTCCCGGTTCAGGCGGTGTTTGCGTTCTTCGCGGTGGCGACGATCACGAAATTCAGTAGCGATGGTTCAAATCCTTCATAAATCTTGCCACACACTGTGGCGAACGCCGCACGGTGCACGCGGAACCAAGCCATGCCGTTTGACCGGCATTTGCGAATGCATTGCCGGCTGGAACCGGCTTTGCATCAAGCAAATCAAAGCTTGTCAGTGATGTCTCCGGCGATTTTCTGCGCGAACGCATCGAGGGACATCACACCGAGGTCAAGGTTGCCCCGGGCGCGCACTGCAACAGCACCTGCCGCCATCTCCTTGTCGCCTACGACAAGGATGTAAGGCAGCTTCTGCATTGAATGCTCACGTATTTTATACGTAATTTTCTCGTTGCGCAGATCAAGATCAACCCTAAGCCCTTGATTTTGAAGCGTTTTGGCTACCTGCCGGGCGTAATCCGCCTGGGAATCGGTGATGTTGAGCACCGAAACCTGCACTGGCGCGAGCCAGGCGGGCAGCGCGCCGGCATGGTTTTCGATCAGCATCCCGATGAATCGCTCCAGGCTGCCCACGATAGCGCGATGCAGCATCACCGGGTGCGCGCGGGCGCTCGTTTCGGTCACGTACTCGCCGCCCAGTCGTTCAGCCGTGTTGAAATCGACCTGCATCGTGCCGCACTGCCACTGGCGCCCGAGCGCATCCTTGAGCGTGTATTCGATCTTGGGGCCATAGAAGGCCCCGTCGCCGGGCGACACCACAAAGTCCACCCCCGAACGGCGCAACGCCTCCATCACGGCGAACTCGGCCTTGTCCCACAGATCATCGGACCCGACGCGGTTCTCCGGGCGCGTGGCGACCTTGTAGAGGATGTCGCAGAAGCCGAAATCAGCATAGACCTTCTGCAGCTGGGCCGTGTAGTTGACGCACTCTTCCAGGATCTGGTCTTCGGTGCAGAAAATGTGCCCGTCGTCCTGCGTGAAGCCGCGCACGCGCATGATGCCGTGCAACGCGCCCGACGGCTCGTTGCGATGGCACTGGCCGAATTCACCGAAGCGGACCGGCAGGTCGCGGTAGCTCTTGATGCCATGCTTGAAGATCAGCACATGGCCCGGGCAGTTCATGGGCTTCAGGGCGTACTCGCGCTTCTCGCTTTCCGTCGTGAACATGTTCTCGCGGTAGTTCTGCCAGTGGCCCGTCTTCTCCCACAGGCTCTTGTCGAGGATCTGCGGCCCCTTGACCTCCTGGTAGCCCGTGTCACGGTAAACCTGGCGCATGTACTGCTCCACGGCCTGCCAGATGGCCCAGCCCTTGGGGTGCCAGAACACGACGCCGGGCGCCACATCGTCAATATGGAACAGGTCCAGCTCACGCCCAAGCTTGCGGTGGTCGCGCTTCTCGGCCTCCTCCAGCATCGTGAGGTACTGCTGCAGTTCATCTTTCGTGGCCCAGGCCGTGCCGTAGATGCGCTGGAGCATCTCGTTGCGGTGGTCGCCGCGCCAGTAGGCCCCGGCCACCTTCATGAGCTTGAAGAATTTCAGCTTGCCGGTGCTGGGTACGTGCGGGCCGCGGCACAGGTCCTCGAAGCTGCCTTCGCGGTACAGCGAAACGTCTTCATTGGCCGGGATGCTGGCGATGATCTCGGCCTTGTACAGCTCGCCCATGCCCTTGAAATACTCCACCGCCTGATCGCGCGGCAGCACGCGCCGCGTGACAGGCTCGTCCTTCGCGGCAAGTGCCGCCATGCGCTTTTCAATGGCCGCCAGGTCTTCGGGGGTGAAGGGGCGCTTGTAGGAAAAATCGTAGAAGAAGCCGTTCTCGATCACCGGCCCGATGGTGACCTGCGCCTCCGGGAACAGCTCCTTGACGGCATAGGCCAGCAAATGCGCCGTCGAGTGGCGGATGACATCCAGGCCCTCGGCATCCTTGGCGGTGATGATGGACAGCGCGCTGTCCTGCGCGATGGTGTAGGACGTATCTACTACTTTGCCGTCAATCTTGCCGGCAAGCGCTGCCTTTGCAAGGCCTGAGCCGATTGAAGATGCGACTTCGGCAACCGTCACCGGGCCGGGGTAGTCGCGTTTGGAACCATCAGGAAGCGTGATCTGGATCATTGTGTATTTGCAGGAGGTCAATGAAAAAAGCGCGGTCAGTGCCGCGCTTTTCGGTGAGGGCATCCGGGAAACACCGGGATGCCTGACAGGCAAGGCGACTACCGACCCAGTGGGCCGACCGGGGTGGTCTGTGTAGTTCGCGGTGTCATAACCAGGGTGCCTTTCTCGCTCTTGTCTTTGCTGGTGAAAAGATTCTAGCTGCTTTAGGCACCATTGCCGCCGAGCAGGAAGCCAAGCCCGTTGCAACGGGGGCATTGGGCAATCACCGTCTGCTTTTCAACCTCGAAGTCTTCGGTGATGTTCTCGCTTTCAATGCGCACTTCACCCGAGCCATTGCAATCGGGGCATGGCGTCCGGCTGAAAGCGACCGTACCTTCACTCATGGGGGTCTCCTTGGAATCTCAAGCAGGCCCTACTCTACGACGAAACGGCCCAACAAAAAAGCCCGCCGGCATTTGCCGGCGGGCTTTTTGTCTGCATTGCAACCGTATTGCAACGGAAATCAGGCTGCCTTCTTGGCGTCGAAGAACTGCTCGTCTTCCGTGGAGCCGTGCAGGGCCGTCGTGGACGACTGGCCGCCCTGGATGGCCTGGGTCACGGCGTCAAAGTAACCCGTGCCCACTTCGCGCTGGTGCTTCACGGCGGTGAAGCCCTTCTCGGCAGCGGCGAATTCGGCCTCCTGCAGTTCCACAAAGGCGCTCATGTTGTTGCGGGCATAGCCATAGGCCAGGTTGAACATCGAGTAGTTCAGGCTGTGGAAGCCGGCCAGCGTGATGAACTGGAACTTGTAGCCCATGGCGCCGAGTTCCTTCTGGAACTTGGCGATCGTGCCGTCGTCCAGGTTCTTCTTCCAGTTGAAGCTGGGCGAGCAGTTGTAGGCCAGCATCTTGCCCGGATGCTTGGCATGGACGGCTTCGGCGAACTTCTTCGCGAAGGCCAGGTCGGGCTTGCCGGTTTCACACCACACCAGGTCGGCATATTCCGCGTAGGCAATGGCACGGCTGATGGACTGCTCCAGGCCGTTGCGCACGCGGAAGAAGCCTTCCATGGTGCGCTCGCCGGTGCAGAAGGGCTTGTCGTTGTCGTCGATGTCGCTGGTCAGCAGGTCGGCGGCTTCGGCGTCGGTACGGGCGATCACCAGCGTGGGCGTCCCCATCACGTCGGCTGCAAGGCGCGCGGCATTGAGCTTCTCGCAGGCTTCACGGGTGGGCACCAGCACCTTGCCGCCCATGTGGCCGCATTTCTTCACGCTGGCCAGCTGGTCTTCGAAGTGGACGCCCGAAGCGCCTGCGTCGATCATGGCCTTCATCAGTTCGAAGGCGTTCAGCACGCCGCCGAAGCCGGCTTCCGCATCGGCCACGATGGGGGCGAAGTAGTCGATGTCGTTCTTGCCTTCGCTCCACTGGATCTGGTCTGCGCGCTGGAAGGTGGCATTGATGCGCTTGACGACCTTCGGCACCGAGTCCACGGCATACAGGGACTGGTCGGGGTACATCTCGCCATTGCTGTTGGCATCACCCGCCACCTGCCAGCCGGACAGGTAGATGGCCTTCAGGCCGGCCTTGACCTGCTGCATCGCCTGGTTGCCGGTGAGTGCGCCGAGGGTGTTCACGAAGGGCTCGGTGTTCAGCAGCGTCCACAGCTTTTCGGAGCCGCGCTTGGCCAGCGTGTGCTCGATCGGGATGGAGCCGCGCAGGCGCACGACATCAGCAGCGCTATAGCCGCGCTTGATGCCCTTCCAGCGGGGGTTTTCCGCCCAGTCTTTTTCGAGGGCTGCAATTTGTTGGTCGCGGGTCAATGTGGTCATGAAAGTTCACTCCGAGGTTGATTGAGCGGTTCAGCAGTTGATGCGGTGTCGCATCTGTTGCCGATGGATGAACTTTAAGTCTTCTACAAGACTTTGTGAAGATCTTATGTCTTATATAAGAGATAAATTTATTTCAATGAAATCAACGTCTTATGGAAATAATTTCTCAATGCGAAATATTGTTTCTCGTATTGAGAAAAAATTCCGCAGCGCAGCATTGCTCCATTTCACATCAAGAAATGCATTTCCCGAATTATGAAAAATCTGCTCAGTGCCGCAAAAGCCAGTCGCCAGTGCCGATCAGGTCCTTGCCCTGAACCCGCGCCGGGTTGATCTCGTACACCACGCACTCGATGTCCAGGCCCTCGACGCTCACGGTGATCATGCGCTTGAAGTATTCATTGGTGGGTTGCGGGTACACCTCCTCGATCTCGTCGAGCCGGCGTTCGAGCTGCGCTGAAATCTCATACACCTCGCCAACAACGCGTTGCCCGCCGCCCAGCACCAGCCCCGGATACCACCCCATCTGGTAGAGCGTGCCAGTGGTCATGCCCGTGCCCACGTAGCGGGGGGCGGGGCTCAGCTTCGTGATGTCATTCACTTCGCCCCTGCGCAGGGTTCCATAGACAAACACGTGGCGGGGAGCGGCTTCGGGCATGATGCGGGGCTTTATCGAGTCGGTCTGCGTAGTCTAGGACCAGTTCAAGTGAATCAAGCCTCCCGCCCGTCACCACACGGCGCGCCACAGCATGGCGCCCCAATGCACCGCCTGCTGGCCTATGCCTGCCTGGCCCTGAGCATGGCCCTCGTCGGCAGCTATGTGGCGCTGTCCAAGCCGCTCGTAGCCGTGCTGCCCGTCTTCCTGCTGGCCTGGCTGAGGTTCGGCATCGGCGGCCTGGCCATGCTCCACTGGCTGAAGAAGCCCGCGGACGAAGCACCGATGACGCCGCAGACCAGACGGCTCGTCTTCCTCGAATCCTTCCTCGGCAACTTCCTGTTCTCCATCTGCATGCTGTACGGCGTGAGCATGACGAGCGCCGTGTCTGCGGGCGTCATCATGGCGTCCATTCCGGCTGTGGTGGCACTGATGAGCTGGGCATTCCTGCGCGAGCGTATCGGCGCGCGCATCTGGGCCGCCGTTGGCTGCGCGGCGCTGGGTATCGGCTTGCTGGCCCTGTCAAAGCCGGCCCATGAAGGGCCTGCCGCCGGGGATGCCGCGGCCCAGGCCTGGCTCGGCAATCTGCTGGTGTTTGGCGCCGTGCTCTGCGAAGCGTCGTATGCCGTCATCGGCAAGAAGCTCACCGGCGCGCTCGGGCCCAGGCGCATCACCTCGCTCATCAACCTCTGGGGCTTCATCCTCGTGACGCCGTTCGGTCTATACATGGCCTTGCGCTTCGACTTCAGCACGGTGCCGCCGGGCATCTGGCTGCTGCTGGCGTTCTATGCGCTGGCCGCCAGTGTCTGGACGGTCTGGCTCTGGATGACCGGGCTGAAGGTGGTGCCCGCCTCGCAAGGCGGCGTATTCACGGTGATGCTGCCGGTTTCAGCAGCGCTCGTCGGCGTGTTCGTACTGGGTGAGAGCCTGAGCGCCATGCAGATGCTGGCATTTGCGATCGCGCTCGTAGGTGTTGTCCTGGCCACGCTGCCCGGCAGCGGCGGCATCAATCCAGCGGCCGGTCACTGACGACGATGCCGTCTTCGTCAGCATAGAGCCAGTCGCCCGGTCTGACCCACACACCCTGGATCTGCACGGCCACATCGCGCTGGCCCTGGTTGCGCTTCTCGGTAGGCAGCGGGATGGACGCGAGCGCACGGATGCCGGTGCGGTGGCCGGCGAGTTCGGCGACATCGCGCACGCAGCCGTCGATCACGACACCGGCCCAGCCGTTCTTCGCGGCCGAGGCGCCGAGGTTGCCGCCCAGCAATGCGCGGCGCAGCGAGCCGCCGCCGTCCACCACCAGCACCCGCCCCTCCCCCGGCGAATCAACCGCCTCCTTCACGAAGCTGTTGTCCTCGAAGCATTTGACGGTTGCCACGGGTCCGCTGAACTTGCGCACCGCGCCAAAGTCCCGGAACACCGGTGGCAACACCCGGAACGCGCCAGTGAGGTCGTTTTTGTGGGTGTCGCAGAAGTCGCAGGTGGCGAACTGTGGCGTTGCGGTGTCCGTCGTCATTTTCCGGTGACCTTCTTGATGGAGGGTTTGATGTTCTCCCTGCGGGCCGGCAGCACCGCCGCGTTTTCACGCGCGGCGTTGAGCACGATGCAGGTGGAGGTTTCCGTGAGGATACAGAACTTCGTCACCACCGCATCCAGGTGCTGGACATCCATGACTGCGATCTCCATGACCCAGCTGTCCTCGCCCGTCACGTTCCAGGCATTGATGACTTCGGGCGTCTGCTCCACCAGTTTGACGACCCGTGCGTACTCGGCGCGCCCGACCCGCACGATGGCGCGGATGCCGTAGCCCAGGCGCTGGTAGTCCACCTCGGCGCGGTAACCCTTGATGGTGCCGTTGAGCTCCAGCTTGCGCACCCGCTCGGTCACGGCCGGCTGGCTCAGGTGCACCCTGCGGCCCAGCTCGGCCATGGTGATGCGCGCGTCACGCTGCAACTCGCCCAGAATGCGGCTGTCGTAGAGATCGAACTCGGAAACTTCGGTGGGCATGAACTTATTTCGTTAAATCAAAGGCCGGATCGCCTCGCGACCTTCAATCATGCATTCATCGCGGCGCCGGTGCAACCTACGATCTGTGGCATGAACACCGCCACACTCCACGCCCCGGCCAGCCGCCGTGCCCCCCTGCTCCTGCCGGCGCTGCTCGCCTGCTACCTCATCTGGGGCTCGACCTATTTCGCCATCCACATGGCGCTTGCGAGCTTTCCACCGTTTTTCCAGATGGGCACGCGCTTCCTGGTGGCCGGCGGGCTGCTGATGGCCTGGGTTGCCGCCAGGGGGCATGCCCTGCCCTCACTGACGCATTGGCGCAACGCTTTGGTCATCGGCAGCTTGATGCTGGGCGCCGGCATGGGGCTGGTCGCCACAGCCTCGCAACACCTCGGCTCGGGCCTCATCGCCACCTTCATCGCGGTGGTGCCGATGATGACCTGCGGCTGGGGCCTGCTGTTCGGCCGGCGCGTCACACGCGCCGAACTGCTGGGCATGGCCCTCGGGCTGGCAGGCGTTGTCCTGCTGCTGCAGGGCGCAAGCTTTTCCGCCGCGCCGGTGGGCGTAGCCTGCATTGCGGGCGCCACGCTCTCATGGTCGCTGGGCTCGGTCCTGTCCACCACACGGCTGCCACTGGCCGACGGCCCCGCAGGCTTCGCGAGCGAAATGTTGTGTGGCGGCGCGGTGTTGATGTTGATATCTCTCGCACTGGGTGAGCAGCCCGCATGGCCGCTGCAGCCTGCTGCCCTGGCCGCCTGGGCCTACCTTGTCGTGTTCGGATCGCTGATCGCGTTCAGTGCCTACCTGTATCTGCTGGCGCATTCGTCGGCTGCGGTGGCCACAAGCTACGCGTTCGTGAACCCGCTGATCGCGCTTTTTCTCGGCGTGTTTTTCGGCCATGAAGTCGTCACCGGGCCCGAATGGATCTCGTGCGCAGTCATCCTCGCAGGCGTTTTCCTCATCCTCGCGGCAGGCAAAAAGCGCTGAGCTTTTGCATTGCGGCCGGCACGCGCGCGGTTTTCAGAGGAGAAATGCATCGCCGTCCCAATGAAAAAAACAACATGCCAGAGTGAAAAAAGTGTTTTTTCGCTTGGAAACGGGGTTTTTCTCCAGTAGCATCCGCCTTGCCAGTGAAGAAGCAGTTCTTAGCTGGTGATTAATCAACTTCTAGAAGGAAAATCAATCATGGCAACTGCGAAAAAAGCTCCGGCTAAAAAAGCCCCCGCCAAAAAGGCTGCACCCGCAAAGAAAGCAGCTCCGGCAAAGAAAGTAGCAGCGAAGAAGGCTGCTCCGGCAAAGAAGGCAGCGCCTGCGAAGAAGGCTCCCGCAAAGAAGGCCGCCCCCGCGAAGAAGGTAGCTGCGAAGAAGGCCCCGGCCAAGAAGCGCACTCCCAACGCCGCGTTCATGAAGGCCCTGACGCCCAGCGCCGCCCTGGCCGCAGTGGTGGGTTCCAACCCGCTGCCGCGTACCGAAGTGGTGTCCAAGCTGTGGACGTACATCAAGAAGAACAATCTTCAAGACAAGGTCAACAAGCGCATGGTCAACGCCGACGCCAAGCTGAAGGAAATCTTCGGCAAG
>JAZKHY010000078.1:0-56867 GCA_040385105.1 Pseudomonadota bacterium
CCGCGACCGCGTGGAAGATGCCCGCAACGTGCTCAAGGAAGGCGACGAAGTCACCGCCGTGGTGGTGAACGTGGACCGCAAGACGCGCAACATCCAGCTGTCGATCAAGGCCAAGGACATGGCTGACCAGCAGGAACAGATGAGCAACCTGAGCCAGCAGTCTGCGCGTGAAAACGCCGGCACGACGAGCCTGGGTGCACTGCTGCGCGCCAAGCTGGACAACTCCGAAAAGTAAATCCGGGGTACAGGGGGCGGCAGGACTAATATCCTGCCGCCCCCTTCCTTGATACCTGTATGACCCGCTCCGACCTCGTCGAAGAACTGGCCTCCCGTTTCAGCCAGCTCACGCACCGTGATGCCGAATATGCCGTCAAGACCATTCTTGACGCCATGAGCGACGCACTGGTGCGCGGGCACCGCATTGAAATCCGGGGCTTCGGCAGTTTCTCGATCAACCGCCGTCCGCCGCGCATGGGGCGCAACCCCCGTTCCGGCGAAAGCGTTGCCATTCCGGAAAAGCGCGTTCCGCACTTCAAGCCGGGCAAGGCCCTGCGTGAGGCCGTGGACCAGCGTACTGCAGAGATCGAAGCGGGCAACAAGAGTTGACAGCAGCCGCCTGCACGACAAGTGCGGGGCTAGAATCTCCCCGTCACTGAGGAGATGAATGAAATACCTCATGTGGCTGCTCAAGGCAGCCATTTTTTTTACCCTGTTCGCCTTTGCGCTGAACAACCAGCAGGACGCAACCGTCCACTTCTTCTTCGGCACGCAGTGGCGCGCGCCGCTGGTGCTGGTCGTCCTGACCGCTTTTGCCATGGGCCTGGCCGTAGGTGTGCTGGGCATGGTGCCGCGCTGGTGGAAGCACCGCAATGCCGCGAAACGGGTCCGCGCCGGCAGCCCGTCGCAACTTGCCCGCGACGACGAGCCGCCGACCACGCTGCACCATGGACTTTGACGTCACCTGGCTCCTGCTGGGCCTGCCTCTGGCGTTCGTGCTGGGCTGGGCCGCCTCGCGGCTTGACCTGCGCCAGATGCGCATCGAGAACCGGCAGGCACCCAAGGCTTACTTCAGGGGCCTGAACTTCCTTCTCAACGAGCAGCAGGACAAGGCCATCGATGCCTTCATCGAGGCCGTACAGAACGACCCTGACACCTCCGAACTCCACTTTGCCCTGGGCAACCTGTTCCGCCGGCGCGGCGAGTACGAGCGCGCGGTGCGGGTGCATGAGCACCTGCTCTCGCGCGGCGACCTGGCCCGGGCCGACCGCGAACGGGCGCAGCACGCGCTCGCACTCGACTTCCTCAAAGCCGGCCTGCTGGACCGCGCCGAGGATGCCCTGAACAAGCTGGACGGAACGCCCTTCGAGGGCCAGGCGCGGCTGGCGCTGCTGGCCATCTATGAACGCTCGCGCGACTGGCCCCAGGCGGCCCTGATCGCACGCAAGCTGGAAACTTCAGGCGAAGGCAGCTTCAGCGGGCGGCTGGCGCACTACCTGTGCGAGCAGGCCGCGTCCCTCGCCGCCACCGGAAAGCATGCCGAGGCGCTCACGCTGCTGGAGCAGGCCATTGCCACGGCACCGCAGGCCCCACGGCCACGCATCGACAAGGCATCGCTGCAGCATGGCATGGGCGACACGGCCGCCGCATTCGCGACGCTGCAGGCGCTGGCCCTTGAAACGCCCGGTGCGATGCCCCTGATCGCGGCCCGGCTGGTACAACTCGCGGCGGGCGGCCAGAGCGCGGCCGAGGCGCTTGCAATGCTCAAGTCAAGCTATGCGCAAACGCCCTCGCTGGATGTGCTGGAAGGCATCGTGGCCCTGGAAGCGGCGGGAGGCCAATCAGCCGGCACCGCGCGGGACTGGTATGTGCGGCATCTTGAGCACGAGCCCTCGCTGGTGGCCGCAGCCAAGTGGATCGCGGGTGAAAAGCTTGAGCACGAACAGTTCCACCCCCAGGTCCAACGCGCGCTGGACAACGCCGTGCGGCCGCTTACGCGGTACCGATGCGCGGCCTGCGGCTTTGAAGCCAAGCAGCATTTCTGGCAATGCCCGGGCTGCCAGGCATGGGACAGCTACCCGGCCCGGCGTGTGGAAGAACTTTGATTCAAAGAATGAAAAACCCCGGCAAACAACAGATCTCCGCAGCACGCGTGCTCGTCGTCGGCGACGCCATGCTCGACCGCTACATCTATGGCAGCGTGGACCGCATCAGCCCCGAAGCGCCGGTGCCGGTCGTCCGCGTCACCCGCGAGGAAGAGCGCATTGGCGCGGCGGCCAACGTGGCCTACAACGTCGTCACGCTCGGGGCGCAGGCATCCCTGCTGACGGTGGTGGGCGACGACGAAGCCAGTCGCAAGCTTGAGGCACTGGTCGCCAAAACCGGCATCAAGCCACACTTCGGGCGCGATGCGCGGCTGCAGACCACCGTCAAGCTTCGCGTGATCGGCCGGCAGCAGCAGCTGCTCCGGCTGGACTTCGAGAACACCCCTGAAAGCGAGATCCTCGCGTCGCAATCGGCGGTGTTCAGCGAGCTGGTGCCCCGGCACGATGCGGTGCTCTTCTCCGACTATGGCAAGGGCGGCCTCGCCCATGTGGCATCCATGATCGGGACGGCGCGTGCCGCCGGCAAGGCGGTGCTGATCGACCCCAAGGGCAATGACTATTCGCGCTACAGCGGCGCCACCATCATCACGCCCAACCGCACCGAGCTGCAGCAGGTGACAGGCGCCTGGCGCGACGAGGCCGACCTGCACGGCAAGGCGCAGAACCTGCGCAGCGAGCTGGGTCTTGATGCGCTGCTGGTGACGCGCAGCGAGGAAGGCATGACACTGTTTGATGCCGAGGGCCACCTGCATGTGGGCACCGAGGCACGCGAGGTGTTTGACGTCACGGGCGCCGGCGATACCGTCATCGCCACGATGGCGGCCCTGCTGGCCGCGGGCCTGAGCCCGCGCGATGCCATGCCGCTGGCCAACCGTGCGGGCGGCATCGTGGTCGGCAAGTTCGGCACGGCCACCGTGAGCTATGAGGAGTTGTTCGAATGAAAGTTGTGGTTACCGGCGCTGCGGGCTTCATCGGCAGCAACATCGTGAAGGGCCTGAACGCCCGCGGCATCGACGACATCATTGCCGTGGACGACCTGACCCAGGGCGACAAGTTCCGCAACCTGGCGGACCTGCGGATTGCCGACTATGTGGATGCCGATGCCTTCTACGAGCTTTTCGCCGAGGGCGCGTTCGGCAAGGTCGAGGCCGTGTTCCATGAGGGCGCCTGCAGCGACACCATGGAAACCGACGGCAAGTACATGATGGACAACAACTACACGCTGTCGTGCGGCCTGTTCAACGCCTGCCAGGAACGCGGGGCACGGCTGCTCTATGCGTCGTCGGCAGCAACCTACGGCGGCTCCGACAGCTTCCGCGAGACACCCGAATTCGAGAAGCCGCTCAATGTCTACGGCTACAGCAAGCTGCTGTTTGACCAGCGCATGCGCCTTGAATGCGGCACCGACTTCAAGCGCCTGAAAAAACAGGTGGCGGGCTTCCGGTACTTCAACGTCTATGGCCCGCGCGAGCAGCACAAGGGACGCATGGCCAGCGTGGCCTTCCACCAGTTCAACCAGTTCAGGGCCGAAGGCAAGGTCAAGCTGTTTGGCGAATATGGCGGCTATGCGCCTGGTGAGCAGATGCGCGACTTTGTCTTTGTTGACGATGTGGTTGCGGTCAACCTCTGGTTCTTCGACCATCCTTCAAAGTCCGGCATCTTCAACCTCGGAAGCGGCCGGGCCCAGCCTTTCAATGACGTGGCGCTCTCGGTGGTCAATGCGATGCGCGCCGGCCGCAACGAGCCGCCGCTGGACATGGCGGGCGCCGTGACCGCCGGGCTTGTCGAGTACGTGCCGTTCCCGGACGCGCTGCGCGGCAAATATCAGTGCTACACCCAGGCGGACCTGGCGGCGCTCCGGGCGGCAGGCTGTGACCATGCGTTCGCCGATGTGCAGACCGGGGTCAAAAAATACATCGATTGGTTGAATATTTGAAAAAAATAGTATTTAGATACTATTTTCAGTCAACCATCTCTCGTCTTCCTCGTTGAAACAATGCCCGTTACGGGCATGGCCCCGGCCGCTGTCCGCCAATCGGCATGGCCGGGACTTTCATCTTTTCATTGAGGACTTTCCATGTTGAAAAAAGCACTGGCCTTCGTGGCCATGATGTACGCCGCAGTCACCTTCGCAGCTGTTGATGTCAACAAGGGCAGCGAAGCTGACCTGGACGGCATCAAGGGCATCGGCCCGAGCGTCTCGGCCAAGATCGTGGCCGAGCGCAAGAAGGGCGAGTTCAAGGACTGGGCCGACTTCACCAGCCGCGTCAAGGGCATCAAGGACGCCAAGGCCAAAAAGCTTTCCGACGCAGGCCTGACGGTCAACGGTGCAGCCTACAAGGGTGAGGCCCCTGCGGCCGCCGACATCAAGGGCAAGATTGCCGAGAACAAGGAAAAGGCAAAAGCCAAAGCCAAGGACGACAAGCCGGCGGCTGAGACAGCCAAAAAATAACTTCCCGCCCCTTCTGGAAAGCCCGCACCGCGGGCTTTTTTCATTGCCCCGCCCCATGGGCTTTCCGCTTCAGCCCGTCATGCCTTCCCGTAGCCGCCGCCGCCGGGCGTGTGAATCTCGAACACATCACCGGCCTTCATTTCAGCCTGCCCGATATGGCCAAGTTCCTCAACTTGCCCGCCGGCCCGCACCACGCGGTTGATGCCGACCTGCCCCGGCTCGCCGCCAGCCACGCCGAATGCGCCGTGCTTGCGCCCGTTCGACAGGATGCTCGCGGTCATCGGCTCCAGGAACTTCACACGCCGCACGCCGCCGTTGCCGCCGGTCCACTGGCCCCTGCCACCGGAACCCTGGCGGATTTCGTAGCTCTCCAGCATCACCGGGAAGCGGAACTCCAGCACTTCCGGGTCCGTCAGGCGTGAATTCGTCATGTGCGTCTGCACCACGCTCGTACCGTTGAAGCCCTGGCCCGCGCCGGAGCCGCCGCTGATGGTTTCGTAATACTGGTGGCGGCCGTTGCCGAAGGTGAAGTTGTTCATCGTGCACTGGCTGGCCGCCATCACGCCGAGCGCGCCGTACAGTGCATTGGTGATGCAGCTGGACGTCTCCACATTGCCCGCCACCACCGAGGCCGGCGGGTTCGGGTTGAGCATCGAGCCCGGCGGGATGATGACCCGCAGCGGCTTCAGACAGCCCGCGTTGAGCGGAATGTCGTCGTCCACGAGCGTACGGAACACATACAGCACCGCCGCCATGCAGACCGCCGTCGGCGCGTTGAAGTTGTTGACCTGCTGCGGTGAGGTACCGGTGAAGTCGATCTCGGCGCTGCGGCGCACCGCATCGACGCGGATGGCCACCTGGATCTGCGCGCCGTTGTCCAGCGGCAGCGTGAAGGCACCGTCTTTCAGCCGCGTGATGACCCGGCGCACAGACTCCTCGGCGTTGTCCTGCACATGGCGCATGTAGGCCTGCACGACGTCCAGGCCAAACTGCTCGACCATCTTGCGCAGCTCCTGCACGCCCTTCTCGTTGGCGGCAATCTGCGCCTTCAGGTCGGCCATGTTCTGCTGTGGGTTGCGGCTCGGGTACTTGCCGCTCTTGAGCAGCGCCACCATCTCGGCCTCGCGCAGCACGCCGCGCTCCACCAGCTTCACGTTGTTGATCTGCACGCCTTCTTCCTCGATCAGCGTCGAGAACGGCGGCATCGACCCCGGCGTCGTGCCGCCAATGTCGGCATGGTGGCCGCGCGAGCCGACATAGAACGTCGGCTTGCCGGCCAGGTACACCGGCGTGATGACGGTCACGTCCGGCAGGTGGGTGCCGCCGTGGTACGGGTCGTTCAGCGCGTAGACGTCACCTGGCTGCATGGTGCCGGCGTTCTCCCGCACCACCGTCTTGATGCTCTCGCCCATCGAGCCCAGGTGCACAGGCATGTGCGGCGCATTGGCGATCAGGTTGCCTTCGGCGTCAAACAGCGCGCAGCTGAAGTCCAGCCGCTCCTTGATGTTGACCGAGTAGGCCGTGTTCTGGAGCTGCAGACCCATCTGCTCGGCAATGTTCATGAAGAGGTTGTTGAACACTTCCAGCAGCACCGGGTCAACCGTGGTGCCGGCGGCGAACTTCACCGCGCGGGCGGCGCGGCGGTCCAGCACCAGGTGGTCCAGCGCGGTGAGCGCGGCCTCCCAGCCGGGCTCGACGATGGTCGTCGCATTCTTCTCGGCGATGATGGCCGGGCCCGAGATGATGTCGCCGGGCTGCAGGTCTTCCCGCACCACCAGCGCTGCGTCGTGCCACTGGCCGCCGGAGTACATGCGCACGGTTTCGCGGCGCGGCACTTCACGCGGTTCATGCGTGGCGTGGCGCGGCTCCAGCGGCGCATCGCCCGCGACCACGGCTTCCACTGAAACGGCTTCCACGATCTGGCCCTTGCCCTGCATCAGGAAGGCAAAGCGCTGGCGATACGCCGCCTCGAAGGCCGATTCGATCGCTGCGAGCGGGCCGAACGACACGACGAGCGCAGAGTCGCTTCCTTCATAGCGCACATGCACACGGCGGTGCATGGTGATGGCGCCCTTGCTGACTTCCTGCCGGGTCAGCTCGGCCTGTGCAGCGGCAGCCAGCGCGTCCAGCTTCGCGGCGACGGCGGGCAAGGCAGACTCGGCTAGCTTGAGCTCAACCGCCTGCTCCCGGATCACCGACTGGTCAGCCAGGCCCATGCCGTACGCGCTCAACACACCCGCCAGCGGGTGCACGAACACACGCGTCATGCCCAGCGCATCCGCCACCAGGCAGGCATGCTGGCCGCCGGCGCCGCCAAAGCACTGCAGGGTGTAGCGCGTCACGTCATAGCCGCGCGCCACCGAGATTTTCTTGATGGCGTTGGCCATCTGCTGCACCGCAATGTTGATGAAGCCCTCCGCGACGACTTCCGCGCTGCGGCCTGTCCTGCCGGCCAGTTCGTTGAATTTCGCTTCCACGGCCCCGGCATCCAGCGCTTCGTCGCCCTGCCTGCCGAACACCTTGGGGAAGTAGCGCGGCTGGATCTTGCCGACCATCACATTTGCATCGGTCACGGCTAGCGGTCCGCCGCGCCGGTAGCTGGCCGGGCCAGGGTTGGCGCCCGCACTCTGCGGCCCGACGCGAAATCGCGAGCCGTCGAATTCAAGAATGGAGCCGCCGCCGGCCGCGACGGTGTGGATGCTCATCATCGGCGCGCGCATGCGCACGCCGGCCACCTGCGTCTCGAACTCTCGCTCGAACTCGCCCGCATAGTGGCTCACATCCGTCGATGTGCCGCCCATGTCAAAGCCGATGACCTTCTCATGCCCAGCAATCGCTGCCGTCCGGGCCATGCCGACAATGCCGCCCGCCGGGCCGCTCAGGATGGCGTCCTTGCCCTGGAAAGCATGTGCATCGGTCAGCCCGCCGGACGACTGCATGAAGAACAGCTTGACGCCGGGCATCTCTCCTGCCACCTGCTCCACATAGCGCCGCAGGATGGGCGAGAGGTAGGCATCCACCACGGTGGTGTCACCCCGGCTCACGAACTTCATCATCGGGCTGGTCTCATGCGAGGTGCTGACTTGCGTGAAGCCCACTTCTTTCGCAATGCGGCTTGCAGCCTGCTCATGCTCGGTGAACCGGTAGCCATGCATGAACACAATGGCCACGCTGCGCAACCCTTTGGCGTATTCGGCGCCCAAATCCTCGCGCAGCCGGGCTTCGTCCAGCGCCTGGATCATCTCGCCCGAAGCACCTACCCGTTCCTGCGCCTCAATCACCGCGCTGTACAGCAGCTCCGGCAGCATGATGTTGCGGTCAAAAATCCGTGGGCGGTTCTGGTAGGCGATGCGCAGCGCATCACGGAAACCCCGTGTCGTCACCAGCAGCGTGGGCTCGCCCTTGCGCTCCAGCAGGGCGTTGGTGGCAACTGTCGTTCCCATCTTCACGCACTCCACCTGGTCGGGCGTCACCGGCTCGCCGGGTTTCAGGCCCAGCAGGTGGCGAATGCCGGCCACCGCCGCATCCTTGTACTGCTCCGGGTTCTCGCTGAGCAGCTTGTGGGTGATGAGCGAGCCGTCCGGCCGGCGCGCCACCACATCGGTGAAGGTACCGCCTCGGTCGATCCAGAATTGCCAGCGAGGTGAAGAGTCTTTCTGCATGATGTCCAGTGATCAGGGTTATGTATCGGTGCCGGTGTCAGGGCTGCGTGTAATACGGAACAAAAATATCGTTGGCCTCGTTGCCCACGGATCGTACCCATTCGCGGGAGAAGCGCTCGCCCAGGCGCTTGATTTCCTGCTCCAGGTCGGAAGGAATGCGCTCGACTTTCACGCCGTTGCTGCGCATTTCATCGGTTGCGCTGACGGCGACGGCCTGGCTGACGTCCCAGCCACGCACCTCGGCGTCGGTTGCGGCCTTGAGCACCGCCTTGCGGGCTTCGGGCTTGAGCGCATTGAAGGCCTTGCTGCTGACGAAGACGACATTCTTGGGGAACCAGGCATTGATCTCATAGTAATACTTGATGGAGCTCCACACCTTGTTCTCCACGCCGGTGACAGCCGAGGTGATCATGCTGTCCATGCGGCCTTCGGCCAGGGCCTTGCCCACATCGACCATGGCCACGTCCACCGGTACCGCGCCCAGGAGTTCAGCAATCCGCACGGTCGTCGGGTTGTAGGTGCGCATGCGCTGGCCCTTGAAGTCGTTGGCGCTGCGGATCGGCCGCACCGAATGCAGGCCCTGCGGCGGCCAGGGCACGGAGTACAGCAGCGTGAGCCCGCGCTGGGCGAAGTGCCGCTCGATGCCGGGGCGCTGCAGCTTCCACATGCGGCGGGCATCCTTGTAGGAGCCGACGACGAAGGGAATGGAGTCCGCGCCCGCAATCGGCATGTCCCTGACCAGGCTGGTCATGATGGTCTCGCCCGCATCGGCCTTGCCGTCCTGCACCGCCTGGCGGATGTCGTTGAGTTTGGCCAGAGAGTTGTTCGCATGCACCTCGATGCGCAGCGAGCCCGCGGTGGCCTGCTCCACATCCCGCGCAAACTGCGCGATGTTCTGCGTATGGAACGACTCGGCGCGGTAGCCGGTGGCCAGCTTCCATTGGGTAACCGTCTGCGCCAGGCAAAGCTGCCCCGACGCGGCTGCCAGGGCAGCCACGAACCAGATGCTTTTCATGATGAGTCCTCAGCGGTGGCGTGAAGGGTGCGCGCCCGCAGTGGCCACCGCACTGCAAGGCAGCAGGGGTGAATGCCTTGTCATCCGCTCTTTCCCATCAGCGCATCGGGCAGCACCGTGACAATCTGCGGGAAAAGCGTGATCAGCACGATGCACGCCACCAGGCAGAAGAAGAAGGGAATCGCAGCTTTCGCAATCAGGTTGCTGTCCTTGCCCGTCATGTTCTGCAGCACGAAGAGGTTGAAGCCCACCGGCGGCGTGACCTCCGCAATTTCAACCAGCAGGATCACGAAGATGCCGAACCAGATGAGGTCGAAGCCGGCCTTCTGGATCATCGGCAGCACCACCGCCGCCGTCAGCACGATCATGCTGATGCCGTCCAGCGCGGTACCCAGCACCAGGTACACGGCCACCAGGCAGGCAATCAGCGCATAGGGCGACAGGTGCATGGAGTTCACCCACTCCGCCAGCTCGCGCGGGATGCCGGTGAAAGCCATGGTCTTGGTCAGGAAGGCAGCGCCGGCCAGGATGAACATGATCATGCAGCTGGTGCGCGCCGAGCCCGCCAGTGCTTCCTTGAAATTCGCCCAGGTGAGGGACCGGCTCCACGCGGCCAGGGTCAGCGCGCCGACCACGCCGTAAGCCGCGCTCTCGGTGGCCGTGGCCCAGCCTGCCACCAGCGACCAGCAGACAAAGACGATCAGCAACGCACAGGGAATCAGGTTCTTCGACAGCCGCAGCTTCTCGCGCAGGCTGGTCACCGGTTCATCCGCCGGCATCTCGCCCTTGTGCCGCAGCGACCACCAGGCGATGTAGCCGGAGAACAGCGCCATCAGCAGAAAGCCCGGCAGGAAGCCTGCGAGAAAGATGCGGATGATGGACGCATCGGCCGCCACCGCATACACCACCATGGTGATGGACGGCGGGATCAGGATGCCCAGCGTGCCGGCCGTGGCCAGCGAGCCGATGGCGATGTTCTCGTTGTAGCCGCGCTTCTTCAGCTCGGGCAGCGACACCTTGGCAATCGTCGCGCAGGTGGCCGCTGACGAGCCCGACACCGAGCCGAAGATGCCGCAACCCAGGATGGTGGTGTGGAACAGCCGCCCCGGCACCCGGCTGAGCCAGGGCGCGAGGCCGGTGAACATCTCCTCGCTGAGTTTGGTGCGGAACAGGATCTCGCCCATCCAGATGAACAGCGGCAAGGCCGCCAGCTCCCAGCTCGCATTGCTCTCCCAGAAAGCCGAGAACAGGTTCAGCCCCGGCTGGCTGTTGGTGAAAAAGGCCTGCCCGACCCAGCCGCAGATGGCCAGCGTCATCGCAATCCAGACGCCGCCCGACAGCATCAGCAGCATCAAAAGCAAAAGAATGGCGCCAACGGCGAGTATGTCCATGATCAGGCCCTTTCAGACATCCGAAGAAAAATCGCCTTTGGCATGGCGCTCCTGCACCAGCCGCACAAAGGTCGGTATGCCGCCCCGCGCCACGATCAGCAGCTCGTCCACCACCGCCACCAGGAAAAGCACCGAGCCGAAGGCAAAGCTCAGCTGCGGGATCCAGATCGGGATGGCCCACAGGCCCTGCGCGAGTTCATTGAACTGCCAGCTCTGCCAGGTGAAGCGGCAGGCCCACCAGGCCAGGTAGCCCACCGCGCAGGCAGCGACTACCAGGCAGGTGATTTCAAGCACCCTCCGGGCTGATGGCGATACCTTCTCCAGCACCAGCGTGACCCGCACGAAGTCGCCATGCTTGAAGGCATGGGCCATCGTGAGGAACGCGGCAGCCGCGCACAGCCAGGCGACCACGTCATTGATGGCGCCCGTGGGAAAGCCGAACTGCCGCCCCAGCGTCTGCACGATCATCAGCACACAGATGAGGGCGATGCAGGCGGCCCCCACGTCACCGGCTGCGTCGTAGGCAAAGTCGAGCGCGCGGCGCACGGTGCCTGGCTCTGCCGCAGGGGTCATGGCGTCGTCCATCGCGTCAAGGGTGCCGGTGTTGGCGGGCATGGCCATCTCACTTGCGGTGGAAGCTGTCGATGACGGCCTTGCCGTCGTCGCCTGCCAGCTTGATCCAGTCGGCCGTCATGCGCTCGCCGATGGCCTTGAGCTCGTTCTTCAGGCCCGAGGCATTCACATCCACATTCATGCCCCTGGCGCCCAGCTCCTTGATGTACTCGCTGTCTTTCTGCTCGCTGAGCTTCCAGCCGCGCTGCTCCGACGCAGCGGCCTGCTGCAGCACCACATCCTGCGTAGCCTTGTCCAGCGACTCAAAGGCCTTCTGGTTCACCACCACCGCATTGCGCGGAAGCCACGCCGCAACGCCGTAGAAGTACTTCACGCTCTCATACAGCTTGCTGTCCACACCGCTGGCGCTGGACGTGAGGAAGTTGTCCACACCGCCTGTGGCCAGCGCCGCCGGCAGTTCCGCCAGCTGGATGGTCACGGGCTGCGCGCCGACTGCGGTGGCTATGTAGGAGGTGGCCGGGTTGTAGGCCCGCATCTTGGTGCGGCTCAAATCCTTCAGCGCCGCGACCGGCTTGGCGGAGTACAGGCTCTGCGGCGGCCATGGCACGGTGTACAGCAGCTTGATGCCCTGGGCGGCCAGCGTCTTCACCAGCAGGGCGCGCGAAGCATCGTCAAGCTTCTTCGCATCGGCATAGCTGGTGGCGAGGAAAGGGATGGAGTCGATGCCGAACACGGGTGCCTCGTTGGACGCGCCCGACAGGATGAACTCGCCGGCCGACACCTGCGCCGACTGCACGGCGCGCTTGATTTCGTTGGCCTTGAACAGCGAGGCGTTCGGGTGGATCGCGATCTTCAGCTTGCCGCCCGAGGCCTTGTCCACGCCATCGGCAAAGGCCTGCAGGTTCTGCACCTGGAAGGTGTTGGCGCCATAGCCGGACGGCAGGTCCCACTTGGTCTGGGCCATCGCGGGCATTGTGAACAGGCCGACGAGCGCAAAGGCGCCGAGGCTGGTGGTGAGTTTCTTCATCGGAAAAGCTCCTTGGTTTAAAAGCTGGCAAGCTGGTTGTTGAGAAGGTCGGTAATCAGCATCGCGCCGGGGGCGTGGGTGATGCAGAAATCGGGGCGGGCCTGGCGTATGGCGGCCTGCGGCGTGACACCGCAAGCCCAGAACACCGGGATTTCATCGGGCATCACGTCCACCGCATCGCCGTAGTCGGGCCTTGACAGGTCGCTGATGCCGATGAGTGACGGGTCGCCAATGTGAACCGGCGCACCATGCACATTGGGAAAGCGCGAAGTCACCTGCACGGCGCGGATGACATCTGCCGCGCGCATTGGCCGCATCGTCACCACCAGCGGGCCGCTGAACGGGCCGGCGGACTCTGTGGGCACACTGGTGCGGAACATGGCGACGTTTTTTCCCTGCTCCACATGGCGCAGCGGCAGGCCGGCCTCCATCAACGCCTGCTCGAACGAGAACGAGCAACCGATGACAAAGGTGACCAGGTCGTTGCGCCACAGCGGCGTGATGTCGCAGGGCTCCTCCACCAGCTCGCCGTGGCGCCACACGCGGTAGCGCGGGACGTCGGTGCAGATGTCGATGTCCTCGCCCAGCGCGGGCAGCATGGCGTGACCGGGCTCGGACACAGCCAGCACCGGGCAGGGCTTGGGGTTGCGCTGGCAGTAGCGCAGGAAATCGCCGGCCAATGCCTCGGGCAGGATGACGACATTGCCCTGCACATGCTCGTCAGCCAGGCCGCTGGTGTGCGAGGTCCACAGGCCCTGGCGGATCAGGCGGCGCACATGCCGCGCATCCTGCATGCCCTGGGGCCCGAAGACTTCCTGCGCCGATTCTGAAACTGATGCCACTGCCAATCCTTCCGGTGTTCTTCCAACTCGTCCTGTTGCAAAAAATGACAACCTGATGACGTTGGGCGGATTGTGGGCGAGGGTATAAGCTCCGGCAAATTCAAAATTTTCCGCTCACGTCATCGATTTTTTCGATGCTCCAAAGCGGGGCATCAAGGGCTCACGAAGCGGTGCGGCGCTTCGAAACCGTGCGCGATGCCCCTGCCGATCCAGCTTTGCCACCCGGCTGCGCATCGACGAATGCCAGCGCCGACTGCACCAGCGTCTCCACCGCAAAGGTGGACGGGTCGGTTCGGTAGCTGGCATGGATGGGCAGCGGCTGCAGTGCCACGTCGCAGCTGAGCTGCTTGAGGTCCGGGAAGGTCATGAGCCGCTGCACCGCCTTGCGCGGCAGCGTGGCCACGCCAAAGCCGCCCTGCACCAGCTGCACCATGGCCGAGATGGACGAGATGGTGTGCACACGCGGCGGCTCCACCCTGGCCTGCCTGAAGACATCCAGCAGCGCGACATGCGGCTGCGAGCCGCGCTGGAAGGTCATGATCTCGATGCCCTCGAAGTCCGCCAGCGTGTAGCGCCGCTTGCGGTGCACGGAGGCATTACCCATGAACACCATCTCCATGAACGGCAGCGCCCGGCTGCGCACGCCGTCGGCCGGCGCGGGCATGGCGGCAAACACCAGGTCCTGCGTGCCGCGGCGCACCTGCTCCATCAGGATGGGTGTGGTTTCCACCGTGAGCTCCAGCTCCAGCGCCGGGTGTTCGGTGCGCAGCTTCTCGATCCACGGGATCAGCCAGGAATGCAGCACCGACTCGATCGCGCCGATCCGCATCACGATGGCCTGCGGCGTGCCCGAGCCCATCTCGGACTTGATCTCGCGCTGCATCTCCAGCAACCGTTGCGCATAGGTCAGGAAGCGCTGGCCCGCCACCGTCAGGCGGAACTGCTTGTCACGCCTGTCCAGCAGCAGCACGCCCAGCTCCTCCTCCAGTGCCGCGATGCGGCTGGACATGGCGGACTGGGTGAGGAACAGCTTGTCCGCAGCGCGCGTCACGCTCTTGAGCGAGGCGACCCAGTAGAAGGCTTCGACGAACCGGAGGTTCATTCACAGTCCTGGAGGTTCATTGGCAGACCGGGAGGTTCATGAGGTGCGCCACGGCCGCAGCAGCCGCTCGTCGTTGATCAGCGAGAAAGTCTTCAGGCCGGTGGCCAGTTCGATGGCATCTCGGTAAGGCGGCATATTGGTGCATTCAAGCACAACCGAGCGCAGTTCGGGCGCGCGCTGCCGGAGCGCCACGGCGGCGGCCACCACATCTGCCCGGGCCTTCTCCAGGTCCATCTCCGGCTGGTTGCCCAGGATGCGGCTGGCGAACTCGCCCCTCGGGTCCACGCCCTGCACCAGCACATCGGCCAGTCGCTCGCGTGGTACGCCGGCGGCGCGCAGGTGCTCGCTGCCGAGGCTGGAAGAACTGATGGTGAGAACACCGACCTGTTTCTCTTGCTTCAAGAGCCGCGGCAGCTGCATCAGGCTGGAGGTGATGACCGGCACCTTCACGGCGGCCTGCAGCTCTTTCTGCAGCAGCACGAGAAAGCCGCAGCTGGTGGTGATGGCGCGGGCGCCGCTGCGTTCAAGCTTACGGACGACTGACACGAAGCCCGGCACAACGCGCCCGGCACGCAGCCCGGCAGCCGACTGCACCACCTTGTCAGGCCAGATGCCGCGGATCGTGTTCAGGTCGGTCGGGATGCCGAGGGCACCGAATGTGTCCGGATGCCCGATGTCGCCCGCGGGACGCGGAAACCGCGTATCCAGCATCACGATGCCGAGAAAGCCAAGCCCGGCGGGCGCCGGTGAGGGAAAAGCCGAAGCTTCTGGCCCGGGAATTGCATTTATGCTGTCAGCTTCACTCATTTTCAACACGCCTTTTTCACATTCTGCTGGAGAGATCATGAATTTCAAACCCGGATTGATCGTGGCCGCCCTGACGCTGGGCGTTTCCGCCTTTGCGCAAACCAAGTGGGACCTGCCGGCAGCCTACCCGGCCACCAACTTCCACACTGAAAACCTGAGCCAGTTTGCAGCCGACGTGGAAAAGGCCACCGGCGGCAAGCTCAAGATCCAGGTGCATGCCAACGCCTCGCTGTTCAAGGCGCCCGAAATCAAGCGCGCCGTGCAAGGCGGCCAGGCCCAGATCGGCGAGATCCTGCTGGTCAACTACGAAAACGAGAACGCCCTCTTCGGCCTTGACGGTGTTCCTTTCCTCGCGACCGGCTACAAGGACTCGATGAAGCTCTACACGGCACAAAAGCCTGCTCTGGAAAGGGTGCTGGGTGCCCAGAACATGAAGCTGCTGTTCGCCGTGGCATGGCCCCCACAAGGCGTCTATGCCAACAAATCGATCAACTCCGTGGCCGACATGAAAGGCCTGAAGTGGCGCGCTTACAGTCCGGCTACCGCAAAGATCGCAGAACTGGTTGGCGCACAGCCAGTCACGGTGCAGGCCGCCGAACTCTCGCAGGCCTTGGCCACGGGCGTCGTGGACTCCTTCATGTCCTCCGGCTCCACCGGCTTCGACTCCAAGGTCTATGAGCACATCAAGAACTGGTACAACACCGAGGCCTGGCTGCCCAAGAATGCCGTCATCGTGAACATGGCCGCCTTCAATGCGCTGGACAAGCCGACCCAGGACGCCGTGCTCAAGGCCGCCGCCGAGGCAGAGGTCCGCGGCTGGAAGGTCAGCGAGGAGAAGAACGGCTGGTACCTCGAGCAGCTCAAGGGCAAGGGCATGAACATCATCCAGCCCACGGCCCAGCTGCGCACCGACCTGAAGAAAGTCGGCGACACCATGCTGAGCGACTGGCTGGCCAAGGCCGGCGCCGACGGCAAGGCCGCGGTGGATACCTACCGCAAGTAAGCCTGCATGCGGCGTTTGCTGGACGGGCTGTTCGAATGGACGGGGCGCATCGCCGCCCTGTTCGTGCTTGCCATCTTTGTGCTGATGATCACGGCCTCCATTGGCCGGTGGGCGGGGTGGCGCGTGGGCGGCTTCAACGACATCGTGGCCTGGTGCTGCGCGGCGGCATCGTTCTTTGCCATGTCGCATGCCTTCAAGCACGGCGACTTCGTGCGCGTCACCCTGCTGCTGGAAAAAATGAACGAGCGCACGCGCCGCACTTTTGAGGTCGTATCGCTCATCATCGCGGCCCTGGCCGTCGGCTACCTGGCCTGGTGGGCCGCGAAGTTCACCTGGGAAAGCTGGGAGTTCAAGGAAATGGCCGGCGGCATGGTCGTCATCCCAATCTGGATACCGCAGACCAGCTTTGTCATCGGCTCCGCCCTGCTGCTGCTGGCCGTGCTGGACGAACTCTATATCGTGCTCTCGGGCGGCAAGCCGACCTATGTGCGCATGGTCGAAGAGCGCCATGCGCGCGGCGACTACTCCGAAGACCTCTAGGAACCCATGAGCCTGCTCGCCATCGGAGGCCTCCTCCTTCTCATCATGCTGCTGCTACTGTCCGGCGGCGTGTGGATTGCCATGACGCTGGCCATCGTCGGCTGGATAGGCCAGGCCTTCTTCACCACCACCATGCCGGGCAAGAACCTGTTCTCGGCCTTCTGGGAGTCGAATGCCTCGTGGGAGCTGGCGGCGCTGCCGCTGTTCATCTGGATGGGGGAAATCCTGTTCCGCACGCGCCTGTCGGAGCAGATGTTCTCGGGCCTGGCGCCCTGGCTCAACAAGGTGCCGGGCCGGCTGATGCACACCACCATCCTGGGCTGCGGCATCTTCGGCTCGGTGTCGGGCTCGTCGGCCGCAACCTGCGCGACGATTGCCAAGGTGGCCCTGCCTGAACTCAACCGCCGCGGCTACGACCAGAACCTCACGCTCGGCTCGCTGGCCACGGCCGGCACGCTGGGCATCTTGATCCCTCCGTCGATCACCATGGTGGTCTATGCGGTGGCGGCAGACGCGTCCATCATCCGCATCTTCCTGGCCGGCTTCATCCCCGGCTTTTTGCTGATGCTGCTGTTCTCGGGCTATATCGGCTGGTGGAGCCTGCGCAATCCGTCCAGGGTCCCGCCGCCAGAGCCGGAAATGACGTTTGCGCAGAAGCTCAAGGCCTCGGGCAGCCTCATCCCCTGCGGCCTGCTCATCCTCTTCATTGTCTGGGTGCTGGTGGCGGGCTGGGCCACGGCCACCGAGTGCGCAGCTTATGGCGTGCTCGGCTCGCTGGTCATTGCCGCCGCCAGCCGTTCGCTCACCTGGCAGAACTTCTGGGACGGCCTGATGGGCACGACGCGCACCAGCTGCATGATCATGTTCATCCTGGCCGGCGCTGCCTTCCTGACCAAGACCATGGCCTTCACCGGCATCCCGCGCGAGCTGGCCGAGTGGGTCAGCGCGATGCAGCTGTCGCCGCTGGCACTCATCGGTGCGCTCACCGTCATCTACCTGATCCTCGGCACGGCGCTGGACGGCATCAGCATGATCGTGCTGACCAGCGCCGTGGTGCTGCCGATGATCCAGAAGGCCGGCTTTGACCTGATCTGGTTCGGCATCTTCATCATCCTGCTGGTTGAAATCGCCGAAGTCACCCCGCCGGTGGGCTTCAACCTCTTCGTGCTGCAGAACATGACGGGCAAGGACAGCAACACCATCGCCCGCGCCGCCCTGCCCTTCTTCGGCTGCCTGGTAGTGTGCATCGTGCTCATCACCGTGTTTCCGCAGATCGTCACCATCCTGCCCGACCTGGTAATGGGCAAGGAAAAGTAGCGGGTGCTTTCCGCCATCGCCATCTGCATCGGGGCCAGCCTGGGCGCGCTGGCCCGCTGGGGCCTCGGCTTGTGGCTCACGCCGGGCGGCGTGATTCCCTGGGGCACGCTGGCGGCCAACCTGATTGGCGGCTACTTCATCGGCGTCGCCATTGCCCTGTTCCAGGCCATGCCCGAGATCGACCCGGTGTGGCGGCTGGCGATCATCACCGGCTTTCTGGGCGGCCTGACCACCTTCTCCAGCTTCTCGGCCGAGGTCGTGCTGATGCTGCAACAGGACAGGTTTGCGTTGGCGCTCGGCACAGCCCTGCTGCATGTGGCCGGGTCGCTGGTGCTGACGTATGTTGGCCTCAAGAGCGTGGGGCTTTTGCTGGCGCGCTGATTTTTCGCGCACACTGGCACCCGATGCCCAACCGGAAAAGCCTTCCCAGCCGCTTGCTGAACGCCACACTCGTGCCCCTGGTGGCGCTGGTGCTGATCTTCGAGGAGTGGGGCTGGGAGCCGCTGTCGCGCTTCCTGGGCCGCATGGCGCGGCTTCCGCTCTGGGGGCTGATCGAACGGCTCATCGTCCGCCTGCCGCCCTATGCAGCACTGCTGGCCTTTGCGCTGCCCGCCATTGTGCTGTTTCCGGTCAAGCTGCTCGCCCTGTACTGGCTGAGCCAGGGCCACGCCTTCCTCGGCATTGCGGTCATTGCTGCGGCCAAAGTGCTGGGCACGGCCATTGTGGCGCGGCTGTTTACCCTCACCCATCCGACGCTGATGCAGCTGCCATGGTTTGCCGCGCTCTACCTGCGCTGGAAGGCCTGGAAGGATGCCGTCATCGCGCATGTGAAGGCGACGCGGCAATGGCGCCTGCTGACGGTCCTCAAGCGCCGCCTGGCGAAGCGGACCAGGCGCTGGATGATGCTGATGCGGCAATCATTCAGGCCATCCTGAATGAATGCGCGCGGGTTTTGGTAACCTGCGTGCAGGAAAATTCCCTGCATGGTTCTCTACATCCTCGACCTCGCCGGCGTTGCCGTATTCGCAGCCAGCGGCGCGCTGGCCGCCATTTCTGCGCAGCTGGACCTGCTGGGCATTCTGGTGCTGGCGTCCATCACTGCCGTGGGAGGCGGCACGGTGCGCGACCTGCTCATGAACCGCCACCCGATTTTCTGGATGCACGACTCCAGGCCGCTGCTGGTCATCATCTTCGCCACGGCGCTCACCGTCGCCTGGACGCAGTTCCTGCCCATACCCCACAACGCCCTGCTGATCGCCGACGCGCTGGGCCTGGCCGTGTTCGCCATGTCAGGCGCGCAACTGGCCGAAGCCGCCCACTGCCGCAGGCTGGTCGTCGTCCTGATGGGCACGCTCACCGGCACAGGCGGCGGCATGATCCGCGACGTGCTCACCGCCAAGGTACCACTGATCCTGCGGGCAGACATCTATGCCTCGGCAGCCATTCTTGGCATCGTGGTTTACCTGATGCTGCGTGCAGTGAAGGTACCGACACCAGCGGCTTTTGCGCTGGGCTTTGTGGTGATTGCCGGGACACGGCTGGTGGCGATTGCGTTTGACCTCAGGCTTCCGGTGGTGACGCTTCCTGCACAATGATGTCGAAAATCGCTGTTGCCGATCGTCGTGCAACCAGAGGGCTGTCCTCTGCTCCAAGGAACAAGCATGTCTGACAACACCATTCGCATCCACCGCGTCATCACGGCCCCGGCGGAACGCATCTACCGTGCCTTCCTGGATGCCGACGCATTTGCCAGGTGGCTGCCGCCCAATGGCTTCACCGCCAGGGTGCACCAGATGGACGCGCGGGTGGGCGGCACCTACAGGATGTCATTCACCAACTTCACCAGCGGCAACAGCCACTCCTTCGGCGGGGAGTACCTTGAGCTGGTGCCGCACGAGCGCATCCGCTACAGCGCAACATTTGACGACCCGAACCTGCCGGGCCGGATGCAGACAACCATCACGCTGAAAGCCGTGTCCTGCGGGACCGAGATGACCGCTGTGCAGGAAGGCATTCCCGACGTGATCCCGCTTGAGCAGTGCTATCTGGGGTGGCAGGAGTCGCTCGCATCGCTCATGCGGCTGGTGGAGCCGGAGATTCCCGGGTAGGCTCATGGTCAACCCCGCCGCTGATACCGTGCTGCCAACATTCCGCGTGCTGGCTGCGAGCGACCAGCCCCAACTCTGGAACTGGCTGCACGTTGCGCTGTGGGACCCGCCACCCGCCGGCCTGCGCCCCATCGCGATTCTTCAGGAGCCCGGCGTCCGCATCTATGCCCAGGACTGGGGCCAGCCTGGCGACGTGGGCGTCGTCGCCCGGGTGGCCGGCGTTGACGCAGGTGCCTGCTGGATGCGCCTGCTGCCGGCCGGCGTCGGCCTGGCCTCCGTGGATGCGCAGACACCCCAGCTGGGCATCGCCCTCATGCCGCCGTACCAGGGCAAGGGCCATGGCCGGCCGCTCATGATGGCAGCACTGGAGGCGGCACGCCATGTGGGCTACAAGCAGGTCTCGCTCACGGTGCATCCGCAGAACCCCGCCATCCGCATGTATGAGTCATGTGGTTTCCGGAAAGTGGAATTGCGCAACACCTTCCATCTCATGCTTGCGCAGTTAGCCTGAGCAGCCAGAACCGGGGAACACCGCCATGCACACAGTCCGCCCATGCACCCTTCCCGCTGCCGCGCTCCTTCAACGCCATGCGGCAGGAGGCGGCTATGCGGACTGCTACCAGGCAGACATGCCAGGCACGGTGTCGCAGGCAGCGTTCGTCGAGGCGTTCTACACCACGCGCCTGTTCAAGCTCGAGCGCGTGATCCTGTCGCTGCTGGCCAGGCGGCCATCGACCGATGGCGATGTGAAGCGGCTTGCCGAAGGCTCCGCATCCACATTCGCCGCATGGCGGGTCGAGGGCAGGAGCGACGACCAGTTGCTGCTCGGCGACTTCACCGGCCGGACCAAGTCATGGCTCATGACGGCGGCGAGCGATGCAACGTCCGCCGGGCCGGCCACCCGCCTGTACTTCGGCTCGGCCGTGGTGCCCAAGGTCAACAAAACCACCGGCCACAGCAGCATGGGCTTTGCGTTCACCGCGCTGCTGGGGTTTCACCGGCTGTACTCGCGGCTGTTGCTGCGGGCCGCAGTTGCCCGCTTGCGGAGCCAGTGAAGCGGCAGCACCACGAACACCCCCTGTCCGGTACCCGATGCACATCCCCCTCACCTCGCCGCTCCTGCCCAGATACGTCTGGGTCCTCCTGGCCTTGTACTTTGTGGCCAGCCTCACCCACTTTGCCCACAACGCCGAATACATCGCGTTCTACCCGAACATGCCCGCATGGCTGACCCGTGAGCAGGTTTACCTGGCCTGGCTCGCCGTCTCCAGCCTTGGCGTCGCCGGCCTGCTGGTCCTGCGGCTTGGCTGGCATGCGGCGGGCGCAGCGCTGCTGGCTGCCTATGGCGCCATGGGCCTGGATGGCCTGGGCCACTACACGCTGGCGCTGTGCTCCGAGCACACACTGGCGACAAACCTGACCATCTGGTTTGAGGTTGTGTCGGGGGTCGGGCTTGCGATAGCGACAGGCGTCGCACAGGTGGCTGGCGCCAATCATGGAAAATCAGCCCAACTTCCAAGCTAACCGGTAACTCCCATGAACGACGCCATCCAAGCCGCCCCTTCCGGCTCCGCTGCCAGCGGCAAGCCCGACCTGCCCGATCACTTGTCCGCCGACCCGCGCAGCCCGCACCATGTGGCTGCCGTGTTCGAGCACGACATCGGCATCCGCTTCAACGGCAAGGACCGCCACGACGTGGAGGAGTACTGCATCAGCGAAGGCTGGGTCAAGGTGCCTGCCGGCAAGACGGTGGACCGCAAGGGCCACCCGCTGCTGATCAAGCTCAAGGGCAAGGTGGAGGCTTACTACAAGTAGGCTGCAGCGGCCTCGCGTGTTTCTGCGCCGGCACCGGCATGCATGTCGCCGGCGCCGATGGCCGACAGTGCAGACTCCAGCCGCGGCAGGTCGCCCGGCGCAAGATCCCATAGCGCTTCGGTGCACACCATCTCCGCCGTGCTGAGCGCCTCGTGCAGCACGCGGCGTGCCGACGGACGGATGGTGACGTAACGTTTGCCATCCTCCGCGGGCTCGCGGTCGCGGCTGATGTGGCCGGTCTTCTCCAGCGGTATGAGCTGCCGCACCACGGCGGACTGCTGCACGCCCAGCGGGCGCACCAGGCCGCTGACCGGCAGGCGGCCCCCTTCGGCGCGGGCCAGGCTGTGCAGCACGATGAAGTCGCTCAGGCTGATGCCGTGCAGCGTGCCGAGTTCCTCGTCCAGCCTGAGGGTGAGTGTGGCCTGCGCCTGGTTGAGCTTGAGGCACAGGTCGATGGCGCGGGTATTCATGGGCGGGCTCCTTCGGGGTTGTAGCAATTGCCGTTCGTGGTGTCGCAGCCGAGTTCTTCGCGCCACAGTGCCAGCAGCGACTCGAGCTCGGCCCTGGGGTCAAACGCCGGGTCGTCGCGCAGCTTGACGGTGTCCAGCACTTCAAGGCTGAAGCCGGCCTCGCCGCAAGCGAGCCAGTCTGCCTGCAGCGGCGCATTGCGGTGGCCCTTGCGCTGCAGGTCAAACCTGGCGCGGTTGATGGCGCCCTGCACATTGGTGCTGGCCCCGATGTAGATGCGCTGGCTGGCGCGGTTGCGGATGACAAACACGCCCATGGGCGGTGGTACCTCCTTGTATTGCCGCTTGAGTTCGCGCTGTGTGGCCTGACGGCTTGTGGCCGCGTCTGGCGTGACTGGAAAATTCGTGTCCATGATGTGTCCGTTTGCTGGTTGCATGTTCATTGGTGGAAGGTGTTCCGGGGCGCCTTGAGCCTGCGCGCGGCAAGTTCGGCCCAGGCCGGGCTGCCATAGCCGGCCACCAGGTCGCGCCGCAGCAGGGCCCATGCCGGGTCGGCAGGGTCCAGCCCCATCTCGCGGATGTACTGGTCCTGCGTCACGACGAACTGGCGCTTGTACGGCAGCAGGAAGCTGCCACGGGTGGCGGCCAGCGCTGTGCGCGCCCTGTCTGCATCGGTGAACCAGGCGTTCAGCAGCGCATGGCATGCAGGCGCGTGCCAGAACGTACCCATGTCGTCCGCCGGTGCGGCGAGCCCGCCGAGGATGCGGCGTGCGTGGTCCCAGTGGGTGAAGCCCGCGTCCCGCGCGGCCCGGTTCAGGCAGTCGCGAAGGCGCAGCTCTGCGCCGTGCTCTGCCTGCGGTGCGCCCGCAGTAGATTGATCGCGCTTTGCGGCATTGAGCATCAGCCGCGCGCGCGTCTTCAGCTCGGTCAGCGGCGCGCTCATGGCGGCACCGGGACGGCGAGGGATTTGAAAGTGTCTGGAAATGCCATGACAGGACTCCTGGTTTCGTTGAAGGCCTTTCCCGCGAATGGCCAACGAAGCAGAAAACACTGTCAAGCGAAAGAATGACGATGAAGGGTGAGAGCCTCTTGAGCGGGCAGGCGCCCCTTAGCACCTGTAGCCCGATTATAGGTTTGGCTGCCGGGCGGCCGTCAAGCCCCGGGGATAATCCGGCATGACTTCACAGGCCATGCTCCCCCTGCCCTCCCGCCTTGGCCACAGCCTGGTTGGGGTTCTCACCGACATAGATGACACACTCACCACCGAAGGTGCGATCACGCCTGATGCGCTGGCCGCACTGGCCGGCCTGAAGGCCGCCGGCCTGCATGTCATCCCCATCACCGGCCGGCCGGTGGGCTGGAGCGTGCCGTTTGCGCGGCAATGGCCTGTGGACGCCATCGTGGCGGAGAACGGGGCGGTGGCCTTGCGCCGCGACACGGATGCTGCTGATGGCCTGGACAGGCTCTATCAGCAGGATGCCGCCACGCGCGAACGCAACTTCACGCGCATGCAGCAGGTGGCGCAGCGCGTGCTGCGCGAGGTGCCGGGCACGCAGCTGGCCACGGACTCGCTGGGGCGCGAGACCGACATCGCCATTGACCACAGCGAGTTCACCCACCTGCCGCAGGCGGCCATTGACGAGGCGGTGCGCATCATGCGCGCCGAGGGCATGAATGCCACCGTGAGCAGCATCCACATCAATGCCTGGTTCGGCGGGCACAACAAGCTGGAGGGCGCGCGCTGGATCGTGCGTTCGCTGTTTGGCCGCGACCTGGATGCAGAGAAGGAGCGCTGGGTCTATGTGGGGGACTCAACGAATGACGAGTTGATGTTCGGGTTCTTCCCCACAAGCGTGGGGGTGGCGAACATACGGCGGTTTGAGGCGCAGTTGCGGTGCCTGCCGCGCTACGTGACTCACGGGGAACGCGGCATGGGGTTTGCGGAAGTGACGCGGGCTGTTCTGGCGAGCCGATGAGACTGCGTCGGATGCCGAGTGGATTCCGGGTCGAGCCCGGAATGACATATTTCTCCTAGCGCCGCGGTGCGCAGACCAGCTCGCCGGGGTCGTTGGGCACCACCGCACGGTCGTTCTTGGCCTGGGCCACGTCCATGTCGCGCGGCAGCGTCACGCCGTTCTTCACCGCGAGGATTTCCGCCATGACGCTGACCGCGATCTCCGGCGGTGTCTTGCTGCCGATGTAGATGCCGATGGGGCCGCGCAGCCGGGCCAGGGTTTCCTCAGTCTGGTCGAAGTGCTCGACCATCCGGTTGTGGCGGATCTCGTTGTTGCGGCGCGAACCGATGGCACCAACGTAGAAGGCGTCAGTCTTCAGCGCCTCGAGCAGCGCCAGGTCATCAAGCTTCGGGTCATGCGTGAGCGCGACGACACAGCTGCGGCGGTCGGGCCTGAAGGCCAGCACCACATCGTCGGGCATGTCGGATACCACCGTGGCGCCGGCCACCGACCAGGCGCCGCGGTATTCCTCACGCGGGTCGCACACCGTCACCGCAAAGCCGCTGAAGAGCGCCATGGTGGCGAGGTACTCGGTGAGCTGCCCGGCGCCGATCAGCAGCATGCGGTATTCGGGGCCGAAGGTATTGACCAGCGCCGTGTCAGACACGCTGAGCTCTTCGGGCGTGGTGGCCGCTGCCTGGGTCACGGCGCCATCGGCCAGGCGCACAGTGCGGCGCATCAGCTGGCCGGCTTCCAGCGCCTTGACGAGCTGGCTCAGGCTTTCAGCATCAGGATCGTATTCCAGCAGCAGTTCCAGCGTGCCGCCGCAAGGCAGGCCGAAGCGGTGCGCCTCGTCCGCCGTGATGCCGTACTTGACGAAGCCCGGTGGGCCGGACGGGATCTGGTTGTGGCCGTCCTTGCCTGAGTAGGCCTGGGTAAACCGGTAGATCAGGTCGTCCTCAATACAGCCGCCAGACACCGAGCCAACCACCGCGCCGTCTTCACACAGCGCCATGATGGAGCCGATGGGCCGGGGCGATGAACCCCAGGTGCGCACCACGGTGGCCAGCAGCGCGCGCCTGCCCGAAAGCCGCCAGTCACGCAGTGTCCGCAACACCATCACGTCAAGATTTTCCATGTCTGTTCTCCTGGTCCGGCTGCCTGCAAACTCAGCGCAGCACGAGGAATGCCACCACTGCGACAACCACCGCGCCCGCAACCCAGGCCCAGGCGGGCATGCCGGCGTTCGGGGCGGGTTCCACGGCCGCAGGCGGCAGGCCTGCCGCCGCATCCGCCTCGGCCTTTGCCGCATACGCCCCGGGGTGCTGGCGCTGCATCTCTTCGTCAAACCGCTTGAAGAAGTCTTCGGCCATGCCCTTGGCCGCGCCATCTATCAGGCGCTGGCCGAGCTGGGCGATCTTGCCGCCTACCGATGCATGCACCACATAGCCGAGTTCGCAACCTGTGCCCTGAGGCGTGAGCGTGACCTTTGCATTGCCCTTGCCAAAGCCTGCCGCGCCACCCTGCCCGTCGAAGGTGATGGTGTAGCTCTGCGGCGGCACGATGTCGCTCAAGGTGATCTTGCCGGCGAACTTGGCCGACACCGGGCCGATCTTGACCGACACGCCCACGGCATACTGGTTCTCGCCCGTGGCCTCGACCTTGTCGCAGCCCGGAATGCAGCGCTTGAGGACTTCGGGGTCGTTGAGCGCGTCCCAGGCCTGTTGCTGCGTCACGGCGAGTTGCCGGCTGGCTTGCATGTCCATGTTGGTATTCCTTGAATATGTGTTTCTGTCTATCGTTTCATCACGGCCGCAAGGCTGGCAGCCAAGTCTTCCAGGCGGCTCAGATTGTGCACCGCCAGCATGCCGTGCGCATGCCTGTGCATCACGGCTGCGCCACGCGCCAGCGGGCTGTAGCCGTCAAAGCGCAGCAACGGGTTGAGCCAGAGGATGCGCCGGGCATGCAGGCGCAGCCAGGCGAGTTCCTTGCCAAGGTCTTCCGGCTCTCCCGTGTCCAGCCCGTCGGTGATGATGAGCACCAGCGTGCGCCGGCCCACCAGGCGCCGCGCATGCTGTTCGCGCAGCGTGGCCAGCGACTCGCCCAGGCGGGTGCCGCCGGCAAAGTCTTCGATCAGGTGGCTGGCCGCTGCGAGCATCTCGTCAGTGTCGGCCACCTTGAAAGCCTGCGTGAGGTCGGTGAGGTGCGTGCCAAATGCGAACACATCGCGCCGCTGGTGGCCGCGGGTGGCCGCATGCAAAAAGGCCAGCAGCAGGCGCGCATAACGCTCCATCGAGCCGGACACGTCCACCAGTACCAGCAGCGGCAGCGGCTGCTCGCGCCGCGTCAGGCGCGGCAGGCGCATGAGCTCGCCACCCGTGCGCGAGGCATGGTGCATGACGCCCGGCCAGTGGATGCGCGCGCCGCGAGAGCCAGGCCGCGTGCGGCGTGAGGGCACGTCCGGCATGGGCAGCGCAATGTCGCGCGCCAGGCGCTCCACCAGACGGTATTCGCTGCCGCTTAGGGCGTTGAAGTCGGCATGCTTCAGGAGTTGCATGTCGCTGGCCGTCATCGCGGCATCAAAATCGACCTTCTGGTCTTCTTGCCTGGGCTTGGCCTGGCCGAAGGCCTTTTGCGGTGACAGGGCTTCGCGCACGCGAGGGCGCCGTTTGGACGGCTCGGCCTTGCCCTCGGCACTGGGCAGCAGTTGCGCGAGCAGCTTGTTGGCCATCTGCGGGTCACGGAAGTACACGTCAAACAGTTCGCGGAACACCATGCGGTCGGCTTCGCGGCTGACGAGGACAGATTCCAGCGCTGCGCTGAGGTCGGGTTTGCTGCCGACACCAACCAGCAATGCGGCCTGCTGCGCGAGGCTGATGCGCGCGCTGTCGGTACGCACGCCGGCGCGGCGCAACGCCCTGCCGAAGCCGGTGATGTTGTCGGCGAGCTTGCCTGTACGACTATCCCCGAGTTGCATGATGCTCCGGGCGTTGCTACGCCGCGGCCTCTTCTTCGGGCTTCAGGAGGTCTGCCGCGAAATCACGCGTGAGCGCGGCTACGTCTTCACGCTGCTTGAACAGGATGCCGGCGGTGTCGGCCACCACTTCGGGGTCAACCACCAGCGTGTCCAGTGCGACGAGCGCCTTGGCCCAGTCCACGCTCTCGGCGATGCCGGGCGCACGCTGGAAGGCATTGGCAAAAGGCTGGCTGCGCAGCCGGCCCACAAAGTGCGCCACCTGCTGCGCCAGCGCCGCACTGGCTTGCGGCACCTGGGCCTGAACGATGGCCAGCTCGCGATCGCGTTCAGGGTAGTCCAGCCAGTGGTAGAGGCAGCGGCGCTTGACGGCGTCGTTCAGCTCGCGGGTGCGGTTGCTGGTGAGGATGGTCACCGGCATCGCCCGTGCGCGCACGGTGCCGATCTCGGGAATGCTCACCTGGTACTCGCCCAGGTACTCCAGCAGGAAAGCCTCGAAGGGCTCGTCGGCGCGGTCCACCTCGTCGATGAGCAGCACCGCGCCGGGCTCGGGGGTTTGCAGCGCCTGCAGCAGCGGGCGGCGGATCAGGTAGCGGTCCTGGTACACCTCACGCTCGATCTGGTCTGCAGTGGCGGCCACATGCACGCCACTGCCGTCGGCGCCACGTGTCTCGGCGGCGCGCATGTGCAGCAGCTGGGCGGCGTAGTTCCATTCATACAGGGCTTCGCGCTGCTCCAGGCCGTCGTAGCACTGCAGCCGCAACAGCTGCCGGCCCAGCACGGCCGACAGCGCCTTGGCCAGCTCCGTCTTGCCAACGCCCGGCTCGCCTTCGAGCAGCAGCGGGCGCTGGAGCTTGAGCGCGAGGAACACGGCCGTGGCCAGGCGCCTGTCGGCGAAATAGCCCACACCCTCCAGTCCGTGCATCAGTTCGTCGATGCTGGAAAAGGGTGCGGAATGTGCGGGTGTGATCATGAAGTCCTGTGGGTCAATGCTCTATTGTCATCCCGGACACTGCATGTCATCCCGGACTTGATCCGGGATCCATGGTGGCGTTGAGGCAATTCATCTTCAAGCCGGAATGGATTGCGGGTCAAGCCCGCAATGACACGTACCTGTCAACCTGCCGGGCCCTTTCAGCCCAGCGCTTTGGCAACCGCCCGTTGTGTCTGCACACTGATGAGGTTGGCGCGGTAGGCCGCCGATGCGTGGATGTCACTGCTCAGGTCCGACGCGTCGATCTTCACACCGGCTGCGGCGTCAGCAGTAAAGCTCTTGCCCAGCGCATCTTCCAGGCCCTTGTGCCGGAACACGCCGTTGCCGCCGCCCGTCACGGCCACCCGCACACCACTGTCGGTCTGGGCCACGAAGACGCCGATCAGCGCAAAGCGCGAGGCCGGCTGCTTGAACTTCATGTAGGCGGCCTTCTTCGGGATGGGGAAGCTGATGGCCGTGATGAGCTCGTCTTCTTTCAGCGCCGTGGTGAACATGCCCTGGAAGTACTCGTCCGCCGGGATCTTGCGCTGCGTGGTGTGCACCGTGGCGCCCAGCGCCAGCACGGCGCTCGGGTAGCAGGCGGAAGGGTCGTTGTTGGCCACCGAGCCGCCCAGCGTGCCCATGGCGCGCACCTGGCGGTCGCCGATGTGCGAGGCCAGGTCGGCCAGCGCCGGGATGGAAGCCTTGACGTCGGCATTGCTGGCCACGTCCACATGGCGCGTCATGGCGCCGATGACGAGGCTGTTGCCCTCTTTCTTCACGCCGCTGAGGCCGGGAATGGCAGCCAGGTCCACCAGCTTGCCGGGGTCCGACAGGCGCAGTTTCATGGAAGCCAGCAGCGTCTGGCCGCCGGCCAGCACCTTGGCGCCGCCGGCTGCCAGGTTGGCGGCGTCGGCTGCGGTGGAAGGACGTTCGAATGTGAATGCGTACATTATTGTTCTCCTTCTTGTTGTGTTACTTCGCCGCCTGAATGGCTTCCCACACGCGGCTTGGCGATGCGGGCATGTCGAACTCCGTCACGCCCAGGGGCTTGAGCGCGTCGAGGACGGCGTTGATCACCGCCGGTGGTGAGCCAATGGCCCCTGCCTCACCGCAGCCCTTGGTGCCCAGCGGGTTGTGGGTACAAGGCGTGCAGACGGTACCGATGTTGAACATCGGGAAGTCGTCGGCACGGGGCATGGCGTAGTCCATGAAGCTGCCTGTCAGCAACTGCCCGGTCTCGGGGTCGTACACGCAGTTTTCCAGCAAAGCCTGTCCGATGCCCTGGACCAGACCGCCATGGACCTGGCCCTCGACGATCATCGGGTTGATGATGGTGCCGAAGTCGTCCACCGCAGTGAACCTGTCCACCCGCGTCGTGCCGGTGGCAGGGTCGATTTCAACCTCGCAGATGTAGGTGCCGGCGGGGAAGGTGAAGTTGGTCGGGTCGTAGAACGCTGTCTCGTTCAGGCCGGGCTCCAGCTTGTCCAGCGGGTAGTTGTGCGGCACATAGGCCGTCAACGCCACCTGGCCAAAGGTCACTTTCTTGTCAGTGCCCTTCACGGTGAACTCGCCGCCTGCGAACTCCACGTCGGCATCGCTGGCTTCCATCAAGTGGGCCGCGATCTTCTTGGCCTTGGTCTCGATCTTGTCCAGCGCCTTCATGATGGCTGCGCCACCAACACTGATGGAGCGCGAGCCATAAGTGCCCATGCCGAAGGGCACCCGGCCGGTGTCGCCGTGAACAATGTCTACCGCTTCCACCGCAATGCCGAGCCTTGCAGCCACGACCTGCGCGAAGGTGGTTTCATGGCCCTGGCCATGGCTGTGCGAGCCGGTGAAGACCGTCACGCTGCCAGTCGGGTGCACCCGCACCTCGCCGCACTCAAACAGGCCGGCACGCGCGCCGAGCGCACCTGCAATGTTCGACGGCGCGATGCCGCAAGCCTCGATATAGCTGCTGTAGCCAATGCCGCGCCTGAGGCCTTTTGCCTCGCTGGCTTTCCTGCGTGCGGCAAAGCCGGCCACATCGGCCATCTGCTCGGCCTTGGTCATGCAGCCCAGGTAGTCGCCCACGTCGTACTGCAACGCGACCGGCGTCTGGTAGGGCCAGCTGTTGATGAAGTTGCGTTTGCGGATTTCATCCTGACCGATGCCCAGCTCCCAGGCGCAGCGCGACACCAGGCGCTCCAGCAGGTAGGTGGCCTCGGGGCGCCCTGCCCCGCGGTAGGCGTCCACCGGCGCGGTATTGGTGAACCAGGCATCCACTTCCACATAGATCTGTGGGCAGGTGTACTGGCCTGCGAGCAGCGTGGCGTACAGGATGGTCGGCACGGCCGTCGAGAAGGTGGACAGGTAGGCGCCGAGGTTGGCGTCGGTGTGCACGCGCATAGCCAGGAACTTGCCGTTCTCGTCCATCGCCATTTCCGCATGGCTCACATGGTCGCGGCCATGGGCGTCAGACAGGAAAGCCTCGCTTCGGTCGGCCGTCCACTTGATGCTGCAGTTGAGTTGCTTGGCGGCCCAGGTCAGGCACACGTCTTCGGCGTACAGGTAGATCTTGGAGCCAAAGCCGCCGCCCACGTCGGGCGCAATCACCCGCACCTTGTGCTCGGGCAGGCCCAGCACAAAGGCTGTCATCAGCAGGCGTTCGACGTGCGGGTTCTGGTTGGACACATACAGGGTGTATTCATCATTGGCCCGGCTGTACGAGCCAATGGCCGCGCGCGGTTCCATGGCGTTGGGCACCAGCCGATTGTTCGTCAGGTCCAGTTTGGTGATGCGCGCCGCCTTGGCAAAGACAGCGTCCACCTGGCCCTTGTCACCGATGGCCCACTTGTAGCAGTGGTTGTCGGGCGCGGCTTCATGCAGCGCGGTGGCCTTGGCGGCATCGGTCACCCGCACCACGGCGGGCAGCACGTCGTAGTCCACCTCCACCGCTTCGGCGGCGTTCTTTGCCTGCTCGGTGGTGTGGGCCACCACCATGGCCACATGGTCGCCGACATAGCGAACCTTGCCCTGGGCCAGGATGGGGTGAGGCGGCTCCTTCATCGGCGTGCCGTCGGTGCTGGTGATGAGCCAGCCGCAGGGCAGCCCGCCCATCTTGCCTTCAACGTCCTTGCCAGTGAAGATTTCGACCACGCCGGGCATGGCCTTGGCCTTGCTCAGGTCGATGCTCCTGATGGCCGCATGCGCATGCGGCGAGCGCACGAACACGGCATAGCGCTGGTTGGTGAGGTTGATATCGTCGGTGTAGTTGCCCGCGCCGGTGAGGAAGCGGTAGTCTTCCTTGCGCTTGAGCGATTCGCCGATGTGGGGGAGGTTCGAGAAGTCTGATGCACCCATGATGTTCTCCTTGTTTGAGTGATCAGGCGGCGGCCATGTTGGTCTGACCCAACTGGACAGCCTTGACGATGTTCTGGTAGCCGGTGCAGCGGCAGATGTTGCCCTCGAGCAGCTCGCGGATCTCGGTCTCGCCGGCCTTGGGGTGGTTTTTGCACAGGTCCACTGCGCTCATGACCATGCCGGTGGTGCAGAAGCCGCATTGCAGGCCGTGGCATTCCTTGAAGGCGGCCTGCATCGGGTGCATGGTGCCGTCGGCCTGGGCCAGGCCCTCGATGGTGGTGATCTCGGCGCCGTTGTGCTGCACGGCCAGCGTGTTGCACGACTTGATGGCCCGGCCGTTCAGGTGCACCGTGCAGGCGCCGCACTGGGCAGTGTCGCAGCCGACGTGCGTGCCGGTCAGGTGCAGGTGCTCGCGGATGGCTTGCACCAGAAGCGTGTTGGGGGCGACGTCAATGGTGGCGGCTTTGCCGTTGACTTTGAGTTGTACTTGCATGAGTCGAGTCTCCTTGTTGTCAGGAATGGCCAGCATCCGGCCGCTTGCGTTGTGGGGCCTGCAAATTGTTGAACCGCGCCGCCTGCCGGACCCTAGGCTAAACCCTGATCCCGGGCCGCCGCAGCACGATATTCTCAAAATGGAACAATGGTGGTGAAATCATGGGAATCCGACGCACCCACAACCCCCTGCCCGCCATGAACCCAGCGCTCACCTCTCCCGCCGACCAGCGCCTGCAGCTGATCGAGCAGGCCCGCCAGGCCGTCATGCAGGAAGGCCGCTCGATGACGCAGAGCATGGTCGATTCATGGTTTGACAGCGCCTGGATCGAACGCTCCTGGCGCCGGTGCCTGGCGGCCGGCCAGCGGCCGGACCAGCGGGTGGCATTTGATGTGATCCCGCAGCAGGCGCTGCGCCGCACCGAGGAGGCCAACCACACGCTGGTGCAGGCCGCCCGCCCAGTGCTCGACAAACTGGGCCGGGCCATTGCCAACACCCGCTACTTCGCCATCCTGACCGACGCGCAGGGCATCGTCATTGACGTGAATGGCCCGGTGGACCGCAGCGACCGCCGCGCGCAGCTGATCACGCGCGTGGGCGTGGACCTGTCGGAGGGCAGCGTGGGCACCAGCGCCATCGGTGCCGCGCTCACGGAACTCAAGCCGGTATGGCTGCACCGCGGCGAGCATTTCTTCAACGACACCAGCGTTTACAGCTGCGCCGGCGCGCCGCTGTTCGGGCCGGACGGCCGCTGCGTCGGCATGCTGGACCTGACGGGCATTGAAGCCTCCGAGCGGCCGGAGCTCAAGCACCTGGTCACCCAGTCAGCCCGCAGCATCGAGAACGCCCTGACGCTCAGCCGCCCGCACAAGCTGCTGGTGCGCCTGAACTGGCCGGGCCGGGCGCTGGGCGACGATGCCGACGGCCTGGTCTGCCTGGACGCCGACGGCTGGGTCACCGGCGCCAACCAGACCGCGCGGCAGATGATGTCGCCGCTGGCTGCGGCCGCCGCCCCCGGCGCTGCAGCGGTGCACAGCAGCGAGCTGTTCGCCATGCCATGGGAAATGCTGTTTGACGGCGGACGGCGCCAGGCCCTGGGCGACGACACCCCGCTGGAAGTGCCGCTGTGGTCAGGCCTGCGCCTGCATGCGCTGCCGCAGACCCCCGGCCATGAACAGGACCGTGCCGTTGCCCGGCGCGCGACCGAGCGCCGGCTGCCGCTCAAGGACATGGAAATCGAGCTGATCCGCAAGGCGGTTGATGATGCCAAGGGCAATGTGATGCAGGCGGCGCGGGCGCTGGGGATCAGCCGGGCTACGGTGTATCGGAAGCTGGGGAGTCCGCGGGGGACCAAGTGATGAAGGCCTGGGTAACCTTGCGAATATCGCGCCGTGCAGCGCAAATCTTTACGCCAGCGGATTAAACCAGTCCGGGTCTTCAACGAGACGCTGGAAGAAATCAACGAGGGAATCGCAAATCTTGCCGCCCCACATCCAGTGGACGGCAATGGGTTGATCGCTTTCAGGCCGTAAACACAAAAACAAACTCGTATCTCGCTCAAAAAATGGCAGAGTGGCGGGTTGCAGTTCAAAATCCGGAAGCAGCCCTTCAAATGTTCCAGCGACAATTTCGTATAGCTCTTGAGGATGGCAAATCCGATTCACAGAACTTGTTTGGCCCCGCTGTCCACGGGTGATGAACCCATAACCAAGCTCAATGTAAAACTGGCGTAGCTGCTCAGGAAGTCGGTAGCCTAGTGCAAGTTCTGCTAGTACTATTGACTCGTATGTCACTGCAATGAGGTGATTCGCACCGAATCTATCGCCATCGTTCATCTCTTGTTGTTGGCTTCAAGAGCCCGTTTTGTTGATTCCTTGAATTGAGCGCGCTCCTTGAGTTGATAGCGCAAACGCTCCAGCCATCCGACCTTGGGCGGCACATAGCCCGGCGCCAGGAAGTCGTAGACGTCGTCGTAGTGATCAAGTGGCTGGAGTGGCATCAGGGCCATGGGGAGGAGCGGACTGACGATCTGAACCTGAATCCCCTTCATCCAGCAGATCTTGGCTTCGATGGCGCCTTGGAAGCACATGAAGTCTTCTGTCAATACATCCTTGCTCTTCACGAGTGCATCTCGGGAAATCAGTTCTTCGAGGCCCTGCTTGTCGCCATCCATTAGCAGGCTGAAAAAATCTTTGCGCAGAGTGGGCAGTTCACGGTCTTTTTTTCGACCATTCTTTGCAAGCCGCTCAATCTTTACCTGCAGTTGTTCGTAGTCACCAAGGATGGCAAGTTGGTACATATGAACGCGAAACTCAGAATGAAGGGGGTTAGAACGGCCTTCGATAAAGTACCTGGGCTCCAAGCGTGCAACACTGTCAATAACAACCGGGTTGTCAGACAACAACGCGCAGAAGATCTCATCGCCGACCGTGAAGCGCTGGTAACTTTCTGTCTCAACCGCAGCAATCTTTAGGAGACTTGCCACATGCATGTTCTGCTTGAACCGATGGATATCTCCTTCCACAAAAAAGGCGTGAACTGCGAGAGAAACATGATCTATACCCAAGTGCGAGTAACACGTCGCAAGCCTGATAGGATTTCTTCTGAAGCGAATCTTGTCGCTCAGTGCGGCAATATCTTCGTTAGCGATGGCCGCCTGGTGACGGGCGGCCTCAACACCATGAATCTCCATTGAGTTTCTCTAGTTGAGTTTTAGTATGGTCATGTTCTTGGCGTTGACTCCAGTCACCACTTTGACAAGAGTTCCACCCTCTCCCCTCAGCGCCTGCAGAATTTTTTCACCCGCTTCTCGCTGAGCAGGCGATCCGTTCAGCAGCCTCTTGGCAGCGTCAGTAATCCACCCCTCTGTCATTTGCGCGGGGAGGTTATCCGACGCTCCTGACAACTTGATTGTCCCGTCCGCATTCAGCGGCTTGACCTCGACGATGTAGATCTTATCGCCCTTGATATAAACACCGTCAAAGCAATTTCCACTCCCGCACTTCCCGTCTAGTGCCTTATAACCGTTGCGCTGAAAATAGCTGTCGGACACGATTTCACGTAGCATCCCCTGGACTTGCACATTGGGTGTGGCGTCGATTGCTCGTAATGCGGATTGTTCTGCTGCGGACAGCTTTACAGTCAGCCCTTCGCTTGAAACTTTGCCGGCATTGACCGTACCCGCTTTCGTGGGTGTGACGACTCCCGCGAAGAACAAGTCCAGCTCGCCGATTGCCTTGCCCGCAGCCGAAGCGATCTTGCCTCCTGCGGCGCCCCCCACCAGAAGTTCTTCAACGGGATACACGGGTTGAACTGCACCGCTTTGGGCTGCGAATCTCTCCAGTCTGTCAGCGTCCCGGCTACCAACGTTTGGAACTATCGAACCCTTGGGATTGAAAAAGTTGACATTGCCCATCGGATCCGCTCGCTGGAGGTCTGTCGCGCCGAACCATGTTTGCGCCGATCCCTGGCTCATCGCGATCTGTCCATTGACCGAGATGACTTGACCAGCTCGCGCGGCAATCATTGCCTGTGCAATCTGGTAGTCCGCAAGGTAGTTCTGTAGGGATCCCATGGCGCCTTCACTGCCCTGCTGAACAACCGTCTGGGCAAGTCCTGCCATGTAGCCCAGATTCCTTGAATAGGCTTCGTCGTCGACCAGGCTCAGCGCAGCCCTTTCCATCAAGTCAGTCCAGTAGGTGGCCGACCTGGCCTCGCATTGAGCGCTCCCCGCGCATTGTTGCCTGGCCTTTTCCGCTGCCAGCTTCGAGATCATTTGCTTTTCCGCCGGATGCAACTGCCGGTTGTTCGTATCCACATTGAACGAAGTTGCCGCCCCAGCCGTGCCGCCTACGACGGCGCCGAGCGTGGCCGACGCCACCATGCCCAGGCCTTGTTTGACCGCATCCGGCAGGTCTGCGTTGTCAATGGCATTGCCAATCGCAGGCATCACCGCTGCACTGGCCACTGCCCCCGCCGCCCCACCTATGCCACCAGCCAGTGCTCCCAAGACTATGTGACCGGCAATCCGGTACTCACCGCCTTCATCCCATTTCTTCGCTTCGTCGAATAGTTCCCTGGCCTTTTCGTTGTCGCCGGTCCTGGCGGCTTCCCGGGTCTGCTCTTTCAGGTCTTCAAGCTTGCCCTTGGCATAGTCGGCCCAGGCCTTTGCGGCGTTCTTGCCGAATTCAGCGGTGATCGCCACCCGCGCATTCACTTCATCCTTGACCTTCTGCGGGTTAAAGATCGGCTGGATGCCTGCCTCGGCGTCACCGGTGCGTGCGTCCTTGTTTCCGGCGATGCCGCTGATGGCCGCCTGTGTCGTGCTGCTTGCGTTACCGCTGTCTTGGCCTGCACCGAAACTGCCGCCAGGGATGCTCTTTCCATCCGGACTGGAGCCGCTGCCAAGGCTTGCGCCAACACTGGCACCTTTGGCGCTGTAGCTTGCGCTGTTGTGCACATCACTGAGCGAAACACCCTCCTTGCTCTCAAACTGGTTCCTCCCCTCCTCCACCGCCTTGCTGGTGCTGGTGATCGCTCCTCCGATGAGGTTCGTCCTGCCCTTCACCTCCACCTGGAAGCCGCCATCCCCAGCCCGGATGCCGCTTTGCTCCTTCACGCTGGCGTAGGTGCTGTCAATGCTGGTCCTGCCGGCGCTGACGCTGCCGCCCAGCCCGGCTCCTATGGTCAGGCTGCCGCCCGCGCTTTTGCTTTGCTCCTTGTAAGTGCTGGTGTCCTGCTTGCTCTCTATCGTCAGGTTGCCGCCTATGTCAGCCTTGACGGTGTTGCCCCTGACGACTGCGCCGCTGATGTCGGTATCCCCGCCACTCTTCAGGACGACGGTGTTGCCCTGTGCCTGTGTATTGCTGAAGTACACATCCTGGCCGTCGGCATGGCCACGGCTGGTGCTGCCGGACACTGTCACGCCCAAGCCGCTGGCGCCGATGCTCACGCCTATGGAGGCGGAACTGCTCTTCTCATCGGATTTGCGAGTGGCCTCGTTTCTGGCGGCCTGGAGCAGGACTTGGTTGTCTGCATCGAGGGTGAGGGTGTTGCCGGCCTGCAACTTGCTGCCGCGGATCAGGACGTTGCTGATTTCCCCCGTATCTGTGCCCGCCCCGGTGGCGCGGATGGTGACGTTGCCGCCTGCGATGACCGTGCTTTCTTTGGCGGTGTCGCTGGTGCTGGTGGTGTTGCTTTGGCTCTTGCTGCTGCCGATGCTCACTGACAGGGAGCCCGCGCCCTTGAGGTCGCCGTCCGCCAGGGCTTTGGCGGCCTTGCTGATGTCGGCGGCGTTGTTCTTCAGGGCCAGGCAGCACTGGCGACGGCCAGTGCTTTCATGCGGGCGTCGTCGGTGTTGCCCGCGGCGCTGGCCATCTGGCCTACCGTTTGCGCGGCGGTGATGAGCGGGCTGGAGATGCCGACGCTGATGCCGCTTTGCCTGAACCGCTGCTCGGTGCTTGTGGTGCTGGTTTCACGGGCTTCGATGATCTTCGTGTCTTTACCCTTGATGTCCACATCGCCGCCCGGCGCGGCGATGTCACTGCCGGTCTGGATGTACATGCCTCCTGCGCGGATGACCACATCGCCGGTAACGGCGCCGATGGTGCTGGCTGCGGCGCCAGTGCTTTGGGTCTGGGTGTCGGTGCTTTGCTGCTGGCTGCCCAGGGTGATGCCAAAGCCGCCGCTGCTGCCGAAGAGGCCGGACTTCTTCTGGTCCATGCGGTGCGCAGTGTTGGTGCTGGTGGTCGCCGCTTCGATGCTGACGTTATTGCCGGCGGTGAGCGTGGTGCCGCTGTCGCTGATGGCGGCGGACCCTTGCACGCTAATATCGCGGCCGGCCTGCACAGCTACCGTGGCGCCGCTCATGCTGGAGGCGACGCTGCCAGACTGGTTCGTGCTGTCCTGCGTGGTCGTGGTGCTGCTGCTGAACAGGCTGCGGCTGCTGTAGCGGTGGGCTTCATCCACCTTGTTGCTGGAAACGCCAGCCTGCAGGTTCACGTCGCGCCCGGCGGTAACGGTGAGGGCTCCCCCTGCGCTTACGGTGGCGGCTTTTGCGTTGAGGTCGTTGCCGGCTTCCAGGTTGACTTTGCCGGCAGCCTGGATCTGGCTGCCGATGTCGGCGCTGCTGCTCTCCGTGCGCGTGTTCTTCTCGCGCCAGGCGGCTGAATCGGCGGATGCTGTCTTGACAGCGCCAAGGTTCAGGTTGTTCCCGGCGCGGATGAGGGTGGTGCCGTCCTGGCCTGAGTTGGCGATGACACCGGCGATGATGTTGGCGTCGCGCCCGGCAGTGGCTACCAGCAAGCCTTTGTCTGCCGTGACATACAGTCCAGCGACGCGTTCGATCGCAGTACGGCTGGATGTGCCTGCGCCCGTCTTTGTGTCGGTGCTTCGGGTCGTGCTCTGTACGGTCAGGTCACGCCCGGCCTGTGCGATCAGGCTGGAGGCGGCGGTGATCTGGCCGCCAATCACGTTCAGGTCCTGCTGCGCCTTGACATTGACATGGCTGGCGCCAATCGACCCGCCCAGGTTCTGCAGGTTCTGTGCGGTAAGGCTCACGACGCTTCGGCCCAGCACGGTGCCGCTGTTGACCATGTCCCCCGCCAGGTCGATCTTCACGTCATGGCCAGCCAGCAAAGCCCCGCCCGGGCTCAGGTCGCCATCCCTGACGCGTGCATAGACCTGTGGCACCAGCGCCTTGACGGTCCTGCCGTCTGGCAGCGTCACGTCCTGCTCCACCAGCCAGACGATGTCGCTGGTGAGCTGCGCCATCTGCGTGGCCGTCAGCGCAATGCCTGGGCGCAGGCTCCATTCCTTTGCAAAGGTGGCGCCGGACTCCATCAGCGCGCGGTACTGCGCGTCATCATTTGTGAAGTCGCCCAGGAAGCGGTGGCCGGTGAGCTGGGCCACCTGCTCGCGGATCATTCGCTGCTCAATGAAGCCATCGCCCAGGCGCTTGGCTGTCTCGCCAGGCTTGATGCCGAGTGCATCGAGCAGGTAGTCCGAGGTGAGCCAGATGCGGTAGTTGGTGAACCTCGGGTCGGTCTCGATGAAGTAGCCGGCCTGCGGGTTCGGCGCTACGCGAAACAGGCTGCTGGCGCCTGCGCCCCAGTCGGGCGGCACGGTGCGCACGAAGACCTGGCCTGCTGCAGGGACCTGGGTGATGGCATGACTGACAGTGGGCAGTACGACGGCGCCGGGTGCAGCGGTCCCCGGGGCTTGGCCGGTGCTGCCTTGGGTCACGGCAAGGGCAAGCGGCACGCTGCCAAGTACCTCTGCGTTGTACAGCGCGCGGTCGTAGGTGCGGTCATCCCCGTTGCAGAAGTCCCCGCACCTGGTTTTTTTGTAGGTGTGTACCGCCTCGCCGGTCTGCACGGTGCGGCTGGCGCCGTCGGCACTTTCATTGGCAACCGCCACGCCGGTGAGGCTGAGCGTGCCGCCCGCGATGATGCGGCTCATGCGGTTGGTGGCTGCGCCTCCGATAGCCAACGTCATCGCGCCGCCCGACCGGATGCTGCCAGGGTCGCTGCTGGCCAGCACCTGGGTGGTGCTGGTTTCGCTGTAGTCCCACCAGTCCCAGTTCTGGCGCAGGCGCGCCTGGATGCTGGCCCTGAATTGCGTGAGGCGCGCGTCCAGCGCCGCGTGCGCCGCTTCATGGGGCACCATCCAGGCGCGCACGCGGCTCCACTCGTCCACATCGGCCTGCGAGATGGCACGTTCAAAGCTCACGTACTGGTCAATACCCGGCGAGTAGCCGGCCACGCCCACGAAGCAGTGCTGGCCCAGCAAGGCACAGTTGTTGTCTGCAGCCATGGGGGGGCGTGGCACGGTGTAGGGGGCGACGCCGAAGGCCGTCCAGATCGGGTCGGCAGCGCCATACCATTGGCCGGCAGGCGCCGCGCTGCAATTGAGGCCCAGGCTATCCGGCTGGCAGGTCGTGTCCTCCACGGGGCGGCTGTAGCCGGGAATGCTGCTGTAGTAGGCCGCCAGGGGCGCAAAGGGGAATTCAGCCGAGGGCAGCAGCAGTTTGCGGTACTCGCTCGCTCCCGGCCAGGTGAGGTTGTCTGCAGGGAGGCAGCCGTTGGCGTCGCACAGGCGGACTTCGGCAGCGGCCAGGCGCGCGCCACCGGTCTCGGCATGCTGGATGACGCGGCCCGTTCCGCCTGTCTGTTCTGTGGCGCTGTAGTGGGCGTTGTTGTTGAGCAGGCTGTGCGAGGTGATCGTCAGGCTGCCCAGTGCTTCGATGGCGGCGGAGCTGTTGACGATTGAACTGGCACTGCCTGTGGCCTTGCCTTGCGTGTCCAGCGCACCACCGAGGACCATGTCGCCGCCGCTGAAGATGAGGGCATGTTCGCGGTTGATGAGCGAGCCAACCCCGATGTCCAGGCGATCGCGGGCGGCGATGGTGGCAGCGGTGGTGATGACTTCAATCGCTTCTGCGTCGTTGCTGAGCGTGCCGGCGGCGATACCCAGCCGGTCGCCGTAGATCCGGCCGGTGCCGATGTTCATGACCGAGGCGGCATCGATGCGGGTGTCCAGGCCGTCGATCAGGCCCCGGTTGGTCAACTGGCCGGTGGTCGTGACCTTGGTGACAGCGCCCGAGATTTCGCCGGAAGCGGTGTTGTACAGGTCGCCGGCCGTGACGCTGAGCGTGGCGCCGGATTGCAGCTTGCCGCTGTTGGTGAGCTCGCCTGCGATGCTGACGCGGGCGTCGCCATTGGCGGTGAGCTCGCCGGTGTGGCTGTAGTCGCCTGCCAGGTTGAGGACCAGCGTGCCTTTGGACAGGAGTTGGCCAGCGCCTGTGAGGCTGTGCGCGGTGATGCCGGCGGCCTGGCCTGCGATCAATGTGCCGGCTGCGTTGGTGAGGGCCAGCGCGCCGCCCTGTACCGCCAGGGTGTTGCCGGCGCTGAGCAGGCCTGCGCTGTTGTGCAGCGCGTTGCCGATCGTGAAGGTGGCGTTGCGGTGGGCACGGATGGCGCCGCTGTCGTTGCCCAGGGTGGCGGCGGTGATTGAAACGTCTTTGCCTTCAATGCCCTGGTTCGTGCTGCCGGTGTTGCTGTTGGCGACGCCGGCCGCCGTGAGGCTGATCGCGCCGGCGCTGCGGATGAGGCCGGCGGTGTTGTCAATGCCGCCGGAGCCGGCGGTCAGGGTGATGTCGCCCAAGGCCTGCACCTGCCCGCCTCTGTTGAACCAGCCGCCGGTGGTGAACGCGATGGACTCACCGATGACCTGTCCGCCCTGGGTGTTGTGGACTGCTCCCGCAGTGCCGGTGATCGCACCCTGCGCGCCGATGTAGCCGCCCGTGTTGTGCAGTTCGCCAGCCGCCAGCGCGACAGCGCCGCCCTGCGCGACGATGGCGCCTGTGCTGCCGATGCGGCCTTGCGTGGCCAGGCTGGCATTGCCGCCGGCGTACACCGTGCCGCTGTTGGTGATGCCGCCGGCCCCTGCGCTCAGGCTGACGTTCTTCTGCGCGGCGATCCAGGCCTGCGCGCTTGCGTTGGTGATGCTCTCGGCCCGGATCAGCGCCTCATCGCCCGCTTCCAGCAGCGCCGAGTTGAGCAGCTTGCCATTGGACAGCAGGATGAGCTTGCCATCGGCCGCCTTCATGAGCCCGGAGTTGTTGACGCCAAGACCATGTTCGCTACCCACGAGGAAGATGTGGCCCGCATACATGCCACCTATGGCCGCAACGTCCAGCATGAACCGGGGTTTGGGGATGTCGGCCGGCGCAGTGATCGGTATCGGGTTGGACGGATCTGCCGCATTGATGTCGTTGGCCCCCAGGGTCATCTTCAGGTAGTTGGCCCACAGACCTGCATTGATCTCGGCTGCCCGCGCCAGGATCTGGGTGGTGGTGGCCGTGCGCGTGTCCAGGCCCAGGCCTTCGACGCTGAATGTTCCCTGGACGACCCGGTAGCTCTCCAGGCTGCCCTGGCCGGACAGCTGCGGGGTGCCGGTTGTGAGCACGACGTTGGCCGCATTGATGAAGGTGCTGCCGTCCACCTTGATGCCGGCCGGATTGGCGATGATGACGTCTGCCTTCTGCCCTGCGACTTCCACCGGGCCCTTGAGCAGCGTGGGGTTGGCGCTGTTGACTTCGTTCAGGATGGCTCTGGCGCTGCCTGTGGCCAGGTACGGGTTGCCTTGAATGAAGCCGCCTAGCTGGCTCTGCACATTGGTGCGGCTGTTGTTCAGGATGGCGCCAGGGCGCTGCACATCCATCTGGCTGTAGGTGTTGCGGGAGATGCCTGCTGCAGACGGTGTCTGGATGTTGATGACCGGCACGCCGTTGGGGGCAACAAGGATGACCGGGCGCTGGCTGGAAGGGGCGCTGGGGTCGGCCTTGATCTGGGCATAAGCCGGTGCGAACAGCACGAGGACACCAAAGGCCACCACGGAGAGCGCGGCCGTACATGCGGCAAGGGAGAGCGATGCGCAGCTTCCCGGAGCGGATTCACCTGTGGCCGGGGCGCCATGCGTGGTGGCTGTTTCAGCCACGACCATGCGCTCGCCACGCGATTTGTTGAAGATGATGCGATGCAGGTTCTTGTTCATGCTTTGTTCCTCCTTGCAATCAGCCCTGTTGGCACGGCCGATTATTTGAGGAACATTTGTGCGTCCTTCTGTCCGAAGAACTAGGCCTGTTGGCCAAATGATGCGATGAAACCACCTCGGACCGAGGCGATGCAGTCGTTGTTCAACCCGCCAGCGCGACCACGACAGCCGACTCCTCCAGCCGCGCGACCACCCGCGATCGCACCCGGATGCCGCTCTGGGCTGGTGCGAAGCCGACAAGCTGCAGGCCCGAGCCCAGCGCCAATGACACCTCGTCTTCGCTCTCGCTGCGCGAGACGCGCGTGGCGCGGCCAGGCAGCAGGTTGGCCGACCTTGATTTTCTGGACGCCTTGGGGTTCGCCTCAGGCTCGACGCTTACCGCCGTGGCCTTGCAAAGCGCGAGCACCGGCTGCCCCTGGTGCAGCGCCAGCAGTTCGGCGCTTTCACGGGTGATGCGCGAGACCAGGACGCCGCCATCGGCCAGCAGCAGGTGCACACGCACGATCTGGCCGCTGCCTTCAAGCATCTTCACGGTGCACGGTAACTGGTTGCGCATGCTGGTACGCACCGAAAGTTGCGCGATGCCGGACAGCTGCCCTGTGCCTGCCCCACCCCCCGGCTGGAGGTTGGCAAGCACCTGCCGGCGCGCGCCCTCCACCTTGTCTGCTGCCTCCAGCAGTCGCAGCCCGGCCGGCGTGATGCGCGCGCCACCGCCACCGGCACCACCCACCACACGTTCCACCAGCGCCACGCCGGCCAGGTTGGTCAGTGTGTCGATCGCCTGCCAGGCCGCCTTGTAGCTCACCCCGGCCTCGCGCGCCGCCTGCGAGATCGAGCCGCCCTGCCCGATCAGGCGCAGGATTTCAATGCGCTTGTCGGAGGAGGCATGGCCCAGCGCGCCGGCCCAGGAGACTGTTTTGGTCATGCGGCATTTTGCCTCCAGCGGTGTGCATCGCGCGGTGCTAGACTTTCGCTATTCCATAAATGAATAACGAAGGATGGACGCCATGCGAACCCGTTTCCCGCGCCTGCTTGCAATACTTGTTGCCTGCACCGCGTCAGGCACTGTTCTGGCAGCCGAAGTGCAGGTTGCCGTTGCAGCCAACTTCACGGCGCCGATGAAGCTCATTGCTGCCCACTTCGAGAAAGACACGGGCCACAAGGCGGTGCTGTCGTTCGGCGCAACCGGCAAGTTCCATGCGCAGATCAAGAGCGGCGCGCCGTTCGAGGTGCTCCTTTCAGCCGACGACGAAACCCCTATGAAGCTGGAGAAGGAAGGCGACACGGTCGCCGGCACACGCTTCACCTATGCCACCGGCAAGCTCGCACTGTGGTCGGCCACGCCGGGTCTGGTGGACGACAGGGGCGAGGTGCTGAAGAAAGGCAGCTTCAGGAACATTGCCATCGCCGCGCCCAAGGTCGCACCCTATGGCGCCGCTGCCGTCGAGGTGATGACGAAGCTCGGCGTCTTCACCACGCTGGAGCCGAAACTCGTGCAGGGCGAGAGCATCGGCCAGGCCTTCAGCTTTGTGTCCACCGGCAATGCGGAACTGGGCTTTGTCGCGCTGTCGCAGGTGTATGAAGGCGGCAAGCTCAGGAGCGGCTCGGCCTGGATCGTGCCGGCCAGCCTGCACAGCCCCATCCGCCAGGATGCGGTTCAGCTGACCAGGGGCAAGGACAACGCCGCTGCCGCCGCGCTGCTCAGCTACCTCAAGACGGACAAGGCGCGCGCGGTGATACGCTCCTTCGGCTACGAACTCTGAAACCCCGTCCACATGCCCCTTGATGCCGCCTGGAGCGCGATCACACTGACGCTGAAGCTGGCGGGCCTGACCACGCTGATCCTGCTGGTGCTGGGCACGCCGCTGGCCTGGTGGCTGGCGCGCACCCGCTCATGGTGGAAGGGGCCGGCCGGCGCGCTCGTGGCGCTGCCGCTGGTGCTGCCGCCGTCCGTGCTGGGCTTCTACCTGCTTGTGGCGATGGGGCCGAACGGGCCGCTGGGGCAACTCACGCAGTCCATGGGCCTGGGCGTGCTGTCGTTTACCTTCACCGGGCTGGTGATTGGCTCGGTGTTCTATTCGCTGCCTTTCGTGGTGCAGCCGCTGCAGAATGCCTTCGAAGCCATAGGCTCGCGCCCGCTGGAGGCCGCAGCCACCTTGCGCGCCTCGCCGCTGGACACCTTCTTCTCGGTGGTCCTGCCGCTGGCCCGGCCCGGCTACCTGACGGCCACGGTCATGGGTTTTGCGCACACGGTGGGCGAGTTCGGCGTGGTGCTGATGATCGGCGGCAACATCCCGGGCAGGACGCGGACGGTGTCGGTGCAGATCTACGATCATGTCGAGGCGCTTGAATATGCGCAGGCGCACTGGCTTGCGGCCGGCATGGTGGTGTTTGCGTTTGCGGTGCTGCTGGCGCTGTACCTGCTCAACCCGACAGGAAGGCGCAAATGAGCGCGGGCATGCATGATGGCCTGCGCGTCAAGCTGCGCATTGACCGCAGCGGCTTCTCGCTGGATGTTGACCTGCACTTGCCAGGGCGCGGCGTCACGGCGCTGTTCGGCCCGTCAGGCTGCGGCAAGACGACGACGCTGCGCGCCATTGCCGGGCTGGAGCGTGCCACGCAGTCCTGTGTGTCGGTCAACGGCGAGGTCTGGCAGGACGATGCGAGCGGCGTGTTCCTGCCCACGCACCGGCGCCGGCTGGGCTATGTGGCGCAGGACGCCGCGCTGTTCGCGCACCTGGACGTGCGCGGCAACATCGGGTTCGGCCTGAAGCGCATCCCGGCAGCGGAACGCCGCGTCTCGGTGGAGCAGGCCGTCGGGCTCCTCGGCATCGCGCACCTGATGGACCGCAAGCCCGACACGTTGTCCGGCGGCGAGCGCCAGCGTGCCGGGATTGCCCAGGCCCTGGCCACCAGCCCGCGCCTGCTGCTGCTGGACGAGCCGCTGGCCGCGCTGGACGCGAAGCGCAAGGCCGAGATACTGCCCTGGCTGGAGCGGCTGCATGATGAACTGGACATTCCGGTGCTGTACGTGAGCCATGCACCCGATGAGGTCGCGCGGCTGGCGGACCACCTGGTGCTGATGGACACGGGCCGCGTCACTGCCACAGGTGATGCGGCCGCGCTGATGACGCGGCTGGACCTGCCGCTGGCCCATGGCGATGCCGCAGGTGCGTTGCTGGCGGCAACGGTCGAAGCGCACGACAGCACCTACGAGTTGAGCAGCCTCGTGTTCGCCGGCGGACGGCTGCAGCTGCCCAACCAGGGCAGGGAAAGGCCGGTTGGCCAGCGCGTCCGGCTGCGGCTGCAGGCACGCGATGTGAGCCTGACGCTGGCGCGCCAGGAGGGCACGACCATCCTGAACATTTTCCCGGCCACGGTGGTGGACCTGGCGGATGACAGCCCGGGGCAGATGATGGTGGCACTCGATGCCGGCGGCGCGCGCCTGCTGGCGCGGGTGACGAAGAAGTCAGCCCATGCGCTCGGGCTCGCGCCAGGCCTGCCGGTCCATGCGCAGGTCAAGGGCGTGGCGATCCTCGACTAGGAAAGGACGCCCCCCGTCCGGCCTTCGGCCGCTCCCCCCACTGGGGGGCGGAGCCAGTGGCCCGTCCTGAGCCCGTCGAAGGATGGTTCCACGGCTCCCACGAAATGGTGCCATTTAGCTACTTCGTGGCGTTCGGGAAGAACAGCTGCTCGCCGCCGATCTTGTAGCCCGCGACCACGTTCTGGCCGACCGGCGAAATGATCCAGTCCACAAACTTCTGCGCGTCCGCCGCTTTCACGTGCGGGTGCCTTGCAGGGTTGACCACCATCACCCCGTACTGGTTGAACATCTTCGTGTCGCCCTCGACCAGGATGACCATGTCGCCGCGGTTCTTGAAGTTGAGCCAGGTGCCGCGGTCGGCCAGCACGTAGCCGCCGCTGGAGGCCGCGATGTTGAGCGCCGGGCCCATGCCACAGCCGCATTCCCTGTAGCCCGTGCCCTTGGCATTGGCCAGGCCCGCCTGCGTCCAGTAGCGCAGCTCGGCCGCATGCGTGCCGCTCTTGTCGCCGCGCGAGACGAAGCTGGCGTTGGCGGCACCCAGCTTCTTGAGCGCTTCCACGATGTCCTTGCCCTGGGCCTTGACCGGGTCGGCCTTCGGGCCGATCAGCACGAAGTCGTTGTACATGACCGGGAAGCGCCGGACCGCGAAGCCCTCGGCCACGATCTTTTCCTCGGCAGCCTGGTCGTGCACGAACAGCACGTCGGCATCGCCGCGGCGGCCCATGTCCAGCGCCTGTCCTGTTCCCACGGCCACGACCTTGATGTCGATGCCGCTGGCCTTCCTGAACTCCGGCAGCAGGTAGCCGAACAGTCCCGACTGCTCGGTGGAGGTGGTGGAGGCCATGGTGATGTTCTGCGCCGCCGCGCCGAAGGCAACGGCCGATGCCGCCATGGCGACGACGGAGCGCAGGAACCGCTTGCGGAGGAAACTGGTTGCAGGCTTCATATGGATTCTCCTTTGACGAACAGTTGGGCAGCCTCCGGCAGCGGCCCGTTGAAAAAATCATGGACCGGCAGGTCTGCGACGATGCGTCCCTGCTCGAGGTAAATCACGCGGCTGGCCAGGCGCTTGACCTGGCCCAGGTTGTGGCTGCTGAAGACCATCGTCATGCCGTTGCCGGTGCCCGCGGGTCCGGCAGCGAACTCCGCCATCAGCGCCTCGACCTCGCGCTTGGCATGCGGGTCAAGGCTGGCGGTGGGCTCGTCCAGCAGCAGCACCTGAGGCTTCAGGGCCCAGGCCCGTGCGAGCGCGAGGCGCTGCTGCTGCCCACCCGACAGAGTGCGCGCATTGCGCGCGGCGATGTCCTGGAGACCCACCCGGGCCAGCGCCGCAACCGCCTGCACGCGGGCATCGGGCCAGCGCACGCCGCGCAGCCAGAGGCCGAGCGCCACATTGTTGGCTGCTGACGTGCGCAGCATGTGGGGGCGCTGGAACAGCATGGCCTGGCGGGCCTGGCCGTCGCGCCCGATGCTGCCGCTGCCGGGCTGGAGCAGGCCATGCAGCAGGCGCAGAAAGGTGCTCTTGCCGCTGCCGTTGGCACCGACCAGCGCCACGCATTCCCCTGGCCTGATACCCAGGTTGGCGGCAACAATCGCCTGGACCGGTCCAAAGCGCACGCCGGCATCACGAAGGTCAAACAACAGCGTCATGCGACCAGCCCCCGCGTCACCTGGCTGACGCTGCCGTCCACCCGCTCTCGCCAGCGCCGTACGGCGGAGATGCCGGCATTGAGCAGCAGCACCACGGCCAGCAGGATGAAGCCGAGCGCCAGGGCCAGCGGCAGGTCGCCCTTGCTGGTTTCCAGCGCAATCGCGGTGGTCATGACGCGGGTGAAGCCATCGATGTTGCCGCCGACGATCATTACCGCGCCGACCTCCGACACCGCACGGCCGAACGATGCGATCAGCACCGTGAGCAGCGCATAGCGTTCGTCCCAGGCCAGCAGCAGGCTGCGCACGACCGGCCGCGCGCCCAGCGAACGCAATTGCTCGCCATGGGCGCGCTCGGCGTCTTCCACCACCTGGCGGGTGAGCGCCGTCACCATCGGCAGCACCAGAATCGCCTGGGCGAGCACCATGGCCTTGAAAGTGAAGAGCCAGCCCAGGCCGCCCAGCGGCCCGGTGCGCGACAGCATCAGGTACACCAGCAGGCCGACCACGACCGACGGCAGTGCCAGCAGGGTGTTGAGCACCGTGAGCAGCGCATCGCGCCCGGCAAAGCGCGCCACGCCGATCCAGGCGCCGAGCACCAGGCCAAAGCCGCAGGCCAGAAGGCAGGCCGTGGCGCTGACGCCCAGCGAACGGCCGACGATGGCCATCAGCACGGGGTCGAAAGTTGTGAGGAGGTTCAGCGCTGTGCTCGCGCTTTCGGTGAAGGTGTTCATGCTTGGCATGCATCCTAAGCGTGCAATGCATCCCCCCGCATCGGGACAGGCGAGCTATGAACTCCCGTGCATAGCGGCCCACACCGGGGCCGGCCTTGCGTCATACTCCGTGACCGTGCACAAAGTAGAACTCTCCTATTCACTGGGCGGCGGGCGCAGCCCGGACTCGCTGATCCGCAATCCGCTGATGGACCTGCTCACCGCCGTGCGCGAGCAAGGCTCGATCTCGGGCGCGGCCAAGGCGCTGCAGCTGTCATACCGCCACGTCTGGGGCGAGCTCAAGCGCTGGGAGCAGGCGCTCGGGCACAGCCTGATCATCTGGGACAAGGGCCAGCCCGCGCGCCTGACCGAATTCGGCGACAAGCTGCTGTGGGCCGAGCGGCAGGCGCAGGCCGGGCTTGCGCCGCAGATCCAGGCCCTGCATGCAGACCTGGAGCGTGCTTTTGCGATGGCGTTCGACGACAGCCTGCATGTGCTTACCTTCTACGCCAGCCATGACGACGCGCTGGCGCAGCTGCGCGAGCATGCGGCAGCGTCCGCGAAGCTGCACCTGGACATCCGCTTCACCGGCAGCGTGGACGCCATCAGCGCGCTCAATGAAGGGCGCTGCGTGATGGCGGGCTTCCATGTGCGCGAGAATCCCGCGCCCGGCTCGCTGGCCGAGCGCACCTACAAGCCCTTGCTGCAGCCGGGGCTGCACAAGATCATCGGCTTCGCGCAGCGCTCGCAGGGGCTGATCGTCGCGCGCGGCAACCCGCTGGGCATCGACTCGCTGCAGGCGCTGCAGCGCACACGGGCACGCTACGCCAACCGGCCGCTGGGTACCGGCACGCGGGTATTGCTTGACGAACTCATGGCGCAGGCCGGCATGGCGCCGGCGGACATTGCCGGCCACGACCGGGTGGAGTCATCCCACAGTGCCGTGGCCCAGGCCGTGGCCGGTGGCAGCGCGGATGCAGGCCTGGGCGTGGAGACGGCTGCACACGCACGCAACCTCGGCTTCGTGCCGCTGGTGCGGGAGAACTACTACCTGGTGTGCCTCAAGTCGGCGCTGGAACAGCCGGCAACGCTGGCGCTGCTGCAGGTGCTTGCCGGCGCCGCATGGCAGGCGCAGCTGGCAGGGCTGGCGGGTTACGCGCCTTCGCGCAGCGGTGAAATCCTGGCCATGCACAAGGTGCTGCCGTGGTGGAGTTTCAGGCGCAAGAAAGCCGCAGCAGGCTGAGCACTCAGGCTGCGCAGGAGCGGAAGCCGACAAAGCCTTCGTCGCGCCCCGGCAGCGCGAAGCCCCGGAACTTCGGGCTCTTCATGCGCGCCCGCGTGGCGAATGATGCGCCGCGCAACACCTTGGCCTGGCCCAGCCAGGGCAGCGAATAACCTGTCCATGGCCCCGTGCTGTAGCCGGGCCAGGCGCGCAGCGTTGTGGCGGTCCACTCCTGCACATCGCCCCAGCGCATGCCGCGCCGGGCGGCAGTGTGCGCCGCCATTTCCCATTCGACTTCCGTCGGCAGGCGGCGGCCCGCCCAGCGGCACCAGGCATCGGCCTCCCACCAGCTCATGTGCATGGCGGGTTGCCCGCCGGCCATGCGCGTGTCCCTGCCAAAGCGGGTCTGCAGCACCGCCCCGCCCGCCCCGCCGATCTGCTCCACATAGCGCGGCCCGCGCCGGCCTTCCGAGGCGGCCTTGTCCTGCAGCCAGTCCCAGCCCTGGGGCTGCCAGAACTCCTCGCGGTCATAGCCACCGTCTTCCACGAATTCAACGTACTGCGCCCAGCTCACCGCATGGGCGTCTATCTCGAACTCGGGCACATCCACGACATGCGCCCACTGCTCGTTGTCAAACACGAAGCCGCCTTTTTCCCAGCCGAGGCGCCAGGGGCCTGCGGGCACCAGCAGCGCATCGCGCACCTGCATGCTGCCTGGAAGGTCCAACTTGAGGTCAACGCCCAGCGCCTGCGCCATCACCACCAGCTGCTCGCCCGCCATGTCCTCATGAAAAAGTGCGAGGCGGTAAAAATAGAGCGCATCGTCTTCGTCGGTTGCCTTGTCCAGCAGGTCCACCGTGCTCTCCAGCGTCTCCAGCAGCCAGGCGCGCGTGGCGGCGGAGTCCGGCATGCCGGCCGCGCTGCGGCGGCCCGCTTGCGGCACCAGCGCCGGGTTCCACCAGCCGTCGGCCCGCGGCTCGATCGAAGCCAGCCGCGTCGGCTCCGGCGGGCAGGCGCTGCCCAGCGCGCGCTGGGTATTGCGGCCGATCCAGTATTCGGCAAACCAGCCCACATAGCCGGCCAGCCAGAGCGGTGGCTCAAGCTCCGGCTGCAGGGCCAGCCCGCCCGGGGCTGCCAGCTCGGCCTGCTCATGGCAGGCCAGCAGGTGCAGCGTGTGGTTGCGCGCATCCATCAGTGCCAGCGACAGCAACTCGCGCCCCGCATGGCGCATGGCCGGGGAATCAATGGACGCAGGCGTCGCCAGTGGCGTGACGGAAGGCATCTGCGTATTCTGGGGCCATCACAGGCCGGGCGCACATAAAAAAAACCCCGGAGACCGGGGCTTTTTGTTGGAGGTAGCCGCAGAACCGTCCTTCGACAGGCTCAGGACGGGCCACTGGCTCCGACGGGGGGTTTACAGCTTCTGCGTCTGCATGAAGCTGTCGAAACGCGCTTCGGTGAAGCGGAACCACAGGTTCTGGTCCTTGCGGAAGGTGGAATAGTCTTCGTAGATCTTCTTCCAGGCCGGGTTCTTGTTGTTCAGTTCGCTGTACAGCGCCATCGACTCCTTGAAGGCTGCGTCCAGCACGTCCTTGGGGAACGGCAGCACCTTCGTCTTGTTGCCCACGAGCTGCTTGAGCGCGTTGGGGTTCTTGGAGTCGTACTTGGCCTGCATTTCGGTGTGGGCAAATGCGGCGGCGCACTCCACAATCGCGCGGTTGTCGGCAGACAGCGCGGCCAGGGCCTTGTCATTGACGAAGAAGTCCAGCTGCGGGCCGCCTTCCCACCAGCCGGGGTAGTAGTAGAACGGCGCGACCTTGTTGAAGCCGAGCTTCTGGTCGTCATACGGGCCCACCCACTCGGCGGCATCGATCGTGCCCTTTTCCAGCGCCTGGTAGATTTCGCCGCCAGGAATGTTCTGCGGCACGCCGCCGATGCGCTCCAGCACCTTGCCGGCGAATCCGCCGATGCGCATCTTCAGGCCCTTGATGTCCTTGGCCGACTTGATTTCCTTGCGGTACCAGCCGCCCATCTGGGCACCGGTGTTGCCGCCGGGGAAATTGACGATGTTGTACTTGGCGTAGAACTCGCGCATCAGCTTCAGGCCATTGCCGTCGTACATCCAGGCCGTCATCTGGCGGCTGTTCAGACCGAAGGGAATGGCGCAACCGAGTGCAAAGCACTCATCCTTGCCGAAGAAGTAGTACGGGGCGGTGTGGGCCACTTCAACCGTGGCATTCTGCACGCCGTCCACCACGCCGAATGCAGGCATCAGCTCGCCTGCTGCATGGGTGGAGATGGTGAACTTGCCACCGCTCATCTCGCTGACCTTTTTCGCAAAGGTGTCGGCGGCACCGAAAATCGTGTCGAGCGCTTTCGGGAAGCTGGAAGCCAGACGCCAGCGAATGGTGGCCTGCGCATGCACGGCGGGTGCGGCACCTGCGGCCAGTACGCCGGCGATGCCGGCATGCTTGATCAGTGAACGACGATCCATGAGATTTAACTCCTTTTGTTGCGGTATTAAGCCGTTTGCAGTCTAGGAGTCGCACCCTGCCAAGTCATTAGGGCTAACCCGCGCGGTTTAATCTCTATTTCTCATTGGGAAGCGCACGAATAAACAGCACAAAAAAAAGCACGCCGCACCCCGCTTGCGAGGGGTGTTGCGTGCTGTCGATGAGCAGCAGTTGCTCTTACATTTTCTTGGACTGCATGAAGGTGTCGAAACGCGATTCGGCAAAGCGGAACCAGAGGATCTGGTCGCGCTGGAACGCGCGGTAGTCAGAGTAGATCTTCTTCCACGCCGGGTTCTTTGCCTCGAGTTCGCCGTAGAGGTCCATCGACGCCTTGAACGAGGCCTCGAGCACGGCCACCGGGAACGGGAGGACCTTGGTCTTGTTGCCGACGAGCTGCTTCAGCGCGTTCGGGTTGCGGGCATCGTACTTGGCCTGCATGTCCACATGGGCCAGTGACGATGCTGCATCGATGATGGCCTTGTTCTCGGGCGACAGGCTTTCGAAGGCCTTGTTGTTGATGAAGAAGTCAACCTCGGGGCCGCCTTCCCACCAGCCGGGGTAGTAGTAGAACGGCGCGACCTTGTTGAAGCCGAGCTTCTGGTCGTCATACGGGCCGACCCATTCGGCGGCATCCAGCGTGCCCTTTTCGAGGGCCTGGTAAATCTCGCCGCCGGGCAGGTTCTGTGGCACCACGCCCAGGCGCTCGAGCACCTTGCCGGCAAAGCCGCCAACGCGGAACTTCAGGCCCTTGAGGTCGGCCACGGTCTTGATTTCCTTGCGGAACCAGCCGCCCATCTGGGCACCCGTGTTGCCGCCGGCGAAGCTGGTGATGTTGTACTGCGAGTAGAACTCGTTCATCAGCTTGCGGCCGTTGCCTTCGAACATCCAGGCCGTCATCTGGCGCGAGTTCATGCCGAACGGAATGGCTGCGCCGATGGCAAAGGCCTCGTTCTTGCCGAAGAAGTAGTAGGGCACGGTATGGCACATCTCGACGGTGGAGTTCTGCACGCCGTCCACCACGCCGAATGCAGGCATGATTTCGCCAGCGGCATGGACCGAGATCTCGAACTTGCCGCCGGACATGGCCTTGACTGCCTTGGCAAAAACTTCAGCGCCGCCATAAATCGTGTCGAGCGACTTGGGGAAGCTGGAAGCCAGGCGCCAGCGGATGGCGGCCTGGGCGTGCACTGCGGGTGCAGCACCTGCTGCCAGCACGCCGGCGATGCCGGCATGCTTGATGAGGGAACGACGATCCATTTAAAAAAATCTCCGGTAAAAGATGGGAAAGTTGCAGTCTTTCAAACGCGCAAATGCGCGCGTACTACAAAACACCGGCGCGATTGTAGGAAGGTACAGGCGTGCTTGCGGTCAGGTTTTCCCTCGAAAACCCCGAGGCGTCAGGAAGCGTTCAGCCTTCGTCAGCCAACAACTTTGAGTGAAGGCCGGGTGTGGTCTGCGGCATTGCCGAAGCGCGCGTTGATGGACTGCTCGATGCCCGCCGCATCAAGGCCCTGCAGGGCCAGCAGCTTCGCCGGGTCGCCATGCTCGATGAAGCGGTCCGGCAGGCCCAGCTGCAGCAGCGGCCGCAGGATACCCGCTGCCTGCAGCGCCTCGCCCACTGCACTGCCCGCACCGCCCATGACCGCGCCCTCCTCGAGCGTCACGATGGCTTCGTGGCTTGCAGCGACTTCAAGCAGCAGCGCGGTGTCCAGCGGCTTGGCCCAACGCATGTCCACCACGGTGGCACCGAGCTTTTCAGCGGCCTGGAGCGCGGGATGCAGCAGGGTACCGAATGCAAGGATCGCCAGGCGCTTGCCTTCGCGCCGGACCTGGCCCTTGCCGAACGGCAGGGCCTCCAGGTCGCTGCCGGCCGCGACGCCCGTGCCGGCACCGCGGGGGTAGCGCACGGCCACCGGGTGGTCCTGCGCGAATGCGGTGCTCAGCAGCTGGCGGCACTCGCGCTCGTCCGACGGGCAGGCAATGCTCATGTTGGGCACACAGCGCAGGTAGGCGATGTCGTACGCCCCGGCATGGGTGGCGCCGTCGGCGCCCACAAGACCGGCGCGGTCCAGCGCAAACACCACGGGCAGTTTCTGCAAGGCGACGTCATGGATGAGCTGGTCGTAGGCACGCTGCAGAAAGGTGGAATAGATGGCCACCACCGGCTTGAGCCCCTCGCAGGCCAGGCCCCCCGCAAAGGTCACCGCATGCTGCTCGGCAATGCCGACGTCGTAGTAGCGTGCCGGGAAGCGCCGCTCGAACTCCACCATGCCCGAGCCTTCGCGCATGGCCGGCGTGATGCCGACAAGGCGCTCGTCCCTGGCCGCCATGTCGCACAGCCACTGGCCGAACACCTGGGTGAAGGTCTGCTTTGGCGGCGTCGCCGGTGGCGTGATGCCGATGGCCGGATCGAACTTGCCGGGTCCGTGGTAGGCCACCGGGTCGGCCTCGGCGAGCTTGTAGCCCTGGCCTTTTTTGGTGACCACATGCAGGAACTGTGGGCCCTTGAGCTGCTTGATGTTTTCAAGCGTCGGGATCAGCGAGTCCAGGTCGTGCCCGTCGATCGGGCCGATGTAGTTGAAGCCGAATTTCTCGAACAGCGTGGCCGGCACCACCATGCCCTTGGCCTGCTGCTCGAAGCGCTTGGCCAGCTCGAACAGCGGTGGAGCGACCTTGAGCACCGTCTTGCCGGCATTCTTGGCCGCAGCATAGAACTGGCCGCTCATGAGCTGGGCCAGGTAGCGGTTGAGCGCGCCCACCGGAGGGCTGATGCTCATGTCGTTGTCGTTGAGGATGACCAGCAGGTTGCAGTCGGCCACGCCCGCATTGTTCAGCGCCTCGAAGGCCATGCCCGCCGTCATGGCGCCATCGCCGATGATGGCCACTGCATGGCGGTCCTCGCCCTTTTGCCTTGCGCCCAGCAGCATGCCGAGCGCGGCGGAGATGCTGGTGGACGAATGGGCCGTGCCGAAGGTGTCGTATTCGCTCTCGGCGCGCTGCGGAAAGCCCGAGAGCCCGCCCAGCTGGCGCAGCGTGGCCATGCGCTCGCGCCGGCCGGTGAGGATCTTGTGCGGGTAGGTCTGGTGTCCCACGTCCCAGACCAGCCGGTCCTGCGGCGTGTTGTAGACGTAGTGCAGCGCCACCGTCAGCTCGACCGTCCCGAGGTTGGAGCTCAGGTGGCCGCCGGTGCGCGCCACGCTCTCCAGCACATAGGTCCGCAGCTCGGCGGCCACGGTCTTGAGTTCGGCCCGGGACAGCTTGCGCAGGTCGGCGGGCTGGTTGATCGATTCAAGCAGTGTTGTCATCGTTATTTGTCCCTGTTCACAACCATGTCGGCAATGGCACGCAGTGCCCGTGTATCGGGCAGCCCGCTGTGGTCCAGCGCGTCAAGCGCCTGCGCGAGCAACTCCTGCGCATGGCCGCGCGAACGCTCAAGCCCGAGCAGCGACACATAGGTGGGCTTGTCCTGGGCAGCGTCCTTGCCGGCCGTCTTGCCCAGTGTGGCGGAATCAGCGGTGACGTCAAGGATGTCGTCAACAACCTGGAAGGCCAGCCCCAGCGCAGCCCCGTAGGCGGAGAGCGACGCACGGGCCTGCGCATCGGCAGCGCCGCAGGCCGCACCCATGGCCACGCTGCCCTGCAGCAGCGCGCCGGTCTTGAGGCGGTGCATGCGGCGCAACTGGTCTTCGGTCAGCGCCAGGCCGATGCTGGCCAGGTCGATTGCCTGGCCTCCGGCCATGCCTTCGTAGCCGGCGGCCTTTGCCAGCAGCCTGCACAGGGCTGCCTGGATGGCCGGGGGAACCTCATCGCCCTCGGGCGTCAGCAGCTCGAAGGCCAGCGCCTGCAGCGCGTCGCCGGCCAGCAGGGCCTGGGCCTGGCCGAACTTCACGTGGACCGTGGGCTTGCCCCGGCGCAGGATGTCGTTGTCCATGCAGGGCATGTCGTCATGGACCAGGGAATAGGCATGGATGAGCTCCACCGCGCAGGCGGCGCGCAGCGCCGCCCCGGTATTGCCGTCCACCGCTTCGGATGCAGCCATGACCAGCAGCGGGCGCAGCCGCTTGCCGCCGTCCAGCACCGCATAGCGCATGGCATCGCCCAGGCCCGCAGGCGCATCGGCCGCTACCCAGGTCTCAAGCGCACGCTCGACACGGGCCAGCCGTTCGGCACTCCATTCACGCAGGGGGAATTTCACTCTTGTGTCCACGGCTTGAGGACTCCGTCATCGAGGACCTTGATCTGGCTTTCCACAGCCTGCAGACGGTCCCGGCAGAAATGGAGCAGCTCGGCCCCGCGCTGGTAGCCGGTGAGCAGTTGCTCCAGGGGCATCTGGCCCGATTCAAGCTGGCTGACCAGCTGTTCGAGTTCCTGCAGCGCGGCTTCGTAGCTGGCCGGCGCGGCGGGGATGGGGGAAGCCTTGGGCATGCGGATGGTGAGTGATGTAAAACGGTGATTTTAGGCTGCGGGGTAGCCCGAAGGTGCAAGGGGCAGTCCCGGGAATGTGGCAATACCCGCGAATCCTGCGTGCGGACAGGCCCCGGGGGTACAATCCAACCCTCTTTCCGGCTTGCCGGATTCCCCGTTTCCTCCCGCGCAAGTCCCCGGCTGTCCCCGGATACCAGCGCCTACCCTGCCCCTTCATAGGGGGAGTCTCTAGGTCAGGTCACCCATGTCTGATTTAAGTCTTCAACTGCAGCAGGCCGCAAGC
>JAZKHY010000079.1:0-49172 GCA_040385105.1 Pseudomonadota bacterium
ACACCCGACCTTCTCATTACGAATGAGCTGCTCTACCGACTGAGCTACACCGGCGAAGCCCTGGATTCTAGCAGCAAAACTATGGGGGTCCTGCTTCCTGGGAGCCGCCCTCGCCTGTGGCGGGGCGGGTGGGGTGTTGCGCCGGCTCCATCATCCTGTCCATGGCGTTGAGCCTGCCGTTGAGGTCGCGGTTGACGATGCGCAGCAGCGATGCCAGCTGGGCCCATTCCATGTCGGTCGGGCCGACCCTCGGGCCTTCCAGCGGGTCGATCATCAGGTGGATGAAGTCGTAGGCGTTCTGGACGTCGCGCACGGCAGCCACCTGGTCGATCATGTCGTCGGCCTTGACGTGCGCCAGGGTGGGGTCGTAGTGGGTGTACTGCTGGAAACGGGGTACTGCGGTTTCGCTGATGTCTTGCGGCATGTGCGGGTTCTCCTTTGGCCGGTTGGTCTTACCGCCGCCATCACGATGATGGCGGCGGCCCGAACAGGTTGGCGAACCGGACAATTCAATGAAAAAACCGGCAGGTCCTTGCGGAACCTCCCATTCGAGCCGCCTAACAGGAAGCACAAATGAAAGAGGCCACAGGGTCCTCGCGGTTCTCCAATGGCCTCAGCCATTGAATTGATCTCAGGTCGCCAAACCCGGCCCACCAAACTTCATGGGCGTTTTGACTATAACCTTCGCGTTAGTCCGCCGTCAAACCGCCACGAAGATTTTTTGTACCGTCGCCTCAAGCACCAGCCCCCACATGCTGGCGAATCGACCGGATCATCCGCGCCGCCAGCACCGGCAGTTCCATCTCGCGGCGGGTCACGATGCCGACGGCGCGCTCGGGTGCGCCCTGCAGGGTGTGGATCACCAGGCTTGCGGACTGGATCAGCTTCGCGGCAGACAGCGGCAGCAGCGCGATGCCGTAGCCCGCACCCAGGAAGCGGGCAATGGCGTTCAGGTCCCTCAGTTCGAGGAAGGGCCGGAAGGGCAGGCCCTCGCTCACGAAGGCCGTCTCTATCAACTGGCGCGTACCGCTGCCGCGCGGCATCGAGATGATGGGCAGCGCCGCGATGGCGGCGCCTGACCAGGCGGCGGGCGGCTCGGGTGGGTACGCATCCGCGCGCGCGATGAGCACAAACGGTTCGCGGAACAGCTCGGTGTAGGCCAGGTCCTTGTGCTCGGCGTCGATGTTCGTCAGCGCCAGGTCCACGCGGCGTGCGCGCAGCAGGGCCAGCGCTTCGTCGGCCACCACGTCGTGGATGCGGATGTTTGCGTCGGGCACGTCTTCATGCAGTCTGGCCACCAGCTCGGGCAAAAGCAGCGCCGCCAGCGTAGGCAGCGCGGCAATGGCCAGTCCGCGCGAGCGGTGGCGCAGCACCTGCTCCAGCTCGGCGCTGCCGGCGTCGTATTCGGCCACCACGCGCCGCGCTACGCCCAGCAGCGCCTCGCCGTCCACCGTGAGCGACACGGCGCGGGTGGTGCGCTCAAACAGGCGCACGCCCCAGGTTTGCTCGATGTCGCGCACCAGCTTGCTGAGCGTGGGCTGCGACACGCAGAAGTGGGCGGCCGTGCGGCTGAAGCTCAGCGACTGCGCCAGGAAGACAAAGATGTGGAGCTGGCGTGGCGACAGATTCATGCCTGCACCCTATCAATCAGGTCGTAAAAGGAAATTGCGCTGCGGCGGGGCATCTTCTTATGCTGGCGGGTTGCAGTTTTTTTGTGAAGGCGCAGGCGATGTTCAGGCTTGATGGAAAAGTGGCATTGGTGGCGGGTTGCGGCACGGGCGGCGAGGGGCTGGGCAATGGCAAGGCCATTGCCATCATGCTCGCGCGCCAGGGCGCGAAGGTCTATGGCTGCGACATCAACCTGGAGGCCGCGCAGCTCACGCGCGACATGATCCGCCAGGAGGGCGGCACGGCCGAGGTGCAGGCCTGTGACGTGACCAGCCCCGCAGAAGTGAAGGCGATGGTTGCCGCCTGCGTGGTCCGCTTCGGCCGGCTGGACGTGCTGGTCAACAACGTGGGCCGCTCCGAGCCCGGCGACCCGGTCACGATGGACGAGGCGGTGTGGGACGAACAGATGCTGATCAACCTCAAGTCCGCCTTCCTCGGCTGCAAGGAGGCCATACCGGTGATGGAGAAGCAGGGCGGCGGCTCCATCATCAACATCTCGTCTATAGCCGGGCTGCGCTATGTGGGCAAGCCGCAGGTGGCGTATTCGGCGGCCAAGGCGGCGATGCTGCAGATGACGGCCACCACGGCCGTGCTCTATGCAGAGCGCCATGTACGCCTGAATTCCGTGGTGCCGGGGCTGATGTTCACGCCGCTGGTCAAGCGGCTGGCCGACAAGTATGGCGGCGGCGAATACGAGCGCATGGTGGCGCACCGGCACAGCCAGGTGCCGATGGGCCGAATGGGCGATGCCTGGGACGTGGCGCATGCCGTGCTGTTCCTCGCGGCGGACGAGAGCCGCTACATCACCGGCCAGCAGATCGTGGTGGATGGCGGCATTACCATGGCCACCCGCTGACTCACACACCCAAGGAAGACCATGGCCCGCATCCCTTACCCCGACTCCCAGGCCCCGGAAGTCGCCCCGCTCAGGGCGCGCATCGAGCGCGAGCGCGGCAAGGTGCTCAACCTGTACGGCATGCTGCTGCACAGCCCGCCGGTGGCGGAGGGCTGGCTCGGCTTCCTCACCGCGGTCCGGCAGAAGTGCAGCCTGTCGGGCCATGACCGCGAGCTGGTGATCATGCAGATTGCCGTGCTCAACGGCGCGGACTATGAGTTCCGCCAGCATGTGCCATTTGCGCTGAAGGACGGCATCACCCAGGCGCAGATTGACGCGCTGGGCGAGGGCCGCATCGACGGCTTCGGCGCCCGCGAGCGCGACATACTGGCGTACTGCGAGGCGATGACGCGCCACATCCGTGTGCCTGACGCGGTGTTCCAGGCGGTGCGTGCGCACTTCAGCGAACGCGAGCTGGTGGAGCTGACGGCGACCATCGCGGCCTACAACATGGTCTCGCGCTTCCTGGAGGCGATGCAGGTTGACCATGACTGAAGAAAGCCCGCGGCAGCGGTCAGGCTTGCGGGGCGTGTTGCCTGGGACGCGCGCGGGACGGGGCTGCCGCCAAGGCAACCGGTGCCGGGCCCGTGCTGCCGCGCACCAGCAGCTGTACCGGCGAGACCGCACTGTGCGGCGTCATCGCGACGGCCCTGCTCTTGAGCTGCTGCAGGAACCACAGGCCGCTGGCGGTGGCCAGCTCCGAGACCGGCAGCGAGAGCGTGGTCAGGCCCGGACCCCACCAGCGAAAGCCCGGCTCGTCGCCAAAGCCGACGACCGACAGGTCCTGCGGCACGCGGATGCCGCGGTCATTGCAGGCCTGCAACACGCCGTGGGTGGTGGGCACCGAGCCCAGGACCATGGCCGTGGGCGGGTCGGGCAGGGCGAGCAGGCGCGCCAGCGCGTCGCTGCCCACCTGGGTGGACGAGGGCGTGCCGACTTCCTCATGCGCGCGCGCGCCGCCGACGCCCTTGAGCGCATTGCGGAAGCCCTGCAGCCGCGCCATGCCGGTGGGCAGGTCGGGCGAGCCGCCGATGTAGGCGATGTTGCGGTGCCCCAGGCCCACCAGGTGGCGCGTGGCCATCTCCAGCGCGGCCGTGTCGTCTATGCCAAACCACTGATCGCCCAGCGCCTGGTGCCGCCGCAGCAGCTGGATGTGCGGTGTGGCCGCAAGCAGGCGTGCCGACTCCGGCAGGGGCCGCGCGCTGGCCACGATGATGATGCCGGCCACATTGGCACTGGCCAGCTCGCGCAGGTGGCGCAGTTCGGCGTTGCGGTCGTCGTCGGTCTCCGAGAGCATCAGCTGGTAGCCCTCGGCTTCCAGGCACTTGGAGAGCGCATGGGCAATGGTGTAGTAGAAGCTGTTGCGGATGTCCGGCACCACCAGCCCCACCAGGTTGCTCGGCACGCCGCGCATCATGCGGGCAGCGCGGTTGACCACATAGCCGAGTTCAACCGCCGCTTCCATCACCCGCTGGCGCGTCGCGGCGCTGATGCGCGGGTCGTCGCTCAATGCCCGCCCGACAGTGGACGGGGAGATGTTCAGCTTCAGGGCAATGTCTTTGGCGGTCGTCACGGGTTGGATTATATGCAAACGATAGCACTCCAGCGCCGCCGGTTCAGCCATTGCAGGAAAGGGTGATCCATCTTGACACGGCGCGCAATGCTGGCCACAATAAATGCTATCGATAGCATAAACTTCGGCGAACTGAACAACACATAACGGAGACATCGCATTGTTTTCACTTGCAACCCTCAAGGTAGCCGGCAAGCCGGTGCCGGCCATCCGCATCCAGGACAGCTACTGGGCGCTGGCCGACGTGGCGCCGGAGCTCATCGCCGCGCAGCCGCTGCGCGGCATGATGAACCTGTTTGACGACTGGGCAAAGTCCGAGGCCGTGCTGCTGCCGCTGGCTGAAGCCCTGGCCGCAGGCCGCAACAAGGCCGCGCCGCTGCCGGCGCCTGCCGGGCCGGCCGACATCCTCTCGCCACTGCTCTACCCGAACAAGCTGGTGCTCGGCGGCGCCAACTATTACGACCACATGCGGCTGGACGCAAAGCGCGAAAGCTACAACAAGGCCGACTACATCCCCATCTTTTTCCTCAAGCCGCCGACGACCACGCTGGTGGGCGGCGGGCCGGTGGTGCAGTACCCGCCCGACGTGCAGCGCTTTGACTATGAAATCGAGTTCGCCGCCGTCATCGGCAAGCGGGTGCGCCACCTGACGCTGGAGAACGCGCTGGACTGCGTGGCGGCCTACACCATTGCGCTGGACATGTCGGCCCGCGACCTGCAGCGCAACCCGCGCCACATGGCCAACTTCGACCTGTTCAATGGCAAGTGCTTCGACTCGGCCTGCCCGCTGGGGCCCGGCATCGTGCCGGCGCGCTTCATCGACCCGGCGAACACGCCGCTCAAGCTGTGGGTCAACGGCGAGCTGCGCCAGGACAGCAACACGAGCCAGATGATCTGGTCGCTCGCCGAGCAGCTGGTGGACATCACCAAATATGTGACGCTGGAGCCCGGCGACGTGGTTTCCACCGGCACGCCTGCCGGCACCGCGCTGCTGGACGGGCGCTACCTCAAGGTGGGCGACACCATCGACTGCGAGGCCGGGCTGCTCGGCCGCCTGTCGGTCAGCGTCGTCGAGCCGGAGTGATGCAGTGACTGCCGCCACCACTTCTACCGCCACGCCGGCTGCAGGCTGGGGCCCCGCCGCATGCCGCGGCGCCTTCAGCCTGACCTTTGACAACCTGGGCGAGGCGGCGGCGCTGGAGCGGGGCCTGCCGGTTTCGGAGGACGTGCGCGGGCGGCACCCGTCGGCGGCTTACCTGCCCAGGCTGATCGATCTGCTGGACGGTCTGCCATGCACCTATTTTGTGGAAGCCTGCAACACCGGCATGTACCCTGACGCGATCCGCGGCTGGGCGGATGCGGGGCAGGAGATCGGCATCCACGCCTGGCGCCATGAGCACTGGGCGGCGGTGGAGACGCCCCGCCGCAAGGAACTGCTGCAGCGGAGCATGGACGCATTCGCCGCCATGGGCCTGCGCCCGCGCGGCTTCCGCCCGCCGGGCGGCGAAATGCCCGAGGGCGCGCTGCAGGAGTTTCTCGATGCGGGGCTTGACTACTGCTCGCCGCTGGGTGGCCTGGGCGACACCACCGTGGAGGCGGGCGTGGCTGTGATGCCTTTTGCCTGGCGCCATGTGGACGCCTTCATGCTCAGCCCCGACCTGGGCTGGATGCGCGAGCAATACGGCTTCCCCGGCAAGGCCAGCACGCTGGACGAGTGGGAGCAGGAGCTGCGCGCCGGTGTGGACTTCGCCCTGGCGCACGGCCGCCACGTCACCGTGGTGCTGCATCCCGGCCAACTGGTGGACCCCGGCAAGCACGAGGTGCTGCGCCGCCATGTGGCGCTCCTCAAATCAACGCCCGGCCTCTGGGTCGCTTCCTGCTCGCAGGTGGCGGACTGGCTGGGCACATCTTCCGCTTCCCTTTCCGCTTCCCCTTCCGCAACCCATTGAAACTACCCGACGACGTCGGACATAAAAGGAGACTGAAATGAAGAAACTGATCGCGGCCCTCACGCTGACGGCGATTGCCGCCGCAGCCCAGGCGCAACTCAACCCGGACCGCCCCATCAAGATCATCGTGCCGCAGCCGCCCGGCGGCGGCGCCGACCTGATCCTGCGCGCAATGGCACCGGAGGTCCAGAAGATCCTGAAGATCTCGGTTGTGGTGGAAAACCGCCCGGGCGGCAATGAAGTGATCGCGGCCGATGCCGTGGCCAAGGCGCCTGCCGACGGCCACACCCTGGGCCTGATCAGCAGCACCTTCAACATCAACCAGCTCGGCCTGGGCGCGAAGATCCCCTATGACTCGCAGAAGGACTTCACTCCCGTGGCCTATCTGGCCCGCGTGCCGATGGCGCTCTTTGTGCCCAACGACCTGGGCCCGAAAGACCTGAAGAGCTTCGTTGCGCTGTCCAAGGCCAAGCCCGGCCAGCTGAACTATGTGTCCCTTGGCCCGACGACCTTCCAGGGCATTGCGGCTGACTACCTGAGGCATATCAGCGGTGCAGACCTGGTGCCCATTCCCTACAGCGGCCGCGGCACGACCCAGGCGCTGCTTGGCGGTGAAGTGCAGATGGCCATGATCGGCTTTGGCGCCGCCGGCCCGCTGATGCAGAGCGGCAAGGTCACGCCCATTGCCATCACCAGCAAGACGCGCATGAAGGTCCAGCCGAACGTGCCCACCGTGGCCGAAACCTACCCCGGCTACGATGTGACGCCATGGTATGGCCTGGTCGCACCTGCGGGCACGCCGCCCGCCGTGATCAAGCGCCTGCACGAAGCCTTCAGCGAAGTGGTCGGCAACCCGGCCATGGCCGAGAAGTTCTTCCAGCTGGGCAGCGAGCCGACCAAGATGACGCTGGAAGCGTATCAGGCTCACCTGGCACAGGACCTGGTCGGCTGGCGCAACATCGTCAGCCAGATCCCGAAGCCGGCGGCAAAGTAAGCGCCGCCCGTCAAACGCAGGCACGGCCTGCAGCGGACATCGCGCCGCTGCAGGCCGTTTTTTTGCGCGGTTACTTCGCCTTGCCGCAGCTCACTGCGCCGGCAGAGCCGTTTTCCTTGAGCACCCGCAGCCCGCCCTTGCTGTCGGCGCGTACCTTCTGCCCGTTCCATGCACCGCCCTTGAAGGCAATGGTGCTGGTCGCGGCGTCCCAGCTGTATTGGCCCGAGCCGCCATGGTCGCTGAACTTGCCGCCTGCAGCGAGCGTGAAGCCCGGCACGTTCTGCAGGTAGCCCGAGTAGAAGTGGCAGGTGTACTTGCCCGGCGCAGGCATGGTGCCCTTGTTGGCGGCACCCTGGGCGAGTGCAGCGGGCGCCGCCAGCGTTGCGGCCAGGGCCCATGCTGCGATGAGTTGGTTGCGTGTTGTCATGCAGGCAGCGTAGAGGGTCTGTTGCCTGCGGGCCATCCCGCGAACGCGGGATAGCGCCGGCCCCGTGCGCCTCAGGCCCTGCCGTGCAGCAACTGCTCGAACAGGCCGGTGTCGCCCATCTGCCCGCCCTTGAGCAGGATTTCCATGCCGTCCAGGCCCGGGGTGTCGCTGTGCAGCCTGCACAGTGCTGCGCCCGGTGAGAGTGTGGCCAGGTACGACAGGCCCCAGGCGTCCAGCGCCTGCACGCCAAGGCTGGAGGTGTCACCGCCGGCAACACCCACGCGGCGCAGCGGTGCCTGGGCGAGGATGCGGGCCAGCAGGCGGCCGCCTGCCAGGGCAATGTCGCGTGACGCAACCTCGCTGGTGCCCGCCTGCTCTGGCGCGCCGGGCTCGACGGTGCAGGCCAGCACGGAACGCCCTTCGCGCAGGCGCGCGGTGACCGCCGTGGCGCTGTCCTCAAGGTAGCGCGCATCAGTGGCCAGCTGCACCGGGTTGATCCAGAACTTTTCATAAGAGACGGCTGCTTCCACCTGCCGCGCGGTGACAGGCGACAGGCTGCCGGCCAGCACCAGCACCGGCCCGCTCGCGGCAGGCAGCGGGGTGGGGGCTGCGGGGACGTCGCCCGCCCAGGCCTGCAGCACGCTGCTGGGGCCGGCAGCCAGCAGCGTGGCCTGCGCGGCGTGGTTGCGCAGCAGGCGGCCCACCACCGCCAGGTCGGACGTCTGCAGCACGTCAAACAGCACGGCCTGCGTCAGCGCCGGCTCCAGCTTGCGGGCCAGCAGCCGGGCTACATCGGCTTCGGCCTGTGCATAGGCGGTCCAGGGCATGAGCGCGGTGTCGCCAAGGCCCTGCGCGGCCAGGTGCAGCCGCAGGTCGGACTCATGCATCGGCGTGACGGGGTGGCGGCTCATGGTGGGGTGCCTATCCAGCCGGTACACCTCACCGCCGTTGCCTGCAGCGGCGAACAGGTGGCCGAATGCGCAGTAGCGGCCCAGGCCCGGCTGCCCACCCACCAGCGCCGTCCATAGCTGCGCGACGGCCGGCCGCAGCGCGGCGATGGCCACCGCAATGTTGCCGGTGTGCGACGCGCTGTCAAAGGTCGAGCAGGTTTTGTAGTGCAGCAGTTGCGCACCGCTGCGGCGAAAGAGTTCTGCCACCGGCGCCAGCTCGGCGGCCATCGCGGGCGGTGCCATCGAGCGGGCCGCGCCTGCGATGCCCAGCCAGTCCAGCGTGCCGGCGCGCGCGCGCAGCGCGTCGTCTGGCACCCGCAGGAAGAGCAGGCTGCGCAGGCCCGCGCGCGCGGCGGTGGCCAGCGAGTCGGTCGCGCCGGTGAAGTCGTCGGCATAGGTGACGACCTGCGGCGGCGGCAGCGATGCGGCTGCGGTGCTGCGTGTCATGCCATCACCCTTGCCACCGCTCACTTCGGCCCGAAGAAGGCCAGCGCGGAGGCGAGTTCGGGCGCGTCGCGGGCGGCGTCCTGCAGCGTCTTGCCGGCCCGCACCGCCGCCCAAGCCTGGCGGATGCTGGCCACGCCGGCGGCTGCGCCCTGCGGGTGCGCCAGGATGCCGCCGCCCGACATGAACAGCAGGTCGTCGCTGCCCACGGCCTGCCAGGTGGCCGGCACGGTGCCTGCCCACTGGCCCGAGGAGAACGCAGGCAGCACGGCGTCGTCCAGCCCCAGGGCCAGCGGCGTGTAGCAGTCGCGTGCGGAGCTCACGACTTCGTCATCTTCCTGGGCGAACTTTCCCTGCAGGCCATGCACATGCATGTGGTCCACGCCTGCCAGGCGCCACAGCACCTGGTAGGCCTGGAAGCCGATGCCGAGCATCGGGTGGCGCGCCAGTGCACCGAAGCCGTTGCGGTGGCCGTGCAGCGCCAGCGGCGTATGGCGGCGCAGCGCCTGGATGGCGGAGAAGCCGCACCAGTTCAGGCTGGCCATCACGCAGCTGCCGCCTTCGCGGGCCACCAGGTCGGCATGGCGGCGCATCGCATCCACCTCGTCGGTGATGTTGAAGGCCACCATCACATGCTTGCCGGTGCGCTGCGCATGCTCGCGCACCACGGCCATCACGGCGGGCACGCGTTCGGCCAGCGGCGCATGGTCGGGGTCGGCGCTGACTTCGTCGTCCTTGATGAAGTCCACGCCCGCGGCGCACAGCCGGCCCACGAGCTCCGCCGTCTGCGCGGCGGAAAAGCCCACGTTCGGCTTGATGATGGTGCCGACCATTGCGCCTGAGGGAACGCCGGTGGCGCGGCGCGTGCCGTCAATGCCAATGCGCGGCATGTCAAAGCGCTTGCGGTAAGCCGCGGGCACGCTCATCGACTCCAGCCGCATGCCGGTGACTTCACCCAGGTCGTACAGGTTGCCGGCCACCGTCGCGGCCAGGGTGGGCAGGTTGGCGCCGATGTTGGCCACCGGAAAGGAGATGTCCACCTGCGCACGGCGCCAGGGCCCCGGCGTGCCGCGCCGGCTCAGCCAGGCGTTGGGCAGGCTGGGCTGCTGCGCGGCTTCAAGCTCGGTCACGGCTTCCACCGTGGCGCGGGCACGGCTGCGCAGTTCATCGGTCTCGCCCTCCACCCGGGTGAAGGTGCCGCACGACTGCTCGCCGGCCATGACTTCGGCCACGGCCTGCGGCTCCAGCGGGGTTTCGATGAGGTAGCGGGCGTGGATGCGTTCAGGCGTGGGCATGGATGGCAGGCGGTGGCTCAGATCGTGGCAAGGTTGGGGAACGGGCGGACCGGGTCGGTCTTGCCGTCCCAGCCTTCGGACTCGCGGCGGATCAGGTCGAACATGCGGCCCTTGGGGCCCGCCACTTCCGACAGTTCGATCACCGTGCCCGGGTGGTACTCGGTGTCAAAGTACACAAAGCGGCCGCGCTCGCCTACCTCGCCGCTCATCACCGGCTTGAAGCCTTCGGCCAGCAGCCGCGTGAGGTCCGCGTCGTACTGCTCGGTCCAGTAGGCCACATGCTGCAGGCCGGTGCGGCCGGCCCGCAGGAAGTCGCGGTACATGGACGGCACGTCGTTGCGGGTCTGGATCAGCTCCACCTGCACATAGCCGGAGTTGGCCAGCGCCACCGAGTTGTGCGGCTCATGCGCCTCGCCCCGGTACTGGTAGTTCACGATCGGAACCTTGGGGTTGTAGAACCAGGGGCCCACGCCCAGCGTGCGGCTCCAGTAGTCCATCGCCTCTTCAATGTCGTGGACCACATAGCCCAGCTGGCGGATGGCGCCGAAATGTCGACTCATGAATGCTCCTGTGTGTGCTTACTTGGCGCCGTCAACGATTTCTTTCGGGATCGGCACGCCGGCATGCTTCACATGGATGGTGTTGAGCTTGCCGTTGCCGAGGTTGGCCTTGACCCAGCCGTTGACCCAGCCCATCAGCTCGGGCGTGTTCTTGCGCATGGCGATGCCCAGCTGGTAGGACTGCAGCACGAACTTCACCTCGAACTCGCGCGCCGGGCTGCGCTTGGCAATGGCCGCGATGATCGGCGGCGTGATGGCGACGATGTCGGTCTGGCCGCTGGCGGCTGCGGTGATGGACGCGGCTTCGTCGTCAAAGCGGACCACCTTGGCCTGCGGCGCGCGCTCGGACACGATCTTGTCCTGCGGACCGCCGCGGGTGACGGCGACTGACTTGCCGGCCAGGTCTTCAATGCCGGTGATCTTCATGCTTTTGGGCGCGCCGACTGCGGCCTGGATGGCGCCGTAGGGAATGGAAAAGTCCACGGCCTTCTGGCGGTCCGGCGTGATCGACAGCGACGAGATGATCAGGTCCACCTTGTTGGACAGCAGGTTGGGGATGCGTGCGGAGTTGGTGGTGTTGACGATCTCGAGCTCGACACCCAGATCCCTGGCCAGCAGCTGAGCGGCTTCCACGTCGGAGCCGACGGGCTTGAGCTTGTCGTCCACATAGCCGTAGAACGGTGCGGACAGGTCAATGCCGACACGGATCTTCTTGGCGGCCTTGATTTCGGCGAGCGAATCGGCCATGGCCGGTGCGCACAGTGCGAAGGCGGTGGCGGCCAGCAGGGTGCGGCGCAGGATGCGGGATGGGGTCATGGTGTTGTCTCCAGTTGGTGTGAAAGAAAGGAAAAAGGGAAGTGGGCTCAGAGCCCGTGGGAAAGGAATTCGCGCAGCTCGGGTGTCTGCGGATCGCGCAACATGGTGCCGGGGCCCGACTCCCAGGCCAGGCCTTCGTGCATGAAGATGATGGTGTCGGCCACGCGGGAGGCAAACTCCATTTCGTGCGTGACCAGCACCATGGTCATGCCGCCTTCGGCCAGCTGCTCGATCACCCGCAGCACCTCGCCGGTGAGTTGCGGGTCCAGCGCCGAGGTCACTTCGTCAAACAGCATGACCTGCGGCTCCATGGCCAGCGAGCGCGCAATCGCCACCCGCTGCTGCTGCCCGCCCGAGAGCTGCTCGGGGTAGGCCTGCGCCTTGTCGGACAGGCCCACCTGGCCGAGCGTGCGCGCGGCGATGTCCCGGGCCTGCGCGGTGGACATGTTCTTGACTGCCTTGGGCGCCAGCATGATGTTCTCTTCCACCGTGAGGTGGGGGAACAGGTTGTAGCTCTGGAACACGATGCCAACGTCCTGCCGCAGCCGGCGCAGATCAAGGCCGGGCGAATGCACCGCATGGCCGCAGACCTCGATGGTGCCGCTGTCGATGACCTCCAGCCGGTCGATGCAGCGCAGCGCGGTGCTCTTGCCCGAGCCGCTGCGGCCGATGATGGCGGTGACGTTGCCCTTCGGTATGGCGAAGGACACGCCGCGCAGCACATGGTTGGCGCCGAAGCGCTTGTGGACGTCCTTGAGTTCGACAACGGTGGTCATGGTCTCTTGTTCCTCAGGGCTGGCCGACGGTGCGGCTGCCGAAATTCAGGCGCTGCTCCAGCCGGCGGCTCCAGACCGACAGCGGAAAGCAGATGGCAAAGTACAGCACCGCGATCAGCAGGTACACCGCGAACGGCTGGAAGATCGAGTTGTTGATCATCTGGCCCGCGCGTACCAGCTCGACGAAGCCGACGATGGAGGCGAGCGAGGTGTTCTTGACGATCTGCACCATGAAGCCGACCGTGGGCGGCGTGGCGATGCGCACCGCCTGCGGCAGGATGACAAGGCGCAGGCGCTGGAAACGGGTGAGCGCCAGGCATTCAGCCGCCTCCCACTGGGTGCGCGGCACCGACTCGATGCAGCCGCGCCAGATCTCGCCAAGGTAGGCGCTCACGTAAACAACCATGGCGATGCTGGCGGCCACCAGGCCCGGCAGCTCGAAGCCGAGGATGCTGATGCCGAAGTAGCAGACAAACAGCACCACCAGCAGCGGCGTGCCCTGGATCAGCTGGATCCAGGCCAGCGCAAGCCAGCGCACCGGCTTGATGGGGCTGATGCGGGCCAGCGCCACGGCGCCGCCGGCCAGGCCGCCGCCGATGAAGGCGATGAGCGACAGGCACAGCGTCCAGGCCGCGCCGACCAGCAGGAACTGCAGGTGGTAGAGATTCAGGCCGCCGGAGATCATCGGGCGCCTCCCTGGGCCGCCAGGCGCCGGCGGCGGGTGAAGACGATCTGGCCGAACAGCCACAGGCCGGCGCGCATCAGCAGCGACAGCAGCAGGTAGGCCACGGCCACGAGGATGTAGGCCTCGAAGGGGCGGAAGGTGTCGGACTGCACGCGTGCGGCGATGGCGGTGAGTTCTTCCACCGAAATCTGCGAGGTGATGGATGAGGCCAGCATCAGCAGCACGAACTGGCTGGTCAGCGCCGGGTACACCTTCTCCATGGCCGGGCGCAGGATCACATGCCAGTACACCTGCCGGCGGTTCAGGCCGAGGCATTCGGCGGCTTCAAGCTGGCCCTTGTGGATGGAGTCCATGCCCGCGCGCATGATCTCGCAGCTGTAGGCCGCGACGTTGATCACCAGAGACAGCAGGGCGGCAGTGAATGCAGACACCTTCCAGCCCAGGCTGGCCAGGCCGAAGAACACCAGGAACACCTGCACCAGCAGCGGTGTGTTGCGGATCACCTCCACATAGGCACCGCACGCCCTGGCGACCCAGCGAACGCTGCCACGGCGGCCGATGGCCAGCAGCGTGCCGCCCACGAAGCCGAGGATCGTGGCCGGGAACGACAGCTGGATGGTCATCCAGGCGCCTTCCAGGAAGCGGGGCCAGGCGGCAAGAACGCTGGCAAATTCAAATTCGTATGTCATGGCCCTTGAGGGTTGTCTCTCTGATTTTTTCTGATGCTTCCCGCAACGGGTTCGGAGTGATAGTATCCGTTCATCACGTCAAATACCAGCATGTGATTTGATGTATTTTGATTGAATTCAGATGAGCAAAGCCCCCCGGATTTTTGACATTGCGCAGCTGGCCGGCGTGTCCACGGCCACGGTGGACCGTGTGCTGAACAAGCGCTCCGGCGTGCGTGTGCCGACGGTGCAGCGGGTGATGCGCGCCGCCGCCGAGCTGGACTACCTTCCCGAAGCCGGCGAGCCCGGCGGCGCCGGGACTGCCGTCCATGCGCCGGCCCAGCCCGATGCGCCGATGCGCCTTTCGTTCCTGCTGCCGGCCGGGCAGAACCGGTTCATCCGCATGCTGGGCGACATGGTGAACTACGGGCGCGACAACTGGACGCCGTTCAATGTGCGTTGCCGGACGGAATTCATCGAGAGCTTCAACCCGCACGAGCTCGCGGCTGCGCTGCGGCGCCATGCCCAGCGGGCCGACGGCATTGCATTGATGGCGCTGGAGCACCCGGCGGTGCGCGAGGCCATGAGCGAAGTGGTGGCTGCCGGCGTGCCGGTGGTCACGCTGATTTCCGACCTGTCCAACTCGCCGCGCGCGGCCTACCTGGGCCTGGACAACCGCGCGGCGGGCCGCACGGCGGGTTACCTGATCGGCCGCTTTATCGGGCTGCGCAATGCCAAGGTGGCACTGATCGCCGGCAGCCGCAGCTACCGCGCCCACGAGGAGCGCGAGGCCGGCTTCCAGCACGTGATGGCCGAGATGTTCGGCCACCTGCAGGTGCTCGGCCTGCGCGAGGGGCATGACGATTCGCAGCAGAACCATGCCCAGACGCGCGCGCTGCTGGAGCAGCACCCGGACCTTGGGGGCATCTACAACATCGGCGGTGCGTCGGACGGCGTTGCGCTGGCGCTCAAGGAAACCGGGCGCGACCACAAGGTGGTGCTGGTGGGCCACGGGCTCACGCCCGACACCCGCGCGCTGCTGATTGACGGCAGCATGGACGCGGTCATCACCCAGAGTCCGCAGACCACGCTGATGAACTGCGTGCGCATCTTCACCAACCTGCGGGAAAAGCGCGAGCCGCTGCTGGGCGTGGAGGCCACGCGCAGCCAGGTGATCTTCCGCGAGAACCTGCCCTGAGCCGGGCAGCGCCCGGTCAGCCCGCCGGGTGGTAGCTGGTGACCCGCTCGACTTCGTTCTTCGAGCCGAGGATCACGCTGACCCGCTCATGCAGCCGGGTGGGCTGGATGTCCAGGATGCGCTGCCTGCCGTTGGTGGCCGCGCCGCCGGCCTGCTCGATGAGCCAGCCCATCGGGTTGGCCTCGTACATCAGGCGCAGCTTGCCGGGCTTGTCGGGTTCGCGCTTGTCCCAGGGGTACATGAAGATGCCGCCGCGCGTGAGGATGCGGTGCACGTCGGCCACCATGCTGGCGATCCAGCGCATGTTGAAGTCCTTGCCGCGCGGGCCTTCCTTGCCCTGCAGGCATTCGTCGATGTAGCGCCTGACCGGCTCGTCCCAGTGGCGCATGTTGCTCATGTTGATGGCGAACTCCTTCGTGTCTTCGGGCACGCGGATGTTCTCCTCGGTCAGCACGAACGAGCCCTGCTCGCGGTCCAGCGTGAACATGGCCACGCCGTCGCCCACGGTGAGCACCAGCGTGGTCTGCGGGCCGTAGATGCAGTAGCCGGCCGCCACCTGCTTGTTGCCGGCCTGCAGGAAGTCGCTTTCCTCCACGCCACGGTCGCCGTCGGGCATGCGCAGCACGCTGAAGATGGTGCCGATGCTCACGTTCACGTCGATGTTGCTGGAGCCGTCCAGCGGGTCGAACAGCAGCAGGTATTCGCCCTGCGGGTAGCGGTTGGGCACGACATAGATGCCGTCCATTTCCTCCGACGCCATGGCCGCCAGGTGGCCGCCCCATTCGTTGGCCTCGATCAGCACCTCGTTGGCGATGATGTCGAGCTTCTTCTGCATCTCGCCCTGCACGTTCTCGCTGTCGGCGCTGCCGAGCACGCCGCCCAGGGCTCCCTTGTTGACGGCCTGGCTGATGCTCTTGCAGGCGCGGGCCACCACCTCAAGCAGCAGCCGCAGCTGCGAGGGGATGTGGCCGTCAACGCGTTGCTGCTCGACGAGGTAGCGGGTGAGGGAGATTTTTTTGGACATTTCAATCAGCCAGTGCGCGGGTAACCACCTCGCGGGTGTCATTGCTCAAGTCGGACTTCGCAGCCACGCGCGCGATCGCCTCGCGCGCTGCCGTGCGGTAGGGTTCGGCCAGCTTCTTCCAGCGGTCCAGCGCGCGTGCCAGGCGGGCTGCCACCTGCGGGTTGATCGCATCCAGCTCGATGACGCGCTCGGCCCAGTACACATAGCCTGCGGCATCGGGCCGGTGGAAGGCGCCGGGGTTGGCGCTGCAGTAGCTGAAGATGACGCTGCGGGCGCGGTTGGGGTTGCGCAGGCTGAAGTCCGGGTGCTTCATCAGCTGGCGCACGGCGGGCAGCACATTGCCGCCGCGGTCGGTGGCGCCGGCCTGCAGGGCAAACCACTTGTCCAGCACCAGGGGCTCGTTTTTGAACATGGTGTGGAAGCGGGGCAGGGCCTCGGCCGCCAGCGCGTGGCCGCTGCTGACCAGGGCCGCCAGCGCATTGAAGCGGTCGGTCATGTTGCCGGCGTCCTTGAAGCGCTGCAGGGTCTTGCCCGGCCAGGGCGAGCCGGAGCCCGATGCCAGGCACAGGTTGGCCAGCGCCATGCCGGCCAGCGAGCGGCGGCCCGACGAGACGGTGTCGGGGCTGTAGCTGCCGGTGTCCTTGTTGGACTCCCAGGCCCATTCCCAGTCGGCGGCCAGGGCCAGCGCCAGTTGCAGGCGCATGGCTTCGCGCACCGCATGGACGCGTTGCGGGTCCACCACGTCCAGCTGCTCGGCCATGTAGGTTTCCGACGGCAGCGTGAGCACCAGTTCCTTGAAGGCTGCATCGAGCGCAGGGTTGCGCAGCACCGCGCGCATGGCGGCCACATAGGCTTCGTCCAGCGGCGTGTCGGGGACAGGAGCGTCCTGTCGTACGGGGTTGATGGCGCTGATGGCGCGCCGCAGTGCCAGGCGCTGCGCGGCTTCCCAGCGGTTGAACGGATCGCTGTCGCACGCCAGCAGGGTGAGCAGCTGCGCGTCGGTGTAGTCAAACTCCAGCACCACCGGCGCGCTGAAGCCGCGCAGGATGGAAGGCACCGGCTCATCCTCGACATTCATGAAGGTCAGCGTCTCGCTGGCCTGCGTGAGCACGAAAGTGCGCTGGCCCGGCACGGGCGCGGCTTCGCTGAACAGCTGCAGCGGCACCTCGCTGCCGTTCTGCGCCAGCAGGCCCAGGCTGACCGGGATCACGAACGGCAGCTTCTCGGGCTGGCCGGGCGTGGCCGGGCAGCTCTGGGTGAGCTGCAGCGTGTAAGTGCGGTTGGCATAGTCGTAGGTGCCTGTGGCATGCACGCGCGGCGTACCGGCCTGGCTGTACCAGCGCTTGAACTGCGGCAGCAGCACCGCCAGCGCCGAACCGGGGTTGGCATCGGCAATGGCCTGGGCGAAGTCGTCGCAGGTCACAGCCTGGCCATCATGGCGCTGGAAGTACAGCGTCATGCCGCGGGCAAAGCCGTCGCGGCCCACCAGCGTCTGCATCATGCGGACGACTTCGGCGCCTTTCTCGTAGATGGTGACGGTGTAGAAGTTGCTGATTTCCAGGTACTGCTCGGGCCGCACCGAATGGGCCATCGGGCCGGCGTCTTCGGGGAACTGCGCGGTGCGCAGCACCCGCACGTCTTCAATGCGCTTGACGGCGCGGGCCGACGGCGCGCCGGCCAGGTCCTGGCTGAACTCCTGGTCGCGGAAGACCGTGAGGCCTTCCTTCAGGCTCAGCTGGAACCAGTCGCGGCAGGTGACGCGGTTGCCCGTCCAGTTGTGGAAGTACTCGTGGCCGACGACGCTCTCGATGTTGGAGAAATCGGTGTCGGTGGCGGTGGCCTGGTTGGCCAGCACGTACTTGGTGTTGAAGATGTTCAGGCCCTTGTTCTCCATCGCGCCCATGTTGAAGTCGCTCGTCGCGACGATCATGAAGCGCTCAAGGTCCAGCGTGAGGCCGAAGCGGGCCTCGTCCCAGGCCACCGAGTGCATCAGCGAGTTCATCGCATGCTCGGTCTTGTCCAGGTCGCCGGGGCGCACATAGACCTGCAGCAGGTGCTGGTTGCCGGCGCGCGAGATGATGCGCTGCTCGCGAGCGACCAGCTTGCCCGCGACAAGGGCGAACAGGTAGGCCGGCTTGCGGTGCGGGTCCACCCACTTTGCAAAGTGGCGGCCGGCGTTGTCCGGGCCTTCCAGGTCGCCCTGGGCGACGAGGTTGCCGTTGGACAGCAGCACCGGGTACTTCGCCTTGTCGGCGCGCAGCGTCACGGTGTACATGGCCATCACGTCCGGCCGGTCCAGGAAGTAGGTGATGCGGCGGAAGCCCTCTGCCTCGCACTGGGTGAAGAACGAGTCGTTGCTCACGTACAGGCCCATGAGCTTGGTGTTCTTCGCGGGGGCGCAGGTAGTGAAGATCTCCAGCTCGACCGGGCCATTGCCCTCGGGCAGGTTCTCCAGCACCAGCTGCGGGCCGTCCATCTTGAACGAGGTGCCCTGGCCGTTGACCATGACGCGGGCCAGGTTCAGCTCGTCGCCGTCCAGGCGCAGCGGCTGCGCCTGCACATCGGGGTTGCGGCGCAGCGTCATGCGGTTCAGCACGCGGGTCTTGGCAGGGTCCAGGTCGAAGGTGAGGTCGACGGTGTCGATCCAGAACGCGGGGGCCGTGTAGTCCTCGCGCCGGATGAGTTGGCTTTGTCCTTCACGCAACATGCAGGGTCTCCAGGAAATTTGATTTCATCAGTTCGTTGTAGTCGCGCACATGGGCCAGCACATGGCTGCCCTTGAGTTCACCGGCGCTGTGGCTGGTGCAGATGCCGACGGCCTTCATGCCGGCGCGGCGCGCGGCCTCGATGCCGAAGGGCGCGTCTTCAAACACGATGCAATGTGCAGCCTCCACGCCCATGCGCCGTGCCGCTTCAAGAAAGATGGCCGGCTCGGGCTTGCCGGGCAGGCCCTCGTCGCCGCCGACCATGGCATGCGGCGCGGGCTCCCACTTCAGGTGCGACATGGCGAAGGCGATGTTGTGCTTGTCGCCGGCCGTGCCGACGCCAATCTTCAGGCCCTTGCCGCGTGCCTCGCCTGCGAACGCCTTGAAGCCCGCGACCTCGGCAAACACCGGCCCGAACAGTTCGCGGTAGATGCCTTCCTTCTCGCTGATGAGCGCCCAGGCTTCGTCATGCGCCACGACACGGCCGAACAGCTCGTTCATGCATTCGGCACCGGTGCGGCCCGTCGTGCGGCGCAGCAGGTCGGCCACGTCAATGTCGATGCCGTGCCTGCGCGCAAACTCCATCCAGCTCTTCGCATGGAAGGGCATGGAGTCGATCATGGTGCCGTCCATGTCGAAGATCAGGCCGGTGGTTTTCATCAGACGCCCTGCTTCAGCGAAGCTTCGATGAACGCATCCAGGTCGCCGTCGAGCACCTTCTGCGTGGCCGAGATTTCAACGCCGGTCCGCAGGTCCTTGATGCGCGAGTTGTCCAGCACATAGGAGCGGATCTGGTGGCCCCAGCCCACGTCGGTCTTGGTGTCTTCCAGCTTCTGCTGCGCTTCCATGCGCTTGCGCATTTCAAAGTCATAGAGCTTGGAGCGCAGGCGCTGCCAGGCCACGTCGCGGTTGCTGTGCTGGCTGCGGCCGTCCTGGCACTGCACCACGATGCCGGTCGGGATGTGGGTGAGGCGAACCGCCGAGTCGGTCTTGTTGATGTGCTGGCCGCCCGCGCCGGATGCGCGGAAGGTGTCGGTGCGCACGTCGGCGGGGTTGATGTCGATGACGATGGAGTCGTCGATCTCGGGATAGACGAACACGCTGGCAAAGCTGGTATGCCGGCCGCCGGACGAGTCAAACGGCGACTTGCGCACCAGGCGGTGCACGCCGGTTTCGGTGCGCAGCAGGCCGAAGGCGTAGTCGCCCTCGATGTTGATCGTGGCGCCCTTGATGCCCGCGGTGTCGCCCGGCGTCTCGTCTTCCACCGTGGTCTTGAAGCCCTTGCGCTCGGCGTACTTCAGGTACTGGCGCAGCAGCATGCTGGCCCAGTCGCAGGCCTCGGTGCCGCCGGCGCCGGCCTGGATGTCCAGGAAGGCGTTCAGCGGGTCGGCCGGGTTGTTGAACATGCGGCGGAATTCGAGCCTTTCCACATCGGCGGCGAGCTTGGCGCCTTCGGCCTCAATGGTGGCCAGGCCCGCGACGTCGCCGTCCTCCTTGCTCATCTCGTAGAGCTCAAGGTTGTCCGACAGCTCGCTGGTGAGCTTTTCGATCACGCCGACAACGTCGTCCAGCGCCTTCTTTTCCTTGCCCAGCTCCTGGGCGCGTTTCGGGTCGTTCCAGACGGTGGGGTCTTCCAGCGACGCGACGACGGTTCTCAGCCTCTCTGACTTTGCATCGAAGTCAAAGATACCTCCGTAAGTCTTCGGTCCGGGCGCGCAGGTCGGTGAGTTGGGCGCCAATCTGGTTGATCTGTTCTGCTTCCATGGTGTACTGCCTTGATTCTGGTTAACGGGCGATTTTCGCACGTGCGCCATGCCGCATGGCAGGCAAGGTCAGCCGGCGGCCCGCGCAGCGCTGGAATCCAGCGGCAGGGAGACAGTGAAGGTCGAGCCCTGGCCCGGCGTGCTCTCCACGCTGACGCTGCCGCCATGGGCCGCCAGGATCTGCCGCGTGATGTACAGGCCCAGGCCCAGGCCGGGGACCTGCTGCTTGTCCACCGCGCGCTCGAACTGGCCGAAGATGCGCTCCTGGTCTTCGGGGGCGATGCCGCGCCCCTGGTCGCGCACAACGAGCCGGGCCGCGTTGTGCTGGCCTTCGACGATCACTTCCACCGGCTTGCCTGCGCCGTAGCGGATGGCATTGGTCAGCAGGTTGACGACGACCTGCTCCATGCGGAACTCGTCCCACACGCCGCTGAGCGCGGGCGGTGCCTTCAGCGTCACCTCGCAGCCGGCGGAGGCCGCCTGCTCGGCAAAACCGTCCACGACGCGGCGCACCAGCTGCGACAGGTCGGCCGGCTTGGGCCAGATCGCCAGCGCGCCGCGGCGCAGGCGGGAAACGTCAAGCATGTCGTCGATGAGCTTGACCATGTTCTGGATCTGCCGCTGGTCGCGTTCCACGGCCTGGCGCAGCTGCTCCGGCGTCTGCGCCGCCGCTACGCCCTTGTCCAGGTTCATCTTGCGGATCTGGGTCTGCAGGAACAGGGTGTTGAGCGGCGTGCGCAGCTCATGCGACACCATGGACATGAATTCGTCGCGCATCTGCACGGCACGCTGCAGTTCCTCGCGCGTGTCCAGCAGGGCGCCGCGCTGCTGGTACAGGTCCACGAACACGCTGACCTTGCTCTTAACGGCCTGGGTGTCGAGCGGCTTGTACAGGATGTCCACCGCGCCGCTTTCGTAGCCCTTGAAGGCATAGTTCTGCTCGCGGCCGGCGGCCGTGACGAAGATGATGGGGATGCCGCGCGTCTTGTCGGTGCCGCGCATGAACTCGGCCAGCTCGAAGCCGTTCATGCCGGGCATCTGCACATCCAGGATGGCCAGGGCAAAGTCGTGCTCCAGCAGCATGGCCAGCGCACACTCGCCACTGCTGGCCTGGAGGATGAGGCGGTCGTCGCCCCGGATGAGGGCCTCCAGCGCCAGCAGGTTCTCCGGCAGGTCGTCGACGATGAGGATCTTGGCAGTGCAGTTGTTGGTCATGATTCAGGGCTCAGTTGGGCAATCAGGGTCTTGATGTCCCGCAGGGGCAGGACGAAATCGGGGTTTTGCAGCTTGATGGCGGCCCGGGGCATGGTGGGCGATTGTGCTTCGGCCGGGTCCTGCACCACCGTGAGGCCGCCGGCCCGGCCCACACGCGCAAGGCCCGCGGCGCCGTCTTCATTGGCGCCGGTCAGCAGGATGCCGGCCAGGGCCGGGCCCCAGGCGTCGGCGGCGGAGTCCATCAGCACGTCGATGGACGGGCGCGAAAAATGCTCGCGCGGGTCGCAGCTCAGCGACAGGCTGAAGTCCTTTTCCACCAGCAGGTGGTAGCCCGAGGGCGCGAAGTACACCGTGCCCGGCTGGATGGCGTCCTTGTCGCCGGCTTCACGCACCGGCAGGGCCAGCCGGTAGCTGAACACTTCCGACAGCAGGCTGCCGCGGTCGTCCGCCAGGTGCACCACCACCACGACGGGCAGCGGGTAGCCCGCGGGCAGGCCGGACAGCAGCTGCAGCAGCGCCTCGACGCCACCGGCGGAAGCGCCAATGGCAATGGCTGCGGCAGTGCGGGTAAAGCCGGGCGGCAATGTGCGGCGCATGCTCAGGCTCCGACCTTGCGGTAGATGCGCTCGGGCTTGCACAGCGGCTCGAAGCGCGGGGCCTGTGAGGAGAAGTCCAGGCTCTCCTTGGTGCCAAGGCCCAGGAAGCCGCGGTGCGAGAGCGAGTCGGCAAACAGGCCGAGCGCTCGGTCCTGCAGCGTGCGGTTGAAATAGATCATCACGTTGCGGCACGAGATGAACTGGGTTTCGGTGAACACGCTGTCGGTGGCCAGGCTGTGGTCGGCAAAGGTCACGCCCTCCACCAGGCTCCGGTCGAACAGGGCACCGCCGTAGGCTGCGGTGTAGTAGTCGGAAAAGGCCGTGGTGCCGCCGGACTTCTGGTAGTTGGCCGTGTACTGGCGCACGCTGTCCAGCGGGAAGATGCCGGCGCGCGCCTTCTCCAGCGAGGCGGGGTTGATGTCGGTGGCGTAGATGATGCTGCGCGCCAGCAGGCCTTCCTCGCGCAGCAGGATGGACATGGAATACACCTCCTCACCGGTGCTGCAGCCGGCAACCCAGATCTTGATGGAGGGGTAGGTGCGCAGCACCGGCATCACCTGCTGGCGCAGCGCCAGGTAGTAGGCCGGGTCGCGGAACATCTCGCTGACCGGCACGGTGAGGTACTGCAGCAGCCGCGCGAACATCTGCGGGTCGCGCAGGATGCGGTCCTGCAGCGACGACACGGTGGGCAGGCCGAGCTGCGCGATGGCATGCATCACCCGCCGCTTGAACGACGCGGGCGCGTAGTCGCGGAAGTCGTGGCTGTACTGGAGGTAGATGGCTTCCATCAGCAGTCTCAGCTCGATGTCGACAGGGCCTCTGTGGGGCATTCAGACACGCTCCATCTTGGGAAGCCATACCCGCATCAGCGAGAAGAGGCGCTCCAGCTCGATGGGCTTGGCCAGGTAGTCGTTGGCGCCGGCTTCCAGGCACCGGGCCTGGTCGTCCTTCATGGCCTTGGCGGTGACGGCAATGATCGGCAGCCGCGCCCACTGGCGCTGCTTGCGGATTTCGCGGGTGGCGGTGTAGCCGTCCATCTCGGGCATCATCACGTCCATCAGCACCATGTCGATGTCGGGCACGGCAGCGAGCTTTTCCAGCGCCTCGCGGCCGTTGCGGCCCACTTCCACCAGCGCGCCCTTCTGTTCCAGCGCGCTGGTGAGCGCGAAGATGTTGCGCACATCGTCGTCCACCACGAGGATCTTGCGGCCCTCGAAGACCTTGTCGCGGCTGCGGGCGGTCTTGAGCATCTTCTGGTGCTCGTTGGACAGCTGCGTCTCCACCTTGTGCAGGAACAGCGTGACTTCGTCCAGCAGCCGCTCGGGGGAGCGGGCGCCCTTGATGATGATGGAGCGGGAGTAGCGCAGCAGCTCGGCTTCCTCGCTGCGCGTGAGGTTGCGCGCGGTGTAGACGATGACCGGCGGGAAGGCGCGGATGTCCTCCGACGCCATGCGCTTGAGCAGCTGGCTGCCGTGCATGTCGGGCAGCGTCAGGTCGATGATCATGCAGTCGAACACCGAGTTGCGCAGTTCCTCCAGTGCCTTCTCGCCAAACTCGACCGCCACGATTTCCGTGTCGGGCTCGCCCACCAGGCGGACGATGGCGTCGCGCTGGACTTCATCGTCTTCCACCAGCAGCACGCGCTTGACCTTCTGGCTGAGCTTGGCCTCGATGCGGCCGAACACTTCCTTGAGCTGCTCGCGGGTGGCCGGCTTGACGGCATAGCCGATGGCGCCCAGCTGGAGCGCCGCCTCGGCACGGTCTTCCACTGAAATCACATGCACCGGGATGTGCCGCGTGGACGGAGTTTCCTTCAGGTGCTGGAGCACCTCAAGGCCCGAGCCGTCGGGCAGGCGCATGTCCAGCAGCACGGCGTCGGGCAGGAACTGCCCGGCCAGCTCGCAGCCTTCGGCGGTTTCGTGCGCCACGAGGCAGCGGTAGCCCAGCTCGTGCGCCAGGTCGTAGAGGATCTTGGCGAACTGCGGCTCGTCCTCGATGACCAGCACGCAGCGGCGGCCCGCCTGACTTTCGCTGTCGCGGTCGTCCCTGAACGGGGCCGGGGGGCGAGGCGCGCGTGGCGCTGCTGCGGGGGCGGGCGGCGGCAGGGACAGCGCCGTGGCGGACGCCTGTGTGGTGGCGGGCATGAGGCTGGCGCTCGCCGCGTCGTACGTCTGCGGCAGGTACAGCGTGAAGGTGCTGCCCTTGCCGGGCGTGCTTTCCACGGCAATGGACCCGCCCAGCAGGGCCGCCAGCGTGCGCGAGATGGACAGGCCCAGGCCGGTGCCGCCGAAGCGCCGGCTGGTGGTGCCGTCGGCCTGGTGGAAGGCTTCAAAGATCAGTTGCTGCTGGTTTGCATCAATGCCGATGCCCGAATCCGTCACCCGGAAGGCCAGGCCCGCGCTGTCACGCGAAACCTTGAGCGAGACGGCCCCGGTGTCGGTGAACTTGACGGCATTGGACAGCAGGTTCTTGAGGATCTGCTCGACGCGCTGGCGGTCGGTGTAGATCGTCTCCGGCATGCCCGGCTCCAGGGCGATGCTGAACTGCAGCTTCTTTTTTTCGGTCAGCGGCCGGAACAGCTGTTCGATGCCGTCGGTCAGCCGCTGCAGGTGGCAGGTCTCGGGCCGCACTTCAAGCTTGCCGGCCTCCACCTTGGAGATGTCCAGGATGTCGTTGATGAGGTTGAGCAGGTCGTTGCCGGCCGAATAGATCGACTCCGAGAACCTGACCTGCTCGGCCGACAGGTTGCCCTGCGGGTTCTCGGCCAGCAGCTTGGCCAGGATCAGCGAGCTGTTGAGCGGCGTGCGCAGCTCGTGCGACATGTTGGCGAGGAACTCGGACTTGTAGCGGCTGGCGCGCATGACTTCGTCGGCACGCTTTTCCAGCTCGTCCTGCACGGCCTGCAGCGCGCTGTTGCGCTGGTCCAGCACATCGCGCTGCTGCTCCAGCTGTGTCGCCTGCTCCGACAACTGCTCGTTGGTCTGCTCCAGCTCGGCCTGCTGGTTCTGCAGGTTGGTCTGCGCTTCCTTGAGCGCGCGCGACTGTTCCTCAAGCTCCTCGTTGGAGGTCCGCAGCTCTTCCTGCTGCACCTGCAGTTCCTCGTTTAGCTGCTGGGTTTCTTCCAGCACGTCCTGCAGTCGCTGGCGGTAGCGCGCGGCCTCCACTGATGCGCCCAGGTTGCCGGCCACCATCCTGACCAGCTCGGTGTCGCGCGCGGTGAGCGGCCGCACGAAGCCGAGCTCGACCACGCCATTGACCTCGCCGTCATTGACGATGGGTGCCAGCAGCAGGCTGTGCGGCGCGCCCTGGCCGAGCCCCGAGGTCACGCGGATGAAACCGGGCGGGACGTTGTCCAGCGTCATCACCTTGCGCTGCGCAGCTGTTTCATTGACCAGGCTCTGCTCCGGAGCAAAGGCCTGGCCCCAGGGCTGCGGCTCGTCGGCAAAGCCCCAGGTCGCCACGCGCCTGTAGCCGCCGCCGTCCTCCCGCACATACAGCGCCCCGACGGCGCTGCCCAGCTTGCGAGCCATGAATTCCAGGATGTTGCGCCCCGCCAGGTGCAGGCTCTGCTGGCCGGCCAGCGATTCGGCCAGTTCCGACTGCCCGTCGCGCAGCCAGGCCTGAGCCTGCAGGTACTGTGCGTGCTCGCCCTGCTGCTGCAGCACCTGCCCGTAGGTGGCAGACAGGGCGAGCAGCTCGCGCCGGCCCAGCCAGGCGAGCAGGGCGGCCACACCCAGGCTGAACAGCAGGTAGAAGATGACGGTGAAGTTGGTGACGTTGCCGGCGGTTTCGGTGCGCTCGAGGCGCAGGCGTTCTTCAAGGCCGGTGAAGGCGTCGAACTCCTTGCGGATCTCGTCGGTCAGCCGCTTGCCGCGGCCGGTGCGCACGATCTCCGACAGGTCCTTGCCCGAGCGGCGCTGGTTGATCACGTCGGTGGCGTAAGCGTCCCATTCGGCCTGCAGGGCCATGATGCGGTCAAGCCGACCCGTCTGGCCGGGGTTGTCGGACACGAGCCCGCGCAGGGTTGCCACATCCACCTTCATTTTGGGTTTGGCGACTTCGTAGGGTGCCAGGAACGAATCGTCTCCCGCGATGAGGAAGCCCCGCATCGAGGTTTCCTGGTCAATGATGAGTTTCTGGATGCCGTTGGCCTGGGCAATGACCCGGTTGGTGTGGTCAACCCAGCTGAGTACCGACAGCAGGTACAGGATGAGCCCGACAAACAGGGCCGCACTCACCATGCCGATGGCCAGCGGCACGGTGATGTTGCGGGTGAGGATGCGGCGGAACTCTTTGGTGTCCAGGGCGGTGTTGGGGGTCATGTCGCGCGTGTTGTTACAACTCGGGCCAGCGTGGAGTTTGCCCGAAATCGACCCCTTGCCAAGCTTCGCGACCACGCCGCTTCACGAGGTGCGAGGCAGCTTCATTGGGGAAAGCCGGCCATGTAGGAACAGTCCCACATCAAGCCGGCATGCGTGCCTACAGGCCGCAGGTCACAGGAAGGCCTCGATCATGCGCGCGAGCTGCTCCGGCTGGTCATGGTGCAGCATGTGGCCTGCGTCCTGGATGACGCCGGTGCGGATGTCGGGCACGCATTTCAGGCGTTCGTGGTACTCGGCCAGCGTGAACCTGCCGGCCCACCATTTGGCCAGGCTGTCGTCGCTGGCCTCGATGGCCAGCGTGGGCGCTGTGATGCGCCTGTAGAGCTCCAGCGTCTCCTCGAGCTGGTAGAGGTTGGCGTTGACGATCTTGTGCGCCGGGTCGCCCATGATCTCCCACCCGCCTTTCCCATCGGGTTTGGCCCAGTGCATCGCCAGCCACTGCGCCTTGTCCTGCGACAGGCGGGGGTTGGTCTTCATGAGGCGGCTGGCCACGCCCTGTGCGTCGGCATAGGGCTTGAGCGCCATCTCGCCGCGCTGCAGCGCCTTGAGTTCATCCATCCACTTGGCGTAGCGGCCCGGCGCCTGCGCGGGCCGGCTGGCGGCCATGCCGAAGCCTTCCAGGTTGACCAGCCTGCGGATGCGCTCCGGACGCACGCCGGAATAGAGCATGGCGATGTTGCCGCCCATGCTGTGGCCCACCAGGTCCACCTGCTCCTGCGCCACATAGTGGTCGAGCAGGAAGTCGAGGTCGGCCATGTAGTCGGGGAACCAGTAGTTGTCGACGGGGGCCCCGCTGGTCAGGCCGTAGCCGCGCCAGTCCGGCGCAATGACCCAGCGCTCCTGCGCAAAGGCATCCACCACAAACTGGTACGACGCGGCCACATCCATCCAGCCGTGCACCATGACAAGCGGCGCCTGGCCCTGCCTGCGCTCGCCCCAGATGCGGACGTGGTACGTGAGGTTGCGTATCGGGACAAACTCGCTGCGCGAGATTCTTCGGGCTTGGTACATTTGCCCAATCATAAGGAGGCGAGCCATGGAGGTCAGTCAAGGCAGGGACAACTACGCGGCCATGCATGCGGGCTTCCGCTGGCATGTGCCGCAGGCGTTCAACATCGCCCAGGTCTGCTGTACGCGATGGGCGCAGCAGGCAGACGGCACGAGCCGGATCTGCATCCACGAAGACGGCACCAGCGTGGAGGCCACATCGCACACCTATGCGCAGCTGCATGAGCAGGCCGCGCGCCTGTCCAACGTGCTGGCAGCGCTGGGCGTGGCGCGCGGTGACCGGGTGGCCATTGTCATGCCGCAGCGCTTCGAGACGGCTGTGGCCTACATGGCCGTGTTCCAGATGGGCGCTGTGGCCATGCCGCTGTCGATGCTGTTCGGCGCCGACGCGCTGGAATACCGCCTGCAGGACAGCGAGGCCGTGGTGGCCATCTGCGATGAAAGCGCCATCGACAGCCTGTTGGCGGTACGCGGCGCCTGCCCGGCCCTGCGGCAGATCCTCGGTGTGGGCGAAGCGGCGGAGCGTGCCGACCTTGAATACGACATGCAGCTGGCCATGCAGCCGTCACGCTACACGGCGGTGGCGACCCTGGCCGACGAGGGCGCCGTTCTCATCTACACCAGCGGTACCACCGGCCCGCCCAAGGGCGCACTGATCCCCCACCGCGCGCTGATCGGCAACCTGACGGGCTTTGTCTGCAGCCACAACTGGTTCGGGTTTGATCCGAATGGCGGGGAGGGCATGCGCAGCGTTTTCTGGAGCCCGGCAGACTGGGCATGGACAGGCGGGCTCATGGATGCGCTGTTGCCGACCCTGTACTTCGGCCGCGAGATCGTCGCCTTCAATGGCCGCTTCAGCCCCGAGATGGCGTTTGGCCTTATGCAGAAGTACAAAGTCACCCATACCTTCCTGTTCCCCACGGCGCTCAAGGCGATGATGAAGGCCTACCCGCGCCCGCGCAAACTCTTCAGGCTCAGGCTCAAGGCCATCATGAGCGCAGGCGAGGCGGTCGGCGACACGGTCTTCTCGTACTGCCAGGAGCAGCTTGGCGTCACGGTCAATGAGATGTTCGGCCAGACCGAGATCAACTACATCGTCGGCAACTGTGCAATGAATGGAGAGACCGGCCACGGTGTGGGCTGGCCTGCGCGCCCCGGCAGCATGGGCAAGGGCTACCCCGGCCACCGTGTGGCAGTGATCGACGAGGACGGCCATGAATGCGCCGTGGGCGTGCCCGGCGATGTGGCGGTGAACCGCCTTGACGTGCACGGTGACCCGGACCCGATTTTCTTTCTCGGCTACTGGAAGAACGAGAATGCCACGGCTGCCAAATACACCGGCGACTGGTGCCGCACCGGCGACCTGGCAGTGCGCGACGCCGATGGCTACCTCTGGTACCAGGGCCGCGCCGATGATGTGTTCAAGGCGGCGGGTTACCGCATCGGCCCGGGCGAGATCGAGAACTGCCTCGTCAAGCATGCCGCCGTGGCCAACGCCGCAGTGGTGCCCAAGCCAGACAAGGCGCGTGGCGCGGTGGTCAAGGCCTTCGTGGTGCTGTCGCCCGATGCGGCAGCCGCACGGGCCAAGTCCGGCGACACCGTGGCATTCGATGCGCAGCTGGCCGCCGAATTGCAGCTCCATGTGAAGGACAAGCTGGCACCCTACGAATACCCCAAGGACATTGAGTTCATCGAGGCGCTGCCAATGACCACGACAGGCAAGGTGCAAAGGCGGGTGCTGCGGCTGCGGGAGGAGGAAAAGGCCCGTTCTGCGCCGTCGTCCTTGCGCCCGTAAACTCTGCACCCTGCAAGAGATTACGGAAAACCAATGAACAAAGTCCAACTCGGCCAGAGCGGCCTGCACGTCACGCCCGTCTGCCTCGGCACCATGACTTTTGGCGAGCAGGTGGGCGAGGCCGATGCCTACGCCATTCTTGACCGCTCGCTGGAGCGCGGCGTCAACTTCATCGACACGGCCGAAATGTATTCGGTGCCTGCGCGCAAGGAAACCTTTGGCGCGACAGAGACCATCATCGGCAACTGGTTTGCCCGGACACCCGGCGCGCGCAGCAAGCTGGTGCTGGCCACCAAGGTGGCGGGGCCGTCGCGCGGCATGCCCTGGATACGCGAGGGCGCGGGCATGACGGCGGCCGACATCGTGGCTTCGTGCCATGCAAGCCTCAAGCGCCTGCAGACGGACGTGATCGACCTGTACCAGATCCACTGGCCCGAGCGCCATGTGCCCGCCTTCGGCAACCTGTACTACGACCCGAAGCAGGAGCGCACTGCAACTTCCATCCATGAGCAGCTGGAGGCATTTGGCGGGCTCGTGAAGGCGGGCAAGGTGCGCGCCATTGGCCTGTCCAATGAAACCCCTTATGGCGTCCATGAATTCGTGAGGCTGGCGCAGCAGCATGGCCTGCCGCGCGTGGCCACGGTGCAGAACCCGTATTGCCTGGTCAACCGCAGCGTCGAGAACGGCCTGGACGAAACCATGCACCGGCTGGGCGTGTCGCTGCTGGGCTATTCGCCCTTGGCGTTCGGCCTGCTGACCGGCAAGTACGACAAGGCGGGGATTGACGGGCCTGACACGCCGCGCGATGCGCGCATCGGCAAGTTCGAGTCGGTGCGCAAGCAGCGCTGGGGCCGGGACGAGTCGCTGGCGGCGGCAGTGCGGTACAACGCCCTGGCGCGCGAGCATGGCCTCACGCCCGTGCAGATGGCGCTGGCCTTCTGCTACACCAAATGGCAGGTGGCCAGCACTATCATCGGCGTAAGGACGCTGGCCCAGCTGGACGAAGACCTGGATGCGTTTGGCACGGTGCTGCCGGCGGAGCTGCTCGCGGCCATCGACAAGGTGCGGTGGGAGAGCCGCGACCCGGCGGTTTGAGGGGGCTGTGGATGGCGAAAAAGAAAGACAAGGCCCACGTCAGCGAAACCCCGGCGACAGCCCTGCTCAGGGCGAAGAAAGTCCCGTTCACCGAGCACCCCTACGAGTACCTGGAGCATGGCGGCGCGCAGCACAGTGCCGAGGTGCTGGGGCTGGACCCTTTCACCGTGGTCAAGACACTCGTCATGCAGGACCAGGACGCCAAACCGCTGATCGTGCTGATGCACGGCAACCGCAAGGTGTCCACCAAGAACCTCGCACGGCAGATCGGCGCGAAGTCGGTCGAGGCCTGCCGGCCCGACATTGCCAACCGGCACAGCGGCTACCTGGTGGGCGGCACCTCGCCATTTGGCACGAAGCGGGAAATGCCGGTTTACATCGAGGAGACCATCCTGGCGCTGCCGAAGATCTGCATCAACGGCGGGCGGCGCGGCTACCTGGTGGGTATCGACCCGATCGTCTGCATGACGCTGCTCGGCGCAAAACCGGTGCAGTGCGCGCTGGAAGAGTAAGGCCCTCAGGGTCAGGGCCAAGGCGCTGGCAGAATACAGGCCTCACCGGAGACTCCCGTTGCAAACGATCTACCCCTTTCTCGCTGCCGTTGCGGCTTACCTTGTCGGCAGCCTGTCGTTCGCTGTCATCGTCAGCCGCATCATGGGCCTGGGCGATCCCCGCACCTACGGCAGCAAGAACCCCGGCGCGACCAATGTCCTGCGCTCGGGCAACAAGGCGGCAGCCATCATCACGCTGCTGCTTGACGCCCTCAAGGGCTGGCTGCCGGTGGTGCTGGTGAAATGGTTTGGCCAGCCTTGGGGCATGGAAGACGGCACCGTGGCCATGGCGGGGCTGGGCGCCTTCCTCGGCCACCTCTGGCCGGTGTTCTTCCGCTTCAAGGGCGGCAAGGGCGTGGCCACGGCACTGGGTGTGCTGTTCGGCATTGAGTGGATGCTGGGGCTGGCGACGGCCGCCACCTGGCTCATCATCGCGTACTTCTTCCGCTATTCGTCGCTGGCGTCGCTGGTGTCGGCTGCGTTCGCGCCGGTCTTCTACCTGTTCGGCGACCGGGTGCAGTGGTATGCCGAGCGCTCCATCCTGCTGGCCATCTTTGTGATGGGCATGCTGCTGGCGGTGCGCCACCGCGAGAACATCAACCGGCTGCTGCAGGGCACGGAGTCAAAGCTCGGCGGCGGCAAGAAACCCGAGCCCGCCGCCCTGGGCCACAAGAAGAAATGAAGGAATGACCATGGCTGAACTGCAGCGTTTTCATGTGGGCGCGCGCCTGAGCGAGATGGCCGTGCACAACGGCACCATCTACCTGGCCGGCCAGGTGCCTGACGACGGCACGCTGGACATTGAAGGCCAGACCGCGCAGGTGCTGGCCATGATCGACAAACTGCTGGCCGAGGCCGGCAGCAGCAAGGCGCGCATCCTGATGGCGCAGATATTCCTGACCGACATGGCGGACTTTTCCGGCATGAACAAGGTCTGGGACGCCTGGGTTGCGCCGGGTCACACGCCGCCGAGGGCTACAGTGCAGGCGAAGCTCGCGAACCCCGCGTTCAGGATTGAAGTGGTGGTGACTGCCGCTCAGTAACGCCTTGTGAGCGTCATCTGATCGTTGTCGCGCTGCATCTGGAAGCGGGTGAGAAAGCTGTTGCCCAGCAGCACAAAGGGCATGGCCTGTGGCGTGACCACGGCATCCACCTCGTAGATTTCAACCTCGCCGATGCGCACTGAGTTGAGCTTGATCTGCCAGCCCTGCGTCACGCCGTTGGCCGTGCTCATGCGCACCGGCCGGCCCGCCTTGTAGTCCAGGCGCATGCGTTCCGCGTCGCCCTGGCTCATGGCGACCACCGTGGCGCCTGTGTCCACCATGAACTGGGTTGCATTGCCATTGATGGCGCCCTGCGTCATGAAGTGCCCGCCGCTGCCGGCTGTCAGCACGATCTTGCTGCCGCCGCCCGTGGCTGCGCCCTTGCCCACACTGAACGGCGAATCGCCCACACGCAGCGTATGGCGCTTGCCGCCGATCTCGACCACGGCCTGGTCGCCTGAAGTGGACACGACCTTGACGCCCTGGAATGTATCGCCGGGCGCCACGCTCTTTGGCGCACCGCCATCGACGATCAGCAACGCCCGGTTGCCCAGCATGCCCGACAGGCCTACCGTCTGGGCTGCTGCCGCAACGCACATGCACAGCGCGGCGATGGACAGGACGGTTGCCTTCATGAGGTTAGTCGCGGAAATTGTTGAATGACAACGGCATTTCAGGAAGGTCTTTTTTGATTAAGGCCATTGCCGCCTGCAAGTCGTCCCGCTTCGCCCCGGTAATGCGCACCGCATCGCCCTGGATGGCAGCCTGCACCTTCATCTTGCTGTCCTTGATGAGCCGGGTGATCTTCTTGGCCTGCTCCGACTCGATGCCGTTTTTGACTTTCACCACCTGCTTGACCTTGTCGCCCCCCATTTTCTGGACGTCGCCGACGTCCAGGTAGCGCACGTCCACGCTGCGCTTGGTGAGCTTGCTGCGCAGGATGTCGTCGATCTGGGTGAGCTGGAACTCGGCGTCACCGATGAGGGTGATGTCCTTGTCCTTGAGTTCAATGGAGGCTGACGTGCCCTTGAAGTCGAACCGCGTGGCGATCTCCTTGGCTGCGTTGTCAACGGCGTTCTTGACTTCGACCATGTTCGGCTCGCAGACAGTATCGAAAGACGGCATGAAATCTCCCCAGTGTTCTGGAATACAGGATGCGACAATTCTCCCATGATCATGGAGCAAAACGTACCCCTGCAAACGCTGAACACCTTTGGCATCGTCGCCAAGGCGCACATGCTGGTGCGGGTGCATGACGAAGCCGATGTCCGGCAGGTGCTGGCCGATCCTCAAATGGGAAGCGCTCCCAAGTTCGTCCTCGGGGGCGGCAGCAACATCGTGATCACCGGCGACGTCAAGCCGGTGGTGCTCAAGGTCGAGGTCATGGGCCGCCGCCTGCTGCGGGAAACGCCCCGCTCCTGGATTGTGGAGGCGGGCGCCGGCGAGAACTGGCATGAATTCGTGGCCTGGACGATGCAAAACGGCTTTCCGGGGCTGGAAAACCTGGCCATGATCCCGGGCACTGTCGGCGCTTCCCCGGTGCAGAACATCGGCGCTTACGGGGTGGAGCTCCAGGACCGCTTCGAATCGCTGGATGCGATCGACTTCAATACCGGTCATGCCTTCACGCTGGATGCGGCCCAATGCGGCTTTGGCTACCGTGACTCGGTCTTCAAGCACCCGCCGGCTGCCCTGGGCGGCCTTGGCCTGAAAGACAAGGCGATGATCACCCGTGTGCGCTTTCGCCTGCCCAAGCCATGGAAAGCGGTGCTGGGCTACATGGACCTTGAGAAGAAAATGGCCGAAACAGGCATCCACAACCCGGAGGCAGGACAGGTGTTTGACTGGGTCTGCGCCATCCGCAGCGCCAAGCTGCCCGACCCGAAGGTCATCGGCAATGCCGGCAGCTTCTTCAAGAACCCCACCGTGTCGGCGGACCAGTGCAGCGACATCATCGCCCGCGAGCCCAACATCGTGCACTACCCGATGGCCGACGGCAGCATCAAGCTGGCGGCCGGCTGGCTGATCGACGCCTGCGGCTGGAAGGGCAAGTCGGTGGGGAATGCGGGTGTGTACGAGCGGCAGGCGCTGGTGCTGGTGAATCGCGGCGGCGCCACCGGCGGCGAAGTCGTGACGCTGGCCAAGGCCATCCAGACCAGCGTGTACGAGCGCTTCGGCATCCGGCTGGAGCCCGAGCCTGTGGTGGTGTGACGTGAAATGCGTCACAGGCGCATCACGCCAACGCGGGAGCCGGTGACCCCCTGATTGTGGGGTACCGCGCATGCGGGCTTCTTTCTACAGTCTGCGGGCCAGCTACCCGTCAGCTGGGGGATCACCGCCATGCCGATTTCCGCCACCGCCAGTTGTAACCGTGCCCGCCTTGTTGCAGTGTCTGCGGGTCTCCTCGCCCTCGCAGCTTCAACCGGCAGCAGTGCCCAGACCATCGAACGGGTCAGGCTCACCGACGGCGAACTGGCCTGCGCGCAGATCCACTCCGAGATCGGCAACATGGACGCAGTGTCCAAAGCCATGCCTGCAGCCGCGCAGCAGGCACTGGCACGCAAGGACTTCCTGACGCAGCTGTTCGTGGCGCGCGGCTGCAGGGTGTCCGACCTGTCCTTTGCCGGGACGCCCGTATCACCGGACACCTTCCGCCGCCTGGTGAGCAGCGCGCCCTCGATGCCGGCCATGCCTGCCGTTGCGCCCATGGCCGCCATGCCCGGGGCTGCGCCCCCTGGCCCCGTGGCCGCGAGCGCTGCCGATATCCAGGCCGCGCTGCAGGCGCCGGTCACGCTGCTGGACGCCAGCAGCCAGGTCAAGGGCAATGCCAACCTCAAGGGCAAGCGCTTCTACATCTCTGAATACCGGGTCATGGTCGAGACGGGGGGCAGCATCACCGCCAGCACGCGCGCGGCATACTTTGGCGGCACCGACTACGGTGCCACCCGCATGACGGTGAACTACCAGGCGCCCGCGCTGGACGTGGTGGCGCTGCAGGCCGTCGTGGACAAGGCCTATGCCGACTTCCAGCAGCGGCTGGAGGCCGCCGGCGCCAAACCGGAGCCGGCCGATGTGATCCTGCGCGAGACCGGCGGCGCCGTCTATGACGCCACACTCGATGCCACCCGGCCCGGCGCCCCGGTGACGGATGAGGCGGACCTGGGCTACGGCAAGCGGCGCTACCTGGTTTTCGCGCCTACCGGCATGAAGCTCAACTCACGCGGACTCGCGGGCCTGGGCGCCGGCAACATCAGCCAGCGCATCAACTACAGCAAGACCAACTTCGAGGCCATCTCGGTGGTGCTGGCCGTCAACCTGGCAGCGCAGGAAAGCTCGGGCAGCGGCTCGTCGATGTTCCGCCGCGGCTCCAGTGCCAACGCCTCGGCCGCGATGGAAGTTGGCGGCGTGCCGCGCATGCTGCTGCTGCAAAGCCACGCCCACACCACGACGCTGAACGCCGCCAGCGCGCTGGCCGTGCCGGGGCAGTTCGCCAACATGCGCGAGTCCGGCGGCTATGACACCCGGCAGGACGCGGCGGTGCAGGGCATCCAGGCGCTGGGCCGGATGATGGGCCAGGCCGGCAACCAGTCCAGACGCGTCGAGATGACGCTCGACGTTGACACGGCGGCGATGAGCCGCATGGCCCTGCAGGGCCTCGTTTCGATGAACCAGGGCATGGCCGCAGCGATCCGCTGAACGGCCCGCGACCCGTTTTCTTTCCAGTTCCATTTCAAGGAGTTCGTACGATGCGTTCAATCAGGTTATTGCTCGGTGCTGCGGCGCTGGCCATGCTCGCTGCCTGCAGCGGCGATGGAGACGGCGGTGGCGCCACCATCAGCGGCGGCGTTGTGAAGGGGCCGGTACTGGGCTCCACCGTCTGCGCCTTTGCCCTTACCGGAGGCGCCAAGGGTGCGGCCGTGCCACTGGCGCTCGGCGCCGGCGCGGCCGGCAGCATCAGCGGCGGCTGCTATGTGACGCCGGCTGACGGCAGCTACAACTTTGCGCTGCCCGCAGGCACCTCGGGCGACCTGCTGATCGAGGCGACGGGCGGCTCGTTCTGCAGCAATGAATCGCAGGTCGCGGCGGGCGCCTGCACGGGCGGCGGCACCGTCATCAACCTGGGCGGCGCGGTCATGTCGAGCATCGTCGCGGTGCCGGCAGCAGGCAGCAACGCCACCGTCTTCACGACGCCGCTGACCACGGCGGCCGTAACCGGCGGCGGCGCGGGCATGACGTCGGCCCGGTTCAACGAGCGCTTCAACACGCTGGCAGGGCGCGTCATCGGCGCCGGAACGGCAGTCACGCCGGCCACGCCTCCCACGGCAACCAACCAGCCCTACCTGGCCACTGCCGCTACTGCGCTGCAGAACGGCGGCACGCTGAGCAGCGTGGTGACGGCATTGAACAACGGCACGACCACATTTACTGCTACAGGCGGTGTCCCGGGGACGGTGAACGCTGCGCTGGCGGGATCGCGCGATCTCATATTCCGCGTTGGCAATATCGGTTGCGGCTCGCTCTGCACTTACACCGAGGGCATGACGGTCACCGTCGTCATCGGCACCGACAACACGCTGGTCGTCGGTGGCAAGACGCTCTCCAACCCGTTCGTGCGCGATGGCAACCTCCATGAAATCATCTGGCTGGACGCTGCGGCTGGTGTGGAATACGCGCTTTCCGACAACTCCGGCGCGAACTTCAACGAGATCAATGTGGCGGACCCCGCCCGCCCGGGCTATGCCGGATTCATCGGGCAGCTGCGGATGCCGGAAGCATCAGGCACGGCGGCACTGCAGGCGCTGGCCGGCACCTACACATTTGTGCAGCAGTACCAGGGCAACGATGTGGCATGGACGGCCATGACGATCGCCGCGAACGGCGACATTTCGTTCACGGGCACCGGGCCGAACCTGACTGCCGCCAACATGGGTACCGTCACCTCGTTCATCCAGCAGGCGGGGAATATCAACATCGCTGCGCTGACCGACATCAACGGCGTCGGCGGCGTGACCTATGACGACCAGATCAGCCTGTATGTGACGCCCGACGGGGCGCTCAAGGACGTCGTGTACTACGTCGGCTCTTCCCCCAGGGGCGTGACGGTTGTGGCGCAGGGGCAGTCGCTGCCGAGCCTGCCGCAGGCCAGTACCAGCGTTGCCGTCATTCCCGCCACCAACGCCATCCATGGCACCGCCGGCGCAACGGTGATGAACCTGCCCATCACCCTGTTCTCGGGCCAGGCCAACGGAAGCTTCAGCATGATGGCCGAGTCCGGCGCGCAGCGCTGGAACCTGAATGTCAGTGGTGCAGGCGGCATCCTGCTCAACACGAACTATTCGTGCGTCCACGGCACGCGCCTCACGCGCGTCGATTCGACCCCGTCGTCCGGTGTGCTGCGAAACACCGGTGAAGGCGGCAACTGCAATGTGTACATCACCCACCTTGTCACGAGCGGCAACACCATCCTGGAGGTCAAGGGCCGGTTCACCGCCGAGGTATACAGCTACCACCGCAAGGATCGCACCGTGATCTCTGATGGCGCGTTCAGCTACGTCGCACCGCCTGTGGCCCCGTGATCCGGGCGCACAAATGAAAAAGGCCACCGTACGGTGGCCTTTTTTTGTTGCGGAACTGATCAGTCGCCGGACTTGGGCTCGTGCCCCAGGTTCGGAATCAGCGACCCGTCACCGCTGGTCAGCAGCCCGGTGCGTGAATAGATCCCGAGCTTCTCGCGCGTGTCCACGATGTCCAGGTTGCGCATGGTCAGCTGGCCGATGCGGTCGGCCGGTGAGAACGGCGCGTCTTCCACCTTCTCCATGGACAGGCGCTCTGGCTTGTAGGTGAGGTTGGGCGACTCGGTGTTGAGCAGCGAGTAGTCGTTGCCGCGGCGCAGCTCCAGTGTTACCTCGCCGGTGATGGCGCGGGCCACCCAGCGCTGGGCGGTCTCGCGCAGCATAAGCGCCTGCGGGTCGAACCAGCGGCCCTGGTAGAGCAGGCGGCCGAGCTTCTTGCCGTTCATGCGGTACTGCTCGATGGTGTCCTCGTTGTGGATGCCGGTGACCAGGCGCTCGTAGGCAATGAACAGCAGCGCCAGGCCCGGTGCCTCGTAGATGCCGCGGCTTTTGGCCTCGATGATTCGGTTCTCGATCTGGTCGCTCATGCCCAGGCCATGGCGTCCGCCGATGCGGTTGGCCTCCAGGATGAGTTCGACCAGGTCAGGGTACTCCACGCCGTTGAGCGCCACCGGGCGGCCTTCTTCAAACCGCACGCGCACTTCCTCGCGTTTGACCTCGACTTCGTCCTTCCAGAAGGCCACGCCCATGATTGGGTTGACGATTTTGATGCCGCTGGAGAGGAACTCCAGGTCCTTGGCCTCATGGGTGGCGCCGAGCATGTTGGAGTCGGTGGAGTAGGCCTTTTCGGCCGACATCTTGTAGCCGAAGCCGGCCTTGGTCATGAAGGCCGACATTTCGGCGCGGCCGCCGAGCTCGTCGATGAACAGCTGGTCCAGCCAGGGCTTGTAGATGCGCAGCGAGGGGTTGGTCAGCAGGCCGTAGCGGTAGAAGCGCTCGATGTCGTTGCCCTTGAAGGTGCTGCCGTCGCCCCAGATGTTGACGTCGTCCTCCTTCATGGCCGACACCAGCATGGTGCCGGTGACGGCGCGGCCCAGCGGTGTGGTGTTGAAGTAGGTCACGCCTGCGGTGGCAATGTGGAAGGCGCCGGCCTGCAGGGCGGCAATGCCTTCGGCGGCCAGCTGGCTGCGGCAGTCAACCAGGCGGGCCTTCTCTGCGCCGTATTCCATGGCCTTGCGCGGGATCTCGTCGTAGTCGGGTTCGTCGGGCTGGCCCAGGTTGGCGGTGTAGGCATAGGGCACTGCGCCCTTGAGCTTCATCCAGTGAAGCGCGGCGCTGGTGTCCAGGCCCCCGGAGAAGGCGATGCCGACCTTCTGGCCGATGGGGAGGTTTTGCAGGATGGTGGCCATGGTGTGTCTGTTGGTCCGTCGCTTGTCTGTCGTTCAGCCGAAGTGGCAGATGTAGTGGTAGGCCTCGCCGACGCGGATGTCGAACTTCGAGTTGCCGGGTACGCTGAACTTCTCGCCGGCGGACGACTTGACCCAGGTATCCGTGCCCGCAAGTTTGTACTCGCAGGAGCCGGCCACGCATTCCATGATTTCGGGCGCGCCAGTGCTGAAGGTGAGGGTGGCCGGGAGGATCACGCCGACAGACTTTTTGGTGCCGTCCGCAAAGGTGATGCCGTGGCTGACGCATTTGCCGTCAAAGTAAACATTGGCCTTGGTCGTGACGGCCACGCCGTCAATGGTGTCGGTGGTCATTGGAATTGCCCCGGAGGGTCAGGGGTTTGTTGGGGTAAACCATCAATTTTAGGTTACATGGCTACACAAGGCCGGCATGGCCCCTGAATCCAATCCCCTGCGCTTTGCGTAATGACCTGCAAGCACTGACAATCCCGTCATGGCCACAGACCCACAAGACCTTCACATGATCGCCCTGATCGACCGGATAGCTGCCCAGAACAGCGGCTCCGAGCAAGCGCTCAGGGAACTGTACGACCTGACCTCCTCCAAGCTGTTCGGCGTGGCCCTGCGTGTGGCCGGCAAACGCGACTGGGCCGAGGATGTGCTGCAGGAGGCCTACCTGAACATCTGGCGCATCGCGGGCGACTACAAGGCGGCGCTGAGCCCACCGATGGCCTGGATGGGCGTGATCGTGCGCAGCCGGGCGCTGGACTTCCTGCGCCGGCGCACCAGCGAACGCGCCGATACGGTGCAGGAGCTTGACGAGTTCATCAACGACACCGTGGCCGGCGACAGCCCCAACCCGATGGACACCACCCAGGCGAGCCAGCAAGCCTGGGCCCTGCATGAATGCCTGCGCAAGCTTGAGGACAAGCAGCGCGAGGTGGTGAGCCTGGCCTATATGCGGGACCTGAGCCATGGCGAGCTTGCCGAGCAGCTCAAGCTCCCGCTGGGCACCGTGAAAACCTGGATCCGCCGCGGGCTGGAGCAGTTGCGCGGCTGCATGGCGCGGTTTGCCTGAACGCCACCGGAACACCTGAATGAACCTGATCAACAACCCTTCGCTCCTCGACCAGCTGGCTGCCAGCCATGCGCTGGGTACGCTGCGCGGCGGAGCACGCCGCCGCTTTGAGGCCCTGGCGCGCGAGAGCGCCACGGTGCGCGCAGCCGCGCTGATATGGCACGAGCGCATGGCCTCCATGACCGAACTGCAGCCGGGCGTAGCGCCGAGCCCGAATGTCTGGAAGCGGATTGAAAACCTTCTTGCGGCTCAAAAGCAGTCGGCCCTGCAGGCCGCTGCGCGGGCGGTGCCGGTGGAAGAGTCCCCGCTGTTCAGGCAGCTTCGCCGGGCCCTGGGCCTGTGGCGCGGCGCGGCGCTGGCAGGCGGCATGGCAGCGCTTGCCGCCGTCGTGGTGGGTGTGAACCTGAACCGCGAGGTTGAAAGCCGGGGCGGGCAGCTGGCCCAGGCAGCGCGGCAGGGCACCGAGCTTGCGCAGCAGAAGGCGCAGCTTGAAGCGCAGCTGCGGGCAGCGCCGGTCATTGAATATGTAGCCGTGCTGGCCGACGACAAGTCGGCGCCGTCGATGCTGGTCACGTTTGACCCCAAAAACCAGCGCCTGGTGCTCAAGCGCGTGGGCGGCTACCAGGAGGCGTCAGACAAGTCATTGCAGCTGTGGGCCTTGCCGCCCTCGGGCGGCCCTAAGTCGCTCGGCGTTTTGGGCGGCGAGCAGGTGATCAGGCTGACAGCGGCGGAGGGCGAGGTGCGCGAGGTGCCGGCGCTGGCCATCAGCCTGGAGCCCAAGGGCGGTGTGCCGGCGGGCAGCGGGCCGACCGGTCCTGTCCTGTTCAAAGGCGCTTTGCTCCAGACAACCCTCTGAGGCTGTCATCCGGACAGGCATGAAAAAAGCCGGCAGTGCCGGCTTTTTTCATGCAGGGGGATGCGCTCAGCGCCAGTGCCCGCGGTGGTGATGGCCACCGCCGTGGCGCACATACCCGAGGTTCAGCGAAATGCCCACCGGCGGGTAGTACGGGCGATACACCGGCGCACCGTACACCACTGCCGGCTGCACATAGGTGGTCTGCACAACGGGCTGCACCCAGTTGGAGGACACCACGGTGGCGGGCTCGGGCGCGTACTGTGACATGGGTTGAGGATAGGGCGCCAGAGGCGGCTGCGCGCTGCCGCCTACGGGCGTGACCTGCAGACGCACATAGGGGCCCGGGTCCTGCGGCATTTGCACGGTGTACTGCTTGCCGGCGTATTCGTAGGTCACGTTGTAGGCGACCGTGCGGTTCTCGTAATAGGTCTGGGTGGAGCACTGCTGCACGTTCTGGATCTGGGTGCCGCGGTTGCCCTCGATATTGTTCCCGAGGATCGCACCGCCAAAAATGCCCAGTGCGGTTGCTGCAGCACGGCCGCTGCCATTGCCAACGCCATTGCCCAGCGCACCGCCGGCAATCGCACCCATGATGGCGCCCGCGCCGGACGGGCCCGAGGGTGTGGCAACCTGCGCGGTATTGCAAACCTGGCGTGGCACACCGACCTGTTGCATGACAGGGGTGGTGGAGAGCACGCGGCCAAGTTCTTCGGCCTGGGCTGAAACTGTGAAGCTGCCCAGCGAAACCAGGGCGGCAGAGAACAGGACGGTCTTTTTCATGAAATTGCCCGGAAGTGGTTGAGGCATGCCCAAATTTTAGGCATTCGCAACTGTGTTTCCAAGTGAATCACGGTGAAGAAAGGGTAAAGCCGGTGTAAAAAATTGGCATTCAGGCCGTGTTTTTCAAGCCCGTCCACTGGTCCGCGTCAAAACCCACGGTGATCGTGCCATGCGGCCAGCGCACCACGGGGCGCTTGATCACGCTCGCATGCTCCAGCACCAGGGCACGGGCGCTGGCCGCATCCTTCACTCCCGCCTGCACCGCAGGGTCGAGCTTGCGCCAGGTGTTGCCTTGCCGGTTGACCAGCTTTTCCCAGCCCACTGCAGTCAGCCATTCGTCCACACCCGGCTCGGGCACGCCCTGCTTCTTGAAGTCATGGAAGCTGTGGTCAATGCCCTGCGCCGCCAGCCAGGCGCGCGCCTTCTTGACGGTGTCGCAGTTCGGTATGCCGTAGAGGATGGTGGTGGTGCTCATGCCTGAATGATGCCGCAAGTCGCGGCCTCAGGTGCCGCCCCGTGCACGCGGGGGATTGCGCGCTGGGCGACAATCGGCCTCCTTATGAAAACCCTTCAGGACTGGCTGGCGCACTGCGAGCAGCTGCACCCCAAGAGCATCGACATGGGGCTGGAACGTGTCAAGGCCGTGGCCGACCGTATGGCCATCCGCTTTGATTGCCCGGTCATCACCGTGGCCGGCACCAACGGCAAGGGCTCGACCTGCGCCATGCTGGAGGCCATTGCCCTGCAGGCCGGCTACCGCACGGGTGTCTACACCTCGCCTCACCTCGTGCACTTCGAGGAGCGCTGCCGCATCCATGGCGACAGCGCGACCGGAGACGAACTGGCCGCGCATTTTGAACGTGTGGAGGCGGCGCGCGAGGGCGTGTCGCTGACGTATTTCGAGTTTTCGACGCTGGCCATCCTGAGCCTCATGGCGCAGGCCCGGCTCGACGTGGCCATCCTTGAAGTGGGGCTGGGCGGACGGCTGGATGCGGTGAACATCATTGACACCGACTGCGCCATCATCACCAGCATTGCGCTGGACCACATGGAGTTTCTCGGCACCGACCGCGAAAGCATCGGCTACGAGAAGGCCGGCATCCTGCGCACCGGCAAGCCGGCCATCATCAGCGACCCGGTGCCGCCGCAGAGCGTGCTGGACCGGGCCAGGGAAATCGGCGCCGACCTGTGGTGCTTCGGGGTGGACTTCAACTTCTCGGGCGACAAGCTGCAGTGGGGCTGGGCCGGGCGCGGCCGGCGCTTTGCCGGCATGGCCTACCCGGCCTTGCGCGGGGCCAACCAGCTCGTCAATGCCTCAGGGGTGCTGGCAGCGCTCACGGCGCTGCGCGACCGCATCCCGGTCACGGCGCAGGCGGTGCGCAACGGCCTGGCCATGGTCGAGCTGCCGGGGCGCTTCCAGATCGTGCCGGGGCAGCCTGCGCTGGTGCTGGATGTGGCGCACAACCCGCATTCGGTCGCGGCCCTGGCTGAAAACCTGGATGCCATGGGCTTCTACCCCACCACGCACGGCATTTTCGGCGCCATGGCCGACAAGGACGTGGGCGCCATGTTCGCCCGCATCGGGCCGCTGGTGGACCGGTGGTACTTCACTGACCTGCCGCTGCCGCGCGCGGAGTCGGCGCAGCGGCTGCTGGAGAAATGGCGTGCCGGCGAAACCCGCAAGGACACCTCGGGCACGGCCCATGCCGGCCCGATGCAGGCGCTCGACGCAGCCATCGCCGCAGCGGACCCCGCTGATAGAATCGTGGTCTTCGGGTCGTTCTACACGGTGGGGGGCGTCCTGAAGGACGGAGTGCCCCGCCTTCATGCCAGACACCTGAGCCAACCAGCGCCTGACAGCCCCTGAATCACATGGCTTTTTTCAAGTTCCGCAAAGGTGATGACGACCGGGTTGCCGCAGCAGCCCAACCCGAAAGCGTCGAGGTGATGCGCAGGCGCGCCAAGCACCGCCTGATTGGCGCGGGCGTGCTGGTGCTGGTGGCCGTGATCGGCTTTCCCTTGCTGTTCGACACCCAGCCCCGGCCGATTGCCGTGGACATCCCGATCGACATTCCCGACCGCGGCAAGGTCAAGCCGCTGGCGATTCCGGCGCCGCCACCGGCCTCGCCGCCCGTGGCGCAGGGTGTGGTGACGCCGGCACCGGTGCCGGCAGCTGCGCCCGCAGCCCCGGCAGCCAAACCCGAGCCCAAAATCACGACAGCCGCCAGCCTTGACGCGAAGGAGCAGGTCGTTCCCGCAAAACCCGAGCCCAAGCCTGCGCCCAAGACCGCCGAAGCCAAACCGGAGGCGAAGCCCGTACCGAAGGTGGATGACGGCGCCAAAGCCAAGGCGCTGCTTGAAGGCAAGACCGTTGAAGCCGCAGCAACTGCAACCGCTGGCGCCGCCGCCGAAGGCCGGTTTGTCGTGCAGATAGGCGCCTTTGCCGAGACGTCCAAGGCGCAGGAAGCGCGGCAAAAGGTCGAAAAAGCGGGCCTGAAGACTTACACGCAGGTCGCCGACACGAAGGACGGCAAGCGAATCCGCGTCCGCGTCGGCCCCTATCCCAGCAAGGCCGAAGCCGAAAAGGCCGCGGCGAAGATCAAGGGGCTGGATTTACCGGCCAACATCCTCACCTTGTAGGGGTGAGGACGCCTGATGGCCTTGCTGGACTGGATTTTTGTGGCGGTGCTGCTGGCGTCCATCGCCATCGGCGCATTGCGCGGGCTGGTTTATGAAGTGGTGTCGGTGCTGGGCTGGGTTGCCGCCTTTGTGCTGGCCCAGTGGTTTGCGCCCGAGGCGGCAGCCATGCTGCCCATGGGCACGGCGGCGGAGCCCTTGCGTTACGCGGCCGGCTTTGCGGCTGTATTTGTGGTGGTGGCGTTTGCCGGGGGGCTGGTGGCCTGGCTGACCAAAAAGCTGGTGGAGTCCCTTGGCATGCGCCCGGTGGACCGCACACTGGGTGGCGCATTCGGGCTGCTGCGCGGCATTGTGGTGCTGCTGGCACTCGCGGTGGTGGTGGAGATGACGCAACTCAAGACCAACGAGAAGTGGCAGGAGTCAAAAGGTGCTGCCGTTCTCTCGGTGGCTCTCAAGGGTTTGAAGCCGGTTCTGCCGGAACAGTTTGGAAAGTACCTACCGTAATGTGTGGAATCGTCGGCGTTGTCAGCAACGCACCCGTCAACCAGCTCATCTATGACGCCTTGCTGCTGCTGCAGCACCGCGGCCAGGACGCGGCCGGCATCGTCACGCAGCAGGAGCGCAAGTTCTTCATGCACAAGGCCAAGGGCATGGTCAAGGACGTCTTCCGCACCCGCAACATGCGTGCGCTGCCGGGCTCCTGTGGCCTGGGCCAGGTGCGCTACCCGACGGCGGGCAATGCCTACAGCGAGGAAGAAGCCCAGCCCTTTTACGTGAACGCGCCGTTCGGCATCGTGCTGGTGCACAACGGCAACCTGACCAATGCCCAGCCGCTGCGCAGCGAGATGTTCCTCACGGACCACCGCCACATCAACACCGAGAGCGACTCCGAGGTCCTGCTCAATGTGCTGGCGCACGAGCTCGAAAAGTCCACCCGCGGCCTGCCGCTCAAACCTGATGACGTGTTTGCCGCCGTGCGCAGCGTGCACCGCCGCATCAAGGGCTCCTATGCGGTGATCTCCCTGATTGCCGGCCATGGCGTGCTGGCCTTCCGCGACCCGTTCGGCATCCGCCCGCTGTGCATCGGCCGCAATGGCGACGGCGCGGTGATGGTGGCCAGCGAGTCGGTGGCGCTGGAAGGCACGGGCTACCAGTTCGAGCGCAACCTCGAGCCGGGCGAGGCCGTGTTCATCGACCTGCAGGGCAAGGTGCATGCGCAGCAGTGCGCCGACAACCCGCAGCTCTACCCCTGCATTTTCGAGTTCGTCTACCTGGCCCGGCCCGATTCGGTGCTGGACGGCATCTCGGTGTACCAGGCGCGCCTGAACCTTGGCGAGACATTGGCCAAGCGCGTCGTGTCCACCGTGCCGCCCAATGAAATCGACGTCATCATCCCCATTCCCGAATCCAGCCGCCCGAGCGCAACCCAGCTGGCGCACCTGCTGGGCATCCCGTACCGCGAGGGCTTCGTCAAGAACCGCTATGTGGGCCGCACCTTCATCATGCCGGGGCAGGGCGTGCGCAAGAAGTCCGTGCGCCAGAAGCTCAACGTGATCGGCAGCGAGTTCAAGGGCCGCAATGTGCTGCTGGTGGACGACTCCATCGTGCGCGGCACGACCAGCCGCGAGATCGTGCAGATGGCGCGCGACGCCGGTGCCCGCAAGGTCTACCTGGCCAGCGCCGCGCCGCCGGTGCGCTTTCCGAATGTCTATGGCATCGACATGCCGACCAGCGCCGAGCTGGTGGCGTACAACCGCACGGTCGAGGAGATCCGCGAGATCATCGGCTGCGATGCGCTCATCTACCAGGACGTGGAAGGCATGAAGAAGGCGATCGGCTCGTTGAGCAGCAAGCTCAAGGGGTTCGATGCATCCTGCTTTGACGGCGTGTACGTGACGGGCGACATCACCGCCGGCGACATCGCCCGCATGAACGAGAACCGCGTTGGCACCGAAGAGGGTGAGGAAGACACCTCGCGCCTTGCGCTGCCGAATGCCCAGGAGGCTTGAGGACGTGGGTGATCAACGACAACCGCGGCAATTGCCCGAGGGGCTGCAGCTGGACACCCTGGCCGTGCGCACGGCCGTGGACAAGAGCCAGCACGGCGAGAACTCCGAAGCCCTCTACCTGACCAGCAGCTTCGTGCAGCCTGATGCCGCCACGGCGGCGCGCCGCTTTGCCAACGAGGAAGACGGCTACATCTACTCGCGCTTTTCCAACCCCACGGTGGACAGCATGGAGCGGCGGCTGGCTGCGCTGGAAGGCACGGAAGCAGCCATCGGCACCAGCAGCGGCATGGCGGCCATCCTGCTGCTGTGCATGGGCCTGCTGAAGGCCGGCGACCATGTGATCTGCTCGCACAGCGTGTTCGGCTCGACCATCAAGCTGATTGCCGGCGAGTTCGGCAAGTTCGGCGTGGAAAGCACCTTTGTCTCGCAGACCGATGTGGCGCAGTGGAAGGCGGCAGTCAGGCCGAACACCAAGCTGCTTTTTGCCGAGACACCGACCAACCCGCTGACCGAGATCTGCGACATCCGCGCGCTCGCCGGTATTGCGCATGATGCAGGCGCCCTGCTGGCCGTGGACAACTGCTTTTGCTCTCCGGCACTGCAGCAGCCGGCAAAGTTCGGCGCCGATCTGATCATCCACTCCGGCACCAAGTACCTGGACGGCCAGGGCCGCGTCGTGGCCGGTGCCATCTGCGGGCCGAAAAAGCTGATCGACGAAAAGTTCATCCCCGTGATGCGCAGCGCCGGCATGACGCTGTCGGCCTTCAACGCCTGGGTCGTGCTCAAGGGCATGGAGACGCTGGCCATCCGCATGGAAGCGCAGTGCCGCCGCGCACTGGAACTGGCCACCTGGCTGGAGGCGCACCCCGCCGTCGCGCGGGTTTACTACCCGGGCCTCCCGTCGCACCCGCAGCATGCGCTGGCGATGGCGCAGCAAGGCGGTTCGGGCGGCGCCGTGGTGTCGTTTGACGTGAAAGGCGAGGGCGCAGAGGCCGCGCGCAGGAATGCCTTCCATGTGATCGACAGCACGCGCGTGTGCTCCATCACTGCCAACCTCGGCGACACCAAGACCACCATCACCCACCCGGCCAGCACATCGCATGGCCGCCTCACCGAAGACCAGCGCCAGGCCGCCGGCATCCAGCAGGGCCTGATCCGCGTGGCTGTGGGCCTGGACGCCGTGGTTGACCTGCAGGCCGACCTGGCCCGCGGCCTTGATTCGCTTTAAACCATGAAAACCCGTACCCGTTTCGCACCTTCGCCCACCGGCTTCATCCACCTGGGCAACATCCGCTCGGCGCTCTACCCCTGGGCCTTTGCCCGCTCCACCGGCGGCGACTTCATCCTGCGCATTGAGGACACCGATGTGGGCCGTTCATCCCAGGCTGCCGTGGACGTGATCATTGAAGGCATGGCCTGGCTCGGCCTGAACCATGACGAAGGCCCGTTCTACCAGATGCAGCGCATGGACCGCTACAAGGAAGTGCTGGCACAGATGGTGAAGGGCGGCCTTGTGTACCCGTGCTACATGAGCGTGGCCGAGCTGGACGCCCTGCGCGAGAAGCAGATGGCCGCAAAGGAAAAGCCGCGCTACGACGGCACCTGGCGCCCCGCGCCCGGCAAGACTCTGCCGCCCGTGCCCGAGGGCGTGCAGCCGGTGCTGCGCTTCATGAACCCGCAGGGCGGCAGCGTGGCCTGGGATGACAAGGTCAAGGGCCGGATTGAAATCAGCAATGACGAACTCGATGACCTCGTCATCGCCAGGCCTGACGGTACGCCCACCTACAACTTCTGTGTGGTGGTGGACGACATCGACATGGCCATGACCCACGTGATCCGCGGCGACGACCATGTGAACAACACGCCGCGCCAGATCAACATTTTCCGCGCCCTCGGCAAGGAGCCGCCGGTCTATGCGCACCTGCCCACGGTGCTGACCGAAGGCATCGGCGAAGACGGCGAGAAGACGGTGGTGAAGATGAGCAAGCGCAACGGCGCCAAGGCCGTCACGCAGTACCGCGACGAGGGCTACCTGCCCGAGGCCATGATCAACTACCTGGCGCGCCTGGGCTGGAGCCATGGCGACGACGAAATCTTCACCCGCGAGCAGTTCGTGAGCTGGTTCAACCTGGACCACCTGGGCAAGAGCGCGGCGCAGTTTGATGAAGCCAAGCTGCGCTGGGTCAATGCCCAGCACCTGAAGGCCATGGCGGATGAGGCGCTGGCGCCACTGGTGGCTGAAGTGCTGCGCAAGCGCGGTATTGCATCGGATGACCGCCTGCTGCGCCTGTGCGGCCTGTTCAAGGACCGCTGCGACACCCTGCTTGTGCTGGCCGACTGGGCCGCGAAGTTCTATGCCGACGTGGCGCCGGATGCCGCCGAGAAGGCCCAGCATGTGACTGACGCCGTGCGTCCCGCACTGGCCGCGCTCGCGCAGAAGCTGGGCGCGCTGGGTACTTGGGACAAGGCGGCGATTGCCGCCGCCATCAAGGAAGTTCTTGCCGCGCACACCATGAAGATGCCGCAGCTGGCCATGCCCGTGCGCGTCCTGGTGATGGGAACCGCGCAGACGCCGTCACTGGATGCGGTGCTGGAACTTGCGTCCAGAGAAACAGTGCTGGCGCGGCTGCAGGCAGCCTGAAAATTCAGGCTATAATTCGAGGCTCAGAAATCAACGGCTTTGTGCAAACAAGGTCGCAGATACGGGGGTATAGCTCAGCTGGGAGAGCGCTTGCATGGCATGCAAGAGGTCATCGGT
>JAZKHY010000080.1:0-24444 GCA_040385105.1 Pseudomonadota bacterium
ATGCCGCCGCAGCGCAGGCCAGGCAGCAGGCCGCCGAGGAGATCATCCTCAACGATCCTTTCGTTCAAGCGACGAAGCACGATTTCCCGACCGGCTGGAAAATCATCAGCATCCAGCCGCGCACAATCCAAGCAACCCACCAGGAATAGCCATGTTCAACAAGGGACAACTCGCCGGACTCATGAAGCAGGCCCAGGCCATGCAGGACAACCTGAAGAAGGCGCAGGACGAACTCGCCTTCGTCGAAGTCACCGGGGAATCGGGCGCCGGCCTGGTCAAGGTGACCATGACCTGCAAGCACGACGTCAAGCGCATCACCATCGACCCCAGCCTGCTGGCCGACGACAAGGACATGCTGGAGGACCTGGTGGCCGCCGCCTTCAACGCCGCCGTGCGCAAGGCCGAGGAAACCTCGCAGGAAAAGATGGGCAAGCTCACGCAAGGCATGCCGGGACTGCCCGGCGGCATGAAGTTCCCCTTCTAGTTGGCCGATACCCATTCCCTCGAGGCGCTGGTGCAGGCGCTGCGCCGGCTGCCCGGCGTCGGCGTGAAGTCGGCTTCGCGCATGGCCTTCCACCTGCTGCAGCACGATCGTCCCGGCGCATTGGTGCTGGCGCAGGCGCTGGAGCAGGCGGCCAACCACATCCGGCACTGCAGCCTGTGCCACACCTTCACCGAGCAGGAGGTGTGCGCCACCTGCCTGGATCCGCAACGCGACGGCAGCAAGCTGTGCGTGGTGGAGACGCCGGCCGACCAGGCCGCGGTCGAGCGCACCAGCGCCTACCGCGGGCTGTACTTCGTGCTGATGGGCAAGCTCAGCCCGCTGGACGGAATCGGCCCCAACGAGATCGGACTGGCCAAGCTGTTCGAGCGCGCCACCCGCGGCGAGGTGCAGGAGGTGATCCTGGCCACCAACTTCACCGCCGAAGGCGAGGCCACCGCGCATGTGATCGGCGAAGCGCTCAAGCAGCGCGGCCTGCGCGTGACGCGGCTGGCGCGCGGCGTGCCGGCCGGCAGCGAGCTCGAATACGTGGACCTCGGGACCATCGCCCACGCGCTCGTCGACCGCCGCTGAACGCGCTCGCCGCCCTTACGTGAAAACCCGCACGGGGATGTTCCCGATGCAGCGCACAGGCGCGCGAGCTAGGCTTGACCAGCGCCACACAGAGGATTTTCCAGTGAAAAACATCGCCATCAGCCGCCGCACGTTCACGTCCGCCGCGGTGTTCGCGGCGCACGGCGTGGCCGCGCCGCCGGTGTGGTCGCAGGGCAAGCTGGAGAAGACGAAGGTATCGATCGCCGTCGGCGGCAAGGCGGCTTTCTACTACCTTCCCCTGACGATCGCGGAGCAGCTCGGGTACTTCAAGGCCGAAGGCCTGGACGTGGAGATTTCGGATTTCGCCGGCGGCTCGCGCGCGCTGCAGGCGCTGATCGGCGGCTCGGCCGACATCGTGAGCGGCGCCTACGAGCACACGATCAACATGCAGAGCAAGAACCAGTTCATCGAGTCGATCGTGCTGATGGGACGCGCGCCGCAGATCGCCTTGGGTGTGTCCATCAAGGCCATGCCGGCGTACAGGACGGTGGCCGACCTGCGCGGCAAGAAGATCGGCGTCTCGGCGCCCGGCTCATCGACCAACATGGTGGCCAACCTGGTGCTGTCGCGCGCCGGCCTGAAGGCCAGCGACGTGAGCTTCGTGGGCGTCGGCACCTCGGCCGGCGCGCTGACGGCGCTGCGCTCGGGCCAGATCGACGCCATGAGCAACACCGATCCGGTGATGACCATGCTGGAGCAGAAGGGCGACGTCAAGATCATCAGCGACACCCGCACCCTCAAGGGCACGCTGGACGTGTTCGGCGGGCCGATGCCGGCCGCCTGCTTCTACACCCACGCCGAGTTCGTGCAGAAGAACCCCAACACCTGCCAGGCGCTGGCCAACGCCATCGTGCACGCACTCAAGTGGCTGCAGACCGCCGGCCCCAGCGACATCATCAAGACCGTGCCGGAGAACTACCTGCTGGGCGACCGCGCGCTGTACCTGGCGTCGTTCAACAAGGTGCGCGAGGCGATCTCGCTGGACGGCATCATGCCGGAGGAGGGCACGCGCACCGCGCTGAAGGCGCTGGCCAGCTTCGAGCCCTCGGTCAAGCCCGAGAAGATCGCGCTGGCCAAGACCTACACCAACGATTTCGCGCGCCGGGCCAAGGACAAGTTCAAGGCTTGAGCCGACACCCGTGGCCGGCTTCGCCCTCGAATTCGACCGCGTCAGCGTCACCTTCCGCCCGCGCGAGGACGCCGGCCCGGGCTACACGGCGGTGGCGGACACCACGCTGCGGGTGCGCGCCGGCGAATTCGTCTCGGTGGTCGGTCCCACCGGCTGCGGCAAGTCCACCCTGCTGAACATCGGCGCCGGCCTGCTGGAGCCGTCGGCGGGCGAGGTCAGCGTGTTCGGCGAACCGCTGGCCGGCATCAACCGCCGGGCCGGCTACATGTTCCAGACCGATGCGCTGATGCCCTGGCGCAGCTGCATCGACAACGTCATGGTGGGCCTGCAGTACCGCGGCATCGCGGACGTCGAGGCCCGCCGCCAGGCCCAGGCCTGGCTGGAGCGGGTGGGCCTGGGCGGCTTCGAGGACCGCTATCCGCACCAGCTGTCGGGCGGCATGCGCAAGCGCACCGCGCTGGCCCAGGTGCTGGCGCTGGACCCGGACATCATCCTGATGGACGAGCCCTTCAGCGCGCTCGACATCCAGACCCGCCAGCTCATGGAGAACGAGGTGCTGGACCTCTGGGCCGCAAAGAAAAAGGCCGTGCTGTTCATCACCCACGACCTGGATGAAGCCATTGCCATGAGCGACCGCGTCGTGGTCCTGTCGGCAGGCCCGGGCACGCACCCGATGGGCGAGTTCGACATCGACCTGCCGCGCCCGCGCGATGTGGCCGAGGTGCGCACCCAGCCCCGCTTCGTCGAGCTGCACACGCAGATCTGGAACGTGCTGCGCGACGAGGTGCTCAAGGGCTATGCGCAGCAGCTGAAAAAGGCCGCCTGAGCATGTGGAGCCGCCTCAAGCCGTCCGAGAGCAACCTGCGCTACTGGCAGGTCGGTGTGCTCGTCGTTTTCCTGGCGCTGTGGCAGCTGGCATCGGGCAACCAGAAGCTGGCCTTCTTCCTTGGCGAGCCGGTCAAGGTGGCCGGGCGCATCTGGTCGTGGTTCATGCCGTTTGCCATCGACGCCAACGCGCTCTTCCCGGAAGGCCTGCCGGGCCGGGCCGACATCTACATTCACCTGGGCACCACCTTGCTGGAGACTGTGCTGGCCTTCGGCATCGGCACCTTCCTGGGCCTGGCCGCCGGCCTGTGGTTGGCGCTTGCGCCCACGGCCAGCGCCATCCTGGACCCGTACATCAAGGCCGCCAACTCGATGCCGCGGGTGATCCTCGCCCCCATCTTTGCCATGTGGTTCGGCCTGGGCATCTGGAGCAAGGTGGCGCTGGCCGTCACGCTGGTGTTCTTCATTGTTTTCTTCAACGTCTACCAGGGCGTGAAGGAGGTCAGCCCCACGGTGCTGGCCAATGCCCGCATGCTGGGGGCAAACCAGAAGCAGCTGCTGCGCACGGTGTACCTGCCCAGCGCCACGAGCTGGGTGTTCTCCAGCCTGCACACCTCGGTGGGGCTGGCATTTGTGGGGGCCGTGGTGGGCGAGTACCTGGGCTCGGCGCGCGGCGTCGGCTACCTCATTTTGCAGGCCGAGGGCACGTTCGACGTCAACACCGTGTTCGCCGGCATCGTGGTGCTTACCGCATTTGCGCTGGTGCTCGATGGCATCGTGGGCCGCGTCGAGAAGAAGCTGATGAAGTGGCAGCCTCGCTCGGGCGAGACCGAGAAGCTCTAGCCGTCCGGCCTCAGCGTCTGGCCTCAGCGCTTGGCCTTGGCCGGCTTGCCGCCGCGCTTGACCGGCCGCGAGGCTGCAGGCTTCTTGCCGGCGCCTGCCGCCGGCCCTGCTGAACGCGGGCCCCCGGCGCGCGCGGGACCTGCCGCCCTGACCGGCAGGAACACCACCACCTGCTCGCCAAGCTTGAACGCCGACGATGCGCTGACCTGGTTCCACTCGGCGACATTGCCGGCCGGCAGCTTGTAGCGCCGGGCGATGCTGGCCACCGTCTCGCCCTTGCGGGCCTTGATGGTGGTGCGCCGCGTGACGATCTCGGGCGCGAGCGACATCTGGCCGTTGTCGGCAATGTGCGGCGCGACGTCGTCAGCCATTTTGGCCGAGCGCGGGGCCAGCACGGCCGAGCCGGCCTTGAGCAGCATGCGCGGCGGGATGTTGTTGACGGCGCGGAAGTCCGCCTCGTTCATGCCCACGCGCCTGGCGGCCTCGCCGGTGTTCATGGTGGCCGGCGCCGTCCATACCGTCCAGCTGGCGTACTGGCCTGCCGAGTAGGCGTCCAGGTTGCGCTGGAACACCTTGGCGTTGTCCCAGGGCAGCAGTATCTGCGGCATGCCTGCCGCCAGGATCACCGGCCGGTGCGCCGAGGGGTTCAAGGCCTTGAAGTCATCCAGCGGGACGTCTGCCAGCTTTGCGGCCAGCTGCACGTCGATGTCGCGGGTGATGGTGACCGACTGGAAGTAAGGGTGGTTCTCGATCAGCGGCAGCTCGGTGCGGAACGCCTGCGGGTTGGCGACGATGTTCTTGACGGCCTGCAGCTTGGGCACGTAGTTGCGCGTCTCGCCGGGCATGTTCAGGTCAAGGTAGCTGCCACCCTGGCCGGCACGCTGGTTGCGCGCGATGGCGCGGCCCACGCTGCCTTCGCCCCAGTTGTAGGCAGCCAGCGCCAGGTGCCAGTCGCCGAACATGCCGTGCAGCTTCTGCAGGTAGTCCAGTGCAGCGCGGGTGGAGGCCAGCACATCGCGCCGGTCGTCGCGGAAGGCGTTCTGCTTGAGCTCGAAGTACTTGCCGGTGGCCGGCATGAACTGCCACATGCCGGCGGCCTTGGCGCTGGACACCGCCTGCGGGTTGAACGCCGACTCGATGAACGGCAGCAGCGCCAGCTCGGTGGGCATGTTGCGCCGCTCCAGTTCCTCGACGATGTGGAACAGGTACTTGCGCGAGCGGTCGGTCATGCGGGCGATGTACTCGGGCCTGGACGAATACCACTGCTCGTGGGTGCGGACCAGCTCGGTGTCCAGGTTGGGCATGGCAAAGCCGCGGCGAATGCGGTCCCACAGTTCAACCGGCGCCTCCGTTGCCGCCACGGCAGCCGAGCTTGCCTGCGCGCTGGCAATCGGCTGCAGCGGGCCGCGCGGGATGACGGCGACATGCGGTGGTGGCGGGGGAGTGGGTGCCGGTGCGGTTGCGGCGGAGGGTGGGGTGGCCGGGACGGGCGCGGCAGAAGGGCTGCCGGCCGGAGTGCCCGGGGTGCTGGCGCAGCCGGTCAGCCAGAGGAGGCCGGCCAGGCAGGCAGTGTGGATCAGTTTCATCGGGAGGAATTCTTCCAGTGACGGACGGCCGCAGCGATGCTGGTCCCGTCCTGGGTGAATGCAAATTTGCGTGCTGCACCGCCCTCGTGCATGACTAGAATTGACTGCAGACCCTGGCACTTGCCGGGCATGCTGCCGGGGTGTATCGGGGCGGGCGGCGGAATTAACTTCATGAGCGTCGAAATTATAGGTTTGCACGAATGGTTTGAAACCCCGCCCGGCCGCTATCTGCTGGACTGGGAGCGCATGCAGTTCGAGGAGGCCGTTGCCGATGTCTTCGGCTACCACGCGCTGCAGCTGGGGCTGCCCGAGCTGGACGCGCTGCAGGCCAACCGCATGCCGCACCGCTGGCTGGCCTGCGAAAAGCCCGGCGAGTGTTCCCCGCGGGCCGCCATGGTCAACGACTTCTGCGCGCTGCCCTTTCCCGAGGCAAGCCTGGACCTCGTCGTGCTGCCGCACACGCTGGAGCTCAATGCCGAACCACATGCCACGCTGCGCGAGGTGGAGCGTGTGCTGGTACCCGAGGGCCGCGTCGTCATCTGCGGGCTGAACCCGGCCAGCCTCTGGGGCCTGCGCCAGCGTCGCGCCCACCTGTACCGCAGGCTCGGCTTCGGCCAGCTCTTCCTGCCGGCCGAAGGCGAGTTCATCGGGTACTGGCGCATGCGCGACTGGCTGCGCCTGCTGGGCTTTGAGGTCGAGTCAGGCCGCTTCGGCTGTTACAAGCCTTCTGTGGGTACCGCCAAATGGCAGGGCCGCCTTGACTGGATGGACCGCGCCGGGCCGCGCTGGTGGCCCATTTTCGGCGCGGTCTATTTCATCGTGGCGGTCAAGCGGGTGCGCGGCATGAAGCTGCTGGGCCCGGCCTGGAAAACATCTGCCAAACTGGCCAATGCGCCAGTCTCCATTGCCAACAAGGCCAACAAGTCCCGTTTCACGGGCTCAGAGGAACGGGAACCCAGTTGAACCAGATCGACATCTACACCGACGGCGCCTGCAAGGGCAACCCGGGGCCGGGCGGCTGGGGCGTGCTGCTCAAGTCGGGCACTACTGAAAAAGAACTCTTCGGCGGCGAACTGGGCACCACCAACAACCGCATGGAACTCCTGGCCGTCATTGAGGCTCTGACGGCGCTGAAGCGTCCCTGCGCCGTCACGCTGCATGTGGACAGCCAGTATGTGCTCAAGGGCATCACCGAATGGATTGCCGGCTGGAAGGCCAAGGGCTGGCGCACCGCCTCGAAGCAGCCGGTGAAGAATGTGGACCTGTGGCAGCGGCTGGATGCGCTGGTGGCGGGCGGCGGCCACAAGATCGACTGGCGCTGGGTGCGCGGCCACGACGGCGACCCCGGCAACGAGCGGGCGGATGCGCTGGCCAACATGGGCGTGGACAAGGCGCTGGGCCGCCGCTAGCGGTGGCCGATGGGCGGCAGGCACTGAACCTGCTTGCTGTTATTGTGCGAAGCTCTGTTGTAAAGACTGTGTAAATGCACCCGGCTCCGGGCGGGTGGCGGCTTTCCTAGGGGCCAATGCGTATGGCAGATTCACCTCCTGCTGCTACATTGGCATGCTAATTTTCCGTAACACCGAGTTGCACTTTTCATGGCGCTAAAAGCAATACATACCGTGGTCGCCGTCGTTGGCATCGCAGCACTCTCAGGCGGGGCCTGGTGGATTCAAAACAAGCCCAAGGCATCCCAGGGCACCGAAACTGCGGCAAAAGGCCCGGCAGGCGCTGCCAGCGGTGCGCCCGGCACGGGGGCCGGCGGGCCGCCGGCGGTGGAGGCGGGCGTGGTCCAGGTGATGAAACTGACCGACGACACCCAGGCCGTCGGCAGCCTGCGCTCGCGACAGAGCGTGGTGCTGCGGCCCGAGGTCAGCGGGCGCATCACCCAGCTGAATTTCCGCGACGGCGACAGGGTGCGCAAGGGCCAGCTCCTGGTGCAGTTTGACGACCAGCTGCCGCTGGCGCAGATGCAGCAAAGCCAGGCCGAGCTGTCCATCGCGCAGGCCAACCACAAGCGCAACCAGGAACTGGTGGCCCAGGGTTTCATCAGCCAGCGTTCGGTGGACGAAAGCTCCGCCAACCTGGAGGTAGCCAATGCCAAGCTGGCGTTGTCGCGTGCCACGGCCCAGCGGCTGAAGATCGTGGCCCCGTTCGACGGCATTGCCGGCATCCGCAGCGTCAACGTGGGCGACTACCTCAAGGATGGCGCCGACGTGGTGAACATCGAGGACATCGACGCCGTGTTCGTTGACTTCCGCCTGCCCGAGCGCTTCCAGAGCAAGGTGCGCCGCGGCCAGCAGGCCACAGTGGAGCTGGATGCGCTGCCGGGCCGCAAGTATGTGGCCTTCATCCAGGCGGTGGACCCGCTGATCGACGCCAACGGACGCTCGGTGGGCGTGCGCGGCTGCATCGACAACCGCGCGCTCCAGCTGCGCCCGGGCATGTTCGCACGCGTGAACGCCGTGTTCGGCGAGCGCGACAGGGCGCTCGTCATTCCCGAGGAAGCCATCGTTCCCCAGGGCAACCGCCAGTTTGTGATCAAGCTCGTGGACGATGCCGATGGCAAGAAGTCCACCCAGCGCGTGGAAGTGAAGGTCGGCATCCGCCGCCCCGGCAGGGTCGAGATCACCGAAGGCCTCAAGGAAGGTGACCGCGTCGTTACCGCCGGGCAGCAGCGGGTGCAACGTGATGGCACCGTGGTGCGGGTCATGGACGTGCCGGCGGCCGGCGTTGGGGGCGCAGCGCCTTCAGGCCAGCGCCGCGGGGACGCGGCTGCGGCAGGGCCGGTTGCGGCCCCTGCCGCAGCGGCAAACGCGCCGGCGGCGGGCCAGCCTGCGGTGCCGGCCTTGCCCGCATTGCGGGCGGCAGCCCGGCCGGCGCCCTCCGGCCCGAACCCGTGCATGGTGGGCATGGCAGACATGCCAAGGCCGGGAGCCGCGCCCGCAGCCCCGCGCACCGGCCCGGCCGACAGGGGCGCGCCGCGCCCCGCCGCGCCTGCCCGCAACCCAGCCTGAGCTGAACTGATACCGCAGGAAGACACCCATGCAACTCGCTGAAGTCTCCATCCGCCGCCCCGTTTTTGCCACTGTGCTGTCGCTGCTCATCCTGCTGATTGGCGCAGTCAGCTTTGACCGGCTGGCGGTGCGTGAGTACCCCAAGATCGACGAACCGGTCGTCACCGTCAGCGTGCGCTGGCCGGGCGCCTCGGCCGAGGTCATGGAGTCGCAGGTCACCAAGCCGCTGGAAGACTCGATCGCCGGCATTGATGCGGTGGACGTGCTGACCTCCATCAGCCGCGCCGACCAGACCCAGATCTCGGTGCGCTTCCGCCTTGAAAAAGACGCCGACGCCGCCGCCGCCGAAGTGCGCGACCGTACTTCGCGCGTGCGCAACCGCCTGCCCCAGGCCATCGAGGAGCCGGTGATCGCCAAGGTCGAGGCCGACGCGTTCCCGGTGATCTGGCTGGCCTTCACCAGCGACACGCTCACGCCGCTGCAGATCAACGACCTGGTCAACCGCATCGTCAAGCCGCGCCTTCAGACCGTGACCGGCGTGGCCGACGTGCGCATCTACGGCGAGCGCAAGTACGCGATGCGCGTCTGGCTTGACCCTGACAAGCTGGCCGCCTACCGGCTGACCACGCAGGATGTGGAAGAGGCCATCTCGCGCAGCAACCTCGAAGTGCCGGCCGGGCGCATCGAGTCGCAGCAGCGGGAGTTCAGCGTCACCTCGCAGACCGACCTTGTCCGCCCAGGGCAGTTCGGCGACATCACCATCAAGAGCGTCAATGGCTTCCCGGTCAAGATCCGCGATGTGGCGCGCGTCCAGGAGGGCGCCGCTGATGAACGCAGCGCGGCACGCCTGAATGGGAAGTCCGCCATTTCGGCCGGCGTGATCCGCCAGGCCACGGCCAACCCGCTGATCCTGTCGCAGGGCGTGCGCGACATGATCCCGAAGCTCAAGGCCGACCTGCCGGCCGACATCGAGATCAATGTCGCGAACGACAACTCGGTGTTCATTGACCGCTCCATCAAGAACGTTTACCGCACCATCATCGAGGCTGTGGTGCTGGTGGCGCTGGTGATCTTTGTCTTCCTGCGGACGCTGCGCGCCTCCATCATCCCGATCGTGACCATCCCGGTGAGCCTGGTGGGCACCTTCGCGCTGATGGCCATGGCGGGCTTCACCATCAACACCCTGACGCTGCTGGCGCTGGTGCTGGCGATCGGGCTGGTGGTGGACGATGCCATCGTGATGCTGGAGAACATCTACCGGCATATCGAGGAGGGGCTCGACCCGTTCTCTGCCGCCATCAAGGGCGCGCGCGAGATCGGCTTTGCGGTGATCACCATGACGCTGACCCTGGTGGCCGTGTATGCGCCGCTGGCCTTCACCCCAGGGCGCACCGGGCGGCTCTTTGTTGAGTTTGCCCTGGCCCTGGCCGGGGCCGTGGTGGTGTCCGGCTTTGTGGCGCTGACGCTCACGCCCATGCTCTGCTCCAAGCTGTTGCGGCACAACCCCAACCCGAACTGGTTCGACCGCGGCATGGAGCGTGTGCTGACCCGGGTGTCCGATGGCTACGCCGGCATGCTGCGCTGGCTCGTCACCACCCGCTGGCAGCCGGCGGGCAGTGCCGGCGCGGGCGGCAAGGTCATGGGCTTCCTGCTGCAGGCGCGCTGGATCATCATCGGCGTGATGCTGGTGGCGGCGGCGGCAATTGCCGTGGTGTTCCCGTCCATGAAGTCGGAACTCTCGCCGCTGGAAGACCGGGGCACCATCCTGGCCAACATCGAGTCGCCGGACGGCTCCACGCTCGCCTACACCAACAAGTATGCGCAGGCCATCGAAAAGCTCGGCGAGCCGTACAAGGAGTTTGACCGGATCTTTGCGAACGTCGGCAACCCGACGGTGTCGCAGGCCAGCGTGGTGTTCCGCACCGTGGACTGGGACGACCGCAAGCGGACCACGCTGGAGCTGGCGCGCGAGATGCAGCCCAAGTTCAACAGCCTGCCGGGCGTCAATGCATTCCCGATCACGCCGCCGTCGCTGGGCCAGGGCTTCCGCGAGCGGCCGCTGAACTTCGTGATCCAGACGTCCGACAGCTACCAGAACCTGAACGCGGTGGCACGCCAGATGCTCGACGAGATTGCCAAGAACCCGGGCATCCAGTCGCCCAACGTGGACCTGCGGCTCAACAAGCCGGAGCTGCGCATCGAGATCGACCGCGACAAGGCGGCCGATCTGGGCGTGAGCGTGCAGGTGGTGGCCAAGGCCATGGAAACCATGCTGGGCGGGCGCAACGTCACGCGCTACAAGCGCGACGCAGAGCAGTACGACGTGATCGTGCAGACGCAGGCCAGCGGGCGCACCACGCCGGAAGACATCGACGGCATCTATGTGCGCGGCCGAAACGACACAATGATCCCGCTGTCGGCGCTGGTGAAGGTGCGCGAGAGCGTCTCGCCGCGCGAGCTGAACCACTTCGGCCAGCGCCGCTCGGTGTCCATCACCGCCAGCCTGGCGCCCGACTATTCGCTGGGGCAGGCGCTGGTGTTCATGAACGAGACGGCGGCCAAGGTGCTCAAGCCCGGCTACAGCACCGACCTGAACGGCACCTCGCGCGAGTTCCGTAACTCGCAGGGCGCGCTGGCCATCGTGTTCGTGCTGGCGCTGGTGTTCATTTTCCTGGTGCTGGCGGCGCAGTTCGAGAGCTTTGTGGACCCGCTGGTCATCATGGTGTCGGTGCCGTTGTCGATGATCGGCGCGCTGCTGGCACTCAAATGGTCAGGAGGATCACTCAACGTGTATTCACAGATTGGCCTCATCACGCTCGTAGGGCTGATCACCAAGCACGGCATCCTGATTGTCGAGTTCACCAACCAGCTGCGCGGGCAGGGCATGGAAATGATCGAGGCGCTGATCAAGGCGTCCTCGCAGCGCCTGCGGCCCATCCTGATGACCACCGGCGCGATGGTGCTGGGCGCGGTGCCGCTGGCGCTTGCCACCGGCGCGGGCGCCGAGAGCCGCATCCAGATCGGCTGGGTGATCGTCGGCGGCATGTCGCTGGGCACGCTGCTCACGATCTTCGTCGTGCCCACCATGTACACGCTGCTGGCGCGCAAGAAGATCCCTGGCGCGAACAAGGCCGAGGCGAAAGAAGAGCCGGATGATCACCATGTTCCTGGTGACCTGATCGCAAAGTGACGGCTTAGACCACGCCTTCGAACATCATCACATCCACGTCCTCGCCGGCGGCGACATTGCCCTGGGCGTGATGGAGGACGATGAGCCCGTTGCCATGCACCATCGAGCTCAGCACGCCTGAGCCCTGGTTGCCGTTGATCCGCACTTCCAGCGAGCCGTCGGCTGCGGTGCTGACGGTGCCGCGCTGGTATTCCGTGCGGCCGGGCTTCTTGCGGATGGCTTCGAGGCTGCGGGCTTTCAGCAGCGGGGGTGCAGATGCCGTGCTGCCCATGAGGCGCAGCAGGGCGGGGCGAACGAAGGCGAGGAAGGTCACCATCACCGCCACCGGGTTGCCCGGCAAGCCAAAGAGCACGGCGTTGCCGATGCGGCCGACAGCCATTGGCCGGCCAGGGCGCATGGCCACCTTCCAGAACGCCACGTCACCGAGCTTCTTCATCATGGCCTTGGTGAAGTCCGCCTCGCCGACACTGACGCCGCCGCTGGTGATGATGGCGTCGGCCCGGGATGCGGCTTCTGTGAAAGCGGCTTCGAGCAGCGCGGGCTCGTCGCGCACCACGCCCATGTCGATGATCTCGCAGCCCATGCGGGTGAGCAGGCCGAACAGCGTGTAGCGGTTGCTGTCATAGACGGCGCCCTCGCGCGGCGCGTCGCCCAGGCTGAGGATCTCGTCGCCGGTGGAAAAGCACGCCACCCGCAGCCGGCGTACAACGTTGACCGACGGGATGCCCAGGCTGGCTGCCAGGCCAAGCGCGGCCGGGCCGAGCCGCTGGCCCTTGAAGAGCGCAGGCTGGCCCCGCATCACGTCCTCACCCTTGAATCGGCGGTTGTCGCCGGGCTTGAGCAGGCCGGCCGGGATGGTGATGGCATCGCCTGCCGCCTGGGTAAATTCCTGCGGTACAACCGTGTCCAGCCCTGCCGGCATGATGGCGCCGGTCATGATCTTCACGCACTCGCCGGCGTTGACGGTGCCTTGCCAGGCCTTGCCCGCCAGGGTGGTGCCGACGACGTTCAGGGTGAGGGCGGTGCCGGCGGCCAGCTGCGCGCCGTCGAAAGCAAAGCCGTCCATGGCCGAGTTGTCATGGGGCGGGACGCTGACCGGCGAGATCACGTCGCGCGCGAGCACGCGGTCCAGCGCATTGAAGATGGCCACGTCCTCTGACTGTTGCAAGGGCTCGGCCAGGCGGGCCAGGAACTCATGGACCGACGCTGCGTTCAATGCCTGCGGGTCGTAGCCTTCAAGCTCCGATGCAATCTGGCTCAGGCTTTTCATGACTGTTCCAGCGTATGCAGCTCCGCCAGCGTGTTGGCATTGAAGAAGGCGCGGGCGTCGGTGCCGGGCGGCTCGAAGGGCACGAGCACCGTCTTGTGGCGGCCCGTCCAGGCGTCGATCTTGCGGCCGCCTTCATGGGTGAACCTGACCAGGCTCTCCAGCAGCTCGACCCGCAGCAGGCAGAACACCGGCTGGGCGCGCAGCTGGCCGTCTTCTTCAGGCGCGGACACCATGGCAATGTCGGCATGCTCACGCAGCAGGGCCTGGCCGAGCCGTTCGACCATGTCGAGCGGGAACAGGGGCGTGTCGCAGGGCACGGTCACGAGGAAAGGCGTCTCGCAGCGCTCCAGCCCGGTCAGGAAGCCCGCCAGCGGCCCTGCGTAGTCGGCGAGCACGTCGGGCCAGACCGGCACGCCGAACGACTCATAGGCCGACAGGTTGCGGTTGGCGTTGATCATGGCCTGGCCCACCTGCAGCTGCAGGCGCATCAGCGTGTGCAGCGCCATCGGCATGCCGTTGAAGTTCTGCAGGCCCTTGTCCACGCCGCCCATGCGCGAGCCGCGTCCGCCCGCAAGCACGATGCCGGTGATGTCCTGCAGGTCGATGGATTCAGTCATGTGGGGCTCAGCCTCCGATGTAGCTCATTTCAACGCGGCGGGCGCCCGCGCCGGCGTCCGGCGGCATGCTGGCGCGCAGCTCGGAGTAGCGGTCCGCGCGGCCGTTCCAGATGTGGCCGATGGCCGAGGCAATGTCCTCGTCCGTCGCGCTGCCACGCAGCAGCGCGCGCAGGTCATGGCCCTGCGAGGCAAACAGGCACAGGTACAGCTTGCCCTCGGTGGACAGGCGGGCCCGGTTGCAATCGTGGCAGAAGGCCTGGGTGACGCTGCTGATGACGCCGATTTCGCCGGTGCCGTCGACATAGCCCCAGCGCTCTGCGGTTTCGCCGGGCGACGACGGGTCCAGCTGGACCAGCGGGAGTTCCGAATGGATGAGCCTGACCACGTCTGCCGACGGCAGCACCTCGTCCATGCGCCAGCCGTTGGTGGCGCCTACGTCCATGTATTCGATGAAGCGCAGCACGATGCCGGTGCCCCTGAAATGCCTGGCCATCGGCAGGATTTCATGCTCGTTGGTGCCGCGCTTGACCACCATATTGACCTTGATCGGCCCGAGGCCCGCCTCGTGCGCGGCTTCGATGCCCTTGAGCACCTCCGCCACCGGGAAGTCCACATCATTCATGCTGCGGAACACGGTGTCGTCCAGCCCGTCCAGGCTGACGGTAACGCGTTGCAGCCCAGCGTCCTTCAGCGCCCGGGCCTTGCGCTGCAGCAGCGAGCCGTTGGTGGTGAGCGTGAGGTCCAGCGGCTGGCCGTCCACCGTGCGCAATGCGGCCAGCTGTCCGACCAGCACTTCCAGGTTCTTGCGCAGCAGCGGCTCGCCGCCGGTGAGGCGGATCTTGCGCACGCCGTGGGCCACGAACTGGCGGGTCAGCCGGGTGATTTCCTCAAAGCTCAGCAGCGAGGAATGCGGCAGGTAGGGGTAGTCCTTGTCGAAGACTTCCTTCGGCATGCAGTAGCTGCAGCGGAAATTGCAGCGGTCCGTCACGCTGATGCGCAGGTCATGCAGGGGCCGGCCCAGCTGGTCGGCCAGCAGCCCGGTGGCGGCTATGGGCCGCGCCGGCACGGCCGCCACCAGTGCGGCAAGGCGCTGGTCAACAAGGGGGATGACGCGTTCGGACATAGGCCCTATTGTCCCTGTTGCCGGGCGACCCTGCGGGCCGTAGTTGTACCGGCTGCGGGATGGTGCTTCAAACGCAGCGCGCGCCGTCCACCTCGATGCAGACGCCGCTGATGAACGCCGCCTCGTCGCTGGCCAGGTACAGCGCCGCATTGGCAACGTCCAGCGCAGTGGAAAAACGCCCCAGCGGGATGGTGGCGCGGAACCTGGCCTTGCGCTCCTCATCCACCGGGCCGCCGGCGAATTCGGCCGACAGGCCGGTGTCGGGGTTGAACACCGGGTTCAGGCAGTTGACGCGGATGTTGTCCGGCCCCAGCTCGGCAGCCAGCGACTTGCTGGTGGTGATGACGGCTCCCTTGGAGCCGTTGTACCAGGTGAGGCCCGGGCGCGGGCGCACACCGGCGGTGGAGGCGATGTTGATGAAGCTGCCGCCCTTGTTGGAGCGGAACACCGGCGTGGCATGGATGGTGGCCAGGTAGATGCTCTTCATGTTGACGGCATAGCACTTGTCGAATTCGTCCTCCGATACCTCCAGCGCGGGCCGGTTGCGGTGCGTCCAGCCCGCGTTGTTGACCATCACGTCGAGCTTGCCGTAGGTCTTGACGGCATGCTCGACCAGTGCCTTCACGTCGGCGGACTTGGTCACGTCGGCGGCGAAGAACGTGGCCGTGCCGCCGGCCTTGACGATGTCGGCCACGACCTTCTCGCCCAACGCGGCGTTGATGTCGTTGACGATGACCTGGGCGCCTTCTTCAGCCAGGCGTTTGGCAATGCCTTCGCCGATGCCGCCGCCTGAGCCGGTGACGATGATGGATTTGTTTTTGACTCGCATGCAGTGTCTCCTGTGGAATGCTTCGATTGTTGCCGAAATCCTCATGTCGCATTGGCTGGAAGCAGGTCCCCGGGAGGTGAAAACTTATCACCTAGAATTCGCGGCACAACAAGTGGAGAGAGAGTTTCATGGCCTTCAAGCTGACCCGCGGCGCCTTTGGCGTGCTCGCCCTCGGATGGGTATTCCTGGCCCTGCCCGCCATTGCCCAGGATGCGTCGAAGAATCTTGCGCCCGGTTTCAAGGAGCGCCCTGCCGCATCCCGGCTGATCATCGTGCCGGCTGACATCGAGCTGTTTTCCATCAGCGCCGGGGGCGTGCCTGAGCCCAAGGCCGACTGGACCGAGACTGCCGGCAATAATTTCAAGGCGGCGCTGGCTGCCAGCAAGGCGCAGCTGGGTGCCAATGTCCAGCAGCTCGAACTCGCCGATCTCGACGAACTGCACGAAATCAGCGCCCTGCACGGCGCCGTGGCGCAGGCCATCGTCTTGCACCACATCCCCGGCTTCATCAAGCTGCCCACCAAGAATGGCAATCTGGACTGGTCGATGGGCGACGCGGTGAAGCCGATCAAGGCCAGGACCGGTGCAGACTATGTGCTGTTCACCTGGATACGCGACAGCTACGCCAGCCCGGAGCGCAAGGCGGCGATGGTGGCCATGGCGATCCTGGGCGTTGGCTTGGCGGGCGGTCAGCAGGTGGGCTATGCCTCGCTGGTTGACCTGAACGACGGGCGCGTGGTGTGGTTCAACGACCTGCGGCGCGTAACGGGTGACCTGCGCGAGGCCAAGCCGGCGCAGGAGACGGTCGAAGCACTGCTCAAGGGCTTCCCGGCCGCCCGGTGAATCCGCACACATGACCCTGGAAAAATCCCTGCGTGCAAGGGCGCCCGACCCGGAGCGCCGCAGCCTGCTGCGCTCGGCTTGCCGCCATTGCCTGGGCATCGCGGCGCTGGCTGGCGCCGCTCCGGTACTCGGGCAGGCCGCAGCGCCCGCGCCGGCCGCGAGCCTGGTGCCGCAACGGTTTGCGCGTCCCTCGATTGACACCGACGAGGGCGGCCTGTGGGCCATGATGGACCGTGAAGAGGCTCGCTTGCGTCGCAGCCCTTTCACCATCCGCGACCCTGCGTTGGGCAGCTACCTGCGCGACCTGGTCTGCAAACTGACCGACGACCATTGCCCGGACATCCGCATCCACGCAGTACGCACGCCGCTGTTCAATGCCAGCATGTCGCCCAACGGCATGATGCAGGTCTGGAGCGGCCTGCTGCTGCGCGTGGAGAACGAGGCGCAACTGGCCGCAGTGCTGGGCCATGAGCTCGGCCACTACCTGGAAAGGCATTCGATCGAGCGGCTGCGCGACGTGAAGAGCCGCGCCGCTTTTGCCCAGTTCATGGGCATGTTCGGCGTTGTAGGCGCCATCGGCCAGCTTGGCGTGATCGCCAGCATGTTCGCCTTCTCGCGCGAGCACGAGACGCGCGCCGACCGGCTTGGCATGCAGCTGCTGGCGCGTGCCGGCTACGACGGCCGCGAAGCGGCCAAGGTCTGGGAAAACCTCCTGGGCGAGGCCAGGATCACCGGCGGCGCGGACGTCGGACGGCGCAGCCCCATGATGGCAACCCATCCGCCCATAGAGACCCGCCGCGACGATCTGCTCGCACTTGCAGGCGATGCGGGCGGCAAGCTGAACGCGGCTGAGTATGGCAGGGTGATCCTGCCGCATCGCATGGGCTGGCTGCAGGACGAGATCCGCCGCGGCCAGTATGAGGAAAGCATCGTGCTGTTCGACCGCATGCTGCGGGACGTGCCCGGCGATGCGCAGGCCATGTACGCGCGCGGCGAGGTGTACCGCCAGCGCGCCGGCGACAACGACATGCAGCGTTCGCTCGACGACCTGACCCGTGCGACCGGGATGGCCAACCCGCCGGCAGAGGCGTTCCGTGCCCTGGGCCTGGTGCACAAGCAGCAAACCAACGGCGACGCAGCCGTGACGGCATTCGAGAAGTACCTCACTGCATCGCCCGACGCCGCTGATGCGGGCCTCATCAAGACCTATATTTCCCAACTGAAACCATGAAAAAAATCTTCGCACTCATGCTCGTGGCCCTGCTGGCCGCCTGTACCACCGTTGTCAAGGTCGAGGGCGACCAGGTCGTCAATGGCCGCCTGGCAGTGAAGCTGCCGGAGGCCTGGAACAAGCTCACGCTGCCGGCTGACAAGCAGCCGTTTGAAGTCTGGACCCAGGAGGGCCGCACGCTGGATCACCTTCGCTTCTGGGCCGCGATCAAGCCGGGCGAGACGCTGCTCACGCGCCCGGCCGGCTACACCCCTGCGGGCGAGAAGGCGCCGCGCCTGCCCACCTACACCAGCGGCATGGCTCCCGACCAGCTTGTGAGCCTGTTCGAGACCCTGTATTCGGTGGATGGCTCGCACGTCACGATGAACAAGGTGGAGCCCGCGGTCTTTGCCGGCGAGCCGGGCGTGCGCTTTGAATTCAGCGTCGCGCGCAAGAGCGATGATGTGCAGTTCAAGGGCGTGGGCTGGGTCGCCGTGCGCCAGGGCGAGCTGTTTGCCGCCACTTTTGTTGCGCCCCGGCTGTCGTTCTTCGCGCGCATCCTGCCCAAGGCGGAAGGCGTGGTCAGGACGGCGAAGATCCTCAAGGGCTGAGGCCCGCCGGCCGGGTTGCCGGATGCTCAGCCGTGTTTGATCGCCACGGTCTTGAGCGTGGTGAAGCCGTACAGCGCCTCAAAGCCTTTCTCGCGCCCATACCCCGACGATTTCACGCCGCCGAAGGGCAGTTCCACGCCGCCGCCGGCGCCGTAGTTGTTGATGAACACCTGGCCGCTCCTCACCCGTTTGGCCATGCGGAACTGGCGTGAGCCGTCGCGGGTCCAGATGCCGGCGACCAGGCCGAAGCGGGTGGCGTTGGCGAGTTCGACGGCATGGTCTTCATCGCGGAAGCTCATGGCGGACAGCACCGGGCCGAAGACTTCTTCCTGCGCCAGGCGGTGCATCACCGGCACATCGCGCAGCAGGGTCGGGGCCTGGTAGTAGCCGGTGTCGGGCGCTTCGTCCACCACCTGGCCCTGGGCGACCATCGGGATGTTGGCAACCTGTGCGTCGGAGAGGAAGTCCCAGACGCGCTGCTGCTGGCTGGCGCGGATCAGCGGGCCCACGTCCAGGTCCATGGTGGCGGGGCCGACGCGCAGGTTTTCAAAGGCCTTGCCCAGGCGCTCGAGCAGCGGCTCGTAGATGGCCTGGTCCACCAGCAGCCGCGAGCCGGCCGAGCAGGTCTGGCCGGCGTTCTGCACGATGGCGTTGATGACGACGGGGATGACGGCGTCGATGTCGGCGTCGGCAAACACGATCTGCGGGCTCTTGCCGCCCAGCTCCAGCGTGACGGGGCAGTGCCGCTCGGCCGCCACCTGCTGGATCAGCGTGCCGATGTTCGGGCTGCCGGTGAAGCTGATGTGGTCGATGCCCGGGTGGCGCGCCAGCGCATCGCCGACTTCATGGCCATAGCCGGTCACGATGTTGATGGCGCCTGCCGGAAAGCCGACTTCCGCCGCAAGCTGCGCGACACGCAGCAATGACAGGCAGGCGTCTTCCGCGGGCTTGACCACGCAGACATTGCCCGCAGCGAGGGCGCCGCCGACGCAGCGGCCGAAGATCTGCATCGGGTAGTTCCACGGCACGATGTGGCCCGTCACGCCATGCGGCTCGCGCCAGGTCAGCACGCTGTAGCCGTCCTGGTAGGGCAGGGTCTCGCCATGGAACTTGTCGCAGGCGCCGGCATAGAACTCGAAGTAGCGGGCCAGCGCGGTTGCGTCGGCCTTCGCCTGTTTGGTCGGCTTGCCGCAGTCGCGCTGCTCCAGTGCGGACAGCTCTTCGGCATGCTCCGCGACCTTGGCCGACAGGCGCATCAGCAGCCTGCCGCGCTCGGCCGCGCTGAGCTTGCTCCAGACGGCGTCATGGCACTGGCGCGCGGCGCGCACGGCGGCGTCGATGTCGTCTGCATTGCTGCGCTGGATCTCGTCGAAGGGCTGGCCGTCGGACGGGTCGATCATCGGGATGGTCCGGCCGGACGAGGAGGGGAGGGAAGCGTTGGCGATGTAGTTGAGTTGCATGCGGTGATTTTCCGTCAATGCGCCGCATCAGGCGGAGCGAGAACTTTAGTGCAAGCGCCCGGTGCCGCTGTCGTGTGTCCGACAGACAGGCCGCCTGGCTTGCGGCATCATTGTTGCACCGAGACAGAAGGAGACAAGCATGAAGACCCTGATCGACCAGCTGGCCCAGTATGGCGCCTACCACCGCGACCCGCGCAACATCACCACGCACTTCATCGGCGTGCCGATGATCACCCTGGCGGTGGTGACCCTGCTTTCGCGGCCCACCTTCATGGCCGGCGCGCTGCCCCTGTCAATTGCGCTGGTGCTGGCTGTCGCAACCTGCATTTTCTATTTCAGGCTGGACACGCGGTTTGGCATAGCCATGGCGGTGGAGCTTGCCGCCATGCTGGCCGTCGGCCAGTGGTTTGCGGCGCAGGGCACCGCGTTGTGGCTGGGCGCGGGTATCGGTCTGTTTGTGGCGGGCTGGATCATCCAGTTCATCGGCCACTACTACGAAGGCAAGAAGCCGGCTTTCGTTGACGACCTGGTGGGCCTGCTGATCGGGCCGCTGTTCGTCATGGCCGAAGCGGCCTTTGCCCTCAAGCTGAGACCCGAAGTGCAGGCCGCCATTGAAGCCCGCGTCGGGCCGGTGCGGCTGCGCGAGACGGCTGCTGCCTGACCGGCCCATGAATTTCATCGCCATATTGCCGGCGCTGCTGCTGGTGGCGCTTGCGCTCGTCATGTTCGGGCTGGGCCTGTCGTTGACGCTGGACGATTTCAAACGGCTGCTCAGCCACCCCAGGGCCGTCGCGCTGGCGCTGGGCCTGCAGGTGCTGCTGCTGCCCGCCGCCTGCTATGCGCTGATCGTGCTGCTGGGCGTGCCGCCTGTCTTTGCGGTGGGGCTGATGCTGCTGGCCGCATCACCGGGCGGTGTCTCGGCCAACCTGTTCAGCCATCTTTTTGGCGGCAATGTGGCAATGAACATCTCGCTGACGGCCATCAACACGGTGCTGTCGATCATCAGCCTGCCGCTGATCGCCAACTGGGCCATCAACACCTTTGCGAAGACCGGGCAGGTGGTGCCGCTGCAGCTGGGCAAGGTGGCCGAGGTGATTGGCGTGGTGCTGGTTCCGGTGCTGATCGGCATGGCGGTCAACCGCAAGTCGCCGGGCTTCAGCCAGCGCATGGAGCGGCCGATGAAGATCTTCAGCGCGCTGGTGCTGGCGGCCTTTGCGCTGATCGCGATTGCCAAGGAATGGGACGCGCTGGTGGCATCGTTCGCCACCATCGGGCCGGCCGTGGTCGCGTTCAACCTCGTGAGCCTGCTGGCCGGCTATTACGTGTCACGCTGGGCAGGGCTGGACAAGTCCCTGGCCACCGCCATCAGCTTCGAGATCGGCATCCACAACTCGACGCTGGCCATCTACATCGCGCTGTCGGTGCTGAACAACTTCCAGCTGGCACTGCCTGCGGCCATCTATTCGGTCAGCATGTATGTGACGGCGACGCTGTTCGGCATGCTGGTGCTGCGGCGCGGCAAGGCGGCGTAGGAGAGTCGCCATGCGTTTCATCAGGATTGCCCTTACCTCACTGCTGTTGCTGCTGGCACTGGCAGCGGTCGTGCTGGCCTGGATGCTGCAGCAGCATCCCTCCCTGGCGCCCTATGAGGACCTGCGCTGGAAAGGTGCGCCCCCGGTCGCGCCCGCGTTGAAGGTGAGCTTTCTCGGCGTGGCCACCGTGCTGCTGGACGATGGCGAAACAGCCTTGCTGACCGACGGCTTCTTCTCGCGGCCCGGCAAGATCCAGACCTTCCTGGGCAAGGTCGAGCCCGACCTTGACGCGATCACCCGCGGCATGAAGCGCGCAGGCATACCGGAGCGCACGGGCAGGCTCGCGGCGGTGATCCCGGTGCATTCCCATTACGACCATGCCATGGATGCGCCCGAGGTGGCCAAACGCACGGGCGCCTTGCTGCTGGGCTCGGAGTCCACGGCCAATGTGGGCCGCGGCTGGGGCCTGCCGGCCAGCCAGATCCGCGTGGCCAGGCTGGGTGAGCCGATGACCTTCGGCCGCTTCACGGTGACGATGTTTCCGGGCCGCCACGCACCAACAGGCTTCACCGGCGGCGAGATCACCGAACCGCTGCGCCCGCCGGCGCGCGCCACCGACTACAAGGAAGGCATGAGCTATGCCATCCTGGTGCAGCATGGCGGCAAGTCGCTGCTGATCAATGGCAGTGCGGGCTTTGAGCCCGGCGCGCTGGCCAATGTGAAGGCCGACGTGGTGCTGCTGGGCATTGGCTCGCTGGGTCCGCGCAGCGATGCTTACCGCGCGGACGTGTGGCGCGAGGTCGTGTCGCAGGTGAAGGCCCGGCGTGTCATCCCGATCCACTGGGACGACTTCTGGATTCCGTCAGAGCCGCCGATGACGCCCATGCCGCCGCCGCTGGACCGGTTCGATGTGTCCATGGCTTTCCTGCGCGAGCGCGGTGCGAAGGAGGGCGTTGAAATCAGGATGCCGCTGCAGTGGCAGCCCATGGACGTCTGGTCAGGGTTGACGCCTTAGCGCCTGGCGCAGGTCATGCCGCGGCTCCAACGATCGAATACTGGCCGCTGTTGTCCGCCAGCCATCTGCGCGACAACTCGCTTTCCTGCTGGTTCGGGTGGAAGTCCCGCCGCTTGTATTCGCGCCACGGGCCGATCGTCTCGCGGATCAGGCCGCGCTTGCCGAACAGGTAGCCGGCTGCGCTCTTCCAGGTGCTCCACTTCCAGAGCGTGCCGTCGCGGCTCAGGTTGTTGACGGTCTGGCGCAGCGTGTCCATCAGGAAGAAGACGGTGATGCGGCGGAACCAGGTCAAACGCCATTCGTGGCTCCCGCCCAGCGCCTGGTACAGGTCAAAGGCTGTCGATTTGTGCTCCGACTCCTCGGCGCTGTGCCAGAGCCACATGGTCTTCAGGCGTTCGTCGGCGCCATTGAGCAGGTCGTGATGGCGCAGCATCCACTCGGCGAGGATGGCGGTGAAGTGCTCATTGGCGGCGGTAATGCCCAGGTGGTGGCGCGGGTCCATGCCGTCCAGCCGTTTCATGCGCTCCTGCGCGCGGGGCGCCCATTCGTTGGTCAGGCCCTGGCGCTCCAGGTGGCCATTGAAGAGCGAATGAATGCGCCGGTGCGTGGCTTCCTGGCCGATGAAGCCCTGGACTTCTTCCTTGAAGCGCGCCTGCTTGTCCTGAGGCAAGGCCTTGAAGCCATTGCGCACCGAGTCGATGAAGAACTGCTCGCCAACCGGAAAGCTCATGGACAGCGCGTTGAACAGGGCGGTGCGGAAGGCGTCGCCATCGCACCAGTGGCGTTCAAACGGGGCTTCAAGGTCGATCAACAGGCGGCGGACAACAAGGTCTGTCATGGGGAAACTCCAGGAAATCAGTTTGGTACGATGTCGTACCGCTGGGCGTACTGTGACGGATGATCCTGGTACTGTCAAGTACCAGGATCCAGATACCAGCGACAATCCAGTGGCCATGGACCCCACAACACCCCTTGAAAGCGAACACCGGCACCGGCTGCTGGAAGGCATGTCGCATGCGGTGGCAGCCAAAGGCTATGCCGACACGACCATTGCGGATATCGTCCGCGAGGCCGCTGTCTCACGCCGTACCTTCTATGAGCACTTCCAGACCAAGGCCGACTGCCTCATTGCGCTTTATGAGGCGGCGAGCCACAACGCATTGAAGGTGTTGCGCAGCGCCATCGACCCGGCCCGGGACTGGCAGACGCAGGTGGAGCAGGCCATGGGCGCCTACCTCGGCTGCCTGGCACAGAACCCGGTGCTGATGCGCACGCTGTTCATCGAGATCCTGGGCCTGGGCGAGCCGGGCCTGGCTGCGCGCCGCCGGGCCAACCAGGAGATTGCCGACTTCATGCTGGGCGTCATCAACGGCAGTGCGAGTGACGCGAAACAGTCCGCCCGGCGTACCGGCACCCTGAGTGCCGACATGGCCACCGCCGTGGTCGGCGGCATCAACGAGCTTGTGCTGCAGGCGATCGAGCGCGGCAAGGTGGGTGACCTGGGCGAGCTTGTGGAAACATCGAGCCTGCTGGTGCGCGCCGTGGCGCAGCGCAAGGGCTGAAGACCTCCAGCCAGCAGGCATGAAAAAACCCGCCGAAGCGGGTTTTCCAGGTGATGCCGCGGAACGGCTATTTGGAGGCAGCAGAGGCTGGCGCTGAAGCAGATGCTGCGGCTGGCGCAGTACCTGTCGGAACTGCTGCTGCGGGCATCATCGGCGTCGAGGCGGGCATGGCAGGCAGCGCTGCGGCAGCCGGGGCCGGTGCGGAAATCGCTGCCGGTGCTGCTGCCGGCACGGCCGGGGCAGCCTTGGCGGGCTCGCCATGGAACTTCATCATCAGCGGCACGATGAGCAGTGCCACGATGTTGATGATCTTGATCAGCGGGTTCACCGCCGGGCCGGCCGTGTCCTTGTACGGGTCGCCCACGGTGTCGCCGGTCACGGCAGCCTTGTGGGCTTCGGAGCCCTTGCCGCCGTGGTTGCCGTCTTCGATGTATTTCTTGGCGTTGTCCCAGGCACCGCCGCCGGTGCACATGGAGATGGCCACGAACAGGCCGGTCACGATGGTGCCCATCAGCAGGCCGCCCAGCGCTTGCGGGCCGAGGACCAGGCCCACCACGATTGGCACCACCACCGGCAGCAGCGACGGGATCATCATTTCCTTGATGGCAGCCGTCGTCAGCATGTCTACCGCAGTGTCGTACTCGGGCTTGCCCGTGCCGTCCATGATGCCCTTGATGTCGCGGAACT
>JAZKHY010000081.1:0-3464 GCA_040385105.1 Pseudomonadota bacterium
CTGCTCGGCGGTGCCTCCACGGCCGGCCCGTCGCACACACCGCTCACCGCGAGATGGGTGTTGCCGCAGGCGCTGCACTCCTGCGCAGCGAGATCAGGTCTTCCTGATCTCCAGGCTCTTGTTCTGCGCAATCGTGTCGCGCCGCCCGCCGGCGCGCCGCTGCACGAATTCATCTGTCAGGTGCGACAGTTCGTGGGTGTCGAAGTGCGCCTGCAGCGAGGTGCGCCAGCCCTGCATGTCCAGCGCGCGGTGGATCGAGCGCTTGGTCAGCTTGATCGCGAAGGGCGGTGCCTTGGCAATATGGTTGGCCAGGGCCAGCGTCTCCTCTTCGAGTTGGGCACGCGGCACCACGCGGTTGATCAGGCCCCACTGCAGCGCTTCCTGCGCCGGCAGCCGGCGGCCGGTGTAGAGGAATTCCTTGGCCTGGCGCGCGCCCATCACCCAGGGGTGGACCAGCATCTCCACGGCCGCCGCGCCCATCGTCTGGCACACCGGGTCGGAGAAGAAGGCGTCGTCCGCGCAGACGATCAGGTCGCACATGTTGGCCACCGCAAACGCGCCGGCCACGCAGGCGCCCTGCACCTGGGCGATGGTCGGCTTGGGGGAATCCCAGATGCGCATCGCGTACTCGAAGAAATGCTTCTCCTCATAGGCCCAGCGCTGCTCCACGCTCAGGTTCGGGCGCTTCGTCACGCCCTCGATCACGTCATGGCCGGCGGAGAAATGGTCTCCGGTGCCGCCGATGATGATCACGCGGACATCCGGGTTGTTGTTGGCTGCCGCCAGCGCCTGGTCCATCTCGTCGAGCAGCTGCTCGTTTTCGGCGTTGCGCGCCTCGGGCCGGTTGTGCAGGATGCGGGTGACCGGGCCGAGTTGCTCGACGGTGATGGCGGCGTAGCTCATGGTGTGCGGTTCTTTTCGCCGGCCGCCTCAGCCTTTACTTCTGCAGTGTGCTCGCCGAGCCTGGGCGCATGGCGCGCCGTCGGCAGGCGCTCGCCGTCAAAGCGCAGCGGCAGTTTGGAGATGCGCAGGCCGGTCTCGGCAATGACCTCGCCCATGCCCAGCGCCTGGGCCTGCGGATGCTGGATGGCTTTTTCCAGCGTGTTGATCTCCGAGCAGGGCACGCCCTGCGCCTCGATGCGGGCCAGCCAGTCGGCCGTCGTGCGGGTCTTCATCAGCGGCGTGAAGATGTCCATCAGCGCACCCTTGTTGCCCTGGCGGTCGGCATTGGTCTTGAAGCGGGCATCGGCGGAGAGCTGCGGCATGCCCACCGCCAGCGCCAGCTTGGCAAACAGGCGGTCGTTGGCGGCGGCAAAGATGATCTCGCTGTCGGCCGTCTCGAAGGCCTCGAACAGCACCACCTTGGCAATGCCCGCCCGCTGCCGCGCCGGCGCCTTGCCGGTGGCGCTGAAGGTGGCCATGGCGGGGCCCAGCAGGCACATGGCCGTCTCCAGCAGCGAGGTGTCCACCAGCGAGCCCTCGCCGGTCTGGTCGCGCTGCCGCAGCGCGGCCAGGATGCCGATGACGGCCCACATGCCGCTGCCGAAGTCCAGCACCGAAGGGCCGACGCGCGAGGGCCGTGAAGCAGGGTCGCCGTTCTGGTAGAACACACCGGCCAGCGCCTGCACCACGGCGTCGTAGCCGGGCCGGTCTTTCAGCGGGCCGACCGAGCCGAAGCCTGATATCCCGGCATAGACGAGGCGCGGATACAGCCCGCGCAGGCGTTCACCGTCCAGGCCGATCTTCTTCATGACGCCGGGCCGCATGTTGTGGATCAGCACGTCGCTGGCGCCGATGAAGTCCTGCAGCCACTGCCGGTCTTCGGCAATGGTCACATCCAGCGTGACCGAGCGCTTGTTCGGGTTCATCACCTGGAAGGCCGTGCCCATGCCGCCGGGGAACGGCGGGCCCCAGCCCCGGCAGTCGTCGCCACCGTCGGGCCGTTCGATCTTGACGACGTCCGCGCCAAGCGCGCCCAGCACCTGCCCGCAGAACGGGCCAGCCAGGTTCTGGCCCATCTCCACCACCTTGATTCCGGCCAGCGGAAGCGCGCGTTTGTCCTTGTGCATGCCTGTTGAAGTCTCCGGATGTATTGTTCCCGACGGGAGATACATCATCGGGCCTGTCGCCCGGCGCAAGGACTAGCCGGTGTGGCTAGGCGCCGTTCACACCGCGCCGGCCGCCCGCAGCGCCGCCACCTGCGCATCGCTGCGCCCCAGCTCGCGCAGGATGGCGTCGGTGTGCTGCCCCACCGCCGGGATGGCGTCCATGCGGTAGTCAAACGCGTTGCTGCGGCCCGGCGGCAGCAGCGCGGGGATGGGCCCTGCCGCTGTGTCCACCGTCTGCCAGCGCCCGCGCGCCTTGAGCTGCGGGTGCGCCCACAGGCCGGCCATGTCGTTCATCCGCGCATTGGCAATCTGCGCCTTGTCCAGCCGCTGCTCCACCTGCGTGGTGTCCAGGCCCGCGAACACGGTGGTGATCAACGCCTTGAGCGCCGCGCGGTTGTCGTTGCGCAGCGCATTGGTATTGAAGCGCGGGTCGGTGGCCACGGAGGCGTCTTCCAGCACCAGCTCGCAGAACACCTTCCATTCGCGCTCGTTCTGCAGGCCCAGCATCACGGTGCCGCCGTCGCCGGCCTGGAACGGGCCGTAGGGGTAGATGCTGGCATGCGATGCGGCGGCGCGCGGCGGCGGCGCCGCGCCTTCAAACGAGTAGTACAGCGGGAAGCCCATCCATTCGGCCAGCGACTCCAGCATCGACACGTCGATGTGGCTGCCCTTGCCGGTCTTGCCGCGCTGGATCAGCGCCGCCATGATGCTGCTGTACGCATACATGCCGGCCGCGATGTCGGCAATCGAATTGCCCGCCTTGGACGGCTCGTCCGGCGTGCCGGTGATGGACAGCATGCCGGCCTCGCTCTGGATCAGCAGGTCGTAGGCCTTCTTGTCGCGGTAGGGGCCGTCGTTGCCGTAACCCGAGATGTCGCAGACGATGATGCCGGGGTTGATGGCGCTGAGCGCCTCGAACGACAGCCCCAAGCGTGCTGCCGCGCCGGGCGCCAGGTTCTGCACCAGCACGTCGGCCTTGGCCACCAGCTCGTTCAGCACCGCCAGGGCGTCGGGCTGCTTCAGGTCCAGCGTCAGGCTTTCCTTGGAGCGGTTGGTCCACATGAAGTGCGACGACTGGCCGCGCACCCGCGTGTCATAGGCCCGCGCAAAGTCGCCGGCGCCCGGCCGCTCGACCTTGATGACGCGCGCGCCCAGGTCGGCCAGCTGGCGCGAGCAGAACGGCGCGGCAATCGCATGTTCCAGTGAGATGACGGTGATGCCGGTGAGGGGGCGTGTCATGGCGTGCGCTCCTCAGAACGAGCGGGGCAGGCCGAGCACATGTTCGGCGATGTAGGAATAGATCAGGTTGGTCGAGATCGGCGCCACCTGGTACAGCCGCGTCTCGCGGAACTTGCG
>JAZKHY010000082.1:0-11658 GCA_040385105.1 Pseudomonadota bacterium
TGTTGACGAAGGTGATGATGGGCGTGTCGCGCTGGCGGCAGACCTCGATCAGCCGCCGGGTCTGCGCTTCCACGCCGTTGGCCGCATCGATCACCATCAGTGCGGAGTCCACGGCGGTCAGCACGCGGTAGGTGTCTTCCGAGAAGTCCTTGTGGCCCGGCGTATCCAGCAGGTTGATCACATGCTCGCGGTACAGCATCTGCATGACCGACGAAGCCACCGAGATGCCGCGCTGCTTTTCGATCTCCATCCAGTCCGACGTCGCATGCCGCGTGGCCTTGCGTGCCTTGACCGAGCCGGCGATCTGGATGGCGCCGGAGAACAGCAGCAGCTTTTCGGTGAGCGTGGTCTTGCCCGCGTCAGGGTGGGAGATGATGGCAAAGGTACGGCGGCGCCGTGTTTCGGAGGCGTAAGGCATGTGCGAGGAGCGAGGGCGCGGCATTTGGCCGGGCCGGGAGAAAACACCGATTATCCCAGTGTCGGGGCAGGCCGGGCGAACCCGCCGCGCTGGCACAGATGCTGCATCATCACGGCCTGTCTTTTCAATCTGGAGTTTTCATGATCCGCAATCGCCGCTCGTTCGCACTGCGCACCCTGGGTGCCGCCCTGGCACTCGCGTCCGTGCTCGGTTCCGCCAACGCGCAGAACACCACCCCGATCCGCCTGATGGTGGGCTTTCCTGCCGGCGGGGGCACGGACGTCATTGCCCGTACCCTGGCCGACAAGCTCAAGGACCAGCTGGGCCAGCCCGTGATCGTCGAGAACCGCGCCGGGGCCGGCGGGCAGATTGCCGCGCAGGCGCTGAAAGCTGCCGCGCCCGATGGCCACACGCTGTTCCTCACGCATGACCACTCGATTTCCATCCTCCCTGTCACCATGAAGAACCCGGGCTTTGATCCGGCGAAGGACTTCGTTGCCGTCGCGGGGTTTGCCACTTTCGTGAATGCCCTGGCGGTGTCGGGCGGCACACCCGCGAAGTCGGTGGCTGACTATGTGGGGTGGGTCAAGGCACAGGGCGGCGGCAAGGGCACGGTGGGCGTGCCTGCGCCGGCCTCCACGCCCGAGTTCCTGGTGAAGCTGATCGGCCAGAAATATGCGCTGGACCTGCAGGCTGCACCCTACCGCGGCAGCGCGCCCATGATCGGCGACATGCTGGGCAACCAGATTGCGGCCGGCGTGGGCTCCATCCCGGATTTCATCGAGAACCACAAGGCCGGCAAGGTCCGCGTCATCGCCGTACTGGGCGGCGCGCGCCAGGCGGTGATGCCCGACGTGCCCACCTTTGCCGAGCTGGGGCTTGCGGGCTTCGAGGACCTGCCGTACTACGGCATCTTCGCGCCCGCCGGCACGCCGCAAGCGGCCATTGACCGCTTTTCGGACGCACTGGCAAAGGTGGTGGCCATGCCCGATGTACGCGACCGGCTGACGGCCATGGGCCTGGCGGTCGGCTTCATGCCGCAGCAGCAACTGGCCGCGCGCGAGAAGGCCTATACCGCGACCTGGACGAAGATCATCAAGTCCAGCGGCTTCCAGCCTCAATAGAACGCCCCCCGATGCGGCCTGGCGGCCGCCTCCCCCCACTGGGGGGCGCCACCAGCAGCCCGACAAAGCCGGTTCTGCGGTGGCACTTGAAGGACATTTGGTCAGGTGGTGGATTTTGCTTTGCGGTTGCCGAATACTTTTCTCAGCTCGGCGGCTGTAGCGACTTCAAGCTGGTCAAGTCGGCATTCGGCGGCCGGCTTGTCGTCGCGCCAGCGCACTAGGGTGGCGGCATCGCGGAAGACCTGGCCCTGCAGGTGGTCGAAGCTGACTTCGCAGACGCGCTCGGGGCGCAGCGGCTCCCAGTCCTGCCCCTCCGGTGCGGCGGTCCGCAGCGGCGCGAATTCTTCCGCAAGCTGCTTGCGCACCTCGGCCGGCAGGCCCGTGATGTCGCCTGCATGCTGCAGAACGCCCGCATCGTCATACAGGCCCAGCAGCAGCGAGCCGACGGCGTCCTGGCCGTCCTTGTGCCAGCGGAAGCCCGCCACCACGCAGTCAGCGGTGTGGGCATGCTTGATCTTGAACAGGATGCGCTTGCCCGGCTGGTAGGGCGCGTCGGCCGGTTTGGCCATCACGCCATCAAGGCCTGCGCCCTGGAAGCGGGCCAGCCAGTCCAGGGCCACCTCGCGCTCGCGCGTTGCCGGCGTCAGGTAAACAGGCGAGGATACGGAGCCCAGCAACTGCTCAAGCCGGGCCCGGCGCTCGCCTTGGGAAAGTGCCATGACGCTGCGCCCGCCGGCGGCGATCAGGTCGAAGGCCACAAAGGAGGCAGCCTTTTCCTTGGCCAGCCATCCCACGCGCGATTCGGGTGCATGGGCGCGGCGCTGCACGGCGTCGAAGTCAAGGCCAGCGGGGGTGTAGACCACGATCTCGCCGTCGATCACGCAGCCGCGCGGCAGCACTTCGCCCAGTGCCTTGGCCAGTTCGGGAAACCAGCGGTTGAGCGGCTTGAGGTCGCGGCCCTGGATCAGGACGTCGCCGCCCTGGCGGAACACGATGGCGCGCAGGCCGTCCCATTTGGGCTCGAAGATGAAATTGCCGGTATCAGGAATGCTGTCTGCGGCGCGCGCCAGCATCGGCTGGATGGGCGATTGCACGGAGGGTTGTTGGGGGGAGGAAGTTTTTGTAGCCATGCACCCTTGTACCAGTTTCCGGCTTCAGGTTGCGGCGTGGCGGGGCTCTTGGCTATAATTCGCGGCTTATCCGAGGAGCGCTGCAACCTGGCGAATTCGCCGGGCGAGGCTCGGAAACATCTGTTTCTAACCGCGCTCACCCACTGTTTTGCGTGTGGTGAGCCTTCCCGGAAGTCCCCTCACGTGCGCCAGTGGCTCTTAACCCGGAGCTATCCATGAACGCCGTCCTCAAATCCGCCAATTTCACCGACTACATCATTGCCGACCTCGCGCTTGCCGCATGGGGCCGCAAGGAACTGAACATCGCCCAGACCGAGATGCCCGGCCTGATGGCCATCCGCGAAGAATTCGCCAAGGCACAGCCGCTCAAGGGCGCGCGCATCACCGGCTCGCTGCACATGACCATCCAGACCGGCGTGCTGATCGAGACGCTGCAGGCCCTGGGCGCCGATGTCCGCTGGGCATCGTGCAACATCTTCTCCACCCAGGACCACGCCGCCGCCGCGATTGCCGCTGCAGGCACACCGGTGTTCGCCATCAAGGGCGAGACGCTGGCCGACTACTGGGACTACACCCACCGCATCTTCGAATTCACCGGCGCCAAGGGCACGCCCGAAGAAGGCCCCAACATGATCCTGGACGACGGCGGCGATGCCACGCTGCTGATGCACCTGGGCACGAAGGCCGAGACCGACGCCAGCCTGCTGGCCAACCCCGGCAGCGAAGAAGAGATCTGCCTGTTCAACAGCATCAAGGCCAAGCTGGCGCAGGACGGCACCTGGTACAGCCGCCGCCTGAAGAACATCATCGGCGTGACCGAAGAGACCACCACCGGCGTGCTGCGCCTCAATGAAATGTCGGCCAAGGGCACGCTGGCCCTGCGCGCCATCAACGTGAACGACTCCGTCACCAAGAGCAAGTTCGACAACCTGTACGGCTGCCGCGAGTCGCTGGTGGACGCCATCAAGCGCGCCACCGACGTCATGGTCGCCGGCAAGGTGGCGGTCGTGGCCGGCTACGGCGACGTGGGCAAGGGCTCGGCCCAGGCGCTGCGTGCCCTGAGCGCCCAGGTCTGGGTGACCGAGATCGACCCCATCAATGCGCTGCAGGCCGCGATGGAAGGCTACAAGGTCGTGACCATGGAATACGCGGCAGACAAGGCCGACATCTTCGTGTCCGCCACCGGCAACAAGAACGTCATCACCTACGACCACATGGCGAAGATGAAGGACCAGGCCATCGTCTGCAACATCGGCCACTTCGACAATGAAATCGACGTCGCCTCGCTGGAAAAGTGCACCTGGGAAGAGATCAAGCCCCAGGTTGACCACGTGATCTTCCCGGATGGCAAGCGCATCATCCTGCTGGCCAAGGGCCGCCTGGTGAACCTCGGCTGCGGCACGGGCCACCCGAGCTTCGTGATGTCCTCCTCGTTCGCCAACCAGACGATCGCCCAGATCGAGCTGTTCACCAAGCGTGACGCCTATGAAGTGGGCAAGGTCTATGTGCTGCCCAAGCACCTGGACGAGAAAGTGGCGCGCCTGCACCTGAAGAAGGTCGGCGCCATGCTGACCGAGCTGTCCGACGAGCAGGCCGCCTACATTGGCGTGAGCAAGCAAGGTCCTTACAAGGCCAACACCTACCGCTATTGATGCGGGCTGACCAGTTGCTGCTGGAGCGTGGCCTGGCCACCTCCCGCTCGCAGGCCCAGCGGCTGATTGCGGCCGGTGTGCGCTGGCAGGTGGATGCAGGCGAAGGTGCGCCGTGGAAGGCGATTGCCAAGAACAGCGACGACCTGCCCGCCGACGCGCGCATCGAGCTGCTGGACACGGCGGAGGCGCGCTATGTCTCGCGCGGCGGCCTCAAGCTTGAAGGCGCGCTCATCAAGACCGGCCTCGACGTCGCCGGCGCCACCTGCCTTGACGTCGGCCAGTCCACCGGCGGTTTCACCGACTGCCTGCTCCAGCGCGGCGCCGCGCAGGTGGTGGGGGTGGATGTGGGGCATGGCCAGCTGCATGACAACATGCGCAATGACCCGCGGGTGGTCGCGGTCGAAAGCGTGAATGCACGCGCGCTGACAGCCGAAGACCTTCCGGTGGAGGGCCCGTTTGATGTGGTCGTCGCCGACCTGTCCTTCATCTCGCTCACCCTGGTGCTGCCGGCGCTGGTGCCGCTGGTCAAGGCCGACGGCGCGTTCCTGATGCTGGTGAAGCCGCAGTTCGAGCTGCAGCCTCCCCAGGTCGGCAAAGGCGGCATTGTCAAGGACCCGGCCCACTACGCGGAAGTCGAGCAGCGCCTGCGTGACTGCTGCGCCACGCTCGGCCTCAAGGTACATGGCTGGTTTGACAGCCCGATCAGCGGTGGCGACGGCAACCGCGAGTTTTTCATTTTTGCGAGGAAGTCATGAACTCCGCATTGAAGCTGCCGGTCAGTTTCGAATTTTTCCCGCCCAAGACGCCCGAGGGTGCCGCCAAGCTGCGCGTGGCCCGGCAAGCGCTGTATGCGCAGAAGCCCGAGTTCTGCTCGGTGACATTTGGCGCGGGTGGCTCCACCCAGAAAGGCACGTTCTCCACAGTCAGCGAGATCCTCGCCGAAGGCGTGGGCGCTGCCTCACACTTCTCATGCATCGGCGCGACGCGCGCCAAGGTGCGTGAGCAGCTCGGCGAGCTCAAGGCCATGGGTGTCAAGCGGCTCGTCGCCCTGCGCGGGGACCTGCCCAGCGGTTATGGTGCGGGTGGCGAATTCCACTACGCGAGCGACCTGGTGGCTTTCATCCGGGAGGAAACCGGCAACGACTTCCGCATTGAAGTTGCCTGCTATCCGGAGGTTCACCCGCAGGCCCGCTCGCCCGAAGCCGACCTCGACGCCTATGCCGCCAAAGTGAAAGCAGGCGCCGACTCGGCCATCACGCAGTATTTCTACAACAGCGATGCGTACTTCCGCTTTGTCGAGGACGCGGACAGGCTGGGGCTCGAAATCCCGGTCGTGCCGGGCATCATGCCCATCACCAGCTCGACGCAGCTCATGCGCTTTTCTGATGCCTGCGGCGCCGAGATCCCGCGCTGGATCAGGCTCAGGCTGCAAAGCTACGGTGACGACACAGCCTCGATCAAGGCGTTTGGACTGGATGTGGTGACGGATTTGTGTGAGCAGCTGCGCGCCGGCGGCGCGCCAGGGCTGCACTTCTACACCATGAACCAGAGCGCAGCGACGCTGGAGATCTGCAGTCGCCTTGCGGGCTGAGTTCAGTTACATTATTTCTCCGTGACCGCTGGTTGTTGAGGGGGAATCATGAGGACGGCTTTTCAAATCACCCTGGCCCTGTTTGTGGCCAGCCTGGCTGTTGCAGCCCAAGCCCAGACCAATTACGTCTGCCGGGGCAGCAATGGCACGTCCTACCAGTCATCCCGGCCCTGCCCGCCCAGCGTGACCTACTATGGTCCGTCGGCCTCGCAGCAGCAATACCAGGCCCCGATTCCCAAGATCGGCGAGGCGCCTGACTCGCTCAAGTACATGTCGCCGCGCTGTGCGTCGCTCAACGACGCCATCCGGACGGCATCCGCGCGGGGCCTCCAGTACGAAACCGTTGCCCAGATGCGCAAGGACTACAGCCGGGAATGCGCCGACAGCGAGCGGGAAGCCCATTCGAAAATGTACGAGGACCGCAAGGACCAGATGCAGCAGCGCAGGGAGGCTGCCACCGCCGAGAAGCAGGAGCGCGACCGTGCCAGCATGCGCGAGCAGCAGTGCGGCGAGTCCAAGCGCATCCTGTTGAGCAAGCGTGCCCGCACCGACCTGACCGAAGGCGAGAAGGCCGAGCTGCGCCGCTTCGAGGACAACTACCGCTCCCGCTGCGGCTGACCGGCACGCATGCCGGCAGGCGTTCAGCGCTCGTCGTAGCTCACGACAAGCCTGGCCGTCAGCGGCCGGGCCTGGCAGGTCAGCACGAAGCCCTTGTCCACCTCCCACTGTTCCAGCGTGAAATTGCGGTCCATCTGCACCTGGCCTTCCAGCACCTTCGCCCTGCAGGTGCAGCAGACGCCGCCCTTGCAGGAGTAGGGCAGGTCCAGGCCGCCGTCAAGCGCAACATCGAGCACATGGTCGGCATTTCCCATGCCGAAGTGGTGCGTCTTGCCGTCCATGATCACGTCCAGCTGGCAGTCGGGCGCCTGCGATGACGCCGCCAGGGGTGCGGCGGTGCGCACCTGTGGCGTGACCGGCATGCCCGCCGAAAAAAACCGCTCTGTATGGATGCGTTCGCGCGCGACGCCGGCCTGCTGCAAGGCCAGTTCCACCGCGTCGATCATGCCTTCGGGGCCGCAGATGAAAGCCTCGTCGATGCCGGCAGCCGGAATCGCCGACTGCAGCAGCAGCCCCACCTTGCCGGCATCAAGCCGGCCGTTGAGCAGCGGCGCCTCCTGCGGCTGGCGCGACAGCACATGCATGAGCGTGAGCCTGGCGGCAAACCTGTCCTTGAGGTCCTGCAGCTCTTCATTGAACATGATGCTGCTGACGCGCTGGTTGCCATAGACCAGGGTGAAGGTGGATCCTGCATCGCCTTCGAGCGTGGAGGCGATGATCGACAGCATCGGTGTGATGCCCGAGCCGGCCGCGAAGCCCGCCCGGTGCGCCGCGCCTGCGATGCGCGGCGTGAAGCGTCCGTCCGGCGGCATGGCGTCCAGCATGTCGCCAGCCTTGATCTGTGTGGTGGCCCAGTTCGAGAACACGCCGCCGTCCACCCGCTTGATGCCGACTTCCAGCTCCTGCCTGCTGTCATAGCGCGACTTGCTGCTGCAGATGGAATAGCTGCGCCGCTGCTGCACGCCGTCAATCATGGCCCGCAGGGTCAGGAACTGGCCGGGGCTGAAGTCGAAGGCATCGCGCAATTCGGGCGGCACCTCAAGGGTGATGGCTGCCGAGTCGGCTGTTTCGGGCGTGATGCGCTTGACGCGGAGTTCGTGGAAATGGGTGCTCATGCCGGGCTCGGTTCCAGTCAATAGGGCTTGAAGTGGTCGAACGGCTCCAGGCAGTCGAGGCACTTGTGCAGCGACTTGCAGGCCGTCGAGCCGAAGTGGGACGTTTCGGTGGTGTTGCCGCTGCCGCAGCGCGGGCAGGCAACGTTATCGCCCCCGGGTTTGCGTGTTGCGAAGTGCACGATGCCGCTGGCGGCTGCTGCTGTTGTATGGGGTGGCGCAATGCCATATGCCCGCAGCTTGTCCCTGGCAGCAGGGGTCATCCAGTCCGTTGTCCAGGCGGGCGCCAGCCGGGTAAGCAGCCTTGCTTCCATGCCGGCAGCCGCGAGCGCCGAGCGGATGTCGTCTTCGATCTGCCCCATGGCCGGGCAGCCGGAATAGGTGGGCGTGATGACAATCTGCAAGCTGCCGTCAATCTCGTTGATCTCGCGCAGGATGCCCAGCTCGCGGATCGACACTACCGGGATTTCCGGGTCGGGGATCGATTCAAGGATCGACCAGGCATGCGCTATGCCGGTGCCTACCACGTGGCCTCAGGGTGGGCGCGGGCCAGGCCCTGCATTTCGGCCAGCAGCCAGCCAAGGTGTTCGGAATGCAGGCCGTTCTTGCCCTGCGTCACATGGCCGCCAGGGGCCGGGCGCTTCAGCGTGGCCTCGGCCAGCACGGTGTCCACGCCTTCGTCCCAGGCGGTGCGCAGCGCAGGTGCGTTCACGCCGATGCCTGCTTCAACGGCGGCGGTTTCAAAGGCCGATGCCGTCCAGAACTCCTGCGTGTAGGGCATCAGGTGCTCCAGCGCGGCCTGCATGCGTGCATGTGATTCGCCGGTGCCGTCGCCAAGGCGGATGGTCCAGTCCGTGCTGTGGCGCACGTGGTAGCGCACTTCCTTGACGCTCCTGGCCGCGATGGCGGCCAGCTGTGTATCGGCAGACGCCTGCAGCGCGTCCCACAGCAGCAGCATGAAGCGGCTGTAGAGGAAGTTGCGCATGATGGTGGTCGCATAGTCGCGGTCGGCCTGTGCCGTGCCGGCCAGCGGGCCATGGTGGGGCAACTCCAGCAGCGTGTAGTTGCGGAACTCGCCCGCATCGCGGAAGTAGGCCAGGCTGTCTTCGGTCGCGCCCCGGCCGATGAGGCTTGCCGCATGCTGGTACAGAAGACGCGCCTGGCCGATCAGGTCCAGGCCGATATTGGCCATCGCAATGTCTTCTTCCAGCACAGGGCCGTGGCCGCACCATTCGGCATTGCGCTGGCCGAGCACCAGCGCGTTGTCTGCCAGGTGCAGCAGGTAGTCGGTGTGGTGCGTGCCCGTATTCACATGTGCCCCACTTCGTCGGGGATCTCGTAGAACGTCGGGTGGCGGTAGATCTTGTCGCTGGCCGGCTCGAACAGCTCTGCCTTGTCTTCCGGCTGGCTGGCCGTGATGGCGCTGGACGGCACGACCCAGATGCTCACGCCTTCCTGGCGCCGCGTGTACACGTCGCGCGCCATCTGCAGCGCCTGCTGCGCATCGGTGGCATGCAGGCTGCCGGCGTGCTTGTGTTCCAGGCCCTGCTTGCTGCGGATGAATACTTCCCACAGGCCCCATTCCTTTGCTGCTGCGTTCATGCGGCCTCCTTCAATGCGCGTGCTTTCTGCTTGGCGGCATACGCCAGCGCCGCATCGCGAACCCATCCGCCGTCGGTGTGGGCTTTCACCCGCGTTGCCAGACGCTCCCTGTTGCAGGGGCCGTTGCCGTTCACCGTGGCCCAGAACTCGTTCCAGTCGATGGCGCCGTAGTCATGCTGTCCGCGTTCTTCATTCCACTTGAGGTCGGGGTCAGGCAGGGTCACGCCCATGATGGCGGCCTGCGGCACCGTGGCGTCTACGAACTTTTGCCGCAACGCGTCGTTGCTGATGCGCTTGATGCCCCAGCGCATGCCCTGCGCGCTGTTGGGGCTGTCGGCGTCCGGCGGGCCGAACATGGCCAGTACCGGCCACCACCAGCGGTTCACGGCATCCTGCACCATGGCGCGCTGCTCCGGCGTGCCCTTCATCATGGTCATGAGGCTCTCGAAGCCCTGGCGCTGGTGGAAGCTTTCTTCCTTGCAGATGCGGATCATCGCGCGGGCGTACGGGCCGTAGGAACAGCGGCAGATCGGCACCTGGTTCATGATGGCCGCGCCGTCGACCAGCCAGCCGATCACGCCGACGTCGGCCCAGGTCAGCGTGGGGTAGTTGAAGATGGAGCTGTACTTGGCCTTGCCGGTGTGCAGGCCGTCCAGCATCTGGTCGCGGCTGGTGCCCAGGGTTTCGGCCGCGCTGTAGAGGTACAGGCCGTGGCCGCCTTCGTCCTGCACCTTGGCCAGCAGGATGGCTTTGCGCTTGAGGGACGGTGCGCGGGAGATCCAGTTGCCTTCGGGCAGCATGCCGACGATCTCTGAATGCGCATGCTGGCTGATCTGCCGCACCAGGGTGCGCCGGTAAGCCTCGGGCATCCAGTCCTGGGGCTCGATCTTCTGGTCCGCATCGATTTTTTCGTCGAAGCGGACCTGCAGGGCGCTGTCTTCGGTGCTTCTCGCAGCAGGGACAGCCTTGAGCATGCTCGCGGCTGCATCAGGAATGTCGAGGGCCTGGGTGTACATGTCTGTCTCCTGGGGCTTTTGGGGGCTCAGGCAGGCAGTATAGCAATTAGCCGACCAATCGGTCGGCTAATTGGATTGCACCAGGCGCGCCTGGTCAATCTGGTGGCGAGAAGAGAGCTTTCGGGTTAAGTGCGGGCCGGTTGGGCGTTCAGCCGCCAGCGTCGAGCGTGAAGGCCGCGTGGCGGTCCTGGCCCAGCATTTCCACCATCTGCGGCAACGCCGCCTGCAGCGCGGCCTTGAGCGTGTGCGGCGGGTTGATGACGAACATGCCGCTGGCGGGCAGGCCGGGGCGCACCGTTTCGCCCGCCTTGTCGGTGGTGAGTTTGCTCGACTTCACCGTCAGCTGCGCATTCAGCCAGCTCTTGCCGGCCTTGGTGGCCAGTGTCTTGAGCTTGCGTGGCAGGTCGTGGGCCTCGGGCCGCGGAATGATCGGGTACCAGAAGGCGTAGGTGCCCGTGGGAAAGCGCTTGAGCGAGTCCGCCGCCATGGCCGCAACGCGCGCATAGTCGCTCTTGATTTCATAGCTCGGGTCGCAGAGCACAAGGGCGCGCCGCACCACGGGGGGGATGAACTTCTTGAGGCCTTCAAAGCCGTCCTCGCGCAGGACGGCGACCTGCCTGCCGGCTTCCAGCTGGGCAATGTTGGCCGAGAGGGTTTTGGCATCGGTCGGGTGCAGCTCGAACAGCTTGAGCTTGTCATGGGCCCGCAGCAGCCTGTGGATGACGAAGGGCGAGCCAGGATAGACCTTGAGGCTGGCCGGTGCATTGAAGGCCGACACCATGTCGATGTAGTCCTGCAGCGCGGGCGCAACACCGGCCGCCAGCGACTTTATGTCCGCCCGGGCCTTGATGAGGGGCTTGTTCTTTGCCGAAAGCAGGCGGCAGATGCCATCTGCCGACTCGCCGCTGGTCTCGGCGTAATCGCCGTCGAGCCGGTACAGCCCGGCGCCGGCATGGGTGTCGATGACGGTCAGCGCCGCGTCTTTTTCGGTGAGGTGCCTGAGCGCGGCAATGAGCACGGTGTGCTTGAGCACATCGGCATGGTTGCCTGCATGGAAGGCGTGGCGGTAGCTGAACATGGCCGGGATGGTAACCCGCATGGAGGGTGGAAACAGGGTAGATTGCCCCAAGTCCTTGATTATTCGTATAATCTTTGGCTTCGCAGCGATTTTGTAGCTCCGCGACGAAGATGCAAAAAGGCCCCGGCCCCAAGCATAGCCCCACCTAAGAGACTCCCGCAAGAGGAGCACCGACCGTGGAAAAGAGCTCAAACCAAGGGAACCCCAGGGTTTCCGCAAACCAGCTCGAAAGAGAAAACTCATGACCAAAACGTTCAGCGCCAAACCCGCTGACGTGACGCACGAGTGGTTTGTGATTGACGCGACCGACAAGGTCC
>JAZKHY010000083.1:0-7949 GCA_040385105.1 Pseudomonadota bacterium
CGGCCAGCATGTGCTTGAGCACCTGGAAATCCCACAGCTGCTTGCCGAACTGCACGCGATCATGCGCATAGCGCACGGCGTTGGAGACGGCCTCCTGCGCGTTGCCCACGTAGGCTGCGGCCACCGAGCAGCGCTCCAGCTCCAGATGTTCGGTGATGATCTTCCAGCCCTGGCCTTCCGCACCGAGGATGGCATCGCCGGGCACGCGCACGTTGTCGAGAAAGATTTCCGTGGTGCCGGTGGCGTGGCGCGACAGCGTTGGCAACTTGTTGATGACAAGGCCCGGCGTGTCGTTGGGAATCAGCAGTATCGACAGGCCGCCGTGCTTGTTGTCCGGGTCAGTCCGCACCAGCATCGCGATCACCACGTCCCTGGCTGCGGCCCCACTGCACCAGAGTTTCTGCCCGCTGACGATCCAGTCGCCGTTGGCATCGCGGCGTGCACGGGTCTTTGTGTTGGAGGCGTCGGACCCGGCATCTGGCTCGGAGATCGACACCGAGAAGCGTATCTTGCCGTCAATGAACGGCTGGATGTACTTTTCCTTTTGCGCAGCCGTTCCGTACTTTGCGATGTTCATCGCCGTGAAGGTAGGCACCAGGATGGCGGCCGCGAAGTCGAAGCCGTACTTGCCCAAGCCCTCGGCCATCAGCGTGTAGTCAAAGATGTTGCCGCCTGCGCCGCCTTCTTCCTCGCTGAACAGAAGACCGAGCCAGCCCTGCTGCGCGATCTTTTCATAGGCTTCGTAAGGGTAATCACGGTTCTGGTCGCAGTTGCGGATGTATTCAACGGTGATCTCGTTGTCCATGAAACGGTTCACACTGTCGAGCCACATCTGCTGCGATTCGTCGAGGAAATTTGCCATGTCTGATTGCTCCTGGTGGGTTGGCGGCACGTGCCTTGCACGTGCTTGAGGGATGTCCCAAGATTAGGGACATCGGCCATCCAATCCAAGTTGCAAATTTCGAAACAGGGCTTCGGGAATATCGAAGCTCGTGTGGAAGCCTTCAGGGCAGATCGGTCAGATCCCCGCCACCCTGGACTCCCGGTAAGCCTGCGGGCTGTGGCGGATGCACCGGCACCCCGCCCACCGGCACCGTGCGCGCGAGGAACGCAATCGCCGCCTCGCCGAACACATCATTGCGGTCGCCCGCCACCATGTGACCGGCCTTCTCGATGTTGTGCAGTTCGGCATGCGGGCACATCTGCAGGAACTCGCGTGCACCCTCTTCACTGACCACATCGGAACTGCCGCCGCGCACAAGCAGTGTCGGCAGAGTCAGGTGGCGCGCGCAGGCCGAGAGGCGCTCGTAGCGCAGCGTGCGGTTGCGCACGCCTGTCAGGTAAACCGGGTCCCAATGCCAGCGGTACTTGCCGTCGGGCCCGAGCCGCACATTCTTGGCCAGGCCCTGCAGGCTGCGCGGCCGCGCGCGCTCGCGGCGGTAGCCGCTGATGGCCTCGGCCACTTCCTCCAGCGAGCTGAAGCCTTCGGGTTTCTGGCCCATGAAGTCCATGATGCGAGCCGCACCATCGCCCTCGATGCGCGGGACGATGTCCACCAGGATCAATGCGCTCGCATCCACATGGCCCTCACCCACCGCGACAAGGCTGGTGCCGCCACCCATGGACGCGCCCACCAGTACTGGCCGGGTGCGGCCCAGGGCGGCGAGCACGCTTTGCACATCGCTCACCATCACATCCTGGCTGTAATTGCCAACGGGCGACCAGTCAGAGTCGCCATGGCCCCGCGCATCCAGCGACACCGCGTGGTAGCCGGCCGCGCCCAGCGCCTTGCCGGTGCCGCCCCAGGCGTGCCGGGTCTGGCCGCCGCCGTGCAGCAGCAGCACCAGCGGACCGGCCGCGTCGCCCCAGGAATCGCCCGCGAGGCGGACGCCGTCGGACGCCGTCCAGCAATGCATCGGCTCGGGTGTGCCGGGAAGTCGTTGGCCTGAAGACATGAGAGCTCCTTGTTCTGCCGGCTGCTGTGGCCGGTACTGGGTCACTCGTACTGGACATCGGCCTGCATGGCCAGCCTGCCCTCGTGATTCTCGGCCCAGAGCTGGGCGCTTTTACCGTCGGGCGAAGGCTTGCCGCAGACGCGGAAGGGGTGGATGTCGACCAGCGGGCTCACCGCCCTGAAGCTGAAGCTTGTGAAGCGCGCGCCGGGCCGCGCGCGTTGCGCAAGACCCGCCAGCAGCGTGGCTATCAAGGGCCCATGCACCACCAGGCCGGGGTAAGCCTCGATCTGGGTGGTATAGGGCCGGTCGTAGTGGATGCGATGGCCGTTGAAGGTAAGGGCTGAATATCGGAACAGCAGCACCGGATCGGGCACGATCTCCTCACTCCATGCCGCGTCCTGCGGCGCCTCCGGCGGGACGGGTGGCACGGCGCCCGCAGAGGCGGCCTCGCGGTAGACGACGTCTTTCTCCTCAGTGAGAGCGAGGCCGGCCACCGTGCTGATCTCGTACTTCAGCGTTACGAATAGCAGGTCGCCGCTGCGCCCGCCCTTGTGCTTGACGGACTCGATGGTGGTGACGTTCTTCGCGGCCTCGCCGATCCGAAGCGGCGCGTGCCAGCGTATGCGTCCGCCGGCCCACATGCGGCGTGGCAGGGGCACTGGCGGCAAGAACCCACCGACGCGCGGATGCCCGTCAGCACCCAGTTCCTGCCGGGGAGCGCGCGGCGCAAAGAAAAGCCAGTGCCACAGCGGTGGCAGTTCCGCGCCGGCGTCCGGCCCTGGCCCTGCCAGGCCCAGCGTGGCAGCCATACCCTGTGCAGACGAGACACTGATGAGGTCATGCGCCGCCTCGCTGCGGCCTTCCCAGCCGCGCAGGCGTTCCAGAAGTTCTTGCGTAAAAAGTGTAGGTTCAGTCATTTTCAAGTGCTAGGGTTCACCGTCAAAATCAGCCAGCAGCGCCTCCATCCTGCCCGCTGCGTCCCGCAGCACTGGCGCGATGCGCTTGCGTTCGGCCGCCAGGTCCGGCTGCAGGTCTGCCTTGCCGCAGCTCAGGCCCATGACGACCCGCTTGCGGCCGACGCGCACCGGCAGCGCCACGCCATAGGTATCGCGCTGGAAACCGCCCAGCACGCCGCAGACACCGCTGCTGTCCAGTTCCCCGAAGCTTTCCCGGATGCCGCGGAGCATGTCTGCCGCATCACCGGGTGCGCCTCGCTGCAGCGCGGCGATCGTCCGCTTCTGTTCACCTGCGGGCAAGGCCCAGAGGAAAGCATGGCCGATGGAGGTGGTGCCCATGGGCAGGACTGACCCGGTGCCCAGGCGCAGCGTCGCCACCTTGTGGCTCGCACGATAGGCGATGTAGAGCATGTCGTTGCCATTGCCCATGGCCAGCGCCACCGATACGCCCAGCCGGTCAGCCAACTGCTGCATGAAGGGGTTGGCAGTGCGCAGCAGTTCGCTGCTGGAGAGGAAGGCATGTCCCACACCCAGCGGGCCGGCGGCGAGCTCAAACTCGCGCCGCCCCGGCACGTTCCTGATGTAACCCAGCTGCGTCAAGGTGCTCGTCAGCCGTGAAACTGCCGCCTTGGACATGCCGGTGCGGCGCACAAGCTCGGCGTTGGACAGCGGCGCGCGGCTTGACCTGAAAGCCCGCAGCACCTGCATGCCACGCTCGACGGTCAGGACCATCGAGCCCGCCGCCGGCAACGCATCCCGTGCGCTCATGGCGCCGCTCCCGCGCTCTGTATCGCCTCAGCTGCGGCCAGCAGCCTGGGCCCGATCTCACGCTCCACACGGGGACGCGTCATCTGCGAGCTGGCGCCCACGCAGGCCAGCACCAGCGGCGCCTGGCCCTCTATCAACACCGGCGCAGCGATGATGCCCAGGTCGGCATCCCATTCGCCCAGCGAGGTGCAAAAGCCCAGATCGAACACTTGCGCAATAGCCTCGCTGGATCGCCTGCGCAGGCGCGGCCATTCGCGCGGCATGCGGCGCTCGACGTTCTCCATCAGGTAGTAGCGCTCCAGCTCGGGCAAAGCAGCCAGCAGCGCCCAGCCCATGGGCGATGAAGCAATGCCCACGCGCGAACCGACATGCAGGTTCATGGACACCAGCGACTGGCTGCTGTTGCAGCTTTCCAGCACGATCAGTTCAAGCCTGTCGCGCGAACTGAGGTTCACGTGGACCTTGTGCTCCTGCGCAAAAGCCTCCATGTGCACGCGTGCGGCGCGCTGCACTCCGGAATTGGCGATGGCCGCATAGCCAAGCGACAGCACCGCGGCCGCCAGACGGTACTTGCGCTCCACCGGCGCGTAATGCAGGTAGCCCAGCTGGACCAGTGACTGGGCAATGCGCGTGACGGTGGAAGCCGGCAGGCCGGAGCGGGCCGCCAGTTCGCGCGCGCCGAGCAGCCAGTCGTTCGGCGTGAAGGCGGCCAGCAGGTCCAGCGCGCGGGCGAAGGGCGCGACCATGGTGCGGCGCCCTTCGCCGGGGCCTGTGCCGGTGCCGGAACTCTTGCCTGAGCCCGGGTTGGCGAGAGCGCTGGCGGCCAAGAGCTTGCTTCCCGGCCTAGGCGCGCTCAAAGATCGCAGCGATGCCCTGGCCGCCGCCGATGCACATGGTCTCCAGGCCGTAGCGGCCCTTGCGGCGCTGCAGCTCATGCAGCAGCGTGGTCATGATGCGTGCGCCGGTCGCGCCCACCGGGTGGCCCAGCGAGATGCCCGAGCCGTTGACATTGAGCCTGTCGTCCAGCTCGTCCAGCGAGCTGCCCCAGCCCTTGACGCAGGCCAGTGCCTGGCAGGCGAAGGCCTCGTTCAGCTCGATCAGGTCCATCTGGCTGAGCTGCAGGCCGGTGCGTTGCATCAGCTTCTGCACCGCAGGCACCGGGCCGATGCCCATGTGCGAGGGTTCGCAGCCGGCGGCCGCCCAGCCCACCAGCCAGCCGATGGGCTCCAGCTTCAGTTCCTTCAGCTTGTCCTCGGAGACGACCAGGCAGGCGGCCGCAGCGTCGTTCTGCTGGCAGGCATTGCCGGCGGTCACGGTGCCGTCCTTCATCACGGGTTTGAGCTTTGACAGGCTGTCCAGCGTCGTCTCCGCACGGATGCCTTCGTCGCGGTCGATCACCAGCGCCTCGCCCTTGCGCTGCGGCACGCGAACGTTGACGATCTCGTCCTTGAAGCGGCCTGCGGCCCAAGCGGCTGCGGCGCGCTGCTGGCTGCGCAGCGCAAATGCGTCGGCCGCATCGCGCGAGATGCCGTAGTCACGCGCCAGGTTCTCGGCAGTTTCGATCATGCCGCTGATGCGGCCGAAGCGGGACTCCGGCTGCGAGCGCTCCCGCCCGCGCTCCAGCCTGTCGTGCATCGTCACCGAGCCGGCGCGGCTGCCCCAGCGCATGCTCTGGGTGTAGTACTCGACATTGCTCATGCTCTCCACGCCGCCGGCCATCACCACGTCGGCCGCGCCGGTCTGCACCATCATGGCTGCGGTGGCAATGGCCTGCAGGCCCCCGCCGCAACGCCGGTCCAGCTGCATGCCCGCGACGCTGATCGGCAAGCCCGCCTGCAGTGCAATCCAGCGGCCGGTACAGGGTGTCTCGCCGTTCATGTAGCTTTGCGCAAACACGACGTCATCGATCAACGCCGGGTCGAGCCCCGTCCGCGCGACGATCTCGCGCGCGACGGTGGCGCCCAGCTCTTCAACCGGCACGGTCTTCAACGCGCCGCCGAACGCACCAATGGGTGTGCGCAGCGGGGAAACAATGGCAGCTCTTCTCATGATTCTGGTTCCTTGTTTCAGCCGTAGCGACCACCAGTGACGTGCAGCACCTCACCGGTGATGAAGCTCGCGCACTCGCTGGCCAGGAACACCACGGCATTGGCCACGTCGCGGGGCTGGCCGACGCGCTTGACCGGCTGTGCCTGCACCGCGCGGTCGCGGATGGTTTCATAGGTTGGCAGGGCCTGCACCATCTCGGTTTCCATGAAACCGGGCGCAACGCAATTGACGGTGACGCCATAGCGGCCCTCCTCGATGGCGAGGGCTTTCGCCATGCCGATCAACCCCGCCTTCGCTGCCGAGTAGTTGGCCTGCGTCGGGTTGCCAAGGTGCGCGCGCGAGCTGATGTTGATCACCCGGCCCCAGCCCTGCTGGATGAAATGCGGCATGACGGCGCGCGTGGCCAGGAACGCGCCCTTGAGCATCACGTTCATCACCAGGTCCCAGTCGTCCTCGGTCATCTTCACCAGGTACTTGTCGCGTGGCAAGCCGGCATTGTTGACGAGCACATGCACGGCGCCAAAGGTGGCAATGGTTTCATCCACCAGCCGCTGGACATCGGCCGCTTTGGTGATGTCGGCAATCACGCAGTGCACAGCCAGGCCCTCCGCCTTGAGGGCCGCTGCAGTTGCCTGCGCAGCCTCTTCCTGGATGTCGGTCACCACGACCTTCGCGCCCTCAGACGCCAGGCGCCGCACCATCTCGGCACCCAGGCCGCGGGCCGAGCCCGTCACGATCGCCACCTTGTCTTTCAGTCCCATGTCCATCTGTCTTGTTCCTTTCGTGTCAACGCAGCATTGCGTGCGCCATCCAGCAGGTGAACGATGCAACAGGGTCAACGCAGGGTCAACCGGCATTGCCTGATTGTTCCGTACTCCGGTTCGCCCGTCCAGCAGGGCAGGCAGCTGCAGTGCGTCCACAGTACGGAACACCTGGCCGACAACGGTTGACCGCCGGTTTGCCGCGCCGCAACATGGGCACGACTACCGACAACCCACACATGCCATGATCCGCGACCAAGAAACACTCAACATCCTGCTGGACAACATCTCGCGCTTCGTGCGCGAGCGCCTGATCCCGAACGAGGAACTCGTTGCCGAAACCGACGAGATACCGGCGGACATCGTGGCCGACATGAAGGCCATGGGCCTGTTCGGCCTGACGATTCCCGAGTCGTTCGGCGGGCTGGAGCTGACCATGGAGGAAGAGGTGCTGGCCATGCTGGAACTGGGCCGCGCATCACCCGCCTTCCGCTCGCTGCTGGGCACCACGGTGGGCATCGGCTCGCAGGGCATCCTGTTTGACGGTACCGACGCGCAGAAGGCGAAGTACCTGCCGCGCCTGGCCACCGGCGAACTGATTGCATCCTTCGCACTGACCGAGCCGGGCTCGGGCTCGGATGCCGCCTCGCTGCGGACCAGCGCGGTGCGCGACGGCGATGCCTATGTTGTAAACGGCACCAAGCGCTTCATTACCAATGCGCCGCAGGCCGGGATCTTCACGCTGATGGCCCGGACCAATGCGGAGGAAAAAGGCGCTGGCGGCATCTCGGCCTTCATCGTCGATGCGAAGACACCCGGGATCAGTTTCGGCAAGCGCGACAGGAAGATGGGCCAGAAAGGCGCGCACACCTGCGATGTGATCTTCGAGAACTGCCGCGTGCCGGCGGCCAACCTGATTGGCGGCGTCGAGGGCCGTGGCTTCAAGACGGCCATGAAAGTGCTGGACAAGGGCCGCATCCACATTGCCTCCATCTGCGTCGCCGTGGCCGAGCGCATGCTGGCTGATGCATTGCGCTACGCCATGGAACGCAAGCAGTTCGGCCAGCCCATCGCAGAGTTCCAGCTGGTGCAAGCCATGCTCGCCGACAGCAAGGCCGAAATCTACGCGGCGCGCTGCATGGTTCTGGACGCCGCGCGCCGCCGCGACGACAAGCTGCCGGTGAGCACCGAAGCATCCTGCGCCAAGCTGTTTGCCTCCGAGATGTGCGGCCGTGTTGCTGACCGCGCTGTGCAGATCTTCGGTGGCGCAGGCTACGTCAGCGACTACGGCATCGAGCGCTTCTACCGCGACGTGCGGCTGTTCCGCATCTATGAAGGCACGACGCAGATCCAGCAGCTGGTGATCGCGCGGAACATGATCCGCGACGCCGCCTAGGCGCCCCGGTCAGTTCTTACAAGGCCGCAACCAGCTCCGGCACAGCCGTGAACAGGTCCGCCAC
>JAZKHY010000084.1:0-40797 GCA_040385105.1 Pseudomonadota bacterium
GTCGGACTTGTAGCGGCCGCCCTTGTTGTCGCCGATGCGGATCACGCGCTCGGGCGGCAGGCCGATTTCCTTCGTCCAGATGTCATAGGCCTCGTCGTCTTCCTGGTACACCGTGGCCAGCAGGCGTTCGGGCGGCAGCTTGTACACCTGGGTCAGCAGTTCCCAGGCCCACTTGAGCGATTCGCGCTTGAAGTAGTCGCCAAAGCTCCAGTTGCCGAGCATCTCGAAGAAGGTGTGATGCCGCGCGGTGTAACCCACGTTCTCCAGGTCGTTGTGCTTGCCGCCGGCACGCAGGCACGCCTGCACGGACGCGGCACGCACATAGGGCCGCTTGTCGGTGCCGAGGAACACGTCCTTGAACTGAACCATGCCCGAGTTGGTGAACATCAGCGTCGGGTCGTTGCCGGGAACGAGCGGGCTGGACGCCACAACCGTGTGCCCTTTGGACGCAAAAAAGTCGAGAAAGGTTTTGCGGATATCGGCGACGGAAACAAAAGCGGGAGAGTTGGCGGTGCTCATCTTTGGGAAGGCTCTGTTGACCACTGCCCTGCTGCAGGGCGGCGGCCGCACGTAAATGCTTGATTTATTTGAACATTCGATTATAAGTTTGGCCTGCAGGATCCGGCGGCGGCGGAGTGTTCCCCGCCGGGGCAAGGGCAAATATGTTGAAATCAGGCATCTTTGCCATGGAGCCTCCTCAAATGATGAACCGCAGACTCTTCACCCAGGCCGCCGCGCTGGCGGCCGTTGCCTCACTCGTGCCGGCCGCCATCGCGCAAAGCGCGGCTGCCAAACGCAACCGGATCGTCATCCAGATGAGCGACAACGACCCCGCCAAATGGAACCTGGCGCTCAACAACGCGAAGAACCTGCAGGACGACGTGGGCGCGGCCAATGTGGACATGGAAATCGTCGCCTACGGCCCCGGCATCGGCATGCTCAAGCTCGAATCCCCCGTGGCCGCCCGCGTCGCCGATGCCATGAAGGCCGGCGTCAAGGTCATCGCCTGCGAAAACACCATGCGCGGCCAGAAGCTGACGAAGGACGACATGACCGCAGGCATCAGCTATGTACCGGCAGGCGTCACCGAAATCATGAAGAAGCAGGGCGAAGGCTGGGCCTACCTGCGGCCCTGAAGAGGTAAACTCCGGCCAGTGCGGGTGTAGTTCAATGGTAGAACGGCAGCTTCCCAAGCTTCATACGAGGGTTCGATTCCCTTCACCCGCTCCAGTCAAACCGGCACGACAGCCCGCCGCGCCTCCCCCACAATGATCGACCCGTCCGGGCGCTCATACGTGCCGATCAGGCAGCCGCTGGCCAGCCCGCGCTCACGCACCGCTTCCATCACCGCGTCCCGGCCCGGCGCACCGCTGAAGCTCGGCCCAGGCCCCAGCGCAAACAGCTGGAACGCATAGCGGTGCACCCCATGCCCGGGCGGCGGGTCAGGCGGCAGCCAGCCGGCCATCAGGAACGAATTGCGCCCCTCATGCACCTGCTGCTCGTCACGACCGGCGCTGCGCAGCGTGCCCTCGGTCAGCATGCCGTCCACGGGCGGAAGGTCCACCACAATGGCATGCACCAGTGGCTGCGGCATGGGTGCGTCGGCATCCTCCACCAGCAATACGACGGACGCCGCGCCGGGCGGAATGCCCGACCACTGCAGCGGCGGCGACACACCCTCGCCATCGGCGGTGTACCGCGCCGGGATGGGTGCATGGTCGGCAAACGCCAGGCTGGTGACGGTCAGGGCCGCCATGCCGCTGCGCAGTCCGCAGGTGTTGAAGGCCAGCTTGTCCAGGCCCGCACGGAAGTCGTGCAACACATGGCCCACAGCGTCGGGAAGGTTTTCAAGCATGATGTTTGCGTCCCTGAAATATGTCCGTTTCGCCAGAGTGTGATTCGGGCAGACGGCAAAAGCTGTCAGACAAACACGCGGCGTTCAGTCGGCAGGCTAAAGTAGATGCATGGACACCCAACCCCGCAACCCCCTGCACGGCATGACGCTGGAGGCCATCGTCACTGCACTGCAGGCCCACTACGGCTGGGCCGGGCTCGCCGAACGCATACCCGTGCGCTGCTTTGCCAGCGACCCGAGCGTGGCGTCGAGCCTGAAGTTTTTGCGCAAGACGCCGTGGGCGCGGGAAAAGGTGGAGGGCTTGTACCTGTTCATGTTGCGGGAGGTGAAGCGGGGGGAAGGGCGCGGGTGATCACACAATCTGCGGCAGCGTAGAAGGCTGGATTCTGGCCGCCCCGGCCACCTACACCACCGGCGGAAAATCCTCCAGCTTCGTGATCGCCGAATGCCCGTTCAGCGTGAAGTAGAACGTCGCGCCCTCCCCCTTCACCGCCTCGGCCCAGATGCGCCCGCCGTGGCGGGTGATGATGCGCTGGACGATGGCCAGGCCTATGCCGGTGCCGGCAAAGTCGGACGGCTGGTGCAGGCGCTGGAAGGTGCCGAAGAGTTTGTCGGCATGGGCCATGTCAAAGCCGGCGCCGTTGTCACGCACAAAGTACACCGTCTCGCCGGCTTCACCCTCTTGCGCCTTGCGGCTGCCGAATTCGATGTGCGCCTCGGGCTTCCTTGAGGTGAACTTCCAGGCATTGCCCAGCAGGTTCTGGAGCACCAGCAGCAGCAACACCGGGTCGCCCCAGGCGGCCATGCCTTGCTGCACATCGATGCGTACCGCGCCCTGCTGCAGCCGCTCGGGTTCGCGCTCGCGCAGTTCCTGCTCGACCCGGCGGGCCAGCGCCGACAGGTCCACGGCGCCCAGGCGCAGCGTGTCGCGCGAGAGCTTGGCCAGCGACAGCAGGCCTTCGATCAGCTCGCCCATCTGCCGCGTGCCGATACGGATGCGGGTGAGGTAGTGCGTGCCGCGCTCGCCCAGCTTGCCATCGGCGTTCATTTTCTGCAGCAGCAGGCTGAAGCCGTCGATGGTGCTGAGCGGTGAGCGCAGGTCATGCGACACCGAGTAGGAGAAGGCTTCCATTTCCTTGTTGGAGGCTTCCAGCTCGGCGGTGCGGCGGCGTACCCGCTCTTCCAGCTCGGTGTTCAGACGCACCAGCTGCGCCTGGCTGAGCTTGAGCTGCTGCTGCACTTCATTGCGGCGGTTGATCTCTTGCTGCAGTTGCCCGGTGCGCAGGCGCACGCTGCGCCGCATCTGCAGGTTCCACAGCACAATGAGGATCGCAAGACCCAGCATCGCGAGTGCCGCACCCACCGCCCAGCGCAGCACATGCGCGTCCACAGGCGGGTTGGCCTCAAAGATCCAGCCGTCCAGCGAATAGCCTGCCGGCACCAGCCCCAGTTCGGCCAGCGTGCGCGCGATGTTCTCGAACCGCCCCATGTTCATGTGGCCGGCTTCCACCACATCGGTCAGCACAAAGGCGCGCATGGTGTTCGCCTCGGCCAGCAGCTCCTCTCGGGTCACGCCCCGCGCGGCGACGCCGTCCATGGCCAGGATGAGGCCGGCGATTTCGCCGGGGTGCTTCATCGCATAGTCCCAGCCCTTGCGGGTGGCGCGCACAAAGGCGGCGGTGCGTTCCGGGTTGGCGATGGCTTCGGCTTCGGTGGTGAAGAGGATGTCGCCGTAGAAGTCCACGCCGTAGTCCAGGCTGCGCATGATGGCAGGCACGATGCCCTGGGCGCGCAGCTTGGCGGGCTCCACCGTGGCATAAGCCGAGATGGCGTCCACCCGGCCTTCCACCAGGTCTTCCAGCTTCCAGGACTGCGGCACGATGCGCACCAGCTTCGGGTCCACGCCCTCGCGCCGGAGCATGGTGCGCAGCTGGATGCCGCCCTGATCGTCGGACATCATCACCGTCTTGCCGGCCAGGTCGCTGGGCGCGCGGATGCCCCGGTCAGCGCGGCTGAGCAGGATATACGGCGAGTGCTGGAAGATGGCGGCCAGTGCGACGATGGGCTGGCCCTTGATGCGTTTGACCAGCAGGTCGGAGTCGCCAATGGAAAACTGCGCCGTGCCGCTGAGCACTGTGGGCACGGGCGGCCGGTCAGGGCCGCCTTCGCGCAGGACGACTTCCACGCCTTCGTCGGCATAAAAGCCCTTGGCCTGCGCCGCGTAGTAGCCCGCGAACTGGAACTGGTGGTACCACTTGAGCTGCAGCGTCAGCGGGTGGCCGGGCGATGTGGCGCCGTGTTTGGCCCATGCGGCGCCTGCGAACAGGACGCAGAGCACCAGCAGGGCCAAGGCGGCCCTTGGCCGGGGAATGAAGGCGCGAGCTGGATACATCTGGAGCACCCATTGTCGTCCTGATTGGGGCAGGAATGATTTAGTTGTGCATCAGTGGAAGTCCCGGCTCCTGCTGGTCTGCTGCCCCAGCCGGCCCAGCAGCGGCGTCAGGTCTTTCAGGCGCCTGGCCACCAGGTGGCGCACCTCGCCGCCGCTGTCCACATCGCGCTGCCACAGGCCGTACACGGCCAGCAGGCGGGACTTGAGCAGTTCGTCGCGCTGCTCTTCGCGCAAGGATTTCCAGACGATCACATTGACCGGGCCGGTTTCATCCTCCAGGGTCACAAAGATCGTGCCCTTGGCCGTGCCGGGCTGCTGCCGGCCGATGACGATGCCGCAGGCGCGCACCATGCGGCCGCTGGGCAGGTCGTGCAGCTCATGGGCCGTCAGCAGCTTCATGCGGGCAAGGCGCGGGCGCAACAGGGCCAGCGGGTGGCGGCGCAGGGTGAGGTGCATCGAGGCGTAGTCGAAGACGATTTCTTCACCCTCGGGTGCTTCGGGCAGCACCAGCGGCGCCTCGTTGACGGGGGCGCCCTGCAGCAAGGCGGGTGCGCGGTGCTGGGCCGTGGCGTCCCAGACCTGCTGGCGGCGGTGGCCCGAGAGCGATTTCAGCGCATCAGCCGCGGCCAGGGCGTTCAGGTCGCGCCTGTCGAGCCGGGCGCGCAGGGCCATGTCTTCGGTGCTGGTGAAAGCGGCTTCGGCCCGTGCCAGGGGTATGCGCTGCGCCGCAGCTTCACCCAGGCTGCCGACCAGGCGCAGGCCCAGGCGCACGGCAGGCTTGCTGCGGTCAGGCCCGTCAAACTCCAGGGTGCAGTCCCAGTCGCTGTGCGACACATCGGCCGGGCGCACCTGCACGCCATGGCGCTGCGCATCCTGGATCAGTTGCGACGGGTTGTAGAAACCCATGGGCTGCGAGTTGAGCATGGCCGCCAGGAAGGATTCGGGCTCGTGGCATTTGAGCCAGCTGCTCTTGTAGGCCAGCAGGGCGAAGCTGTAGGCATGGCTTTCGGGGAAGCCGTATTCGCCGAAGCCCTTGATCTGGTCGAAGATACGTTCGGCAAATCCGGCGTTGTAGCCGTTCCTCGCCATGCCCTCCAGCAATTGCGGCCCCCACTTGCCCACGCCGCCCTTTCGTTTCCACGCTGCCATCGACCGGCGCAAGCCATCGGCCATGGCACCGTCAAATCCGGCGGCGATCATGGAAATCTCCATGACCTGCTCCTGGAAGATGGGGATGCCCAGTGTGCGTTCCAGCGCTTTTTTGAGGCGGGGCTCTTCTCCCTCCTTTTCCTGTGAAGACCGTTCGTACTCGATGGCCAGGTTGCGGGCTTCCTTCTCGGACAGGGTTGTGTCCTTCAAAACGGTGTCAATGCGTTCGCGCGCCTTCAGGTATGGATGCACCATGCCGCCAACGATGGGCCCTGGCCGCACGATGGCCACCTCCACCACCAGGTCGTAGAACTCCCGGGGTTTCAGGCGCGGCAGCATGGACATCTGCGCGCGGCTCTCGATCTGGAACACGCCGACGGTATCAGCCGCGCGGATCATCCTGTAGGTGTCTTCGTCACCATCTTCGATGTCGTACACCGTGAAAGGGATGCCCCGGCGCTGCGCGACAAAATCGATGCAGCGCCGGATAGCCGTGAGCATGCCGAGTGCCAGCACATCCACCTTCATCAAGCCCATGGCGTCCAGGTCGTCCTTGTCCCACTGAATGATGGAACGGTCTTTCATGGCGGCGTTTTCGATAGGCACAAGCCGCTTGAGCGGTGTCTGCGTCAGCACGAAGCCGCCCACATGCTGGCTGAGGTGGCGGGGAAAGCCCATGAGCTGCGACGTGAGGCCCAGCCACAGGGTTGCCTGTCGCCCATCAAGTGCCTCGCCGCACTGCTGCGCCAGCTTGCACAGGCTTTCCGCAGCGAGTTCGTCGTCAAACCAGTGGTGCTCCCTGGCAAAGGCATCGACCAGAGGGTTGGGCAAGCCCAGCGCCTTGCCCACGTCCCGGATTGCGCTGCGCGTGCGGTAGCTGATGACCACGGCCGCGATGGCAGCGCGGTCGCGGCCATACTTGTCATAGATGTACTGGATGATTTCCTCGCGGCGTTCATGCTCGAAGTCCACGTCAATGTCCGGCGGTTCACCCTTGCGGGACTCGCTGATGAATCGCTCCATCAGGGGATGGCTGAACATGGGGTTGGCTGCAGTGATCCCCAGGCAATAGCACACCACGGAATTGGCCGCCGAGCCTCGCCCCTGGCAGAGAATTTTTTTCTTGTTCCTCGCGAAATCCACAATATCGTGCACCGTGAGAAAGAACATCTCGTACTTGCATTGCTCAATAAGCTCAAGTTCTTTTTCAATCCAGCCAAGGACTTCAACAGGAATGCGCTCCGGGTAGCGCTCCGCCGCACCTTCGTAAGTCAGCTTGCGCAAGGCCTGTGTTGGTGTGAGACCTGCCGGAACGCTCTCCTCCGGGTAGTTGTAAGCAACGTCCTTCACGCTGAACGTGCAACGCTCCATCACCGTCAGCGTATGGGCAAGGAGTTCCCCTGAGCCATACATTTCGGCCAACCGCATACGCGCGCGCAGATGGCGTTCCGCATTCGCCTGCAACTCGAACCCGCATTGCGCCACCGGCTGGCCCACCCGCACGGCCGTGATCACGTCATGCAGCCGCTTGCGCGAACGCACATGCATGTGCACGTCGCCTGCGGCGACCAGGGGCACCGCCGCCCGCAGGCCCGCATCGCGCAGCGTGGCCAGCCACAGGTCGTCGTCGATCTGGCTGGTCAATTCCGCGGCCAGCCACAGCGCCTGGCCGTACAGGCACTTGAGCCATAACAGCCGCTCGTACAAGGCATCAGCATCCATGCTGCCTGCCTGCGGGCGCTGCGGCGCGAACAGGATCTCGCAACCACTCAGCAGGCTGAAGTCACTGGTGTCCCAGCCCACCTGATAGCTTCCCTTGACCGCATCCCCCATGCGGGCGGCCGTGATGAATTCGCACAGCCCGCCCCAGCCTTCAAGGTCGTGCGCAATGGCAACCAGACGGCCGCCTTCCAGCGCGAACTCGCTCCCATAGAGGATCCGGAAAGGCCGCCGCCGCAGTTCATCGGGAAACTTCTTTGCCAGCCTGTCGATGCGCTCGTAATGGTCACGCAAACCAGACCAGGCCCGCACCACGCCCGCCACCGAGCATTCATCCGTGATGGCAATGGCTTCATACCCCAGGTTGTAGGCCCGCTGCACCAGTTCCTGCGGATGCGAGGCGCCGCGCTGGAAGCTGAAGTTGCTGATGCAATGCAGTTCAGCGTAGCCTGGCAGCTTGCCAGCAGCCTCGGTCAGGATGGGTGGCAGCAAGGGCGCATCCAGGTCATCGTCGGCATCGACCCTGCCGGCACGCGGCTTGTCGTGAGTCTCAGGCATACAGGCCCTGCAGATACCAACGGGCAGTTTCTTCCTGCGCCAGCCCTTGCCGGGTCATGGTGTGTTCCTCGTAAATCCACACCAGCCCCACCGCCTCGCTGCGGGCAATGAAGTAATCACGCCGCACCGAGCGGCCTTCTTCCCACCAGCCGGTCTCCACGCGATACAGGCGCACCAGCCTGCGCAAGGGGCCTCCGTACTGCGGCACTTCCCCGCACATTTCCAGGCGCAGGGGCTCGGGCAGCAACCAGCCGGGATACAGGGCATCCGAAGCTGCAGCCGGAGCCGTTGCGCCCGGGGCGGATGAAGGCTTGCGGCGCGGCCTGGGCTTGGCTTCCCTGACCTCAGGCGCCAGCCCTTCCACCACCGCCGGTGCTGCCACATGCGGCAGCACCTCACGCGCGGGCAGCCAGCACTGCATGCGCTCGGGCCGATAGTCAGCCTGCGCCTGCGCCATCAGCACATGGTCTGCCCCCAGCCGCACGCTCAAACGCTCGACGAGCTGGTGCAGCTTCTCGCCCTTGATGTTGTCGTCCGGCAGCAGGCTGGTGCTGGCGCCGGCCCAGGGCGTTGTTTCCACCGAACGCAGGCGCAGGTAGCCGGCGGGCGCCGAAAGCTTCGCGCGGCCCAAATGCTCGCTGACGAGGCGGCGCAGGTGCGCCATGTCCTGCGTGGGCTGGGCGGTGCGCACCATGAGCTGCTCGTGCTTGGGCAAAGGCTTGCCGTCCAGCCGGCGCAGGTCCAGCGTCCACTCGAACTCCAGCGCCAGCACGCCGCGCTGCCGGGCCTGCAGCCAGACCTGGAACTGCGTGAGCAGGCGCTGGGCGCTCCACATGAGTTCGGGCGCGGTGGTGGCCAGCGCGGGCAGTTCCAGCTTCAGGTCGAATACTTCAGGGATGACGAGCCAGCGATAGCCTTCAGGCTGACCGCCACAGGCGATGTCCAACGCCTCCAGCAGCGGCGCGCCAAAGCGCCTGGCAACGCCGGCACGTGGCAGCGCACGCAAGTCGCCCCAGGTCTGGCAGCCGGCGCGGGCCAGCATGGGCACATGCCCGATGGCGCAACTCAGCGTCTCCAGCGGCAGGCCATCGGGCACATCGGCCGGTGGCGTGATGCCCTGCACCTTCAGCCGCAGCAGCGCCAGCGCCACCAGGCCCGTGGCGCCACGCGCCCGGTGGACCGGCGACTCCAGCGGGCTCCCGCTGAAAAAGCGCTGCAACAGCTGCCTGCGCCCGCCCCACAGCGTCTCGCAGGTGGACACTTCAAGCAACAGGGCTTCGTCCACCTGCGCCACGCGCGGTGTGAACTGCAGGCCCCACCAGCCCCAGGCGGCCAGGTCTTCAGCCGGGCACTGCAGTGCGATCCAGTGCATGGAGGCTCCTGACAGGGAGGGGTTTCAGGGCCGGGCTTGCAGACGAAGGCGCGGGCGAAGATGACAGAACCTGTTCCGGCAGCGGCATGCCGACGGGCCGACCCTTGCGCGCCCGCAACAACTCCGCCAGCCGACCTTCCTGCGCAGCCAGAAGAATGGGCGAGGCCAGCGGCGGCCCACGTCGCTTGAGCACATGCACCTTCATCGCCTCCTGCCCTTCCAGCAGCAGGCGCAGCCGTGCCGGGGAAGAGTCGTTGCGCGCGCTCAGCGGGCGGAAGGCAAAGAACAGCCGCCCCTGCTGCTGCGAGGCCAGGTGCAGGCGCCGCAGTTCGGCATTCCTGGCCTGAGGCAGCCACGCCAGCACGGCGCTGACTTCGGCGCAGCGCAGGGCCTGCTCGGTGGCCCACAGGCGCGCAGCGGGCTTGCCGGCATGCACCCACAGCAGCCGCTCCGCCGGCAGCCCCTGCGCGCGCAGGCTGGGGCCGAACGGCTCGCGCGGCGGATCAATCAGGACCACCGGCCCCGCATGCCGCAACACCGCCTGCGCCAGCGCCGGCAGCAGCAGCCGCCAGGCATGCTCTTCAGGCCGCTCCTGCAGCAGTTCCACCAGCCCGCCGCCCGGCCAGCCCCTCCCTGGCAACTGCGCATCCAGTGCCGCATGGCCTGACGCCCAGGCCACCTCTTCCTGGCAGCCGACCTCCCCCCCATGCCAGACATGGGGTAATTGCAAAGACGAAGAAGCCTCGGCGAGGCGCGGGGAAACCATGGGAGGGACTGCTCATTCAAATACTGTTTGTTTATACAGTATTTTTCATGCCCCACATTGGCAAGCCTTTTTACAAGTTCAATCCAAGTCCCAAATTGGGACTAAAATTATGCGTGTGATTGCCCTGAAAAACATTCGTGATTTCTGTCTCCGTTACCCTGACGCGGATGTAGCGCTGAGGGCCTGGACGGAAGAAGCACACAAGGCAACATGGAAGTCGCCTCAGGACATCAGGAACCGGTACAACACTGCAAGTTTCCTGAAAGGGAACCGGGTCGTTTTCAACATCCGGGGCAATCAGTACCGCCTGGTCGTTGCCGTCGCTTACAGGCTTGAAGCGGTGTATGTGAAATTCATCGGCACCCATGCGCAATACGACGCAGTGGACGCCGAGACCATAGAAATGGAGTAAGGCATGGATATTCATCCCATCCGCAGCGATGCCGATTACAAAGCAGCGCTTGCGACCGTCTCCCCATGGTTTGACCGGGAGCCCGAACCAGGTACCGAAGACGCTGACCGCTTTGAAATTCTGGTCACCTTGATCCAGGCCTATGAAGCGAAGCAATTCCCCATACTGCCCCCAGACCCGATAGATGCCATCAAATTCCGCATGGAACAATCGGGGCTGGCCATCAAGGATCTGGAGCCCATGATCGGGCGGAGCAATCGCGTGTATGAGGTGCTCAACCGCAAGCGGGCCCTGACGCTGCCCATGATCCGGCGCCTGCACCGTGGCCTCGGCATTCCGGCAGAAGTGCTGGTCGCCTCGCCCTGAAAACCAACGCCTGCAATAAATACAAAGACAGAGACAACCGCCTTGTTCCGCTTCTTCGAAAAACTCCTCCATCCCTACCCCGAAGCCGAGCCCCAGCTCCCACCCAAAGGTTTCATTGCATTCATCTGGGCCTGCACGCCGGGCCTGCGGCGCTATATTGCCGGGCTGGCGCTGCTGAGCGGCGCCATCTCGGCCTACGAGGCCCTGCTGTTCTCCATGCTGGGCAAGCTGGTGGACTGGCTCAACCTGTATTCGCCCGCGCAGCTGTGGGCCGAAAAAAGCACGACGCTGATGCTGTTCGGCGCCGTGCTGCTGGGCAGCGTGGCCATCATCGCGCTGCAGACCATCCTCAAGCACCAGGCGCTGGCCATCAACTTCCCGCTGCGGCTGCGCTGGAACTTCCACCGGCTGATGCTCGGCCAGAGCATGGCCTTCTACTCCGACGAGTTCGCCGGCCGCATCACCACCAAGGTCATGCAGACGGCGCTGGCCGTGCGCGACATGATCTTCACCAGCACCGACATGCTGGTGGGCATTGGCGTGTACTTTGTGGCCATCCTGGCGCTGGCGGGTGCCTTCGACATGTGGCTCATGCTGCCTTTCATGATCTGGCTGGCGCTGTTTGCCATGGCCATCGTTTACTTCGTGCCGCGCCTGGGCCGCATCGGCAAGAAGCAGGCCGACGCACGCTCCATGATGGTCGGCCGCATCACCGACGCCTACACCAACATCTCCACCGTCAAGCTGTTCTCCCACACCCAGCGCGAGGCCGGCTTCGCGCGCGCGGCCATGCAGGAATTCAAGGCCACGGGTTATGCCCAGATGCGCCTCGTGAGCGCCTTCGAGATCGTCAACCATGTGCTCGTGGTCAGCCTGATTGCGGGCGTGTGCGGCACGGCGCTGTGGCTCTGGAGCCAGGGCCAGGCGGGTGTCGGCGCGGTGGCGGCCGTCACGGCCATGGCACTGCGCATCAGCGGCATGTCGCACTGGATCATGTGGGAGATGACCTCGCTGTTCGAGAACATCGGCACGGTGCAGGACGGCATCAACACCCTCACGCGGCCGCGCGTGGTGGTCGATGCGCCGGGCGCCACCACGCTCGACGTGCCGCGCGGCGAGGTGAGGTTCGACCATGTGAACTTCAGCTACGGCAAGGGCCAGCGCGTCATTGACAATTTCTCGCTCACGGTGAAGCCCGGCGAGAAGATCGGCCTGATCGGCCGCTCCGGCGCGGGCAAGTCCACGCTGGTCAACCTGCTGCTGCGCTTCCATGACCTGGAGTCAGGCGCCATCCGCATCGACGGGCAGGACATTGCGCGCGTCACGCAGGACAGCCTGCGCAGCCACATCGGCATGGTGACGCAGGACACCTCGCTGCTGCACCGCTCGCTGCGCGACAACATCCTCTACGGCCGCCCCACCGCCACCGATGAAGACATGCATGCCGCCGCCGCCCGTGCCCAGGCCAGCGAGTTCATTGCCCAGCTGAACGACCCGCAGGGCCGCACCGGCTACGACGCCCATGTGGGCGAGCGTGGCGTCAAGCTCTCGGGCGGGCAGCGCCAGCGCATCGCCATCGCGCGGGTGATGCTCAAGGACGCACCGATCCTGCTGCTGGATGAAGCCACCAGCGCGCTCGACTCCGAGGTCGAAGCCGCCATCCAGGCCAGCCTTGACACCCTGATGCAGGGCAAAACCGTCATTGCCATCGCGCACCGCCTGTCCACCATTGCCGCCATGGACCGGCTCATCGTGCTGGACCAGGGCCGCATCGCCGAGCAGGGCACGCACCGCGAACTGCTGGCGCAAGGCGGCCTGTATGCGCGGCTGTGGGCGCACCAGAGCGGCGGCTTCCTGACCGATCCGGAAGAAGAAAAGCGCGAGGATGCGCTTGAGGCAGCGTGACCGATTGACCCTCCACCGAGTGAAACGAACCCATGGCGCATGACAAGTCCGGCAGCACGGGCGCTGCTCAACAGCACTACAAACTGGGGTGCGAGCTTGAGGCGGCAGAACAGCTGGTCCAGGCGCTAGCCGCCTACGACGAAGCGATCAGGCTCAGCCCGGACTTCGCGAAGGCGCACAACAACCGTGGCAGCGTGCTCCACCAGTTCGGCCGCCTTGACGAAGCACTCGACTCGTACAAGGAAGCGCAGCGTCTTGACCCGGGCCTGTGGAACGCAAGCTACAACGTCGGACTCGCCCTCAAAATGCAGGGGCGCTTCAGCGATGCCATCGCGCCCTTTCAACAAGCCATGCGGACCCGGCGTGCCCCGGATGGCAACGCGAGGGAACTGGACCCGGCCGATACGCGCACCACACTCTTCAAGCTGCGGCACGACATCGAGCAGATCGAGTACCTGCTTCGCCTCAAAAGGATTGACGGGTCGTTCCTGCAACTGTCGGACTCGCTGGGGGAATGCGTCCAGGCCATCGAGGCCGCAGGCAACCCGCCACGTGATGGCTGGGAGTTCCCGCAGGCGGTGCATCCCGCACTGGCCCCCCGGTACAACAAGTTGCACCATTTCCACGATGCTCCGGCCATCAAGGGTGGGGCGTTGAACCCCAAGGTCGACTGGAAGCGGGTCGAGGCAGGGTACTTCGAGCGTGCGCCGGGCATGGCATTCGTGGACGACTTCATGGTCCCTGAAGCGCTGGAGGGCCTGCGCCGTTTTGCGCTTGAGTCAACCATCTGGTTTGACTGCAACTACAGCGGCGGCTATGTTGGCTGCACCGCCGAGGACGGATTCATCTGCCCGTTGCTGGTTCAGGTTGCCGAGGAAATGAAGGCGGCGTTGCCGGCCATCATCGGCCCCCATCCGCTCAACGGCATGTGGGGCTACAAGTACGACAGCCAGGGCTCGGGCATCAATCCACATGCGGACTTTGCGGCCGTCAACGTGAACTTCTGGATCACGCCGGACGCGTCAAACACCGATCATTCGTCAGGCGGCCTGGTCGTGTGGGACAAGGAAGCACCACTGGACTGGAACTTCCAGGACTACAACAACAACCCGCAAAAGATCCATGCATTCCTGGACCAGGCCGGCGCAGCATCCTGGGCGGTTCCGTACCGGCAAAACAGGATGGTGCTGTTCAACTCCGACCTCGTCCACAAACCGACCAGTACCAGTTCAAGCCCGGTTATGAGAATCGCCGGGTGAACATCACGATGCTGTTCGGCGACAGGTGAGCCCCGGGGTTCGCCCCGGTGACGCCAACACGCCGCCCCTTATCTTGGCGCTACGGGTGCCGCCAGCGGTGCCGTTGCAAGCTGCGTCACGCCTGGCCCATTGGAGCCCGCGCCTGGCGCCGTATCCCAACCGCCGCCGATGGCCCGGATCAGCCCCACCGTCGCGTAGTACTGCGCGGCCTTCACCTGCAAAGCCTGGCGCCGGTTGTGCAGTTCGCTTCTACGCGCATCCAGCAGTTCCAGCTGGCTCACCATGCCGTTGCGGTAACGCGAGTCCGACAGCACCGTGGCACGCGAGGCGGCCTCCACCGCCCGGCCCTGCGCCAGCGCCTGCTCGCGCAGCAGGCGCAGCGACGACAGCTGGTCTTCCACGTCGCGGAAGGCGCCGAGCACCTGGCCCCGGTAGCCCGCGAGCGCGTCGTCCAGCTGCGCGGCTGCGCCGTCAACGCCGGCCTGCCTGCGCCCGCCGTCAAACAGCGGCAGCGACAGCAGCGCGCCAACGCTCCAGGCGCGAGCCGACCACTTGAACAGGTCGCCGATGTCGGGTGATGCATAGCCGCCCGCCGCCGTCAGTGCGATGTCCGGGAACCAGGCCGCCTGGGCCACGCCCAGCCGCGCCTGCGCGGCGAGGATGCCGCTTTGCGCGGCTGACACGTCGGGCCGCCGTGTCAGCACAGTCGAGGGCACGCCCGCAGGAATGCCCGGCAGCGCAGTGGACCAGTCGGCCTCGGCAAGGCTGAAGGCCGAAGCCGGTTCTCCCACGAGCACGGCCAGCGCATGTTCCAGCTCCGCGCGGCGGCGGTCCAGCGCAATCGCTTCTGCCTCTGTGGCGGCGAGCTCCGTCCGCACGCGCGCCACGTCCAGTTCCGCCACGTCGCCTGCGCGGAAGCGGCGTTCGGTGAGCTGCAGGCTGCCTTCATAGGCGGCGACTGTCTGGCGCACCAACGCGCGTTCCGTGTCGGCCGCGCGCAGGGCCAGGTAGGTCTGCGCCACCTCGGCCTGCACCAGCAGGCGCGTGCTCTGCAGCAGCGCCTCGCGCGACTGCGCATCCATTCTTGCGGCATCACCGGCTTTCGCCAGACGGCCGAACAGGTCCGGCTCCCACGACAGGCTGGCGCCTGCCGTCACCAGCGTGGCGGGCCGGGCACCGCCGGCGGTGTTGGCACCGGCTTGCCGTGTGGCGCCGGCGCCCACGCCGGCCTGCACGGCGCGGTCAGCGTCGGTGTTGCGCACCAGCGCCCTGGCCTGCGCCAGCCTGGCAGCCGCCTGCTGGATGTTGGCATTGGCCGCACCGGCGCGTGTGGCCAGGCCGTCGAGCACCGGGTCGTTGAAAGCGCGCCACCATTCGCCGCGCGGCTGCGCCTCGGCGGGCTGGGCAATGGTCCAGCGCTCGCCCGCTTCCTTGAAACGCGCGGGTGGCGCGCCGGCCGGCGTCACGCTGCTGGCCGGAACCGTGGCGCAACCGGCCAACACCAGGGCGGCCAGGAGGGCGGGCAGCGCATGACGCGCCCTGCTTGTAAAAAATCTGTTCATCTGAATGACTCCTTGGTCCTTGGGTTCACGCGTCGCCGTCATGGCGCGGCGAGGCAGGCAGCGGGCGTACGGAGCCGCCGCCTGAAGGTGTGGGTGCCGCAGGCACAAGGCCGGCTGCCGTTGCAGTGGCCGTTAGCGCGGGTACGCTGCCGTGATGCCTGAGCGGCCGGTTGCCCGCCACGCGCCGCAGCACCACATAGAAGACTGGCGTAAGGAACAGGCCGAAGGCCGTGACGCCAATCATCCCGGCGAACACCGCCACACCCATGGCGTAGCGCATCTCCGAACCCGCGCCGGTGGCCAGCACCAGCGGCAGCACACCCATCACGAAAGCCATTGACGTCATCAGGATCGGGCGCAGGCGCAACCGGCTGGCTTCAAGCGCCGCCTGCACCGGCGTGCGCCCGGCAAACTCCAGCTCGCGCGCGAACTCCACAATCAGGATCGCGTTCTTCGCCGATAGCCCCACCAGCACCATCAGTCCGATCTGGGTGAAGACGTTGTTGTCCCCGCCCGTCATCCATACGCCGCCCATGGCCGCCATCAGGCTCATCGGCACGATCAGCAAAATGGCCAGCGGCAGCGTGAGGCTCTCATACAGCGCCGCCAGCACCAGGAACACCAGCAGGATCACGATGGGGAACACCACGACTGCGGAGTTGCCGGCCAGGATTTCCTGGTAGGTCAGGTCCGTCCACTCGAAGCTGATGCCCTTGGGCAGCGTCTCGGCGGCAATGCGCTCCACCGCGTCCTGCGCCTGGCCCGACGAATAGCCGGGGGCCGGGCCGCCGTTGACGTCGGCGCTCAGGTAGCCGTTGTAGCGCATGGCGCGCTCGGGGCCGAAGCTCGGCGTCACCTTCATGAGCGCGGACAGCGGCACCATTTCACCGGAGCTTGAGCGCACCTTCAGCAGGCCCACGTCTTCGGCGCGCGCACGGTAAGGCGCATCGGCCTGCACCCGCACGCTGTAGGTACGGCCGAACTTGTTGAAGTCGTTGGCATACAGGCTGCCCAGGTAGATCTGCATGGTGTCGAAGATGTCGGTCACCGGCACGCCGAGCTGCCGCGCCTTGGTGCGGTCAATGTCGGCATACAGCTGCGGCACGTTGAGCTGCCAGCTGGTGAACAGGCCCGCGAGTTCGGGTGCCTGCGAGGCCTTGGCCACGAAGGCTTTCACTGCGGCGTCCATCGCCTCGTAGCCGAGCGAGCCACGGTCTTCCAGCTGCAGCTTGAAGCCGCCCGTCGTGCCCAGCCCCTGTACCGGCGGCGGTGCGAACATCATCACGAAAGCGTCCTGGATACCGCCATACTGTTCGTTCAGCTTGGCCGCAATCGCATTGCCGCTCAGTTCCGCACCCTTGCGCTCGTCAAAAGGCTTGAGCATGGCGAACACGATGCCCGAGTTCGAGCTGTTGGTGAAGCCGTTGATCGACAGGCCCGGGAAGGCCAGCGTACCTTCCACACCCGGCGTCTTCTCCGCGATCTCGCCCATGCGGCGGATCACCGCGTCGGTGCGGTCCAGCGTGGCGCCATCGGGCAACTGCGCGAAGCCGATCAAGTACTGCTTGTCCTGCGCCGGCACGAAGCCGCCCGGCACCGCCTTGAACAGGCCGAAGGTCACGCCCACCAGCGCCAGGTAGATCACCAGCATCAGCGTCTTGCGCGAGAGCACGCCCCTGACGCCACCGCTGTAGCGCTCGGAGCCACGGCTGAACAGGCGGTTGAAGCCGCGGAACAGCCAGCCAAACGCCTTGTCCATGCCACGGGTCAGCGCATCCTTGGGCGCATCATGGCTGCGCAGCAGCAAGGCAGCGAGCGCGGGCGACAGGGTCAGCGAGTTGATGGCCGAGATGACGGTGGAGATGGCAATCGTCACCGCGAACTGCCGGTAGAACTGGCCGGCCAGCCCGCTGATGAAGGCCAGCGGCACGAACACCGCCACAAGCACCAGGGCAATGGCAATGATCGGCCCCGACACTTCGCGCATGGCCTGGTAGGTGGCTTCCAGCGGCGTGAGTCCCGATTCGATGTTGCGCTCCACGTTCTCCACCACCACGATGGCGTCGTCAACCACGATGCCGATGGCCAGCACCAGGCCGAACAGCGTCAATGCATTGATCGAGAAGCCCAGCAGGTGCAGCACGGCAAAGGTACCCACCACCGACACAGGCACTGCCAGCAGCGGGATGATGGACGCGCGCCAGGTCTGCAGGAACAGGATTACCACCAGCACCACCAGCAGCACGGCCTCGAGCAGCGTGTGCACCACCGACTCGATGGAGGCGCGCACGAACTGCGTCGGGTCGTAGGCGATGCGGTATTCCACGCCCTCGGGCATGCTTTTGGCCAGCTCGTCCATGGTCTTGCGCACCTGGGTCGATATCTCGAGCGCATTGGAGCCCGGGGCCTGGAACACGCCGATGCCGACGGCTGCATCGTTGTTCAGGAGCGAGCGCAGCGAGTAGTCGGCCGCACCCAGCTCCAGCCGCGCGATGTCGCGCAAGCGCGTCACGGCGCCGTCAGAGCCGGCCTTGACAATGATGTCGCCGAACTCTTCCTCGTTCTGCAGCCGGCCCTGGGCATTGATGGACAGTTGCACATCCACGCCCGGCATGCCCGGCGATGCGCCGACCACGCCTGCGGCGGCCTGCACGTTCTCGCCACGCACCGAGCGCACCACGTCGCTGGCCGAGAGGCCGCGCTGCGCCACCTTCTGCGGGTCGAGCCAGACGCGCATCGCGTACTCGCCGCCGCCCCAGATGATGACCTGGCCCGCACCGTCGATGCGGGCCAGCCGGTCGCGCACATTCAGCAGCGCATAGTTGCGCAGGTAGTCCATGTTGTAGCGGCCGTTGGGCGAGACCAGGTGCACCACCATCGTGATGTCGGGCGAGCTCTTGACGGTGGCCACACCCAGCCGGCGCACCTCTTCGGGCAGGCGCGGCTCGGCCTGGGCCACGCGGTTCTGCACCAGTTGCTGCGCGCGGTCCGGGTCGGTGCCGAGCTTGAAGGTGACGTTGAGCGTCATCACGCCGTCGGTCGTGGCCTGGCTGCTCATGTAGAGCATGCCTTCGGCGCCGTTGATGGCTTCTTCCAGCGGCGTGGCCACGGTCTCGGCAATCACCTTCGGGTTGGCGCCGGGGTAGGTGGCGCGCACGACGATGGTCGGCGGCACGACCTCGGGGTATTCCGAAATGGGCAGGCCGCGCAGGGCGATCAGCCCCGCCAGGAAGATCAGCAGCGACAGCACGCCCGCAAAGATGGGCCGGTCGATGAAGAATTTTGAGAAGTTCATGGTTTCCTCCTGCGTGGAGTTTTTATTCAGTCGTGTTCTTATTGAGTCGCGGTGCTGCGAGCCACCTGCACGTCGGCCCGGGCGTCCATCGCCACCGGCTGCGGATCAATCAACGCGCCGGGCCGCACCCGCTGCAGGCCATTGACGACGATGCGCTCGCCCGCCTTGAGGCCCGAGGTGACAACGCGCAAACCGTTGGCCGGCGCACCCAGCGTGACCTCGCGGTATTCCGTCTTGTTGTCCGGCGTGGCAACCATGACGAACTTCTTGTCCTGGTCGGTGCCCACCGCGCGCTCGCTGACCAGCACGGCCGGCGATGCATGGGCCTGGCCCATGCGAATGCGGGCGAACTGGCCTGGCATCAGGCTGCCGTCCTTGTTGTCGAAGGAGGCGCGCACGCGGATGGTACCGCTCTTCGCGTCGACCTGGTTGTCGATCAGCTGCAGCCGGCCCTCATGCGGCGTCTCGCCCGATGTGGCGGTGCCCATAAGCACGGGGATGCGGCCGATCAGGGCACGCGCGCTGGCGCCGCCCGGCATGTCCTTCAGCGCGCGGGTGATGACCTGCTCGTCGCTGTCAAAGCTCGCGTAGATCGGGCTGACCGACACCAGGGTGGTCAGCACCGGCGCGCCCGGGCCGGCAGCTACAAGGTTGCCGACGGTGACCTCGACCTTGCCAATGCGGCCGGCGATCGGCGCGCGCACCTGGGTGTAGCCCATGCTCAGGCGCGCGGTCTGCAGCTGTGCCTGCGCGGCGCGCAGGTTGGCATCGGCCTCACGCTGGGCATTGAGGCGCTCTTCGTATTCGCGCTGGGCAATCGCACGCTCGTCCCAGAGGCGGCGTGCGCGCTCTTCCTCGCTGCGGGTATGCGTCACACGGGCCTGCGCTGCGGCCACCTGCGCCTCGGCGCGCTCGACTTCGGCGGCATAAGGCGCGGGGTCAATGGTGATCAGCAGGTCGCCCGGCTTGACGAGGGCGCCTTCGCGGAAATGCACCGACTGCACGGCACCGGCCACGCGGGAACGTATGTCGACCTTCTCCACAGCCTCAAGCCGGCCCGAGAACTCGTCCCAGGAGGTGATGCTGGTCTCGGCCACAGTGGCCACCGAGACGGGAATGGCAGGCGCCTGTGCGGCCGGCGCCTGGGCCTTGGAGCCTTGCTGGCCGAACAGCGCGGCGCCGATGCCGGTCGCGGCGATGAGGGCGGCCAGCGCCGTCCAGAGCTTGTGGCGGGTGAAGCGTTGATTGTTGGTGGTCATGATGGATTCCTTTTTTGGTTGATTGGGCAAAAGCGCGGCTCGACCCGGCCAGCGGGACCGGATTGATACAGAACAGGGATGCCGGGAAACGCCGGCGCGTCAGCAGCGGTGCTGCGTCAACAGGAGGCCGCGGGCGGCGGCGTCGCAGGGTTCAGGAAGAGCGCCAGATGCTGCCGGACGCTGGCACTGCAGGAGCATTCCGCCGTTGCGTCTTCATCGGTCAGCGAGGCCGGCCAGCCGGTCTCCATGCCGAGCAGCTGGAAGGTCACCGGGATGCCGCCCGCCTCCAGCCGCGCCGCATAGCGCTGCGCGTCGTCGCGCATCGGGTCGTCCGCGCCCGCCATCACCAGGGTGGGTGGCAGTCCTGCCAGGCGCTGCGCCTGCCCCGGCACGGCATAGGGATGCTCGGCATCCATCGGGCTGCGCAGATATTTCTGCCAGCCTTCGGTCCAGATGCATTCGGTCACGGCGCCTATGGCTTCGCGCACCGAGGGCATGGCCACGCAGGGGTCGAGCATCGGCGTGACGAGAATCTGGCCTGCCAGCGGCGGGTGCGCGCGGTCGCGCGCCACCAGGGTCACGGCGGCTGCCAGGTTGCCGCCCGCCTCTTCGCCCGCCAGGAAAACGCGAGGTGCCGGCCCCGCCAGCTTCACGCGGTTCTTCCAGGCCCACTCCAGCACCGAGTAGCCTGCTTCCACCGCCTGCGGGAAGGGGTGCGCCGGGGCCAGCGGGTAGTCCACCGACACGACCACACTGCCGGCCTCGGCCAGCAGGCTCGCCATCGGCTCGCCTGTCTCCAGGCTGCCGGTGATGAAGGCACCGCCATGGAAGTGGATCACCAGCGGCGCATTGCCGCCGGTACGCTTCTTCCCGTAAATCCGCACGCCGACCTTTGTGCCCGCGCCCACATCCACCTGGGCATCAGCAGGAGCGGGCAAAACGATTGGCAACGGAATGACGGGTGTTTTCACGATGAAGTGAATGTAGTGCGCATTGTTCTGATGATAAATAGGCCCTTTGCGCTTTGTCTGTTTCCAGATTGATCACAATCACCCCGAATTCGCGTGGGAGAATTCTTTCGAGGTAATCCACAGACGCAAGGAGTTCAGATGGATCAGATTCTGTCCATGCGGGCGTTTGCCCGCGTGGTGGAAACCGGCACGTTCACCCAGGCAGCCGCTTCGCTGGCCATGCCCAAGGGAACCGTGACCAAACTGGTCCAGCACCTGGAGGCCAGGCTCAAGGTGCGCCTGCTCAACCGCACGACGCGGCGCGTCACCGTCACGGCCGACGGCGCGGCATATTACGAACGCACGCTGCGCCTGCTGGCCGACCTGGACAACATGGAGGCCGGCATTGGCAACGCACAGGCCACGCCCAGCGGGCGCATCCGGGTGGATGTGGGCACGTCGGTGGCCCGGCTCATCATCATCCCGGCCCTGCCTTCCTTCTATGCGCGCTTCCCGGACATCCAGCTTGACCTGGGCGTGAGCGACCGGCCAGTGGACCTGATCAGCGAAGGCGTGGACTGCGTGCTGCGCGGGGGCGATCTCACCGAGCAGTCGCTGGTGGCCCGGCGCATCGGCAACCTGGCGCTGGTCACGGTCGCATCGCCCGCCTACATCAAGCGCCGCGGCCAGCCCCTGCATCCGCGCGAGCTGGAAGGCGATGCGCATGTGATGATCAATTACTTCTCCGCACGCACGGGCAAGCCGTACCCGCATGAGTTCGAGAAAGACGGTGAAAAGATTGAGGTGGCGGGCCACTACCAGCTGGCCCTGAATGAAAGCAACGCGCATACCGCAGCCGTCCTCGCCGGCCTGGGCATTGGCCAGACAGCGGCCTTCGCCGCTGAGCCGTACATCAAGTCCGGCGAGCTGGTGCCGGTGCTGCAGGACTGGCCGCGCGCGCCCATCCCCATCCATGTGGTGTACCCGCCCAACCGCCACCTGAGCGCCAAGGTGCGCTCGTTCGTGGACTGGGCCGCCGAGCTGTTCGCCAGGAACAAAAACCTGCAATCGGGCTGAGGCTTCCCGGGTTTGCTATGGTGTGGCCCATGAACACACGCCTTCTTGCCGCCGCCCTGCTCTCATCCGTCCTGGCCCTTGCCGCCTGCAAGGACGGTGCCGACAAACCCGCCGGCAGCGTGCCTGCGGCCGCACGCACCACACCCGTCTCCATTGCAGAGATCGCCGCCGAAGCGCGTGGTTTCACTGCCGGCCAGCCCATGAGCGCACGGACGGTCTATGTGTTCTTCGACCCGCAATGCCCGCATTGCGCGATCCTGTGGAACTCGGCCAAGCCCCTGAAGTCGCAGGCAAAGTTTGTCTGGATCCCGGTTGGCCTGCTCAACGGTTCCAGCGCGCCGCAGGGCGCGGCCTTGCTGGCCTCAACCGACCCGGTCGCCGCCATGGATGCGCACGAGCGGTCCATGTCGGAGAAAGGCGGCGGCATTTCCGCGACGGGCGACCTGGATGCGATGAAGGCCGCCGTGGTGGCCAACACCAAGCTGCTGGACCGCTACCAGTTCAACTCGGTGCCCACCATTGTGGCCAACAACGCCATCACCGGCGCGCTGGTGGTCAAGGAAGGCGCCCTGCCCACCGACCAGCTGGCCGAACTGCTGGGCCTGCAGGTACCCGTCAAAAACTGAAACGGCCGATGAGCCCCTGATCAGGGCACACCAGCCGTTGCATGGGGCTGCCTGCGGGGCGGTCAGTGCAGCTTGACGCCCGTCTTGCTCTGGGCGAATTCCTGCGTCACGCCAGGCGCCAGCTCCACCACCTTCAGGCCTTCGGGCGCCACGTCAAACACACCGAGGTCGGTGATGATGCGGTCCACCACACCCACGCCGGTGAGCGGCAGTGTGCAGGCCGGCAGGATCTTCATGTCTTCGGTGCCGTCTTTCTTCTTCGCGACATGCTCCATGAGCACGATCACCCGCTTGACGCCGGCCACGAGGTCCATCGCCCCGCCCATGCCCTTGACCATCTTGCCCGGGATCATCCAGTTGGCCAGGTCGCCCTTCTCGCTGACCTGCATCGCGCCGAGGATGGACAGGTTGATCTTGCCACCGCGGATCATGGCAAACGAATCATGGCTGCCAAAGATGGCCGAGCCCTTGATGGTGGTGACGGTCTGCTTGCCGGCGTTGATCAGGTCGGCATCCACCTTGTCTTCCGTCGGGAAAGGGCCGATGCCCAGCATTCCGTTCTCGCTCTGCAGCCAGACTTCCTTGTCGCCGGTGAAATTGGCCACAAGCGTCGGGATACCGATGCCGAGGTTGACGTAGAAGCCATCTTCCAGCTCCTGTGCGGCGCGCTGCGCCATCTGGTCTTGGGTCCAAGGCATGTTCAGGCTCCTGCGGTGGTGGGGGTCACGGTGCGCTTCTCGATGCGCTTTTCCGGCGAGGCGTTCAGCACGATGCGGTGCACATAGATGCCAGGAAGGTGGATGTCGTCGGGCTCGATCTCGCCGACTTCGACGATCTTCTCGACCTCGACCACGCAGATCCTGCCGGCCATGGCCACGGCGGGGTTGAAGTTGCGTGCGGTGTAGCGAAAGCGCAGGTTGCCCGCCTTGTCGGCCACATCGGCCTTGACCAGCGACACGTCAGGCACCAGCGAGCGCTCCATCACATAGGTCTCGCCGTCAAATTCGCGCAGCTCCTTGCCTTCGGCCACCATGGTGCCCACGCCCGTCTTGGTGAAGAACGCCGGGATGCCTGCGCCGCCGGCGCGCAGCTTCTCGGCCAGCGTGCCCTGGGGCGTGAATTCCAGCTGCAGTTCACCGGCAAGGTACTGGCGCTCGAACTCCTTGTTCTCGCCGACATAGCTGGAAATCATCTTTTTGGTCTGGCGTGTTTCCAGCAGCTTGCCGAGGCCAAAGCCGTCAACGCCGGCGTTGTTGGAAATCACGGTGAGGTCCTTGGCGCCGGAGGCAACCACGGCATCGATCAGCGCCTCGGGAATGCCGCAGAGGCCGAAGCCGCCGACAGCCATCAGCTGGCCGTCCTTGACGATGCCCTTGAGGGCCGCGTCGGCGGAGGGGAATATTTTGTTCACGGAAGAGTCTCCTGATGAAAAACCCGAGTGTGGGACCACCGGGATTGCCGCTACGATACTACTTAACTTATTACGTAGTTATCCCTAAAGGTTTGCCCCATGGACCTTGATTACCGTCTTGCCTTCAATATGGCGCCCGTCGGCCTGGTGCTGTCGCGCAACCGCGCCATCATGGACTGCAACGAGCAGCTGTGCGAGATGTTCGGCGCCTCGCGCGAGGTGCTGATCGGCCAGTCGTTCCAGGTGCTCTACCCGAGCGCCGACGAATACGAGCGCCTGGGCGCCCGCATGACCCCCATCCTGAATGCCAAAGGCCACTATGCCGACGACCGCATCATGAAGCGCGCCAGCGGCGAAGTCTTCTGGTGCCACGTCTCGGGCCGCGCACTCAACCGTGCCGCGCCGCATGAGTCAGGCATCTGGAGCTTTGAGGACCTGAGCTCGCAACGGCCTGTCAAAGCCGAACTCACCGCCCGCGAGCGCGAAGTCGCGGCCCGCCTGCTGGACGGCCTGACCTCCAAGGAAATCGGCAAGTCGCTGGAGATCAGCCACCGCACGGTGGAAATCTACCGCGCACGGCTGATGCGCAAGTACAAGGCCAATACGACGGCGGACCTGGTGCACAAGCTGATGGCCGGCGTGTGATCGCGCTCAGCGCTGGCCCAGCACGCGATGCCACCGCGCAAGCAACAGCTGGGCCGCCAGCCCGCACGCGGCCCAGGCCAGCATCTGCAACGACAGGTTGACCTGGCCGACCTCCGGCATCAATCCCACCGCAAAGCCGCCAAGCGCGCCTGTCAGCTGCTGCGTCACACCAGCCATCGCCGCTGCCGAACCTGCCAGCGCAGGCATCAGCCCCACCGTTCCGGTCAGCGTCGGCGGCATGAGCAAGCCATGACCGATGCCCACCAGCAGAAGCGGCAGTGACAGCGCCAGTGGCGCCTGCCACCCCGCCAGGCCAAGTACCAGCATCAGCATGATGCCGGTCACCGTCAATACATGGCCGGCAAACATCAGCCTTGCATCGGAGATGCGGCCGATCAGCCGCGTGGCGGCCAGGTTGCCGGCGATGTAGGCAACGGGCACGCACATGACGTACAGACCGATCCTCTCCGGCGTTACACCGTACCGGGCCAGCACGAGGGGCGCACCGCCGAGAAATGCGTAGAAGGTCGCAGCGGTCATTGACAGCACGACGACGTACAGCATGAACACTGGCTCGCTCGCCAGCTTTCCATAGCCTTCCAGCAGTTGACCCATGGTGGCCGCCGGTCCTTCGCGCCGCACGGGCGACGGCAGCCAGCGCCAGGCCGCGACAAACAGCGCGGCACCCAGCACCCCCATGAAGAGGAAGCTCGCCTCCCAGCCCAGCCGCACATGCAGTTGCCCGCCGATCAGCATGGCCGACGGCGGGCACAGGCCCATGCTCATGCCGATGAAAGCCATCACACGCGTGCGCTCCGGCCCGCTGAACAGGTCCTGCACCATGGCGCGGCCAATCACCATGCCGGCAGCCGTGCCCGCGCCCTGCAGGATGCGCGCCGCAGTGAGAAGCCAGAGGTTGGGTGCGGCAGCGGCGAGCAGCGAGCCGGCAATAGCCAGCGCCAGGCCAGCCAGCAGCACCGGCTTGCGGCCGATGCGGTCGGAAACGGCGCCGTAGACAAGCTGCAACAGGCCGTAGGCCGCCACGTAGCCACTGAAGGTCAGCTGCACAGCGGCCTGGCCGGCGCCGAACTCGGCCGGCCAGTCCTGCATCGACGGCAGGCAGATCGTCATCGCCAGCAGGCCGAATGCGAGCTGCGCCACCAGGTTCACGACCAGCCAATGCCGGCGCACGGGCGGGGCCGTCATCCGGCGAATCCTGCGGGGCCGCAGCAGCACGGAGCCTCAGGCGTCACGTCCCTTTTCCTGCATCCACCACTTCGGCGGCCGTCCTGAACGCGTCCACCGCCGCCGGCACGCCGCAGTAGATGCTGGCATGCAGCAGGACTTCCTGGATTTCTTCCGGCGTAGCCCCGTTGTTCAGCGCACCGCGCACATGGCCTTTCAGTTCATGCTGCTTGCCCAGCGCCGTCAGGAAGGCGACGGTGACCAGGCTGCGGGTCTTCAGGTCCAGCCCCGGCCGCTGCCACACGTCGCCCCATGCGTTGCGGGTGATGAACTGCTGGATCGGCATCGTGAAATCTGTTGCATTGTTGAATGCGTTGGCCACAAAGTCCTCGCCCATGACCTGCTTGCGCGTGGCCAGGCCCTTGTCGAAATCCTTGTCTGCGGGTTGTGTCATGGTTTGCCTTTCGATGGGGCCAATGGTAGCCATCGCCAGAACCCGATGAGTCCGCACTTGCAAGGCAGCGGGAAGAAAAGTAAGATTCTTACCAACAAAAGTAAGAATCATGAAAATCACCAGCAAGGGCCAGGTCACCATTCCGCAAGCCGTGCGCGAGCAGGCAGGATTGCATCCACTCAGCGAGGTGGAGTTTGAAGTGCGGCCCAACGGCGACGTTGTTCTCCGGCCAGTGCCGAAGCCGGTTGCAGATATCCGGGCATCGTTTGCCAAAGTGCGGGGCAGCGCAAACGCCCGGCAGTTCAAAGGCATGGGCACTGACGAATTCATGGCATTCCTGCGCGGCTAGGCATGGCAAGCCGCGCCAGGCATGAGGTCCGCGAGCCGGACGCACGCTATCTCAAACCACGGGGTTTCCAGGCGACGCTGGTTGACAGCTGCGTGCTCATTGACGTGCTTGCTGACGACCCGCAATGGGCGGACTGGTCACTGGCGCAACTCGACCTGTTGGGCCGGCAGGCGCCGCTGGTCATCAACCCCATCATCCTTGCCGAGATAAGCCCGCGATTCGAACGGGCAGATGACCTGGAGGCCGCACTTGCCTCCCTGCCGCTTGTTCGCGAGGCCCTGCCATGGGATGCCGCATTTCTCGCCGGGCAGGCCTTCAAGATTTACCGGGGGGCGGCCGGCGCCAAAACATCGCCGATGCCAGATTTCTACATCGGAGCCCACGCGCTGGTCAACGGCTTGCAATTGCTCACACGCGATGCCGCCCGCTACAGAACCTATTTCCCGAAGCTCGGCATCGTTTCTCCCTAGCGTTGCATCGTCGTACCTCCCGTCCAGCCACGTATCATGGCCTTCGCAAATATCCAAGGACGAGACAACATGACCAACCGCTACCCCGCCCCGGCCCTCAGCGACCTTCCTGACGACATCAAGGCCCGGGTGCTGGAAGTGCAGGAGAAAGCGGGTTTTGTGCCCAATGTGTTCCTGGCCTTCGCGCGGCGGCCGGCTGAATGGCGGGCCTTCTTTGCCTACCATGACGCACTGATGACGCCCGAGACGGTGGGGCGCGAGAGCGGCCTGACCAAGGGCGACCGCGAGATGATCGTCACCGCCACCAGCGCGGCCAACAGCTGCCTGTACTGTGTGGTGGCCCATGGCGCGATTTTGCGCATCTACGAGAAGAAGCCGCTGGTGGCCGACCAGGTGGCGGTGAACTGGCGCAAGGCCGACATCACACCGCGCCAGCGCGCAATGCTCGAATTTGCCATGAAGGTGTGTCTGGAATCCGACAAGCTGTCCGACGCCGATTTTGCCGCGCTGCAGCAGGCGGGCTTTACCGACGAAGACGCCTGGGACATCGCCGCGATTACTGCTTTCTTCGGACTTTCCAACCGGATGGCGAGCTTTTCGGGTATGCAACCCAACCCGGAGTTCTACCTGATGGGTCGCGTGCCCAAACAGAAAGCAGCCTGAAGCATGGACCAAATCGACGGGTTGCATGCTTATTTGAATCTGCCTGTGCGCCTCCACCGTAAGACCTGACGCAGTATTGCGCGTGGAGATCAGTGCAATGTCGGATTTGTCATCAAGGCCAGCAGGCCAAGTCACCAGCGGTTTTGGCGCCAGCAGCGGCTTTGGTGATGGCGTGCCCGCCGAGAATGACGACCCGGCGCGCTGGCTTGGCAACACCCCGCTGTTGCAGTTCGACCATCCGAAGATCCGCGTGCTGGCGATGCGGCTGACCCAGTTGCAGCCGACCGCCCGGCAAAAGGCCCTGGCCTGCGTCAACTACGTGAGCTCGCTGCCCTTTGGCGCGATTGCCGACAGCACAGGCACCTCGGCGCTTGCGGTGCTCAAGCATGGCAGGGGCGACTGCCACACCAAGAGCACCCTGCTCGTGGCCTTGCTGCGTGCGTCGGGCATTGCGTCGCGCATGCGCTTCATCTCGCTGCCGCCGCACTTCCTGCGCGGCATCATCGACCATGGCGACAGCCCGGTGGAGCATGCCTGTACCGAGGTGTACCTGGAAGGCCGCTGGCTGTCACTGGACAGTTATGTTGTGGACACGAAACTCGCGGTGGCCGCCAAGCAGCGGCTGCGCCGCGAGGGCAGCCGGCTTGGCTACGGCATGCATGTGGACGGCAGCACCAGCTGGAACGGCTCCAGCCACTCCTTCGCGCAGTTCTCGAAATACGATGCGGACAGCAAGCCGTTGCGTGACTGGGGTGCCTATGACGATCCCTACCAGTTCTACTCGTCCGTGCCCTTCGTCAAGAGCCGGCTCAACTGGTCCAGCCGCGTCAAATGGATCGTGGGCGCCAGCCTGGTCAACCGCAAGGTGAAGGAACTTCGCGGGTCGCCGTCCTAGGCACCGAAGCCGTCGTCGGCGGCAATCACCGCTCCGTTGATGAAATTGCTCTGGTCGCTGGCCAGCATCACCAGCACCGCGTCCAGGTCCTCGGCCTTGCCCACCCGCTTGCGTGGCAGCATCTGGACCAGCTTTTTGCCCTGTTCGGTTTCCCAGTGATGGTGGTTGATCTCGGTGTCGATATAGCCGGGGCAGATGGCGTTGACATTGATGCCGAACTTGCCCCACTCGATGGCCATGGCCTTGGTCATGTGCACCACCGCCGCCTTGCTCATGGAATACACGCCAATCTGCGGCAACGCGCGCAGCCCGGCCATTGACGCGATGTTGATGATCCGCCCGCCGGTGAAGCTCCCCGGTGCGGCACCGCGCGAGCGGGCCAGCATGCGCTTGCCGACCTCCTGCGCCACAAAGAACGAGCCCTTGACGTTGGTGTCAAACATGAAGTCGAAGTCCTCCTCGGCCACGTCCTGGATGCGCTGCGTGGTGCTCACGCCCGAGTTGTTCACCAGGATGTCGATGGAGCCGACTTCCGTTTCGGCCCGCGCCACGGCAGCCTTGATCGAGCCGTGGTCCGTCACGTCAAGCTCGACCACATGCGCATCGCCGCCCTCGCCTTCGATGCGCGCGCGCAGCTCCTTGAGCTTTTCAACGCGCCGGCTGGCCAGCACCACGGCCGCGCCTGCGCGCGACAAGGTGGTGGCAAACCGCGCACCCAGGCCGCTTGAAGCGCCGGTGACAAGGGCCACGCGGCCGGAAAGGTCAATGCTGTAGGCCATCAGGGAGTCTCCAGGAAATCAGTGTCAGAAGGGGTTACGGGAGTGTGCACCCGTGCCGCATAAAATGTTGTCAAACGCATGACTCGGCAAGAGTGGCACATGCGGCGCAGTTCCAGAATCATTATCAGCGAGCACCCCCATGACACAAGACGAAATCCTGGCGCAATTTGGCCCCCGAGAAGCAATGGAGTACGACGTGGTCGTCGTCGGCGGCGGCCCCGGCGGCCTGGCGACAGCCATCCGGCTCAAGCAGATGGCAGCCACCAACGGCAAGGAAATCTCCGTTGTGGTGCTCGAAAAAGGCGCCGAGCCCGGCGTGCACATCCTCTCGGGCGCCATCATGGACCCGCGCGCACTGAAGGAACTCTTCTTCGACTGGAAGGAGCGCGGCGCGCCGCTGAACGAGCCCGTCACCGACGACGCGATGATGTTCCTCGGCGAGAAGATGGCGGTGCGCACGCCCAACTTCCTGCTGCCGGAGTGCTTCCAGAACCACGGCAACTACATCGTCAGCCTGGGCAACGTCACCCGCTGGCTGGCGCAGCAGGCGGAAGAACTCGGGGTTGAGATCTTCCCGGGCTTTCCGGCGGCGGAAGTCCTCTACAACGAGAACGGCTCGGTCAAGGGTGTAGCCACCGGCAACATGGGCATCGGCAAGGACGGGCAACCCACCGACAGTTTCCAGCTTGGCATGGAGCTTCATGCCAAATACACCATCTTCGCCGAGGGCGCGCGCGGCCACCTGGGCCGCCAGCTCATCAGCAAGTTCAAGCTCGACGCGGGCAAGGACCCGCAGACCTATGGCCTGGGTGTCAAGGAAGTCTGGGAGATCGACCCCAAACGCCACCAGCCCGGCTTCGTGATGCACACCGCGGGCTGGCCCATGGATGCCAACACCTATGGTGGCGCTTTCCTGTACCACATGGAAGACAACAAGGTCACGCTGGGCTTCATCACCGGCCTGGACTATTCCAACCCCTACCTCAGCCCGTTCGAGGAAATGCAGCGCTGGAAGACGCACCCGAACATCCGCTACTACCTTGAAGGCGACGAAGCCAACGGCATCAAGCCGGGCAAGCGCCTGGGTTATGGCGCGCGCGCCATCACCGCCGGCGGCCTGATGAGCCTGCCCAAGACCATTTTCCCGGGCGGTGCGCTGGTAGGCTGCGACGCGGGCTACCTGAACGTGAGCCGCATCAAGGGCAGCCACGCCGCCATCAAGACCGGGATGCTTGCGGCCGAAGCTGCCTTTGAGGCCATCACCGCCGGCCGCCAGCATGACGAGCTGACCGCCTACCCCGAAGCCTTTGAGAAGAGCTGGCTCTACACCGAACTGAACAAGTCCCGCAACTTCAAGGCCTGGTTCAAGAAGGGCCTGGCCGTGGCCACCTTCATGAACGGCGTCGAGCAGTTCGCGCTGCGCGGCCACATCCCCTGGACGCTGCACCGCGACAAGCCGGACCATGCCTACCTCAAGCCGGCGGCCGAATGCGAGCCCATCGCCTACCCCAAGCCCGACGGCAAGCTCACCTTTGACCGCCTGTCCAGCGTGTTCATCAGCAACACCAACCATGAAGAGAACCAGCCGGCGCACCTGACGCTCAAGGACGCATCGATACCTGTCAATGTGAACCTCGCAAAGTTCGCGGGCCCCGAGTCGCGCTACTGCCCGGCCGGCGTGTACGAGTTCGTCAAGAACGACGACAACACCGACCGCCTGCAGATCAACGCGCAGAACTGCGTGCACTGCAAGACCTGCGACATCAAGGACCCGACACAGAACATTGTGTGGGTCACGCCTGAAGGCGGGGGCGGGCCGAACTACGTCGGCATGTAGCCGGGGCTTCAGAATTGTCATGACGCAAGCGGCCAACTTGCGCTATAACAAAACCCTGATACCTTTCCACAGGGGAGCCTACATTGGCAGCAGCGCGGCTTTACCAGCGCAAATGGGTCATGATCAAGCTGCCCCTGGCATTGCTGGCGCTGGCCGTCATGGCATGGCTCTGGACGCACTGGCTGCCGCTGCCCCGCACTGAAATCACGCTGTCCACCGCGCTGCCCGAAGGCATGTACCACGCCTGGGGCCGGCGCTATGCCGAGGCCTTTGCGCGGCAGGGCATCCAGCTGCGGGTGGTCAACTCCGACGGCGCCGGCCAGAACCTGGAGCGGCTGCGTGGCACGCAATCACCTGCTGCCGACCTGGCTTTCATGCAGGGAGGCGTAGGCCACCCCGGCAGCAGCACCGACCGCGGCACCGGCACCGCCGTGGTGACACTGGCCATGGTGGACATCGAGCCGGTCTGGATTTTCTCGCGCCACGGCTTTGTGGACTCGCTGCAGCAGCTGCAGGGGCAACGCGTCTCGCTCGGCCCTGCGGGCAGCGGCACCCGCAGGCTGGCGCTGGCCATGCTGGAGCAGGTGCGCATCACGCCGAAAGACCTGGTGGATTCGAGCCTGTCCGGCATGTCGGCCGTGCAGGCGCTGCAGGACGGCACGCTGGACACGCTCATCATGGTCTCGCAGCCCGACTCCCCGGTGGTCAGGGCACTGTTGCGCGCCCCGGGCGTCCACCTGGTGCAGCTCAAGCGCAGCGCTGCGTTGACCGAGCGCCTGCCCTACCTTCAGCCGCGCCTGCTGGCCCAGGGCACGCTCGACCCGCAGGCCCGGCTCCCGGCGCGCGATGCCACGCTGCTGACCACCACGGCCAGCCTGGTGGCGCGTACCGACCTGGAACCCGCACTGCAGCGCCTGGCAACGCGCGTCGCACAGCAGGTCCATGCGGGCGGCGGCCTGTTCCACCGTCCGGGCACCTTCCCGTCCCTCAAGCGGGTGGACTTCCCGGCATCGGTCGAGGCGCGCCGCACACTGCTGCACGGGCCGCCCTGGCTCGAAGAACAGCTGCCCTTCATGTGGGCGCAGGTCGTGCTGCGCCTGCTGGCCATCTGCCTGCCGGTGGCGCTGCTGGCCTGGTGGCTGGCCCACCTGTTGCCGGCGTACCTGCGCTGGCTGGTTGAAAGCCGCGTCACGCGCTGGTACGGCGAGCTGATGTACATCGAATACGAGCTGGCCCGCGACAGCGTGACGGGCCTGGACCTGAGTAACTACCTGGGCCGGCTCAACAGCATTGAAAAGCGCATGGCTGCTTTTGTCACGCCCGTTTACCTGATGCCGCGCTGGTTCATGCTGCGCGACCACATCGAGTTCGTGCGCATGGGCATCTACCAGAGGCGCGGGCGATGAAAGTCGTGCTGCTCTACCGCCGGCGCTGGGGCCTGTTCTACCTGCCCGTGGTGGCCCTTGCCATCGGGGCCACCGTCTGGGTGGCGCGCCATGTGCTGCCGCTGCCGCCGCGCAGCGTGACCATCGCGGCGGGCTCGCCACAGGGCGCCTATGTGCAGATGGCGCTGCGTTACCGCGATGCGCTGGAGCGGCGCGGCATTGCCGCAGACATCACCACCAGCGCGGGCGGCCCGGCCGGGCCGCTGGAGCGGCTGGCTGACCCCGCTGACCCGGCACAGGTGGCTTTTGCCCACGGGCTGCTCTCCGGGCTGCCGGCCGCGGCTGCACCTGTACAGGCGCTGGCCGTGGTGGGCAAGCAGCCGGTCTGGATTTTCACGCGGGTGCCGGGCGTCACCAGCATCTCGCAGCTGCGCGGCATGCGTGTCGCGGCGGGCCCCGCCGGCAGCCCGCAGCGGCGGCTGGCCAGCCTGCTGCTGTCGCAGGCGCAGCTGGGCGACGCCGATGTGACCTGGGACGAAGTGCACCAGGGGGTGGCCGCCGGCAACGAACTGCTGGAAGGCCGGGTGGACGCCATGGTTAACATCGGCAGCGGGGATGCGCCCACCGTGCGGCTGCTGTCGCGCACCGCAGGCATCCACATGGTGGGGGTTGACCGCGCCAACGCGCTCGCGGCGCGCGAGCCCCGCCTGCAGGCCCTGGTGCTGCCACAAGGCGCCATCGAGCTGCGCGGCGACGTGCCGCCGCGCGACCTGACGCTGCTCTACACCGGCACGCACCTGCTGGTGCGCGAATCGATGCACCCGGCCCTGCAGCGGGCGCTGCTGGACGCCGCCAACGACATCCACCCCACGCCGACTTTCCTGCAGCGCCAGTCCGAATACCCGGCGGTCGATGCCATGGACTTCCCGGTGTCGCCGCATGCCACGCGCCACGCGCTGGGCTACCGCCCCTGGCTGGAGGCCGCCCTGCCCTACTGGTGGGCGCAGCTGGCCGAACTGCTGCTGTATGCGGTGCTGCCCATCCTGCTGCTCACCGGCCTGGCGCTGGTGTGGATCCCCCGGCTGTTCAGCCTGCGGGTGAATGCCGTGCTCTCGCACTACTACGGTGAACTCAAGTTCCTGGAGAGCGACATCGAGAAGGCTGCGACCCAGGCCCCCATGACCATGAACCGGCTGCTGGCCAAACTCGACGCCATCGACCAGCAGGTGCGCGTGCTGGACCTTCCCGACCGCTATGCGGACCGCTGGTACACGCTGCGCCAGCACCTGACGAGCGCACGCGAACGCCTGCTTGGAATGAGGGCAAGGTAGCCGCGCGATAGACTCCAGCGCATTGCGACATATCTGGAGACAACAAGCATGAACATCGTCATCACCGGCGGCGCCGGGTTTCTGGGCGTGCGCCTGGCGCGTGAACTCATCAGGAAGGGGCAACTGTCACTGGCGGGCGCGGCGCCCCAGGCCATTGCCCGCATCACGCTGCTGGACCGCGTGGCCCCGCCCGCCGACCTGGCCGCCGACCCGCGTGTCAAAGCCTTAACCGGCGACCTGAACGACCTGCTCAAGCCCGAAGCCGTGCGCACCGCCCTTGCGCAGGACACGCATCTCGTCTTCCACCTGGCTGCGGCCGTCAGCGGCGAATGCGAGGCCGACTTCGACCTGGGCATGCGCAGCAACTTCGCGGCCACGCACCAGCTGCTGGAAGCCTGCCGCGCACTCGGGACAAAACCCACACTCGTCTTCGCAAGCTCGCTGGCCGTCTTTGGCAACTCGCCCGAGCAGCCGACGCCCGCCATCATTGAAGACAACACGCTGCCGACGCCACTCACCAGCTACGGCATCCAGAAATTCATCGGCGAGCAGATGGTGGCGGACTATGGGCGCAAGGGCTTCATCCGCGGGCGCAACGTGCGCCTCATGACAGTGAGTGTGCGGCCGGGGCGGCCCAACGGCGCAGCGTCCAGTTTTTTCAGCGGCATGATCCGCGAGCCGCTGGCCGGCGTGAAGGGTGCCTGCCCTGTCCCACCCGAGACGCCGGTTGCGCTGTCGTCGCCCGGGCGCACCATCGAGGGCATCATCCGTGCCGCAGAGGCTGACGACAAATCCTGGGGTGCCCGCACGGCCGTCAACCTGCCCGCCTTCTGCACGACAGTTGGCGAGATGGCCGCCGCGCTGGAACGCGTGGCCGGCAAGGCGGCCGCAAACCTGATCGACTGGACGCCCGACCCCGCCATCATGAAGATCGTCGCGACCTGGCCCGGCGGCATCAATGCAACGCGCGCACGTGGCCTGGGCCTGTTGCCCGACGGGAGTTTTGACGCCGTCATCCGGGAATATCTGCTCGAAAACCCCGATGCCGTGAAGCTGCCCGTCACCCCATAATACAAAGTTGTATGATAACTTTTCCGACTGGAGACACCATGAAATTCGCCAAGATGGCCCTCGCCGCGAGCATCGTCCTCGGCTTTGCAGGCACCGCCGCCGCACAGACCACCATGCGCATCAGCATTTCCGTGGCGCAGAATTCGCACCAGGGCGTCGGCATTGACACCTTTGCCCGTGAGGTCGAAAAGCGCACCGCAGGCCGCTACAAGGTGCAGACCTTTTACTCAGGCGCGCTGGGCGGTGAGCGCGAGTCCATCGAGGCGGTGCAGCTGGGCACCCAGGAACTCACCTTCACCTCCACGGGCCCGATTCCCAACTTCGTGCCCGAGTCCAAGATCCTTGACGTGCCCTTCCTGTTCCGCGACAAGCCGCATGCGCGCGCCGTGCTCGACGGCAAGATCGGCCAGGACATGCTGGTCAAGTTCGAGGCCAAGGGCTTCAAGGCGCTGGCCTGGGGCGAGAACGGCATCCGCCACATGACCAACAGCAAGCGCGACGTCAAGACCCCGGACGACCTCAAGGGGCTGAAGATGCGCACCATGGAAAATCCGGTGCATATCGCAGCCTACAAGGGCCTGGGCATTGTGCCGACCCCCATGGCTTTCCCGGAAGTATTTACCGCCCTGCAGCAGGGCACGGTTGACGGGCAGGAGAACCCGCTGTCGGTCATCATGGCCGCCAAGTTCGACCAGGTGCAAAAGCACCTTTCATTGACCGGTCATGTGTATTCGCCTGCCATCTTCCTGATGAACAAGGCCGCCTTTGACAAGCTGAGCGCCGCTGACAAGCAGGCCTTCCTTGATGCTGCAAAGGAAGCCGCGAAGGCCAACCGCGCACGGGTTGACGAGGACGATGCCAAGGGTGTCGCAGAGTTGCGCGCCAAGGGCATGACCGTCACCGAGAATGTGGACAAGGCCAGGTTCGTGGCCACGCTTGCGCCGGTGAATGCCGTGTTCGAGAAGGATTTCGGCAAGGCCAACATCGACGCGATCCGCGCGGTGAAGTAAACCAGACGTCCAGCTACAAGTACCTGCCAGCGCCCGCAGTCGCCAGACTGGCGGGCGCTTTGTTTGACACCCGTTCCCCGGCCCTCATGAAACAGACATTTCTCAGGATCGAACGCTGGACCACCGGCACAGCGATGGTGGCCGCCTGCATCATGCTGGCCATCGCCAGTTCGCTCGGCCTGTTCCAGATCATTACCCGCTTCGTGCTGGAGCAGCCCGCTGAATGGACAGAGATTCTCATCCGGTTCAGCCTGATCTGGATGGTTTTCCTGGGCATCCCGATGGCGTTCCGCACGGGGGCCATGGTGAGTGTTGATGTGCTCTACCGCTGGAGCCCGCCAAAGGTCAAGCGCTTGCTCGACTTTGTGGTGTGTCTGGCCGCCCTGGCCCTCATACTGGTCATTACCTGGTGGGGCTGGGACTATTCGGTTCGCGGGCGCGTGCAGTCGATGGCGGGCCTGGAATCCATCTCGATGTTCTGGGGCTATGTGGCCATGCCGGTGGGCGGCCTGTTCTGCATCATGGGCATCATCGGCAACCTGCTGGACCCGCAACGCAACGAACTGGAGACGTCGCAATGAGCATTGTCATGGTGGTGACCATGGTGCTGTGCTTTGCGCTCACCATTTCGGTTGCGGTTTCGATAGGCCTGGCCTCCATACTGGGAATGCAGTTCTCCAATGCCCACATGCTCATCTCCGTCAAGGAGATGTTCAACTCCATCAACAAATTCCCGTTGGCGGCGATTCCATTTTTCATCCTGGCCGGCAACCTGATGGAAACCGGCGGCATTTCTCGCCGCCTTGTGGAGTTTGCCAAGAGCCTCGTGGGCGGCGTACAGGGTGGCTTGCCGATGACCTGCGTACTGACCTGCATGATATTTGCTGCTGTATCGGGCTCGTCCGTGGCTACGACTTTTGCCATCGGGGCGATCCTGATTCCGGCCCTGATCAAACACGGGTACCCCACGGGCTACGCTGCGGCACTGCAGGCGACGAGCGCGGAGCTGGGCGTCATCATCCCTCCGTCCATTCCGATGATCCTCTATGGCGTGAGCGCCGAGGTTTCCATTGGCGAGCTCTTCATTGCGGGCTTCGGCCCGGGCATCTTCATCGGCCTGGCGCTCATGCTGTTCGTTCACCTGTACTGCCGCTATAAGGGCTGGGGCAAGAACGACGGTGATGGCAGGCTCAGCGTGGGCAAGGCCACCTGGCAGGCAGGATGGGCGCTGCTGATGCCGGTGATCATCCTGGGCGGGATTTACGGGGGCATCTTTACGCCGACGGAAGCGTCGGCCGTGGCAGTGTTCTACGCGCTTTTCATCGGCGTTGTCGTTTACCGCGAGATCAGGCTGCCAGACCTGGCTGTGATCCTGCGCAAGTCAGTGCTGTCCAGCGCGGTGATCATGTTCATCATTGCCAACGCCGGTTTGTTTGCCTTTCTTCTGACACGTGCCGGTGTGCCCGACGCGATTGGCCGCTGGCTGGAAGCAGTCCTGCAGTCACCCGCGCTGTTCCTCCTGGGCGTGAACGCCGCGCTCTTCGTCATCGGCATGTTCATCGAAACCAGCGCCGCCATCATCGTGCTGGCGCCCATTCTTGCGCCGGTTGCCATGCATTTTGGCATTGACCCGGTGCATTTCGGCTTGGTGATGGTGGTGAATCTCGCATTGGGCATGATCACTCCGCCGTTTGGCGTGAACCTGTTTGCTGCGTGTACAGTCGCGCGGATATCGCTGGACAGGATCATTCCCTACCTGATTCCGTTTGTGCTGGTGATCATCGCGTGCCTGATGGTCGTGACCTATGTGCCGGCGCTGTCTCTGACGCTGCGCGACCTGGTTTACGCGAAGTAAGCATGATCGCGAGGCAGGCTGTCCGTCGCGCTGTAGAATTCACAAGGTCAGGAGAGCGCGTTCCCCCGGGAACGCCGCCGAAGGCGCAGGCGGCACCCACAATGGTGCCCTGAACGCTCAGGCAAAAAGGACTGGCAACCGTTGCGGGCCTGAAAAGGCCGGTGACGTACCCCACTGGAGAGAGGCCGCCACGCGCGGCCCACCGAAGGAGCAACCCGGCATCGCCCGGCGAATCTCTCAGGTAAAGCGGACAGCGGGGGCAGCCCATGGTGGTTACCATGGTTCAGTGTTGCCCCGGGAGAAATGCCCTTGTCCGCTACCGATACCACGCTTCTGAAAACCCCGCTCCACGACCTGCATGTCGAGCTGGGCGCGCGCATGGTGCCCTTTGCCGGCTATTCCATGCCGGTGCAGTACCCGGCCGGCCTGATGGCCGAACACCACCACACACGCAATGCCGCAGGGCTGTTTGACGTCTCGCACATGGGCCAGCTGCGCCTGGTGGGGCCCGACGCTGCAGCGGCTTTTGAAAGCCTGATCCCCGCGGACGTGATCGACCTGCCGGTGGGCAAGCAGCGCTACGGGCTGCTGCTCAACGACGACGGCGGGATCATTGACGACCTGATGTTCTTCAACCGTGGCGAAGATATCTTTGTCATCGTGAACGGCGCCTGCAAGGTGGGCGACATTGCGCACATCCAGGCGAAGATCGGCTCGCGCTGCCAGGTCATTCCCATGCCCGAGACGGCGCTCATGGCGCTGCAGGGCCCGCAGGCTGTCACCGCCCTCGCCCGCCTGTCCCCCGGCATCGACCAACTCGTCTTCATGACCGGCGGGCGCTTTGACATTGCCGGCTGCGACTGCTTCGTCACCCGCAGCGGCTACACGGGCGAGGACGGCTTCGAGATCTCGGTGCATGAGACGCAAGCTTTCAGCTTGGCGCGCACCTTGTTGGCGCAGCCCGAGGTCAAGCCCATTGGCCTGGGCGCCCGCAACTCCCTGCGCCTTGAAGCCGGCCTGTGCCTCTACGGCAATGACATCGACACCACCACCACGCCGGTGGAAGCCGCGCTCACCTGGGCCATCCAGAAAGTCCGCCGCACCGGCGGCGCGCGCGAAGGCGGCTTTCCCGGCGCCGAAAAGATACTGGCGCAGCTGCAAGGCCAGGGCCTGGCCCGCAAGCGAGTGGGGCTCATCGCGCTGGAGCGCGTTCCGGTGCGCGAACACACTGAACTGCAGGACACGGAGGGCAACACCATCGGTGAGGTGACGAGCGGCCTGCTCGGCCCGACCGTCAACAAGGCCGTGGCCATGGGCTATGTGAGCGCGGAATTTGCTTCACAGGGCACACGCGTGAATGCCATCGTGCGCGGCAAGGCCGTACCGATGGAAGTCGCCCCCATGCCATTTGTACCCGCACGCTACTACCGCGGCTGATCAATTCACATCGTGGTAATTGGAATCTGACCCCAATTAATTAGGAGAAACTGGAAATGACCGTCAAATACACAGAAGAGCATGAGTGGATCAATGCGGACGACGCGGCCGGCGCTGTCGTGGGCATCACGGTGCATGCGCAGGACGCGCTGGGCGACGTGGTGTTTGTGGACCTGCCCGAGGTGGGCAAGACATTCGCCAAGGGCGAAGTCGCGGGTGTGGTGGAGTCCGTCAAGGCGGCGGCAGACCTGTTCATGCCGGTGAGCGGCGAGGTGATTGAAGTCAATGAAGCGCTGCGGGCCGACCCGTCGCTGGCCAACACCGACCCGCTGGGCGCCGGCTGGTTCTTCAAGGTGCGCATGAGCGACGCTGCGCAGCTTGATGCGCTGATGGACGAGCCCGCCTACATGGAATTCAGCAAGAACGCCTGAACCCCAACCCTGTCATGCCGGGCTTGGCCCGGCATCCATCTTCCGGAGCCCTGAATGCTGATGCAATCCGCCCGCCCCCTCGGCGACCTTGAAAACCCCGGCGAGTTCATCGCCCGCCACATCGGCATTGAAGAGGCCGACGAGGCCCACATGCTCAAGGCCATCGGCGAGAGCTCGCGCCGTGCGCTGATCGACAGCATCGTGCCGCGCGCCATCGCACGCACCAACCCGATGAAGCTGCCACCGCCGGTGACGGAAGCCAACGCGCTGGCCGAGCTCAGGGCCATGGCGTCGCAGAACAAGGTGTTCAGGAACTACATCGGCCAGGGCTACTACGGCACGCACACGCCGGGTGTCATCCTGCGCAACATCCTGGAGAACCCGGCCTGGTACACCGCCTACACGCCCTACCAGGCCGAGATTTCGCAGGGCCGCATGGAGGCGCTGGTCAACTTCCAGACCATGGTCTGCGACCTGACGGGCATGGACATCGCCAATGCGTCGATGCTCGATGAAGCCACGGCCGCCGCCGAGGCCATGACGCTGGCCAAACGCAGCGTCAAGAGCAAGAGCAATGTGTTCCTGGTGGCGGGCGACTGCCTGCCGCAGACGATTGAAGTGATCCAGACGCGGGCCAAACCGCTGGGCATCGAAGTCAAGGTGTCGTCGGCCACGGCCACGCTGCCGCAGCTCATGGCCAGCGGCGACTACTTTGGCGTGCTGGCGCAGTACCCCGCCGTCACCGGCATGGTGCACGACCTGCGCCCGCTCGCAGGCCAGGCCCATGTGGATGGCGCGGCGCTGTGCGTCGCGGCCGACCTGCTGGCCCTCACGCTGCTGGTGCCGCCCGGCGAATGGGACGCCGACATCGTCGTCGGCACCACGCAGCGCTTTGGCATGCCGCTGTGCAATGGCGGCCCGCATGCCGCCTACATGGCCTGCAAGGACGCGTTCAAGCGCTCGCTGCCCGGCCGCCTGGTGGGCGTGAGCGTGGATGTGCACGGCAACCCGACCTACCGCCTGGCACTGCAGACGCGCGAGCAGCACATCCGCCGCGAGAAGGCCAC